>NZ_JBITMW010000001.1:0-694254 GCF_044466585.1 Micromonospora sp. NPDC049359 | reverse complement strand
TGGCCTACTGGGCGGGTGGGTCCCGGAACACGATCCCCCCGGCCGCCCCGGCGGGGGGGGGGGGGGGGGGGGGGTGGGGGGGGGGCCCCGCCCCCGCCCCCCCGACCCTGGAGATCAGCGAGGTGGTCAGCCGCACGGTGCGCGCCGGCGGGCCAGCGCTGCTGTTCGAGCACCCCACCCGGGGTGAGATGCCGGTGGCGATCAACCTGTTCGGCACCGAGAAGCGGATGGCGATGGCCCTCGGCGTCGACTCGCTGGACGAGGTCGGCGCGCGGATCGGCGCGTTGATCAAGCCGGAGCTGCCGGTCGGCTGGTCCGGCATCCGCGAGGGCCTGGGCAAGGTCATGCAGCTCAAGTCGGTGCCCCCGCGCAAGGTCAAGACCGCGCCCTGCCAGGAGGTCGTCTACCGGGGCGACGACGTCGACCTGGGCCGGCTGCCGGGGTTGCAGGTGTGGCCCGGCGACGGCGGGATCTTCCACAACTACGGGCTGACCCACACCAAGCACCCGGAGACCGGCAAGCGCAACCTGGGCCTCTACCGGCTTCAGCAGCACGGCCGCAACACCCTCGGCATGCACTGGCAGATCCACAAGGACTCCACCGCGCACCACGCGGTCGCCGAACGACTCGGGCAGCGCCTGCCGGTCGCGATCGCGATCGGCTGCGACCCCGTCGTCTCGTACGCGGCAAGCGCGCCGCTGCCCGGCGACATCGACGAATACCTGTTCGCCGGGTTCCTGCGCGGCGAGCGGGTGGAGATGGTCGACTGCCTCACCGTCCCGTTGCAGGTGCCGGCGCACGCTCAGATCGTGCTGGAGGGCTACCTGGAGCCCGGCGAGCGGCTGCCCGAGGGGCCGTTCGGCGACCACACCGGCTTCTACACGCCGGTCGAGCCGTTCCCGGTGCTGCACATCGAGGCGATGACCATGCAGCGGAACCCGGTCTACCACTCGATCGTCACGTCGAAGCCGCCGCAGGAGGACCACGGCCTCGGCAAGGCCACCGAGCGGATCTTCCAGCCGCTGCTCAAGCTGATGATCCCGGACATCGTCGACTACGACCTGCCGGCCGCCGGGGTGTTCCACAACTGCGCGATCGTGTCGATCCGCAAGCGCTACCCGAAGCACGCGCAGAAGGTCATGAACGCGATCTGGGGCGCGCACCTCATGTCGCTCACCAAGCTGATCGTGATCGTCGACGAGGACTGCGACGTGCACGACTACAACGAGGTGGCCTTCCGCGCCTTCGGCAACGTCGACTACGCCCGTGACCTGCTGCTCACCGAGGGGCCGGTGGATCACCTCGACCACTCGTCGTACCAGCAGTTCTGGGGCGGCAAGGCAGGCGTCGACGCGACCCGCAAGCTGCCCACCGAGGGCTACACCCGAGGCTGGCCGGAGGAGATGACCATGGCCCCGGAAGTCGCGGCCCTGGTCGACAAGCGCTGGAAGGAGTACGGGATCTGATGGCCGTCCTCGACGCACCCGTGGAGAAGCCGGGCCGGGTCAAGTCCTTCCTCAAGCTCGTCGCGATCGAGCACTCGGTGTTCGCGCTGCCGTTCGCGTACCTGTCGGCGCTGACCGCCATGCAGGTGAACGGCGGGCACGTGCGGTGGCTCGACCTGCTGCTGATCACCGTGGCGATGGTCGGCGCGCGGACGTTCGCGATGGCCGCCAACCGGATCCTCGACCGGCGGATCGACGCCCGGAACCCGCGTACCGCCGGACGGGAACTGGTCACCGGGGCGGTGAGCGTGCGGACGGCCTGGACCGGCGCGGCCGTCGCGCTCGTGGTGTTCCTCGCCGCCGCCGCGCTGCTCAACCCGCTCTGCCTGGTGCTCGCGCCGCTCGCCGTGGTGCCGCTGGTCGTCTACCCGTACGGCAAGCGGTTCACCAACTGGCCGCACGCCATCCTCGCCATCGCCCAGGCGGTCGGCCCGGTCGGCGCCTGGCTCGCGGTCACCGGCACCCTGGACGGCTCCGGGCCGGCCTGGCTGCTCGGCGCGGCGGTCGGGCTCTGGATCGGCGGCTTCGACCTGATCTACGCCTGCCAGGACTCCGAGATCGACCAGCAGATCGGCGTGCACAGCGTGCCCGCCCGGTACGGTCGCCGCTTCGCGCTGCACGCCTCGACGCTCGCGCACGTGGTGACCTTCGGGCTGTTCGTGTGGTTCGGGGCGCTGATCGGGTTCGGCTGGCTGTGGTGGGTCGGCCTGGCGCTGACCGCCGTCGCGTTCGCCTACCAGCACCTGGTGGTCAGCCCGACCGACCTCAGCAAGGTCAACCGGGCGTTCTTCACCGCCAACGGGTTCGTCGGCATCGCGCTGTTCGTCTTCGCCCTGCTCGACCTGGTGATCCGCCTCGGCCTGCGGCCCTAGCTAGCCGGCCGCGGCCGTCGGGTAGCGGCCGCTCTCCAGGGTCCAGTCGATGGTGCCGCGCACGGCGTACGCGACCCCGTCGAGATGGTCGGTGACGGCCTCGTCCAACGCCGGCCCGAACGACGGCACGGCGGCGCGGAGCGCCACGAACCGCCGCATCGACTCGCGCCAGCGCTCGGCCACCCGCCGTACCGCCTCGTCCGAGGACACGCCCCACTCGGCCTGTGTCGCCAGGACCAGGTTGTGCCCGCCCGAGGTGGCCCGGTCCTTCTCCAGCGAGGCCAGGTCGTTGTACCAGGAGAGCAGGTCGTTGCCGGTGCGGGCGATCTGGCGCAGCAGCGGATGGTGGTAGACCGGATCGGGCAGGGGCCGGCCGCCGACGAACTCCACCAGCGGATACGACACCTCGGCCGCCGAGGTGGCCCGTCGCAGCTCGACGTACTCGTCCACGCCGGGTCGGACGGCGGCCTCCTTGTTGGCCGCCTCCCGCCAGGTGCCGTCGAGGTGCCGGCCCACCGCGTCGGCGAAACGTAGCCGCCACCGGGACGGCATCCGTCTGCGCGGTTCCCGCCAGGCCAGCACCAGCAGTCGCCGCAGCGGCCCGGTCAACCCACCGTGCCGGAGGCGGGGACCGTCGTGCAGCAGTGCCAACGTCCCGTCGCGCAGCGCCCGGATCTGCGCCGGGCTGATTCGGTGCGGGCCGTCGCAGGCGTCGTCGACGAGGAAGAACCAGGTGAAGAGGGCCGTCAGCACCCGCAGGTCGGCCTCGCTGGCGTCCGGGTAGAGCCGTCCCGCGTACCGGGCGAAGCCGCCCCGAGCCAGCCGGTGCAGCGCGGCGTCGTCCAGCGGCATGCCCAGCTCGGGCAGGATGTCGACGAGCCACTGCTGGACCTGGTCGGCGTGCGGCGAGAGCCGGGGTGGGATCGGGCACTCGGCGCGCAGCGCCCAGAGGACCTCGCCGGTCGTCACCGATGCCTCCCGTGCGAACTGCTCCCGGTGCGAATCGCCATCGGCAGCATCGCAGGTCGGCGGGATAACCACCTACCCGGCCGGACAAGTCGGGCGGCTGCGGCGCGGCGGATCGTGGGGTGCCCAGCGGCGCGCGGCGTCGACCAGGCAGGCTGGGGGCATGCGGGAACCATGGGTGGTCGGTGTCTCCGGGGCCTCCGGTACGCCGTACGCGGCGGCCGTCGTCGGCGGGCTGCTCGACGCGGGCGAGCCGGTGGACCTCATCGTGTCCCGGGCGGCCCGGCTTACCCTGCTGGACGAGACCGGGCGCTCGTTCCGCGACGCGCACTGGGCCGAAGACCTCGCGGCCTGGCTGGGCCGGGACCTGACCGGAGCGGACGTACGCCACTGGCCGGCCGGCGACCTGGCCGCCGGACCCAGCAGCGGTTCCTACCGGGTACGCGGAATGGCCGTCGTACCCGCCAGCACCGCGGCCTGCGCCGGCATCGCGATCGGGCTCTCCAAGGATCTGCTGCAACGTGCCGCGGAGGTCAACCTGAAGGAGCGCCGACCGGTCGTGGTGGTGCCCCGGGAGACCCCGGTGACCCGCAGCCACCTGGAGCACCTGATCGCGTTGCACGACGCCGGCGCGGTCGTGCTGCCGGCCAGCCCCGGCTTCTACGGCGCGGGCGCGGCGGCCAGCGCGCAGCAACTGGTCGACTTCGTGGCCGGCAAGGTGCTGGACGCGCTCGGCGTGCCACACACCCTGTTCCGCCGGTGGTCCGGCCAACTCGGCGCGGCCCGGAGCTGAGCCGTCACCTGGGTTGCAGTGGTGCGCGGACCGGACGGGTGTCCGGTCCGCCTGACGTTGTCCGCACCAGTTCAGTACATGCCGGCGTTGGCCGGACCCGGCCCGGTGGAGGCGGCCGGACCCACGTTGCGTGGCTTTCCGACCTCGTCCACCTCGTCCAGCATGCCCTCCCCCTCAAGCAGGGCTCGCACCTCGGATTCCCGAAACCGGCGATGCCCGCCTGGAGTCCGGATGCTTCCTATCCGGCCGGCCGCCGCCCATCTCGTCACAGTCTTCGGGTCTACCCGAAACAGCGCGGCGACCTCACCCGGTGTCAGCAGGCGATCTCCAGTGTCCACAGCCCCCTCCTCGCGTCGACGAAGCCCCTGGCTGAACACACTGCCCCCGGCTGGTGCGAGCCCAGAGCCGTCATGAGGGACGTATGGCAATTACAGCACCAGGGACCTGGCCTGTCCGCCAAACGCGAAAAATGCACTGACTGGGAAGTTAGTAAATGGTACTGGTGCAACCCCTACCTAGACCGTCAGTTTATGAACAGTTACTCACTGTTCTGACCAACGGATGCCGAAGGCCTCGCGTTACGCCCAACGCGTTAAGGTCACTCTCCGTGGACGCCATCGACCTGAGCCTCGTCGACCTGCTGCGCGGCAACGCCCGCCTGTCGTACGCCGAGCTGGCCCGACAGGTGGGCCTCTCCGCCCCGGCCGTGCACGAACGCGTCGGCAAGCTGGAGAGCAGCGGCGTGGTGCTGGGCTACCGGGCGGACGTGGCGCCCGAGGCGATCGGGCTGGGCGTCACCGCGCTGATCGGCATCGTCGAGGACTCCGGGGCGGACTCCGACGACATGCTGGAGTCGCTGCGGGTGCTGCCCGAGATCGAATCCTGCTACTTCATGGCGGGGGTCGAGTCGTTCCTGCTCAAGGCCCGGGTCGGCACGATCGCCGAGCTGGAGCAGCTCATCGTGCGGCTCAACCGGACCCCCGGGGTCGCCTCCACGCGCACCGCCATCGCCCTCTCCACCAAGTGGGAGAACCGCCCCCAGGCGGTCGGTCCACAGCCCGCCTGACCTGGTTGCTAGGTTTCCGGGCGTGACTCATCTCGACCGGTGCGACGAGGCCAGCCGTAGCTGGGTGACCGAGGCGATCGCCGCCGTCGAGGCCGACGCCAACCGCTCGGCCGACACCCACCTGCTGCCCTTCCCGCTGCCCCGGGCGTGGGGGATCGACCTCTACCTCAAGGACGAGTCGTCCCACCCGACCGGCTCCCTGAAGCACCGGCTGGCCCGCTCGCTGTTCCTCTACGGCCTGTGCAACGGCTGGATCGGGCCGCAGACCACGATCGTCGAGGCGTCCTCGGGCTCCACGGCGGTCTCCGAGGCGTACTTCGCCCGCATGCTCGGCCTGCCGTTCATCGCCGTGATGCCCGCCTCCACCTCGCCCGAGAAGATCGCGCAGATCGAGTTCCAGGGCGGCCGGTGCCACCTGGTGGACGACCCGGCGGGCGTGGTGGTCGAGGCCCGCTGGCTGGCCGAGGACTCCGGCGGCCACTTCATGGACCAGTTCACGTACGCCGAGCGGGCCACCGACTGGCGAGGTAACAACAACATCGCCGAGTCGATCTACGCGCAGTTGGAGCTGGAACGACACCCCATCCCGGCCTGGATCGTGGTCGGCGCCGGCACCGGTGGCACCAGCGCCACCATCGGCCGGTACGCCCGCTACCGCCGCCTGGCCACCAAGCTCTGCGTCGTGGACCCGGAGAACTCCGCCTTCTACCCCGCCTGGGTGGCCGCCGACTGGTCCGTACGCACCGGCAAGGGCTCCCGCATCGAGGGGATCGGCCGGCCCACGGTCGAGGCGTCCTTCCTGCCCTCGGTCGTGGACCGGATGGTCCAGGTGCCGGACGCGGCCTCGCTGGCCGCCATGCGCGCCGGCTCGACGGTGCTCGGTCGTCGGGTGGGCGGCTCCACCGGCACCAACCTGTGGGGCGCGTTCAGCCTCATCGCCGGCATGCTGGCCGAGGGGCGGACCGGCTCGGTGGTCAGCCTGATCTGCGACGCCGGTGACCGGTACGCCGACACGTACTACTCCGACGACTGGGTCGCCGCCCAGGGCCTCGACCTGACGCCGCACGCTGCGACCGTCGAGCGCTTCCTGAGCAGCGGCGACTGGCCCGCCTGAGCTGCCTGTCCGGTCCGACGACGGGCCCGCGCTGCCGTCAGCGGGGGTCGATCCGTTCGGCAAGACCGGGATAGCGCACCACGTACCCGTCGGCGTCCAGGTCGATATCGGCCGTGAAGGTGCCGCTGGCGAACCGTACCCGGCCCGGACCGAGCCCGGTGTAGATCTGCTCGGCCGGCACCACCTCCAGGCCCGGCAGCAGCACCCACGCGACCGTGATCCGGCGCGGCATGTCGGCCGGTCCGCGGGTCAACCCGAGCCGGCGTACCGGAAGGGCGTTGAACAGCGGCGAGCCACTCAGATCGACGTCGAGCGCGTCGGCGAGGCGATCCGGGTCGTCGGTGCCGGGCAGGCCGGCGCGCGGGTGTCCGGCCCCGACCAGTGCGGCATCCAGGTCGCCCTGCTCGGCGGTGGTGACCCGCCACCGGGACGTGGCCCGCTCGAGGGTCACGCGCCGAAGCCAACCCGACCCCTCGGCCTCGACCTCGACCCGGGCGGTGCTCCCGTCGGGCGCGGTCGTCAGCCGGTAGCGGGCGGTGAACGGAATCGGATCGACGGCGAGCACGGTGCCGCGCGCCGACAACGCGTCGCCGTCGTCGAGCAGGGCATGTTCGCTGCCGGCGGTGTCCGTCCGGGACCAGAAGATCGACTTGGTCATGGTCGCCATGAGCCGGACGTTACGCGACCCGGACGCGGTCGGCAGCGCATGCGCGAACGCCGCCGCGGAGCACAAGCTCCGCGACGGCGTTCGGCGTGTATCGGAAGATCAGTGGGTACGCGCCGGCGGCCGCCCGCCGAAACCCCGCCGATCATCACGCGGTCGGTCGTCCCGACCACGGCCCTCGGAGCGGTAGCCGCCCCGGCTGTCGCGGTCCGGGAAGCGCCGCTCACCCCGGTCGCCCCGGTCGGCCTGCGGCCGGTCGCCGTAGCGGCGCTCACCGGTCGGCCGGTCACCGTACTGCCGGTCACCCTGCGGGCGGTCACCCTGCGGGCGGTCGCCGAAGCGGCGCTCGCCCGTCGGCCGGTCGGCGTAGCGGCGCTCGCCCTGCGGGCGGTCGCCGTACTGTCGGTCGCCCTGCGGCCGGTCGGCGTAGCGGCGCTCGCCCGTCGGCCGGTCGCCGTACTGTCGGTCGCCCTGCGGGCGGTCGCCGAAGCGGCGCTCACCGGCCGGTCGGTCACTCCGGTCGGTCTGCGGGCGGTCGCCGTAGCCGCGACTGTCGCGATCGGCGTACCGGCGCTCGCCGGTGGGCCGATCGCCGTAGCGGCGCTCGCCCTGGGGACGGTCGCCGTACTGCCGGTCGCCCGTCGGCCGGTCGCCGAAGCGGCGCTCGCCGGTGGGCCGGTCGCCGTAGCGGCGCTCGCCCTGCGGGCGGTCGCCGTACTGCCGGTCGCCCGTCGGCCGGTCGCCGTACCGGCGCTCGCCCTGGGGACGGTCGCCGTACCGGCGCTCGCCCTGCGGCCGGTCGCCGAACCGGCGCGGGCCGCCGGAGCGGTCGTCGAACCGTCGGCCACCGCCGGAGCGGTCACCGAAGCCGCGCGGCTCCGCCTCGACACGAACCGGAACGCCGCTGGGCTCGCGGGCGCCGATCAGCTCCGCCAACACCGGGTCGCCGACCCGGACGCGGGTCTCGGCCGGCGCGACGCCGGCCTTCTCCATCATCGCGAGGGTGGTACGGCGCTGCTTGGGCAGCACCAGCGTGGCGACCGCGCCGGACTCGCCCGCGCGGGCGGTACGACCGGCACGGTGCAGGTAGTCCTTCGGGTCCTTCGGCGGGTCGACGTGCAGCACCAGCGTGACCCCGTCGACGTGGATACCACGGGCCGCCACGTCGGTGGCGACCAGGACGTTCATCCGACCCTCACGGAACTCGGCGAGGGTCTTGGTCCGCATCCGCTGGGTCTTGCCGCCGTGCAGCCCACCGGCCCGCACGCCGACCGCGGCCAACTGGTCGACCAGCCGGTCGACGCCCATCTGCGTACGCGCGAACACCATGGTCCGTCCGTCCCGCGCCGCGATCGAGGCGGTCACCGGAAACTTGTCGTGCGGCGGGATCAGCAGCACGTGGTGGTCCATGGTGGACACCGAGGCGGTGGACGGCGCGGTGGAGTGCGTCACCGGGTCGTTCATGAATCGCTTGACCAGCGCGTCGACGTCGCCGTCCAGAGTGGCGGAGAAGAGCAGGCGCTGACCGCCGGCCGGCGTCTTCGCCAGCAGTTCGGTCACCTCGGGGAGGAAGCCCATGTCGGCCATCTGGTCGGCCTCGTCGAGCACCGTCACCTCGACGTCGTCGAGCTGGCAGATGCCCCGTTCGATCAGGTCGCCGAGCCGGCCCGGGGTCGCCACGATGATCTCCACGCCCCGCCGGAGCGCGTCGATCTGGCGGTCGTATGGAACACCGCCGACGGCGGTCTTCAGGAACACGTTGAGCGCCTTGCCCAACGGCAGGAGCGCGTCGTTGACCTGCATGGCCAGCTCGCGGGTCGGTACCAGGACCAGGGCGCGTGGCCGCATCGGACGCGCCGGACGCCCGGCGGCGACGCGGGCCAGCAGCGGGAGGCCGAAGGCGAGGGTCTTGCCCGACCCGGTCTGCCCACGACCGAGCACGTCCCGCCCGGCGAGGGCGTCGGGGACGGTGGCCTGCTGGATCGGGAAGGGTGCGGTGATGCCCTGTCGGGCCAGAGCGCGAACCAGCGGCTCGGGCAGGCCCAGACCGGCGAAGTCGATCGACTCGGCGGTTTCGGCGGGAACGGCGTCAGACGTCTCGGGGGCGTCGATCGTCACGGGGGCGTCGGACGTCACGGGGGCGTCGACCGCCGTCGTGGCGGAATCGAAAACGGACGGAACGGTGCTGGGGTCAGCAGAGGTGGTCAACAAATGCCTTTCAAGCGGGGCGCATCTTCGCGATGGCCTGCCGCGGCTGTGCCGCCGGATCGCCCGCAAGATCGCCCATGGGCGCACATCGGGCGCGCCAGGTCAGTGATCCCGACCAGTGTACGGCGATTCGGCGGAGTCGCCAGCCGGTTGACCGACCGTAGTGGGCGGACTCACCCTCGCAGCCGTGGTGTCGATCAGCCGTCGAGCATGCCGCCCATCAGGCCGTCCAGGGCGTTGTTCGCGAGCAGGACGACCAGCACGCTGATCCCGATCAGGAGCCCCAACGCGGCGATCAGGACGATCACCACGCGGGTGTTCCGGGAGCGCTCCGCCGGGGTGTCCGACCAGCCCTGGGCGAGGATGTGCCCGGTCAGCGAGCCGGAATTCTCCACCGCCGCGTTCGCCGGTAGGGCGATCGTGGTGAAACCCGGCCCGTCGCCGCTGGCGTAGACGGTGCCCGCCTGGTCAGCGCCGCCGGCACGGGCTCCGGTACGACCACCGGCCGTCGTGCTCCGCCGCTCGGGCCCGCCGTGCGGGGTGGTCGTCCGGTGGTCCGAACCGCCGGTCAGGGGGGTGGTGGTGGACGGCGGCCACGTCGGCAGCGCGGGCGCGGGAACCACCGGCGGGGCGGACCCGGGTGTCCCGGCCCAGGCGCTGCCCGGGGCGGGCGGCGCGGCGGTCCATCCGGAGAAGGTGGCCGGCGGCGCGGAGACCGACCCCGTGGCGGGTGCGCCCGGCGTGCCGGTCGTGGCTGGTGGCGGCGGGAACGGTGGCGCCGGCATCGGGCCGGGCTGCGGCGGTGGCGCGGGCACCGGCGGGCCCGGCGGTGGCATCGGCGGCCCGGGGACGGGTGGCGTCGGCGGCCCCGGGACAGGCGGCATCGGCGAGGGTGGTGGCACGGGCGGTCCCGGAACCGGCGGCACCGGGTCCGGTCGGGGCGTGGGGAAGGGGCCCGGCGTCGGCGTCGGACCGGGCGGGTACGGCCCCGGGCTCGGTGCGGGCTCCGGCTCGCCCGGCCCCGGCGGTGTCGGTTCCGGGGCCGGACGCGCGGGCGGCTGCGCCGGCTCCGGGGGTTGCGCCGGCTCGGGCGGTTCGGGATTCACCGGTCCCGACCGGTAGACGGCGGACGTGCTCGCCCGGGGCTCCGGCGCGGCCCCGCCGCCGGCCGCGACCCGGCTGCTGCCGGGGACCGTGGCGCTGGCCCGCGCCGACGTCGGGCCGGTGGCGGTGCCCGTGGCGGTGGCCTGCGTCGGCGTCGAGCCGGTGACGGGCGCTGGCGTTGGGCCCGTGGCCTGCGTCGGCGTCGGGCCGGTGGCGGTGGCGCTGGCCGGCGCGGTGGCGCTGGCGGTCACCGACGCCGTCGCGCTGGCGCGCGCCGGGGCGGTCGAGGTGTCGGCCGATGCCGGTGCGGGCGAGCTGTCCCGCTGTGCGGGCAGTGTGCTGGCCGAGCCGGCCGCCCGGTAGGTGGTCGCGGTGGCTGGAGCGCTCACCGGCAGATCACCGGGGCGTGGGTGGGCTGTCGCGACGCTGGCCCGCGCCCGCACCGGGGCGGCGGTCGGATCAGCGGCGGCGTCCTCCGACGGCTCGACGTCCGCCCCGTGGCCGTGCGCGTCGTCGACGGGGTCGCCCGCGGCGTCGTCTCCGGCTGTCGCGTCGTACGTGCCGGCGGCCTTTCCATCGGACTCCGCGACCCCGTCGCCGGTGTCGCCGTCGAGCGCGGCGTTCCCGTCCCGCACCGCGGCGTCGGTGAGCGCGGTGTCCCGGTCGGCGCTGGTCAGCGTGGCGCTGGGAGCACCGGCCGGCGAGCCGGCGTCGGTCGTCGGATCAGCGGTCGTCGGATCCGCGGTCGTCAGCCCCGCGGCCCGGCCGACGTCGACACTCTCCGCCGGATCTCTCTGCTCGGCCATCTCCGCCCTCCGCGCCACGCTCGCACCCGGCCCGTGACGTCGGACCGGGTGTGCCTGGTTGTCACCGTGCCACAGATCGTCCCAGGCGGACAGCCGGAGCCCCGGTGGCGGATCAGCGTCCCGCGCTCGGGCTGTCGCTGGTCGTCCCGCTCCGGCTGGTGGACGGCGTGCTGGCGGCGGAGGCCGATGAGCTGGCCGGTGCCGTGGTGGGGGGCGGCGGCAGCGTCGTCGGCGTGTTGGTCGGGCTGTCCGTCGGGGTCGGCGAGGTGCCGCCGGTCGGCTCCGGCGTACCGGTCGGCGTACCGGTGGGCTTCGGCGTACCCGTGCCGGTCGGCGGGGTCGGCGGCTTCGTGGTCGGCTTGCCGGTGGGGGTCGGCTTGGGGGTGGGCGTCGGCTTCGCGGGCGGCGTCGGCTTGCTGGTGGCCGGCGGCGGCACCGGCGGAAGGGGCACGTTCGGGGTCGGCACCGCCCCGATCACCCGGGTAACGGCGTAGAGCCGGGACCAGTTGACCACCGAGACCTTGACCACGTCGCCGGTCGTGGGCGCCTGCACCATCTTGCCGTTACCGATGTACATGGTGACGTGGTGGATCGTGGTGTAGCTGCTGCCGGAGGCGAAGAACATCAGGTCGCCGGGGAGCGCCTCGCTGGGTCGTACGGTGCGGGACCGGGTGGCGGCGTACTGGTCGCGGGAGACCCGGGGCAGATCGAAGTAGTCGGCGCCCGGGGAGCGGTACGCGGCCCACATCAGACCCGAACAGTCGAACTGGTCCGGCCCCTCCTCGGACCACTTGTACGGGTCACCGAGCTGGGCGAGCGCGTACCGGACGGCGGCCAGCGCCCGCGGGTGCGCGGACATGCCGCTGGTGCTCTGGCCGGCGACGTAGCCCGATCCGAACTGCTGCTCGGCGGCCTCCTGCTGCCGTTCGAGCAGGATCAGCTGGGCGGCGTTGTCCTTGCGGAGCTTGAGCAGGCTGGCCTCGGCGGTGCGCAGGGCATTCTCGCCGGTGGCGAACTCCGCCTCGACGGCGTCGACGGCCGCCTTGGCCGCGGTGTGTGCCTGGTAGGCGGTCTGTTCGCTGGCCCGGGCCCGCGCCAACTCGCCGGTCACGGCGGTGGTGGCACCCTCGACCTTCTCGCCACGGTTGATGCGCTGGAGCCGGCTCAGGCCCTGGATGTCGTCGACGAAGTCACCCGGCGGCAGGGCGGCGGCCGCCTTGACCGCGTCCGAGGCTGCGGAGTCGGCTGCCTGCTGGGCGCGGAGGAGAGCGTCCTGCGTGGTCGCCAGCACCTTGCCGGCCGCGACGAGCTGCGCCTGCGCGTCGGTACGTTTCTGTCGGGTCAGCAGTAGTTGGTCGCCGAGCAGGCCGACCTGACTCTCGGCGGCGGCGATCTGGGCGGCCAGCGGGCCGTTGCCGAGGTTGACCGGGGGGGCCGGGACGCCGGCGAGGGGCGGGCTGCCGGGCACCTGCGGGGCACCGATGGCCGGTGGACGCGCGCCGGTGTCCGGCACGGTCGAGGGCACGGTTGGCTCGGCGTACGCGGGGGTGGCCAGCACGGCGGCGGCGATCGCGCCGAGCAGGGCGGCCCAGAGCTTCGGCCGCAGCACCGGCGAGATCACCGGGCTCCGTCGTCGCTGCCGTCGCCCGCGCCCGCTGTCGACCATTCCGCTCCCCGTCCGGTGCTCGTCGTCGCGCTCGGTGGGCGCGACCGTCGGGACGGTACCAGTGTGTGAGTTCCGCCCCACCTTGTCTTACCGCACGGCGGCAGTGATGTCGATGCATCGGCGGGTTACGGGAGGCTGAGAGTCCGGTGAAGTGGGTCGCTGTCGCGGACCGTGCCGCCCGGCCCACCGGGGGGTCGACGTACCCTCGGGAAAGACCGCAGGTGGAAGGGACGTGCCATGGACGCCGGACTCAAGCGTGAGCTCGAAGCGAAGGTGTACGCCGGTGAGCGGCTGACCCGGGAGGACGGCGTCGCCCTCTACGACAGCGACGACCTGACCTGGTTGGGGCGGCTGGCGCACCACAAGCGCACCGAGCTGAACGGTGAGCGGGTGATGTTCAACGTCAACCGGCACCTCAACCTGACGAACGTCTGCTCGGCGTCCTGCGCGTACTGCTCGTTCCAGCGCAAGCCGGGCGAGAAGGACGCGTACACGATGCGCATCGACGAGGCGGTCCGCAAGGCCAAGGAGATGGAGGATGAGCAGCTCACCGAGCTGCACATCGTCAACGGCCTGCACCCGACGCTGCCGTGGCGCTACTACCCGAAGGTGCTGCGCGAGCTGAAGGCGGCGCTGCCGAACGTCAAGCTCAAGTGCTTCACCGCGACCGAGGTGCAGTGGTTTGAGAAGATCAGCGGCCTGAGCGCCGACGAGATTCTCGACGAGCTGATGGACGCCGGCCTGGAGTCGCTGACCGGTGGCGGCGCGGAGATCTTCGACTGGGAGGTCCGCCAGCACATCGTCGACCACGAGTGCCACTGGGAGGACTGGTCGCGCATTCACGCCCTGGCCCACAGCAAGGGCATGAAGACCCCGGCGACCATGCTGTACGGCCACATCGAGGAGCCCCGGCACCGCGTCGACCACGTGCTGCGCCTGCGGGAGTTGCAGGACGAGACCGGCGGTTTCGCGGTCTTCATCCCGCTGCGCTACCAGCACGACTTCGTCGACTCGGCGGACGGCAAGATCCGTAACCGGATCCAGGCGCGCACGACGATGGCCTCCCCGGCCGAGTCGCTGAAGACGTTCGCCGTGTCTCGGCTGCTGTTCGACAACGTGCCGCACGTGAAGAACTTCTGGGTGATGCACGGCCTGTCGGTGGCCCAGCTCTCGTTGAACTTCGGCGTGGACGACCTGGACGGCTCGGTGGTCGAATACAAGATCACCCACGACGCCGACTCGTACGGCACCCCGAACACCATGCACCGCGACGACCTGCTGAACCTGATCTGGGACGCCGGCTTCCAGCCGGTCGAGCGGGACACCCGCTACAACGTCGTCCGGGAGTACGACCGGGCGCCGTCGCTGGCCGAGCGCCGCGCCGAGCCGCAGCAGGTCTGGGCCTGAGACACCACGTACCCTCGCAGTCGATGACCGAGCAGCGCAGCGCCGAGCAGCAGGGCGGCTTCCCCCGACGAGACGCCGAGGGGCGCGTCCGTACGCTTGGTGACCTGCTCGGGGTGTGCCTCGCCGGCCTGGTCATCGGTGTGCTGGCGCTCGTGCTGTTCGAGTGGGCGTTCGCCTCGTTCGGCGCTGCCGACTTCGGGCACACCAACGGTTGGCTCGCGGTGATCCTGCCGGCCTGGCTGTTCTGGGACGACTTCCGCGCCTGGGGGTTCGGGGCTGCCCGGGTGGTGGCGGCGCTCGTCGCGGCGGCGGTCGCGGTGTTCGTGGGGCTGCTGGTCGCCGGGCTGGGCGCGGGGTTGCCGCCGCTGCTGTCCGGCGCGTTGGCGGCGGCGGCGTTCACCGTGGCGTACGCGACGATCTGGTTCCCCGGCGTCCGTTGGCTGGCCCGCCGGACGGGCTGAGTGACCCGCCCATCGGGCGCGGAGAAGGAGTACATGAGGTGAGCGCGGCGCTCAAGTACACGCTGGGCCGGATCGGGCTGTTCGTCGCCGTACTGGCGGCCCTCTGGCTGGTCGACGTGGACATCTTCCTGAAGCTGATCCTGGCGCTGGCGTTCTCCGCCGCGCTCTCCTTCTTCCTGCTGCGCGGCTGGCGCGACGAGATGGCCCACGAGATGGCCGAGGCCACGGCTCGTCGCAAGGCAGAGAAGGAGCGCCTCCGCTCCGCCCTGGCCGGCGAGGACGAGCAGTCCGACGAGGGTGAGCGGCGGCAGCCGTAGGGCCTGCGGACGCGTGCCGCGCGGGGACCGTCGAAACGGGGCGGCGGGAGCGGCTGCCTGCCGTTAGTGTCTCCCGCCGTGGAAATCTTCAACAAGATCAGCGACTGGCGGGCCAAGATTTTCGTCTGGGTCGGCCTGCCTGTCATCGCCGGCATCGGTCTGCTGCTGGGCGTTGGTGATCTCGGACCGGCCTGGCAGGCCAAGGGCGGTGGCGGCACCGCGGGCACCTTCACGGCCGTCTCGGAGGAGTGTTCCCGTCGAAGCTGCACCTGGCACGGCGACTTCGTGGCCGACGACGGTGCCAAGCGGGCGGACGTGATCCTCTACGACGCCCCGGACACCCTGTCGACGGGCGAGACGGCCCCCGCACTGGACACGGGCGCGCGCAAGGGCGTCTTCGCCGCCGCCGGGGGTTCCACCTGGCTGCTGGTCACCGCGCTAACCCTCGCCGGAGTGGTGGCCGCCGTCGCCTGGGTGCTCTTCCTCACCCACACCGTCCGCCGCCACCGCGCCCCAAACGAACCCCTCCCCGAGCCAACCAACCGCGCCTGAGAAGCGTGATCAAGAGGTTTGCGTCAGCAGAGTGGCATTCGGTGACGCAAACCTCTTGATCAACCGCGTTCCGTCCGGACGGGGGCGGGTGGGGGGTGGGGTGGGGGGTGGGGGGTGGGGGGGTGGGGGGTTACCAGTTGGTGGAGGCGGGGGCCTTGGGCCAGGGCTTGGACTCGGGCTTGATGAGGTAGGCGACGCCGCCGGAGCCGCCGGAGACTCCGCCGCTGGCGTTGGTGCGCTTGGTACGCAGCCAGATCTGCTCGAACTGGGTGCGCTTGTAGACGTTGCGGACGACGTCGTTGCTGGACGAGGCCGGGTCGTTGACGATCACGTCACCGTCGGCGGTGAAGCCGACCACCACGAAGAGGTGCCCCGAGGTGCCGTAGTTCGCCCCGTCCAGCTCACTGGCGAGGAAGGACTGGCTGGTCACCACGGGGATGCCGGCGGCGATGAAACGCTCCAGCTCGTCCAGGGAGTGCAGCCGGGTGACCCGCCCCTCAAGGCCGGGGAAGCTGGCCGCGTACGCGGTGTTGAACGGCCAGTTGCCCGCGCCGTCGTACGCGTAGTCGAAGGTCATCCGGGCGGCGTGGTTGACGGTCGGGTCCGGGTAGGTCGGGTCCACCCAGGACGTGTCGGCCGTCGAGGGCTTGCGACCCCAGTACTCGACGACCATCTCCGTGGAGGTGGGTGAGCACCACGCCTCGCCGCCGCCGTCGTACTCGGGGTAGTGCCCCTTGTGGACGTTCTGCGAGTAGCGGGGCACCGGCAGCTCGACGCCCCAGGCGATGTGCCCGGCGCTCGGCGGGACGGTGAACCGGTCCGGCACGGCGGAGCTCATCGCGCCGAGCATCCGTACCACCGGGGCGGCGGTCTGCCCGGGGGTCCGGTAGAGGGTCAGCCGCAGCTGGTACGACCGCAGCAGCACCCCGGCGTCGGCGTCGTCGATGCTGAACGTGTCGGTCCAGACCGTCGACCAGGGATCGCCCTGCCCGTCGAGGCTGGTCCGCTTGATGTCGGTGTCGCCGGAGGCCCAGCGGCCCAGGACGTACCAGGGGGTCTGGTCGCCGTTGGTGTAACCGCCCTGCATCTCCACCTGGATCCAGGTGCCGGTGGGGGTCTCGGCGTTCCAGGAGGCGATCAGTTCGGTGGCGTCGAAGCCGATCCGGGTCACGGGCGAGGTCCAGGTGCCGTACTCCCAGGTGCGGGTGACGCCGGTGTGCGGGTCGGCGTACTCGGTGGTGCCGGTGGGGCGGGCCAGGGTGACGCCGGAGCGCGGGCCGGGCACGACGCGGGTGCCGGCCTGGCTGCCACGGTGCCAGTCGGCGGGCCCGGACCAGTCCTGGAAGGTGATCTGTTCGTCGTGGGCGGGTGCGGGTGGCCGGGCCGCCGCGGCGGGGGCCGCGGTGGCGAGCAGGGTGAGCGCGCTGACGCCGGCGAGGGCGGCCGCGTGCAGGCGGGAGGGGGCCATGGGTGCTCCGCGGTGTCGAGTGGGGGCATCGTCGCTGGTCAGTTTTCCGCTTGGAAGGAAGTTTCGCCAGATGTTCAGCGGCAGAAAATCATTGCCGCAGCGATGGTCAACCTGGGATGGATTTCGCGGCGATCGATATTGATATGACCATGTGACTGATGGTGAAGTGTGCATCACCGAGCGGGATCTTCCGCCCTTTGAGGAGGTAGTCCATGGCCCTCCGCCCACCTCACTCTCTCCGCCGCGTCCTGGTGCTCGCCGTCGTCACCGGACTGGGAATCGTCACCGTCGCCGCCGGACCGGTCGCCGCCAAGCCGACGCCGGACCGCACCGCCGAGTCGGCCGCCGCCGGTTACCGGGTCCTCGGGCCCCGGACCCTCGCCGACCGCAACGCGGTGGCCCGCACCGGGGCCGCCATCGACTACTCCGAGCACGGCGTCCTGCACGTCTCGGCCACCGCCGCCGAGGCCGCCGCGATCGGCAAGCTCGGCTTCCGGCTGGAACCGCTCGCCCCGCCACCGAGCGCCGAACGCGGCGCGGGCGAGGTGGGCACGCTGGCGTTCCCGCCCGCCGACTCCAACTACCACGACTACGCGGAACTGACCGCCGTCGTGAACCAGGCCGTCGCCGACCACCCGGCCATCGCCCGCAAGATCAGCATTGGTACGTCGTACGAGGGCCGCGACCTGATGGCCGTGAAGATCTCCGACAACGTCGGCACCGACGAGAACGAGCCGGAGATCCTGTTCAACGCCCAGCAGCACGCCCGTGAGCACCTGACCGTCGAGATGGCGATCTACCTGCTCAACCTCTTCACCGACAGCTACGGCAGCGACTCCCGGATCACCAACATCGTCAACAGCCGGGAGATCTGGATCGTGCCGACCGTCAACCCGGACGGCAGCGAGTACGACATCGCCACCGGGTCGTACCGGTCCTGGCGCAAGAACCGTCAGCCGAACAGCGGCTCGTCAAACGTCGGCACCGACCTGAACCGCAACTGGTCCTACCAGTGGGGCTGCTGCGGCGGGTCGTCCGGCACCACCTCGTCGGAGACGTACCGCGGCCCGTCGGCGTTCTCCGCGCCGGAGACGCAGGCGCTGCGCAACTTCGTGAACAGCCGCGTCGTCGGTGGCGTCCAGCAGATCAAGGCCAACATCGACTTCCACACGTACTCGCAACTGGTGCTCTGGCCGTACGGCTACACCACGGCGAACACCGCCACCGGGATGAGCGCGGACCAGTACAACACCTTCGCCACCATCGGTCAGCAGATGGCGGCCACCAACAGCTACACGCCGGAGCAGTCCAGCGACCTGTACATCGCCGACGGCACCAGCATCGACTGGATGTGGGCCACCCACGGCATCTGGGCGTACACCTTCGAGATGTACCCGGGCTCCTCCGGCGGTGGCGGCTTCTACCCGCCCGACGAGGTGATCCCCGCACAGACCACCCGTAACCGCGAGGCCGTACTCATGCTCAGCGAGTACGCCGACTGCCCGTACCGGGCCATCGGCAAGCAGTCGCAGTACTGCGGTGGCGGTGGGGGCACCACGGTCTGGTCGGACACCTTCGAGACCGCCACCGGCTGGACGATCAACCCGTCCGGCACCGACACCGCGACCCTCGGAGCGTTCGAGGTGGGCGCCGCCCAGGCGACCACCTCCTCCGGCGCGAAGCAGCTCACCCCGTACGCCGGCTCGAACGACCTGGTCACCGGCCGGCTCGCCGGTTCGGCGGCCGGTGACTACGACGTCGACGGCGGTGTGACGAGCGCCCGGTCGCCGGCGGTGACCCTGCCGTCGTCCGGCACGCTGACCCTCTCGCTGGCCTGGTACCTGGCGCACGGCTCGAACGCCTCGTCGGCCGACTACCTGCGGGTGAGCGTCGTGCACAGCGGCGGCACCACCGCCCTGCTCACCCAGACCGGCGCGGCCAGCAACCGGAACGGGAGCTGGGCGGTGGCGAGCCTCAACCTGAGCCCGTACGCCGGGCAGTCCGTCCGCATCCTCGTCGAGGCGGCGGACGCGTCCGGCGCGAGCCTGGTGGAGGCGGCTGTGGACAACGTCACCATCACGGCCTCCTGAGCGGGTGGGGCCCCGTACCGCCCCTGCGGGGCCCCACCACCCGCTTCCGAGCCTCCCGATCCTGGACAAAGGCCCCACGCCTGATCGTCGTACGTCGATCGGTCGTTGATCGATCCGGCACGTCCCGGCGGTGCGCTACCGTCTTAGCGACCAATCCGCAGCGAAGCCGGTGTGAAACCGGCGCTGTCCCGCAACTGTGATGCCCCGCCGACGGCGGGGACGAGCCAGGTCGCCTGCGGAGGGGTCGCGACACGCGCTCTCGAGGAAGGGCGCCTCGTGGGCGGGCGTACCGAAGTCCTGTCGGCGAAGCACCACACTCCTCGACCGACAGGAGGCCCCATGTTCAGACGTACCCCTCGGCTCTTCGCCGCGACCCTCGCGGTCGCCGCGCTCGCCCTCGGCGCGTGCGCGGAGAAGACCGACGACAAGCCGGCCGCCGGCACCGCGGCCGCCAGCTACCCGGTGACGGTCGGCTCGCTCACGCTCGACAAGCGTCCCGAGAAGATCGTGTCGCTCTCGCCCAGCGCCACCGAGATGCTCTTCGCGATCGGCGCCGGCCCGCAGGTGAGCGCCGTCGACGACCAGTCCAACTACCCGGCTGAGGCGCCCAAGAGCGACCTGTCCGGCTTCCAGCCGAACGCCGAGGCGATCGCCGGCAAGAACCCCGATCTGGTGGTGCTCTCCAACGACACCAACAAGATCGTCGACCAGCTCAGCAAGCTGAAGATCCCGGTGTACCTGACCCCGGCGGCGACCACGCTTGACGACTCGTACCAGCAGATCACCGACCTGGGCACCCTGACCGGGCACGCCGACCAGGCCGCCGACGTCGCCAAGCGGATGAAGGACGACATCGCCAAGCTGGTCAAGGACCTGCCCCAGCGCACCGAGAAGCTCACCTACTACCACGAGCTGGGCCCGGAGCTGTACAGCGCGACCAGCAAGACCTTCATCGGCTCGATCTACAGCCTCGTCGGCCTGACCAACATCGCCGACCCGGCCGACGCCGACGGCAAGAACGGCGGCTACCCGCAGCTGTCGCAGGAGGTCATCGTCAAGGCCGACCCGGACTTCGTCTTCCTGGCCGACTCGAAGTGCTGCCAGCAGAACGCCGACTCGGTGAAGGCCCGCAGCGGCTGGGCCGGGCTCACCGCCGTCAAGAACAACCAGGTCGTCACGTTGGACGACGACATCGCCTCCCGCTGGGGCCCGCGCGTCGTCGACCTGCTCCGGACGATCATCGACGCGGTCGCCAAGGTGCCCGCGTGACCGTGGTCGGTCCGTGACCGGAACGTCGCAGATGACCTCTGGAGCACCCGCCACCCGGCCGGCCGGTACGCCTCGCGCGTCCCGGCCCGCCGGGCTGCGTGCGCGCTGGCTGGTCATCGGTGTCCTCGCGGTGCTCGTCGCGCTCGTCGCCGGGGTGTCGCTCGGACCGGTCAGCCTGCCACCGGGCAGCGTCGCCATCGAGCTGCTCAACCTGATCCCCGGGGTGCACCTCGACAGTGGACTGAACGAGCGGGAAATCGCCATCGTCACCGAACTGCGGCTGCCCCGGGTCGTGCTGGGTCTGCTCGTCGGCGGTCTGCTCGCCCTCGCCGGTGGCTGCTACCAGGGCGTCTTCCGCAACCCGCTGGCCGACCCGTACCTGCTCGGAGTGGCCGCCGGCGCGGGCCTCGCGGTCACCGCGGTGATCGCCCTCGGCGGCGTCGGTCGGCAGGGCGCGATCTCCGGGCTGCCGTTGACCATCCCGCTGGCCGCGTTCGTCGGTTCGCTGCTCGCCGTCACGATGACCTACCTGCTCGGCGCGGCCGGCGGGCGGAGCCGGTCCCCGGCCATGCTGATCCTGGCCGGGGTGGCGGTCTCGGCGTTCCTTTCCGCCGGGCAGACGTATCTGCTCCAGCGCCACGCCGACAGCATCCAACCGGTCTACTCCTGGCTGCTCGGCCGGCTGGCGACCGCCGGCTGGCACGATGTGCTGCTCGTGCTGCCGTACGCGGCCGTGACTACGGTCGTGGTGCTGCTGCACCGTCGTGAGCTGGACGTCCTCGCGCTCGGCGACGACGAGGCGACGAGCCTCGGCCTGCACCCGCAGCGCTCCCGGTACCTGCTGATCGCCGCCGCGTCCCTGGGCACCGCCGCGGCGGTCTCGGCGACCGGCCTGATCGGCTTCGTCGGCATCATCGTGCCGCACACCGTCCGGCTGCTCGCCGGGTCGAGCTACCGGGTGATCCTGCCACTGTCGCTGCTGTTCGGCGCCGCGTTCCTGGCCCTGACCGACGTGGTCGCCCGTACCGCCGCCGCCCCGGCCGAAATACCGATCGGCGTGGTCACCGCCCTGCTCGGCGGCCCGTTCTTCGTCCTCGTGCTGCGGACCGCCCGCCGGGTTCTCACGTGACTCCGGGTGCGCCGGCCGTCGAGGTCCGCGAGCTGCACGTCAGCCTGGACGGCACGCCGATCCTCACCGGCGTCGACCTCACCGTCGCCGTCGGCGAGTGGGTCACCGTGATCGGCCCGAACGGCGCCGGCAAGTCGACCCTGTTGCGCGCCGTCGGCGGCCTGCTGCCCGCGCCGGACGCCATCTCCCTCTTCGGTACGCCGAGCGGCGCGCTGCACCGCCGTGAACGCGCCCGGGTGGTGGCGACGGTGACGCAGTCCCCGGTGGTGCCGCCCGGCATGTCGGTCCTGGACTACGTGCTGCTCGGGCGTACCCCGTACATCCCGCCGCTCGGTCGGGAGTCGGCCGCCGACGTGACCGCCGTCCACGACGTGCTGGACCGCCTGGACCTCGGCGGCTTCCACCGCCGCGAGCTGGCCACCCTGTCCGGGGGAGAGCGACAGCGGGTCTTCCTGGCCCGCGCGCTCGCCCAGGGCGCGACGCTGCTGCTGCTCGACGAGCCGACCAGCGCGTTGGACATCGGCCATCAGCAGGAGGTCCTGGAACTGGTCGACCAGTTGCGCCGGGCACACGGCCTGACGGTGCTCGCCACCATGCACGACCTCTCCCTCGCGGGCGAGTACGCCGACCGGATGGTCATGCTCGCCGAGGGGCGGGTGGTGGCGACCGGTACGCCGCACGAGGTGCTGACCGAACACCTCCTCGCGACTCACTACCGGGCGAGCGTCCGGGTGCTCCCCGGCACCAACGGCCCCCTGGTGGTCCCCGTCCGCCCCCGCCCCTAACCCGCCTTCCTCCCGCGATCTTGCACTTTCTGTCGTGACACAAGGGGCATTACCGCTCATGTCGACATCCGAAAGTGCAAGATCGGCGCGATCTCGGGGCGTGGCGGCTTGAAGGGTCAGGGGCCCAGGTCGATGACCGAGAAGAGGGCGCCCTGGGGGTCGCGCAGGGCGGCGAACCGGCCGGTCGGGATGTCCCGCGGTGGCACCAGGATGGTCCCGCCCAGTTCGGCGGCGCGCGCGGCGGCGGCGTCCGCGTCGGTCACCGCGAAGTACACCGTCCAGTACGCGGGCAGGTCGGCCGGGTAGCCGTCGCCCAGCGGCGGCATCATCCCGGCGACGATCCGCGCCCCGAGCCGCCACCCCGTGTACGTCATGCCGCCGACCGGTTGTTCGTCCGGCTGCCAGCCGAACACCAGCTCGTAGAAGACCTTCGCGCCCTCCGGGTCGGGCGTGACCAGTTCGTTCCAGCTCATCGCGCCGGGCACGTTGAACACCTCGGCCCCGGGCATCGCCAGCGGCTGCCAGACGCTGAACGTCGCGCCCGCCGGGTCGGAGAACACGGCCATCCAGCCCCGGTCGAAGACCTCGAACGGCGGTACGACGACCTGCCCGCCGGCCCGTTCGACCCGTCCGGCGGCCAGTTCCGCGTCGTCGGTGGCGATGTACGTCGACCAGATCGGCACCTGGTCCTCGATGGCGGGCGGTCCGACACCGGCCACCGGCCTGCCGTCGAGCAGGAAGACGGTGTAGCCACCCGCCTCGGGCTCCGGGGTCACCCGTCCGGTCCAGCCGAACAGTTCGGGGTAGAAGCGCCGTGCGTCGGTCAGGTCCGGGGTGGCCAGGTCGGCCCAGCACGGCGTGCCCGGCGGGACGGTGCTCACGTCAAGACCCCTCTCGGCGGGCGGCCACGGGCGGGCCCCCTGCGGGAATCCTGGCACCGTCCCGCTGGGGCACGGGGCGGAAACGGACGAATCGTCAGCTGAACCGGCGACCCTCGTCCCGTCGGTACGCCCACGCGGCGAGCGAGGCGAGGAGCACGATCCAGACGGCGAGCATGATCATCGCGAGTGGCTGGACGGGATAGTCGCCGACCGCCCACCACATCAGTTCGGCCGCGCCCCGGGTGGGCAGGAACGGCGCGATCGTCTCGATGAAGCCGGGCGCGTCGCCCGGTGCGGAGAGCAGCCCGCCGCCGAACGCGAGCGGCAGGAAGACGACCTGCGCCACCACGATCGCCGCCTTGCTGGGCAGCGAGTAGCCGATGGCGAGGCCCATCAGCGTGAACGGCACCGAGATGACGGCCACGATGACGGCGGTCAGCAGGAACGCCGTCGCGGTGACCCGGGCCGGGGTGAGCGTCGCGCCGATCACCACGACCGGGATCAGCGACAGGTACGTCAACGCGAGGCCGGCCAGCACCCGGCCCGCGAACCGGGGCGCCGGTCCGGCCGGCAGGGTCCGGGTGTACGGACTCCACGGCTGGTCGCGGTCCTCGGCGACGCCGACGCCGTACTGGAAGATGTTGGCGCTCATCACCGAGAAGGTGATCATCGACGCGGTGGCGAAGGTGGCGCCGACCGGATCGTCGCCGGTGAACGGCACCACGAAGAAGATCATCGCGGCGGCGGGGAAGAAGGCGCTGCCGAAGACGGCCACCGGAATCCGGATGATCTCCAGAAGCTGGTAGCGGGCGTGGACCAGGGCGAGCTGCACGGTGCGCCTCCTCAGACGGCGGTGGGTTGGCCGCTGGCGGCGGCAGCGGGTGGGGCCTGCGACGGCGTGTCGGTCCCGCCGGTGAGGGCGAGGAACGCCTCCTCCAACGACGTGGGCCGGACCTCCAGGTCGGTGAAGGCGGCCTGGGAGCGGACCAGCGCCCGGACCAACTCGTCGGAGTCGGTGGTGAGCAGGTGCAGGCGTCCGTCGACCCGTTCGGCGCGGACGACGCCGGGCAGGTCGGGCACCTCGTCGGTGACCAGGCTGACCCGGCGTACGCCGACGATGCCGCGTACGGCGTCCACGGTGTCGTCGGCGAGCACCCGGCCCTGCCCGATCACCACCACACGGCGGGCGAGCGCCTCCACCTCCTCCAGGTAGTGGCTGCTCAACAGCACCGTCCCGCCGTCGTCGTGGAAGGCCCGGATCGCGTCCCACAGGGTGTGCCGGGCGGTGACGTCCAGGCCGGTGGTCGGCTCGTCGAGCAGGACGAGTCGGGGCCGGCCGACGAAGGCCAGCGCCACGGCCAGCCGGCGACGCTGGCCGCCGGACAGTCCGCCGGTCTGCCGCCGGGTGAGGTCGCCCAGGCCGAAACGGTCGAGCAGTTCGCCTCGGGGCACCGGGTCGGGGTAGTGGGCGGAGACGAAGTCGACGACCTCGCCGACCCGCAGCGTGCCCGGGAGGCCGGTCTCCTGCGGGGTGACGCCGATCTGCCGCCGCGCCTCCGGGTCGCGCGGGTCGCGGCCGTTCAACTCGACCCGCCCGGAGGTGGGTCGGCGCAGACCGACCAGCAGGTTCATCAGGGTGCTCTTGCCGGCGCCGTTCGGGCCGAGCAGGCCGACCAGTTCGCCGGCCCGGACCTCCAGGTCGACGCGGTCGAGGGCGAGGACGTCGCCGTACCGGCGGCTGACCTGGTCGGCGCGGGCGAGGGTCATGACTGCTCCTTCGACGCTGTGGAGTCCGGAGGGGAGGGGTCGAGCAGGCTCCGGATCGCTTCGGTGTACTCCTCGAACGCCAGCCGACCGCGCCGGCTGAGCCGGATCAGAGTGGCCGGCGTACGTCCACGGTGGGTCTTGCTGATCTCGACGTAGCCGGCGTCCTCCAGCTTGCGGAGGTGGACGGAGAGGTTGCCGGCGGTCATCGCGAGCAGTTCCTGGAGCCGGGGAAACGTGATTCGGTCGCCGTCGCCGAGCGTGGAGAGCGCGGCGACCACCCGCAGCCGTGCCTGGGCGTGGATGACCGGATCGAGGTCGGTCACGAGCGCCCTTGCTGGCGCAGTCGGGCGATTGCCCCGGCGACCAGGATGCCGACGCCGCCGGCCACCGAGATGACCAGCGCGTGCCAACCCGGCCCGGCGATCGCGCCGACCACGTTGATGACGCTGACCCAGACGCCGAGACGGAACAGGTCCCGGTCCAGCCAGATCGCGCCGCCGGCCATGTGCAGCGCGCCGGTGAGGCCCACCGCAGCGGCCGACCAGAGCAGGCCCGCCAGGTCGTGCGGCAGGTGCTCGGACACCCGGCCCACCGCCGCGTAGACGCTCACCGTGCCCAGCGCCCAGGCGCACCCGTACCAGCGACCCCGCACCGCCGAGTCGCCGGTCACCTGCCCGTACGCCCGCGCGCCCGCCACCGCCTGGACCGCCCCGGCGACGATCAGCAGGGCGAAGAGCACGGTCAGGGGCAGCCAGTCGGGCAGCGCGACCAGCACCCGACCACCCGGGGAGAAGCGCAGGAAGAACAGCCCGAAACCGATCAGCCAGGCCACGCCCCACGGCCAGTAGAGCAGCCGGGCGTCGGGCTGTAGGCGGCGCACGGTGGCGGCGCGCTGGTCGTCGATCAGCCGGAGAGCGGTGGCGGCGTCGGAGGGTGGAAGGTCGTCGTCGTCGGGCCCCATGCAAACTACTTTACGATGCAAAGTTGAACCTGTGTGCCCCGCGCGACTGCCCGGTTGCCGACAGAGACGCCGCGCACTTGCCCGCCGACCGTGCCTCAGGACGTGCCCGACGCCCGGGTACGTGCGACAGGCGTCGGCCGTGCCCCAGGACGCGGTCGACGTCCGGGCATCTGCGGCAGGTGTCGGCCGTGCCCCAGGACGCGGTCGACGTACGGGCATCTGCGGCAGGAGTCGGCCGTGCCCCAGGACGCGGTCGACGTTCAGGGGATCTGCGGGCGGCGACCTACAGCGGCACCGGTGCCAGCGGCGCGGCCTGCGGCGCGGTCAGCAACGGCGCGGGCAGCGGTTCGGTGTGCAGCACCGACAACCGGGACACCGCGCGGGTGAGCACCACGTACAGCCGGTGCAGCCCGCGCGGCTCGGCCGCGACGATCGCGGCCGGCTCGACCACCACCACGTGGTCGTACTCCAGGCCCTTGACCAGCGTCGCGGGCACCACCGTGACCCGCTGGGCGGCCGTGACGTCGTCGGCGCTCGCGGTGGTGACGCCGTCGGCGGCCAGCGCCGCGCGCAGCCCGTCGACCGCGTCGTCCGCGGCGATCACGCCCACCGACCCGTCGTGCGCGAGCGCCGCGCGCACCTCGGCCACCGTCGCGGCGGTCAGGTCGGCCACGGTACGCACCTCCAGGCCGCCGTCGTGACGCAGCGACTCTGCCGGGGGTACGTCCACCGCGAGCGCCGGCAGCAGCAGATTGGCGAAGGCCACCACCGCGGCGGGCACCCGGAAGCCGACCGTCAGCGGGACCACCACGGCGTCCGGCTTGCCCAGGTGTGTCAGGGACTCCCGCCAGTCGGTCGCCGCCCACGGCGCGGTGCCCTGCGCGAGGTCACCGAGGAGCGTGATCGAACCGTGTTCACTCCGGCGGGCGATGGCCCGACACTGCATGGGGGACAGGTCCTGCGCCTCGTCCACCACCACGTGCCCGAACCCGGAAGGTCGCTCCAACAGCCCGGCCGCCTCGTCGACGAGCACGGCGTCCGCGGCGGTCCAGCGGGTGGCCTTCGGGGTACGCGGCGGCTTCGCCCACACCAGCAACTCCTGCTCGGCGTCGTTGAGCAGCCCGTCCGCGGCGGCGGCGAGGCGGGCCGGGTCGGCGAGCAGGCCGTGCACCAGCCCTTCCGGGGTGAGTGCCGGCCAGACCGCGTCCAGGAAGTCCACCACCGGCCGACACCGGCCCATCCGGCGCAGCCACGCGTCGCCGGGCGACTCGGCCCGCCGCGACTCGGCCTGCCGCTGCAGCAGACTCACCACCCGCGCCCGGACCCGCTCCCGACCGGTGCCGTACGGCAGCCCTTCCCGTCGGGTCTCCTCGACGATCCGGTGCAGCGGCTCCAGCCCGATCCGCCACCGGAACGAGCCGTCGGAGACGGTGATCGAGTCGGTAGGCGTACCGATCTGGGCCTGCACCGCCCTGCGCAGCACGGTCGCCATCCGCGCGTCGTGCTTCAGCGCGGCGGCGGCCGGCGTCTCCACCGCCCGCACCGGAACCCGCGAGATCAGCTCCTCCACGGTGGCCTGCTCGACCTCGACCTCGCCGAGGGCCGGCAGCACCGCCGCGATGTACGACAGGAACGCCCGGTTCGGCCCCACGATCAGCACCCCCGCCCGACGCAACCGCTCCCGGTGCAGGTAGAGCAGGTACGCGGCCCGGTGCAGGCCGACGGCCGTCTTCCCGGTACCCGGTGCCCCCTGCACACAGATCGAGTCGGCCAGGTCGGCCCGGACCAGCTCGTCCTGCTCCGGCTGGATGGTGGCGACGATGTCGCGCATCGGCCCCACGCGTGGTCGCTCGATTTCGGCCGTGAGGATCCGGCTGGCCGTGCCCAGCTCCTCGCCGCGGTCCAGCCGCTCGTCCTCGAAACTGGTCAACACCCCGTTGCTGAACCCGAACCGCCGCCGCACCGCGACACCCTGCGGGTCACGAGCGCTGGCCCGGTAGAACGAGCGGGAGACCGGCGCCCGCCAGTCCAGCACCAGCGGCTCGCCAAGCTCATCGGTGACATGCCGCCGCCCCACGTGGTACCGCCGACCAGCATGCTCGCCGCTGCCGCTGCCGCTGGCGCTGGCGCTGGCGCTGCCGCTGGCGCTGCCGCTGCCGCTGGCGCTGCTCCCGCTGCCGCTGCTCCCGCTGCCGCCGCCTAGGCTGCCGGCACTCCTGCTTGTGCTGCTGCCGCTGCCGCTGGCCGGGATGCTGGTGGTCGGGCTGTTGCTGGTTGCCGGCGTCAGGCCGGTTGCGGTGTCCTCGTCTGGTGCTTGTCCGCCGAATTCGAGGCGGCCGAAGAACAGCGGCGTGGTGGGGTCGTCGGCCAGTTCGGCGACCCGGCGGGCGAGTGTGCGGCCGAGGGTCTCCGCCGCGTAGGCGTCGCCGGCGACCTGGTCACCGGTCGAGAAGAGGGCTTCGGCCCGCTCCCGCATCCGGCGCAGGGCCGCGCGGGAGCTGGCCAGGTGAGTGCGTTCGGACGCGAGATCCGTGTCGAGATCCGTGTCGAGGTCAGGTGCGGGCATGCTGACGTCCCATCGTTCACATCTGCTGCTCGCTCGCGTTTCCGGGGACGGATGGCCGACCTCCCGGCGCGACGACGTCCGTTCCGGTGCAGCTCACCTCGGCCGTCAAGCGGGCTGCAACCCTACGCCTTCCCGGCCGCCCCTTCCACCGAATTACCGAGCCAACCACCCGGACGAGTCGGCGCGTCGTGGACTTGAGTGATAGCTACGCCCGAGCCCGCGCGACAGCGGGCCGCCTGTCGGGGCCGAGCTGCGAGCGGGAGCGTCGCCTTGTCGTGGCGTTCCCCCAAGACGTGCTCACGAAGGACGAGCACGTCTTGCTGTGGGTGCCGTGACGTGTGGCGGGATGAACCACTTGTGCTCAGCAGCGCCGGTGGTAGAGGTTGCGGCGTGGGGAGCGCAGCGGGTCCAGCCAGGCGGGTGGGAGGAATTCGGGCTGGCCGTCCGATGCGACGCGGACGACCCAGTCGCCCCGGTGCAGGATTCGGTGATGATGCCCGCAGAGCAGGACCGCGTTGCCCAGTGTCGTGGCGCCGCCGTCGGCCCAGTGGCGCACATGGTGGCCGTCGCACCAACGGGATGGCCGGTCGCAGCCGGGAAAGGCACAGCCGCCGTCGCGGAGCACCAGCGCGCGCCGCAGCGGACCGGTGAAGAGCCGGCGCTGACGCCCGACGTCCAGAATCTGGCTGTTGCCGTTCATGACCGCCGGCAGCACGGCGGCATCGCAGGCCAGGCGGCGGACCGCGCCCGGCGTGAGACGCGCTCCGGTGTCCAGGGTGCCCGCGCCGAGCTCGTTGACCAGCGCGTCGAGCGACATGGTGACAACCAGTTGCGGCCGGTCTCCACCGTTGTCGGGCAGGTGGCCGGTGCGCAGTGCCAGCCGGCAGATCTCGCCGAGTGCGTCGGCCCTGCGTTGGCCCGGACTGCGGTCGTCGTGCTCGCCGGCCGGGGCGCAGAGCGGATCGATGGCCTGCCGCAGCAGGCTCGCGGTCTCGGTGTCGAGGTTGCCGGTGAGGCGTACCTGCCCGTCCTTCGGCTCGGAGAGGGTGACGTGCCGGCGAGCCTCGGCCCGCTCGGCGGCCCGCTCGAGGGCCGCCAGCTCGGCCTCGTCGGCCAGGTCGGGCGCGACGTGCGCGAGGACGCGTTCGCCGAGGCGACTCAGGGTGGTCGGATCGAAGCGGTCGGCCCAGGCGATCAGTAACTCGGTGGCCTTCTCTGCCACCTCCGGGCCGGCCTCGACGGGGAGATCCGCGATCGTCTCCGCCACCACCTTGCCCTGCTCCACAGTGAGGCGGCCGTCCAGGAGAGCGGCACGGACCGTCGGCGGCGACGCGTCCATGGTGGCGGCGAGCTGGACCAACTGGCGGGCCGACCGCCCGGACAGCCGCAGCCGCTCCCGTAACCAGACGGCGGTGGACGATGCGCCCTGGGCGACCGCGAGACCACGGCCGTCGAGCTCGCGCACGAGAGCGAGCTGGATGGTTGCCAGGCGCTGCGCCAAGGCGTGCGACGCGTCCAGCGCCGCGAGCAGTTCGTCGTCGGGAAGGGCCCACGGCGCGGTGTCGGCGCAGGCGTCGACACCGCCACCCGCCTGCGCCAACGCCCCCAACATGGACTGACCCTAGAACAGGTGTACGACATTTTTCCTCCCGAAGGGCCGCCCTGTGGTCAACCTTTTCGGCGGCGCCGCACCTCCGCCACGCGGGCCTGCGTCGCGTGACCACGACGCCCCTGTGCCAGGGGGCGGGGGTGCCAACCCTTCAGCGCTTCCACGGTTCGACGGCGCGTGCCGCGGGGGCGGCGCGCGGGGTTGATGGCGGGTCGGGCGGGTGGCCGGGATCATGGGGGCATGACCGAGGCCAGTCCCGAGTCGCGTCGGAAGACGATCAGCGATCCGCAGGTGATGCGGGCGTTGGCGCATCCGGCCCGGATCGCGATCATCGAGTACCTGAGCAGCCGCGAGGGCGGCGGCACCGCCACCGAATGCGCCGAAATCGCTGGGTTGTCGCCGAGCGCCACCAGCTACCACCTGCGGGCGCTGGCGAAGTTCGGCCTGGTTGAGCAGGCGCCCAGCCGGGGGGACGCGCGGGAGCGGGTGTGGCGTACGCCGGGCATCAGTTGGATGGTCGACGCGGGCCGCGAGGCCGGTCCCGAGGGGCGTGCGGCTGAGCAGGCGCTCGTGGAGGCGCACGCCGCCCGTGCCATGGAACGGACTCGGGACTGGTTGCGGCGGGCGGGGGATGAGCCCGCCGAGTGGTACGACGTGGCGCTGTTCCACGACACCCTGCTGCTGCTCACCGCGGACGAGTTGGCCGCCCTGAATGAGGCGGTCCTGGCGCTGCTGAAGCCGTATCACCCTCGACGTCGTACCGACGCGCCGACGGGTGCACGTTCCGTCACGGTCCAGTATCGGGCGGTGCCGCTGGCATAGAAGGGGTTGTGTCGGTCACTTGTGAAGGATTATTTTCGAAGTATGTCCTTCACAAGTGGCGCGTCGCGTTGGACGGACGTCTGGATCGCCGCCGCAGCTCGCGGCACCACGATCTGCGGGGACTTCCTCGCCGCCACCGCGCTCGCGCTGGCCCTGCAGGGAGCCGGTGCCGGAGGGCTCGCCGTCTCGGGACTGCTGCTCGCGGCCACCCTTCCCCTGGTGGTGCTGGCCCCGCTCGCCGGACGGCTTGCCGATCGGGTGGACAGCCGTACCGTGCTGGTGACGACCGGGCTGGCGCAGACCGTGATCTGCCTGCTGCTCGCCGTCGCCGACGACCCAGTCCTCGTCGTGGCCCTCGTGGCGCTGCTCGCCTGCGGTCTCGCGGTCACCCAGCCCTGCTTGGCGGCGCTGCTCCCGGCGATGGTCCGCCCGGCCGACCTGCCGCGTGCGAGCGCGATCAGCCAGACCGCCGTCTCCCTCGGCGCGCTCGGCGGTCCGGTGCTTGCCGGCCTGCTGGTGGGGCAGTTCGGCACCCGCGTACCACTGCTGATCGACGCCGCGACCTACCTCGCGCTCGTGGTCGCGGGCCTCGCGCTGCGAACTCGGCGCGGTGGTTGGCGATCCGCGAGCCACCATCCCGACGGCGCCGAGCAGTCCAGCCGCGCCGAGCAGTCCAGCCGCGCCGAGCAGTCCAGCCGCGCCGAGCAGTCCAGCCGCGCCGAGCAGAACGCCGGTAGCCCCGAAACGCCGGCCGGTACGGCGCAGGGCTGGCGGCTCCGCCGGGACCCGCTGATGGTCGTCATGGTGGTCAGTACCGCCGTGGTGATCGCGGCGATCGGTGGCATCAACGTGATCGAAGTGTTCTTCATCCGGGAGACCCTGCGTGGGTCGGCCACCACGTACGGCCTCATCGGGGCCGCCTGGATGGCCGGAATGTTGCCGGGCGGCTGGCTGGCGGCGCGGCTCGTACGCCGGATCGAGGACGACAGTGCGTTGGTCCGCGGCGTGCTGATCACGCTGGCCGGGTGCAGTCTGATGGTGCTGCTCGCCGCGAGGGTGCCCGCTGCGGCCCTGCTGGTGCCACTTTGGCTGGTGGGCGGCGCGGCCAACGGCGCGGGGAACGTCTTCGCCAACCTCCTCACCGCTCGGCGGGTGCCCGAGCGGATGCGCGCGCGGGCGTACGCCACCTACGGCGCGGCCGTGCAGGGTGGCTCAATGGGTGGGTACCTGATCGGTGGCGCCCTGCTCACCCGAATCCCACCTCGGCCACTGATCGCGGTGGTGGGGGCGACCGGGCTCCTGGTGGTGCTGCTCTTCGTGCCGGTCGTCGTGCGGGCGGCACGCCGGCCCGACGGAGACGTGGCTGGACGAGACCCGGGGGGCGGGTGAACGCGCATCCCACCGAACGTGGGCGGCCGGCTGTGACGTCGTCGGAGGGCCCGCGATCGGGTGGGTCCGGTGCGGGGTTGGCCACTCCGGGCCGGCCCGCCGGGCTGGATCCCGAGGCCGGGGATACGGTCGGGTCATGGTTGAGCGCGTCGCACGCCCGCGGGTCGGGCACATCCAGTTCCTGAACTGCCTGCCGATCTACTGGGGCCTGATGCGCTCGGGCAGCCTGCTCGACGTCGACCTGCACAAGGACTCCCCGGACCGGCTGAGCGCGGCGCTGGTGGCGGGCGACCTCGACATCGGTCCGATCACGCTGATGGAGTACCTGAAGCACACCGACGAGTTGCTCCTCCTGCCGGACCTGGCGGTCGGCAGCGACGGGCCGGTGCTCTCGGTCAACATGGTCTCCACCCGACCGCTCGCCGATCTGGACGGCGCCCGCGTGGCGCTCGGCTCGACGTCGCGGACCGGGGTGATGCTGGCGCAGTTGCTGCTCACCGAGCGGTACGGGGTGCGGCCCGAGTACTTCCGCTGTCCTCCGGACCTGACCCAGATGCTGCTGGAGGCCGACGCCGGGGTCCTGATCGGGGACGTGGCGCTGCGGGCGTACTACGAGGCGCCGCTGCGGGGCCTCACCGTGACCGACCTGGGGCAGGCCTGGCGGGACTGGAGCGGGCTGCCGATGGTCTTCGCCGTCTGGGCGGTCCGCCGCGACTTCGCGGCCGCGCACCCGGGCCTGGTCAAGGAGGTGCACGAGGCGTTCCTGCGCTCGCGTGACCTCTGCCTCGCCGAGCTGGACCAGGTCGCCGAGGCGGCGGCGCGGTGGGAGGCGTTCGACGCCGCGACGCTGGCCACGTACTTCCGGGCCCTGGACTTCTCGCTCGGCGAGCGGCAGGTCTCCGGGCTGCGCGAGTTCGCCCGGCGGGTCGCCGCGCTCGGCGAGGTCCCGGCACTGCCCGCCGGCGGTCCCGAGTTCTTCGCGGGCTGACCAGCCGCCGGGTCCGAGAGGACGCCGCCGGGCCGTGGAGCCGCCGCGTCGCGAAGGACGCTGAGCGCCATGAAATGGACGGAGCGCCGCTCTGCCAGGCAGAGCGGCGCTCGGATGCGGAAGGACAGCCGCCGTCAGGTGCCGGGGCGCAGCAGCGCCTCGGTGATCTTCTGGCAGTTCTTCATGCCGTACTCGTAGCCCATGTTGATCGGGTAGCGGACCATCACGCCCATCGTCCAGGTGTCGCCGATGGCCAGGCAGTTGATGTGCATCTCCTGCTCGGCGGTCCGGTCGATCCACCCGTTCTTGATGGCGATCTGCTTCTGCTGCGCGGGCGGGAACGCCTTGCGGATGCCGAAGTCACCGGCGCCCCGGACCAGCTTCATCTCGTTGAGCAGCCACTTGGTCCACTTCGGTCCGGCGGCGGTGCCGGTGGCGATGCAGTTGCCCAGTCGCGCGGTGTCGCGGGGGGAGAGCGCGGTACGGGACCAGCCCTTGTCCGGGGCGACGCTGCTGTCGGTCAGCTTGCACATGGAGAGCAGCCGCCGGATCGAGGCGTCCCGGCCGACCGAGTTGTAGAACTGCTCGGCCCGCGTGTTGTCGCTGTCCCGGATGATGCGGGTGGCGTCGGCGAGCTTCGCGTCGCTCGGCGTCTGGCCGGCCTCGGCGGCGCGGCGCAGGTAGTCGGCGACGATCCAGGACTTGATCAGCGAGGCGGTGGTGCTGGTCTCACCCATGTTCTTCGAACCGATGATCTTCCCGGTCCGGCGGTCGAGGACGCTCCAGGAGTACCAGCCCTCGATGTCGAGGTCGAGGTTCTTGGCCTCGAACGGCAGCGGCGTCAGCGAAGGGCTGGGGCTGGGGCTCGGCGGGGCCGGCTGGCGGGCGCTGCGGTCGGTGGCCGCGTTGGTGGACCGGTCGCTGGTCGTCGCCTCGGAGTCACCCCACTTGGCGGCGGCGGCCGACTCGAACGGCGACCCGGGCAGCAGGCGTAGCGAGACCAGCACCAGCCCGATGAGGATGACCGCGACGGCGATCAGGCGCAGCGGCGAGGTCTCGCCCGCACCGCGTCGATCGGCCCGCCGGTTCCCGGCCATCAGAGCTTCCCGACCGGCTGCTGCGGCACCTTGAGCGCGGCGCCGGGCTGCGGGGTGACCAGTTGGGTGGTGACGCTGGCGCAGACCTTCGCGCCGTAGTCCAGCCCTAGCTTGATCGAGTAGCGCAGCATCACCGCGAGACTCCACTTCCCGTTGACCGCGAGGCAGTTGACGTGCCAGTTTCCGTCGGAGGCAATCGGTGTCCAGCCGTTCTTCATGCTGACCGGCCCCTGCGCGGTGATCGACTTGGGTAGACCGTCGATGATCCCCCAGCGGCCGCCACCGGAACTGGCCCGCTGGGCGTCGGTGCTGCCCCGGACCTTGGCCATCTGGTCCAGCACCCACTTTGTCCACTTCGGGCCGGCGGCCTTACCGTCGGCGATGCAGTCGCCGAGCCGGACGGCGTCGCGCGGGGACATCCGGGTGAAGCTCCAGTATCCGGTGTAGGGCTCGGTGTTGCCGCGCTTGGTGTCGGTCAGGCCGCAGGTCTTGATCGCCCGCTGGATCACCGGGTCCGGGATGCTGCTCTTCGACGGCTTGTACGACCCACCCGCGGCGGCGTAGACCTTGTTGGCCGCGGCGTCGTTGCTGTCGATGATGGCGAGGCTGGCCGCCTGCTTCAGCCCGGCCGGCGGCTCCCTGTCCTTGAGCTGGCGCAGGTAGTCGGAGACGATCCACGCCTTGATCATCGATTCGGTGGAGCTGGTCGCGCTCATGTTCGACGATCCGGAGACCTTGCCGGTCTTCCGGTCGAGCAGCGCCCACGAGAAGAATTCACCCTTGAACGCCACCGACACGCGGCCCGGGGCCAGCGTGGGAGGTGGTGGCGGGGCCGGCGCGGGCGCGGCGACGCTGCTGGTGGCGGCGCCGCCACCACCGCCGCCTTCGCCGACGTCGCTGGACAGTCGGGCGTACGCGGTGGGGACCAGTAGGACGCCACCGAGAATTATCGCCACGACGGCGAACACCATGGTCACGCGAGATCGCATGAGTTGGGTGAGCTCCAGATGTCAGGGCCGGGGGGACCGGCTTCGTTGTCCGGGGCGACCGGTGCGTGCGCCGAGGCCGGGGGAGGTGGCCTCTGTGAAGCCGGCGTGGGGGCAGCCGATCGTGTGACCGGCAGAAGTCTACGTCTGGACGGGCCGATCGCCAGAGGGCGACACCGGGCAACGTGCGAAATCGGGAGAAAATCCCGGCGCTTTGCGCCTTATGGGAGATTTGACCTCCTTTCCGTGAGCCACGTCATAAACGCCGGTGTTGCGGTGGGTAGCGGAGATCTGCCCATCGGTGACGGAACGTCACTCGGGTTTCCTGTTACACCCCCTAGTGCATTCGGGCGCAAGCTGTAACACTTGTCCTCATGTATGGCAACGACTTCTCCGCCCCCGGCGACGCACCGGACGACGCGCCCGGCGCGGGCCTGCTCGGCGAGGTCGAAGCGGCCGAGGCCGAGTTGCGCGCCGCCGCCGCTCGTGAACGGCGCGGCGGCCCGGCGCCGGACGAGGATCTGGCGGCCTACTTCACCGAGGTGGTCGACGCGGAGCAGAAGATCGAGCCGCGCGACTGGATGCCCGAGGCGTACCGGCGGACGCTGATCCGGCAGATCGCGCAGCACGCCCACTCCGAGATCATCGGCATGCAGCCCGAGGGCAACTGGATCAGTCGGGCGCCCTCGCTCAAGCGCAAGGCGATCCTGCTGGCCAAGGTCCAGGACGAGGCCGGCCACGGCCTCTACCTCTACGCCGCCGCCGAGACCCTCGGCATCAGCCGCGACGAACTGGTCCGGTTGCTGCTCGACGGCCGGCAGAAGTACAGCTCGATCTTCAACTACCCCACCCTGACCTGGGCCGACGTGGGCGCGATCGGCTGGCTGGTGGATGGTGCGGCAATCGTCAACCAGGTGCCCCTGTGCCGCTGCTCCTACGGGCCGTACGCCCGGGCGATGATCCGGGTCTGCAAGGAGGAGTCGTTCCACCAGCGCCAGGGGTACGAGATCCTGCACACCCTCGCGCACGGCACCCCGGCGCAGAAGGCCATGGCCCAGGACGCGGTCGACCGCTGGTGGTACCCGTCGCTGGCCATGTTCGGTCCGCCGGACGGCGACTCCACCCACTCCGCCCAGTCGATGGCCTGGAAGATCAAGCGCTTCTCGAACGACGACCTGCGCCAACGCTTCGTCGACATGTGCGTCGGGCAGGCCGAGGTCCTCGGGCTCCGCATTCCCGACGACGACCTGCGCTGGAACGAGGAGCGGCAGGCGTACGACTACAGCCAGCCGGACTACGACGAGCTGATGCGGGTCATCAAGGGCAACGGACCGTGCAACCGGGAGCGGATGGCGCACCGTCGGGCGGCCCACGCCGACGGCGCATGGGTACGCGAGGCCGCCGCGGCGTACGCCGCCAAGCGGGCCGACGCGAGGGAGAAGGTGGCCGCGTGAGCAACGAACACTCGCCTCTGTGGGAGGTCTTCGTCCGGGCACGGCGGGGCCTGTCGCACACCCACGTCGGCAGCCTGCACGCCCCGGACGCCGAGCTGGCCCTGCGCAACGCCCGTGACCTCTACACCCGCCGCCAGGAGGGCGTGTCGATCTGGGTGGTGCCGGCGGGCGCGATCACCGCGTCCAGCCCGGACGAGAAGGACGCCTTCTTCGACCCGGCCGCCGACAAGGTCTACCGCCACCCCACCTTCTACGAGGTCCCGGACGGGGTGGCACACCTGTGAGCCAGCGGAGCGAGCGAACCAGCCAGCCCAGCAACGGGGCGCTTCGCGTCGCCGCCGAGCGGAGCGAGGTGGTGGCGTGAACGGGCCCTTCGCCTTCACTCTCGGCCTGGGCGACGACGCGCTGGTCGCCGCCCAGCGGCTGGCCGAGTGGGCGACCCGCGCGCCGGAGATGGAAGAGGACATCGCGCTCGCCAACATCGCCCTCGACCAGCTGGGCGCGGCCCGGCTGCTGCTGTCGTACGCGGGTGAGCTGGAAGCCGCGGGTCGGGACGAGGACGCGCTCGCGTACCTGCGCGACGACCGCGAGTTCCGCAACGTGCTCCTGGTCGAGCTGCCCAACGGCGACTTCGCGGTGACCATGGCGAAGCTGTTCTTCCTGGCGGCGTACCAGGTGCCGCTCTACACCGCGCTCGCCGGCTGCGCGGACGAGCGGTTGGCCGCGATCGGCGCGAAGGCGCGCAAGGAGTCCGCGTACCACCTGGACCACGGCGCGCTGTGGGTGAGGCGGCTCGGTGACGGCACCGAGGAGTCGCACCGCCGGATGCAGGAGGCCGTGGACCACGTCTGGCCGTACACCCATGAGCTTTTCGGGGCGGACCCGGCGGCGCCGGTCGATCCGGCGGGTCTGTGGCCGGCGTTCGACGAGGTCGTCGGTCCGGTGTTGGCCGAGGCGACGCTCACCCGTCCCGAGCGCGGCTGGGCGCCGACCGGCGGGCGGGCCGGCGTGCACACCGAGCACCTGTCCTACCTGCTGGCCGAGATGCAGGTGCTGCACCGCGCCCACCCGGGGGCGCAGTGGTGAGCGCGGGAGCGACCGCACAGCGGAGTCGGACCGACGCGTGGACGGCGGCGGCGAGCGTGGTGGACCCGGAGATCCGGGTGATCACCATCGACGAGCTGGGGATCCTCCGCGAGGTCGAGCAGGACCGGATCACCGGTCGGGTCGTCGTCACCATCACCCCGACCTACACCGGCTGCCCCGCCATGGACGTGATCCGGGCCGACGTGCGCCGTGCCCTGGCGAAGGCCGGTTACCCGGACGTCGACGTGCGAACGGTCTACAGCCCACCGTGGAGCACCGACTGGATCTCCGACACCGGGCGGGCCAAGCTCGCCTCCGCCGGGATCGCCCCGCCCGCCCCGGCGTCCGCCCCGGGCGTGGTGGCGCTGACCCTCGCGGTCCGCTGCCCGCTCTGCGGCTCCCCGGAGACCGAGCAGGTCAGCCGGTTCGGCTCGACCGCCTGCAAGGCGTTGTGGCGCTGCCGCTCCTGCTCCGAACCCTTCGACCACCTGAAGGCGTTGTGACAGTCACCATCTCCCGGCCGGTCCGTCGTCGGCCGGCCTTCCACCCACTGTCGGTCGCGGCCGTCGACCGGCTCACCGACGACTCCGTGGCGGTCACCTTCGCCGTACCCGAGGAGTTGCGGGAGACCTTCGCCTTCCAGGCGGGGCAGCACCTGACGGTGCGGCGGGTGACCGACGACGGCGAGGACGTGCGCCGGTCGTACTCCATCTGCTCCACCCCCGACGACCTGGGCCGGCGCGGCCGGCTGCGGATCGGGGTGCGGGAGGTTCCCGGCGGCGCCTTCTCGGCCTTCGCGTGCGGCGCGCTGCGCGGCGGCGACACGGTCGAGGTGCTGCCCCCGCTGGGCGCCTTCACCACGGCGTTCGCGCCGGACCGGGTCCGCCACTACGGCGCGGTCGTCGCCGGCTCCGGCATCACGCCGGTGCTCGGGCTGGTCGCGACGGCCCTGGCCGTCGAGCCGGCCAGCACCTTCACCCTGGTGTACGGCAACCGCACGGCGAACACCGTGATGTTCGCCGAGGAGTTGGCCGACCTGAAGGACCGGTTCCCGTCCCGGCTGCACCTGGTGCACGTGCTGTCCCGGGAGCAGGGCGAGTCGCCGTTGCTGTCCGGACGGATCGACGCCGAACGGTTGGGGCGCCTGCTGGGCACCATTGTCCCGGGCGAGCTGATCGAGGAGTGGTTCCTCTGCGGGCCGTACGGCATGGTGGTCGACGCCCGGGAGGTGCTGACCGCGCGGGGTCTGCCGGAGTCGGCCGTGCACACCGAGCTGTTCCACGTCGACGCGCCGCCCGAGCCGGTGGCGCGTCCCACCGAGCAGCCGGGCGTCGGGACGGACGTCACCATCGTCCTGGACGGCCGCTCGTCGAGTTTCACCATGGGCCGGGAGCAGCGGGTGCTGGACGCCGCGTTGAAGGTGCGCGGCGAACTGCCGTACGCCTGCAAGGGCGGTGTCTGCTCGACCTGCAAGGCGAAGGTCGTCGACGGGTCGGTCACGATGGCCCGCAACTACGCCCTGGAGCCGGACGAGGTGGCCGCCGGCTATGTGCTGACCTGCCAGTCCAGCCCGACCACCGACAAGCTCACGGTCGACTACGACGCATGACCGACGACCGGCAGTTCGTGCAACGGTTCGCCGAGGTGACCGGGGGCCAGCGTCCGACCGGTCTCGTGGAGGGGTGGGAGCAGGTCGTCGAGTTCTGCGAGGAGGGCTACGACGACATCCTCGACGAGTACTGGTTCGACCTGAGCATCCGGCACACCATCGACAGGGTGCTGACCGACGAACGGTTGTTCGGCTTTCCGCAGATGGGGTGGGTTCGGGAGCGGGTCGCGGCGGCGGATGAGCGGTTCCGGGCGGTGCTCTCCGAGCAGCGGATGCCGGCGCAGCGTGAAGAGCCGTGGTGGGAGGCGTACGTGCCGGCGTGGGCGGGCCCGGTGCTCGCCGCAGAGTTGCGGGACACCTACGACATACGCATCGAGGTACGCGAGAGCTGACCGGCTGTGGGACGTGCCGCACCTCGACGGGGCCTGGCGGTCGAGCCGGGTGAGGCGACGTAGGCTCGGGGTTGTGACGGTGAGCCGGGAGATCGACGACATCCTGCAGCGTGGCGCGGACGGCGGGCGGATCACGCCCGAGGAAGCACTGCTGCTCTACACCGAGGCGCCCTTCCACGCGTTGGGCGAGGCGGCGGACGCGGTGCGCCGGCGGCGCTATCCGGACAACGTCGTCACCTACCTGATCGATCGCAACATCAACTACACGAACGTCTGCGTGACGGCGTGCAAGTTCTGCGCGTTCTACCGCGCGCCGAAGCACGCCGAGGGGTGGACGCACCCGACCGAAGAGATCCTGCGTCGCTGTGGCGAGGCGGTCGAGCTGGGCGCGACCCAGGTGATGCTCCAGGGCGGGCACCACCCGGACTACGGCGTCGAGTACTACGAGGAGCTGTTCTCCTCGGTCAAGCAGGCGTACCCGCAGTTGGTCATCCACTCGATCGGGCCGAGCGAGATCCTGCACATGGCCAAGGTCTCCGGCGTCAGCCTGGACGAGGCCATCGCCCGCATCAAGGCCGCCGGCCTCGACTCGATCGCCGGCGCCGGCGCGGAGATGCTGCCCGAGCGCCCGCGCCGGGCCATCGCCCCGCTCAAGGAGTCGGGCGAGCGCTGGCTGGAGGTCATGGAGCTGGCCCACCGGCAGGGTGTCGAGTCGACCGCGACCATGATGATGGGCACCGGCGAGACGCACGCCGAGCGGATCGAGCACCTGCGGATGATCCGCGACGTGCAGGACCGTACGGGCGGGTTCCGGTCGTTCATCCCGTGGACGTACCAGCCGGAGAACAACCACCTCAAGGGTCGTACGCAGGCGACCACGCTCGAGTACCTGCGGCTGGTCGCGGTGGCCCGGCTCTTCTTCGAGACCGTGCCGCACCTGCAGGCGTCCTGGCTGACCACCGGCAAGGACGTCGGGCAGCTCGCCCTGCACATGGGCGTGGACGACCTCGGCTCGATCATGCTGGAGGAGAACGTGATCTCCTCCGCCGGCGCCCGGCACCGTTCCAACCTGCACGAGCTGATCGGCATGATCCGCTCTGCCGACCGGATCCCGGCGCAGCGCGACACCCTCTACAACCGGCTGGCGGTGCACCACACGCCGGCCGACGACCCGACCGACGAGCGGGTGGTCTCGCACTTCTCGTCGATCGCGCTGCCCGGCGGCGGCGCGGGCCGGTCGCTGCCGCTCGTCGAGGTCAACTGAGGTACGTCGCGGCCGGCCGTTCGGCTGACCGGGGATCCTGCTTCCGCTTGCGTCCACTCGGCGGTACGGGTCCTCCCGGTCGGCTCGCCGGCGCATAGCCCGGTGCGGGTCTGGTGGAGATGATCGTCGGCGGATAGCGTGCGGCCGTCTGCCTGAGGCGCGTCCTCCATCGGCCCATGAGGGTCGTTCACATAACGCACGGCGGTACGGGCGGGATGGGTGACCATCCCGCCCGATCCGTGTGCCGGGTCCAGGCCGGACGGTTGAAAACCCGCCGCCACGCTGGCGTGGGAGATCGACCTCCGATAACGTCCGCTCGTTCGGCGCAACCGATCCTATTTTCTTCCCTACCCCCGGGGGACTGATGACAGCGTTCCACCGCTCGGCCCTGGTTCGTGCCGGCGTCGTGGCCCTGCTCGCGGCCGGTGGCGTGGCCACCGTCGCCGCCCCGGCGCAGGCCGCCGACCAGGCCGACCTGGCCCTGGTGCCGCTCAGCTACGAGCTGGCTCAGGGCGTCAAGGCGGCCAAGGCCAAGCCGTTCAAGTTCCAGGTCGACAACACCCGAAGCGCGGTCGACGCCAAGGACGTCCGGGTCACCGTGGAGACGAAGGGCCTGAAGAACCGCAAGGTCGGCGTCCTCGCGCCGGACGGCTGTGACCTCAAGGGCACGACCTTCACCTGCCTGCTCGGCGACCTGGCCGCCGGCACCACGGAGGACTTCGGTATTCCGATCTTCTCGACCGGCGGTCGCGGCGACGCCGGCACGCTGGTGGTCAGCATCAGCTCGGCCACCGCCGACCCGAACCCGCGGGACAACAAGGTGCGGCACGACATCACCGTCGCCAAGCCGGGTTACGACCTGACCACCTGGGTGCAGGACGTCTACGCCGACGTGACGGTGGACGGCGACGAGGCGGGCGAGTCCGGCCTCAAGCCGGTCAAGCGGGGCGACAGCGCGCCGCTGGACTGGGCGGTCTACAACGACGGCAGCAAGAAGGCGACCGGCGTGGCGTACGGGATCACGCTGCCGGCCGGCGTCACCTTCGCCAAGCTGCCGGAGGGCTGCGTCGAGCAGCCGCTGGGCGGCTTCGCCAACGCCTACTGCGAGGACAGTGGCGTCGTGCTGAAGCCTGGGCAGTTCTACACGGCCGACGTCCGGGTGAAGGTCGGCGAGGACGTCACCGAGTCGGTGCTCCGGCCCGGGTTCGTCTGGGCCGCCGGTCTCGAGGCCACCCAGGGCAGCCCCGAGGAGGCGCCGCGGGACGCCTCCGGCGCGCAGCGCCGGGCGTTCACCGAGACCGACGAGGTGGACAACACCGCGCAGTTCGACGTGTTCGTCGACCTCAGCGCGCAGCCGACCCCGACGCCGACCGCGACCCCGACGCCGACCGCGACTCCGACTCCGGGCGGCACGACGACGCCGGGCACGAGCACGTCGCCGACCACCGGCGGCGGTGGCTCCGGTGGCGGCGGGTTGCCGGTCACCGGTGTGCAGGCCGGCCTGATCGGCGGCATCGGTGGTCTGATCCTGCTCGTCGGCGGGGCGCTGCTGGTGCTCTCCCGCCGCCGCAAGGTCGTCATGGTCGCTCCCGGCGACGAGACGTCGACCGACTGACCCGCAGGCGCGACGCGAGGGCGGGGTGGGCGACCACCCCGCCCTCGCGCATATCGGCGGCGCCGACCACCGTGGGGTACGCGGACCCAGCGGCCGAGGGCTCGCGCGGGGCTGGCAGAGTGGACGGGGTGAGCCGTACCCCGCAGGGCCAGCGCGCCAGTCTCGACAAGCAACCGCACGAGGTCGCCGCGATGTTCGACGGCGTGGCCGAGCGCTACGACCTGACCAACACCGTGCTCGCCTTCGGGCAGGACCGCTCCTGGCGGCGGGCCACCCGCGCGGCCCTGGGGCTGCGACCGGGTGAGCGGGTGCTGGACGTGGGAGCGGGCACCGGTGTGTCGACCCGCGAGCTGGCCCAGTCCGGGGCGTACGCGGTGGGGGCGGACCTGTCGCTGGGCATGCTCCAGGTCGGCAAGCGGGTGCGTCCCGAGGTGCCGTTGCTGGCCGGTGACGCGCTGCGGCTGCCGTTCGCCGACGCGAGCTTCGACGCGGTGACCATCTCCTTCGCCCTGCGGAACGTCAACGACACCGACGCGGCGCTGCGCGAGCTGGCCCGGGTCACCCGGCCGGGTGGTCGACTGGTGGTGTGCGAGTTCAGCACCCCGATCAACCCGGTCTTCCGGACGGTGTACCTGTCGTACCTGATGCGATCGCTGCCGGTGGTGGCCCGCGCGGTGTCGAGCAACCCCGACGCGTACGTCTATCTGGCCGAGTCGGTGCGGGCGTGGCCGGACCAGGCGGCGCTGGCCGGGCGGGTGGCCGCGGCGGGGTGGGGTCGGGTGGCATGGCGCAACCTGACCGGCGGTGTGGTCGCGCTGCACCGGGCCGTCCGCGCATAGCCCGGCGACACGTCCGGACGTAGCCCGGCGAGACGTCCGCGCGTAGCACGCGAGACGCTTGCGCGTTTCAGGAATATCCGACTTTAGTCCACTTTGCGCCGTACGCTCGTCCGCATGACCGGAGCAGACCCGGCGAGCCCGGTGGCCGCCACCGACGACGACGCGGCCGAACTCATCACGCAGTTGCGCGCGCTGGCCGGCGCGGACCCGACGGACGTCCGGCAGGTGGTCGCCGAGGTGCTGGCCGCCCTGGACCGGGCGGCGGGCGGCGCGCTACGGGAGCATCTGCCGGAGACGATCCGGGTCGACGCCGGCCTGGACGCGCCCAGCCCGGCCTGACAGTCGGCTGCTGTGGACGGTCGTCGGCTGTCACATCGGCGAGTTAGGTACCCCTGATCCTGCGCAGGTATGACGCCGGTCATACACTCGTCCCGTCTGGCTTGTGAAGCATTTCACGAGCGTGCGGGAGGAGGCGCGAATGACCGCGGTGGAACACGACGCCGATGTCATCGTCGTTGGCGCCGGTCCCGGTGGATCGGCGACTGCGTACCACCTGGCCCGGCACGGCGTACGGGTTCTGGTGTTGGAGAAGACCGAGTTCCCCCGGGAGAAGGTCTGCGGCGACGGGTTGACCCCGCGCGCGGTGCGCCAGCTCATCCGGATGGGCGTGGACACCTCGCCCGAGGCCGGCTGGCTGCACAACAAGGGCCTGCGGGTGATCGGCGGCGGCGTACGCCTGGAGCTGGACTGGCCGGAGCTGGCGAGCTTCCCGAACTACGGGCTGGTCCGTACCCGGCTGGACTTCGACGACCTGCTCGCCCAGCGCGCGGTCGCGGCCGGCGCCAAACTGCGGACCAACGTCAACGTGTTGGGCCCGGTGCTCGACGACGACGGCCGGGTGACCGGCGTGCAGGCGGAGGTGGGGCCCGGCAAGGAGCCCGCCACCTTCCACGCCCCGCTGGTCGTGGCCGCCGACGGCGTCTCCGGTCGGTTCCCGCTCGCGCTCGGGCTCGCCAAGCGGGAGGACCGGCCGATCGGCGTGGCCGTCCGTCGCTACTACCACTCGCCGGCCAAACACGACGACGACTACCTGGAGTCGTGGTTGGAGCTGCGCAGCAAGGACAGCGGCGACAACCTGCTGCCCGGGTACGGCTGGATCTTCGGGCTCGGCGACGGGCGGGTCAACGTCGGCCTCGGCGTGCTCAACTCGTCCTCCGCGTTCGGCAAGACCAACTACCGCCGGCTGCTCACCGACTGGCTGGCCAACACCCCCGCCGAGTGGGGGATGACCGACGAGACCAACGCGGACGGCCCGATCCTCGGCGCCGCCCTGCCGATGGGCTTCAACCGGGTGCCGCACTACACCCGTGGCGTCCTGCTGGTCGGCGACTCCGGCGGCATGGTCAACCCGTTCAACGGCGAGGGCATCGCGTACGCCATGGAGTCCGGCGAACTGGCCGCCGAGGTGGCGGTGCAGGCGCTCGCGCGTCCGGCCGGGCCGGAGCGGGAGCGGGCGCTCCTGGCGTACCCGAACGAGCTGAAGGCCCGCCTCGGCGGTTACTACCGCCTCGGTGGCATCTTCGTGAAACTGATCGGCCGTCCGGAGATCATGCGGATCGCCACCAAACACGGCATGCCCCATCCGACGCTGATGCGTTTCGTCCTCAAGTTGCTGGCCAACCTGACCGACCCCCGGGGTGGGGACGCGATGGACCGGGTCATCAATGCGATGACGAAGGCGGCGCCAGCCGTCTAGTTGGGACGGCATCGGTGCTGGTCACAGCCTCGGAGCCGACAAAGATCGACCCCCGCCGGCAGCCACCGCGAGGGACGTGAATAGTGTGATTTTCGTCAAGCACTGACGGCAGGGAAGGACGAGCAGGAGAAAACGATGTCGCTCTCGCCTTACGCACCGATCATCGGGCTGTTCGCCCTCGCCGCGGCGTTCTCGCTGTTCTCCGTCGGCGCCGCCCGCTTCGCCGGTCCCCGTCGCTACAACAAGGCCAAACTCGAGGCGTACGAGTGCGGCATCGAGCCCAGCCCGCAGCCGGTCGGCGGCGGGCGGTTCCCGATCAAGTTCTACCTGACGGCGATGCTCTTCATCGTCTTCGACATCGAGATCATCTTCCTCTACCCCTGGGCGGTCTCGTTCGACGCTCTGCCGATCTTCGGCTTCGTGGAGATGGTCCTGTTCATCGTCGCGGTCTTCGTCGCGTACGCCTACGTGTGGCGGCGCGGCGGCCTGGACTGGGACTGAGGAAGGAACGTCAGATGGGCATCGAGGAGAAGCTTCCCGCCGGCGTCCTGCTCACCTCGGTGGAGAAGCTGGTCAACTGGTCTCGGAAGTCGTCCGTGTGGGGCGCCACCTTCGGCCTGGCCTGCTGCGCCATCGAGATGATGGCCGCCGGTGGTCCGCACTACGACATGGGCCGCTGGGGCATGGAGGTCTTCCGGGCCTCGCCCCGACAGGCCGACCTCATGATCGTGGCCGGCCGGGTGAGCCAGAAGATGGCGCCGGTGCTGCGCCAGATCTACGACCAGATGGCCGAGCCCCGCTGGGTGCTCTCGATGGGCGTCTGCGCCAGCAGCGGCGGCATGTTCAACAACTACGCCATCGTGCAGGGCGTCGACCACGTCGTACCCGTCGACATGTACCTGCCCGGCTGCCCGCCCCGGCCGGAGATGCTCATCGACGCGATCCTCAAGCTCCGCGAGAAGATCATGTACGAGCCGCTGGGCCCGAACGGTCGCAAGATGCTGGCGGCCCGCCAGGAGCGCGGCGACGTCCCGGTCGTGCCGTACGGCTCGATGCCGTCCTCCTACCGCAACGACAAGGCCCGGCGTGCCGAGTGGACCCAGGCGGTCCGCGAGGGGCGCGAGGAGCAGTTGCGGATCGAGAACTGGATGAACGCCCAGAACCATCTCCACCCGCAGGCAGGCCCGAAATGACGTCTCCCACGGACAAGACCAACGACGGCGGGGTGCCGGTGCCGGTGACGCCGCCCGGCGCCAGCGCGACCGCCCCGGCCGAGTACCCGCCGGCCAGCCCGGCCGGCCGCGGGATGTTCGGCAACCAGGGCACCGGTGACGTGTCCGGCTACGGCGGCCTGGTCCGCCCGCGCCAGCCGATCGAGGAGGCCGCCCGGCCGTACGGCGGGTACTTCGACGAGGTCCGCGACGCGCTGGAGGAGGCGTACCCGGCCTTCGGCGACGCCATCGAAAAGGTGGTCGTCGACCGGGGCGAACTGACCCTGCACATCCGCCCCGAGCGGATCGCCGAGGTCTGCCAGGTACTGCGTGACGACCTCGCGCTGCGGTTCGAGCTGTGCTCCTCGGTGTCCGGGGTGGACTACCTCGGCGCCGACGAGCGCCGGCTGCACGTGGTCTACCTGCTCACCTCGATGACCTACCGGCGTCGGATCCGGCTGGAGGCCGCCGTCTCCGCCGAGTCTCCGCACCTGCCCAGCGTCACCGCCGTCTACCCGACGGCCGACTGGCAGGAGCGGGAGGCGTACGACATGTTCGGCATCGTCTTCGACGGCCACCCCAACCTGACCCGGATCCTCATGCCGGACGACTGGGAGGGCCACCCGCAGCGCAAGGACTACCCGCTCGGTGGCGTGCCCGTCGAGTACAAGGGCGCCGAGATTCCGCCGCCGGACCGGAGGAGGTCCTACCAGTGACCACGTCGAACTACGCGACCGAACGCGAGACCACCGAGGGCCGGGTCTTCACCGTCACGGGTGGGGACTGGGACACGGTCGTGTCGGGCACCGACCCGATCAACGACGAGCGCATCGTGGTCAACATGGGGCCGCAGCACCCGTCCACCCACGGGGTGCTCCGTCTGATCCTCGAACTGGAGGGCGAGACGGTCCGCGAGGCCCGCTCGGTCGTCGGCTACCTGCACACGGGCATCGAGAAGAACCTCGAGTACCGCAACTGGGTCCAGGGCTCGACGTTCGTGACCCGGATGGACTACCTCTCTCCGATCTTCAACGAGACGGCGTACGCCCTCGCGGTGGAGAAGCTCCTCGGCATCACCGACGACGTCACCGAGCGCGCCACCACCATCCGCGTGCTGATGATGGAGCTCAACCGGATCTCGTCGCACCTGGTCTGGCTGGCCACCACCGGCATGGAGCTGGGCGCCATCTCGATCATGCTGTACGGCTTCCGCGAGCGGGAGTACATCCTCGACATCTTCGAGACCATCACCGGCCTGCGGATGAACCACGCGTACGTCCGGCCGGGCGGTGTGGCGCAGGACGTGCCGGACGACGCGATCCGCAAGATCCGCGACTTCCTCAAGATGATGCCGAAGAAGCTCAAGGAGTACGAGGACCTGCTCTCCGGTCAGCCCATCTGGACCGAGCGGACCAAGGGCGTCGCGGTGCTGGACGTCACCGGCTGCGTGGCGCTCGGCATCACCGGTCCGGTGCTGCGCTCGGCCGGGCTCGCCTGGGACCTGCGCAAGACCATGCCGTACTGCGGTTACGAGACGTACGAGTTCGACGTGCCGACCCACCCCGACGGCGACGTGTGGGGCCGCTACCAGGTCCGGCTCGCCGAGATCCGTGAGTCGATGAAGCTGGTCGAGCAGGCGCTGGACCGGCTGCGCCCAGGCCCGGTGATGGTCGCCGACCGCAAGATCGCGTGGCCCGCGCAGCTCGCCATCGGCGTGGACGGCATGGGCAACTCGCTGGAGCACGTCGCGAAGATCATGGGTCAGTCGATGGAGTCGCTGATCCACCACTTCAAGCTGGTCACCGAGGGCTTCCGGGTCCCACCCGGCCAGGTGTACGTCGGCATCGAGTCGCCGCGCGGCGAGCTGGGCGTGCACGCCGTCTCCGACGGTGGCACCCGGCCCTACCGGGTGCACTACCGGGAGCCGAGCTTCGTCAACCTCCAGGCCCTCCCGGCGATGGCCGAGGGTGGCCTGATCGCCGACGTGATCGCCGGCGGCGCCTCGCTGGATCCCGTGATGGGTGGTTGTGACCGATGACGACGACGTTCACTGACGAGACGCGGGAGCGGGCACGCGAGATCATCGCCCGCTACCCGGCGGACCGGTCCCGCTCGGCCCTGCTGCCGCTGCTACACCTGGTCCAGTCCGAGGAGGGGTACGTCTCTCCGGCCGGCGTGACGTTCTGCGCCGAAGTGCTCGGGCTGAACAAGGCCCAGGTCGGCGCGGTCGCCACCTTCTACACCATGTACAAGCGCAAGCCCACCGGCGACTTCCTGGTCAGCGTCTGCACCAACACGATGTGCAACGTGCTGGGCGGCCAGGAGGTCTACGACACCCTCTCCGAGCACCTGGGTGTCGGGCACGACGAGACGACCGCCGACGGCACCGTCACGTTGGAGCACGCCGAGTGCCTGGCGGCCTGCGACTACGGCCCGGTGATGACGGTCAACTACGACTTCTTCGACGGCGTGGACCCGTCCACGGCGGTCGGTGTGGTCGACGAGCTGCGCGCGGGCGGCCGGCCGATGCCGACGCGCGGCGCGCGGCTGTGCACGCTGAAGGAGATGGCGGTGCAGCTCGCCGGATTCGCCGACGAGCGCGACGGCGCGGTCGCCGACGGCGGGCCGGGCGAGCCGACCCTGCGGGGTCTGCGGTTGGCGCAGGAGCACGGCGTCTCGGTGCCGGGCTTCGACCCGAACACCCCGATCCGCAGCAAGGCCGAGGCCGACAAGGCAGCCGCCGAGGCGAAGGCGAAGGCGGAGGCCGCCAAGCCGGCACCCGTCGAGGCCAGCACCGCGCCGGTCAAGGGCGGCGACGGAGCGGCCACCCCGGCTGCGGCCCCCGCCACCCCGGTCACCAGCGGCGACGGCGCGGCCACCCCCACGGGTACGGCCGGCACCGCCGAGCGGGTCGAGCCGGCGGCGGCCACCGGCAGCACCGCACCGGACGTGAAGGCGCCGGACGACAAGTCGCCGCAGGTGCGTACCGCCGAGACCCGGCAGCCCGACGCGGAGACGGCCGTGCCGGACGCGCCCGGCACGAAGGTGCCGGCGGAGACCTCGCCGCCGGGACCGCGCGACGCGCAGGCGGCCCAGGCCGCCGGCGCGGCCGCCAACGCCCCGGCCGGCGACGGTAAGCCCGCCGGTGACTCGACCGGCGCGCAGGAGCGCAACCTCACCGAAGCGTCGGCGGACGCGGATGGCACGGACCCCGCCGCCGCGAGCGAAACGGGGGCCCACAAGTGACCACTCCCCGCCCGGAGACGCTGGCCAAGCTGACGCCGGTGCTGACCAAGCGCTGGCTGTCACCGGACGCCTGGCGGATCGGCACCTACGAGCAGCTCGACGGCTACGCCGCGCTGCGCAAGGCCCTCAAGGCCCACCCGGACGACCTGATCCAGCTGATCAAGGACTCCGGGCTGCGCGGTCGTGGCGGCGCCGGCTTCCCCACCGGTCTCAAGTGGGGCTTCATCCCGCAGGGGGACGGCAAGCCGCACTACCTGGTGGTCAACGCCGACGAGGGCGAGCCGGGCACCTGCAAGGACCTCCCGCTGATGACCCACGATCCGCACGCGCTGGTCGAAGGCGTGATCATCGCGTCGTACGCGATCCGGGCCAGCCGCGCCTACATCTACATCCGGGGCGAGGCCGTGCACGCCGCCCGGCGGCTGCGCAACGCCGTCCAGGAGGCGTACGACAAGGGCTACCTGGGTCGCAACATCCTGCGCAGCGGCTTCGACCTGGAACTGGTCGTGCACTCCGGCGCCGGGGCGTACATCTGTGGCGAGGAGACGGCGCTGCTCGACTCGCTGGAGGGGTTCCGGGGGCAGCCCCGGCTGCGCCCGCCGTTTCCGGCCACCCACGGCCTGTACGCCAGCCCGACGGTGGTGAACAACGTCGGCACCATCGCCAGCGTCCCGCCGATCGTGCTCGGCGGGGCCGACTGGTGGAAGTCCATGGGCACCGAGAAGTCCTCCGGACCGATGATCTACTCGCTCTCCGGCCGGATCGCCAACCCGGGCCAGTACGAGTGCTCGATGGGTGTCACGCTGCGGGAGCTGCTGGAACTTGCCGGCGGCATGCAGCCCGGTCACAACCTGCGGTTCTGGACCCCGGGTGGATCGTCGACCCCGCTGCTCGCCGCCGAGCACCTGGACGTGCCGCTGGACTTCGAGGGCGTGGCGGCGGCCGGCTCGATCCTGGGCACCACGGCCACGCAAATCTTCTCCGACCAGGACTGCCCGGTCTACGCGACGTACCGGTGGCTGGAGTTCTACCACCACGAGTCGTGTGGCAAGTGCACCCCGTGCCGGGAGGGCAACTACTGGATGGTCCGGGTCTACCGGCGGATCCTCTCCGGCCAGGGCACCCACGAGGACCTGGACACCCTCCTGGACACCTGCGACAACATCCTCGGCCGCTCGTTCTGCGGCCTGGGTGACGGTGCGACCAGCTCGGTGACCTCGTCGCTGAAGTACTTCAAGCAGGACTACCTCGACTACATCGAGGGTCGTAAAGCTCCCATGCTGTCGGAGAAGACCCTGGTAGGGGCGCACTGATGAGCGCGAGGAACGAGCTTGCGAGTCCCGCAGTCGCGAATGAAGGGCGACTCTGATGACCGACGTAGCCAAGCAGACCGAGACCGTCACCCTCACCATCGACGGCGTCGAGGTCACCGCCCCCAAGGGGGCGCTGCTGATCCGGGTCGCCGAGCAGATGGGCACCGAGATCCCCCGGTTCTGCGACCACCCGCTGCTGGCCCCGGCCGGCGCGTGCCGGCAGTGCCTGGTCGAGGTGGAGGGGCAGCGCAAGCCGGTCGCCTCCTGCACCCAGACCGTCGCCGACGGCATGGTCGTCCGGACCCAGCTCACCTCCCCGGTCGCCCAGAAGGCGCAGGAGGGGGTGATGGAGCTGCTGCTGCTCAACCACCCGCTGGACTGCCCGATGTGTGACAAGGGCGGCGAGTGCCCCCTGCAGAACCAGGCGATGTCCACCGGCCGCACCGACTCGCGCTTCCACGAGCACAAGCGCGAGTACGAGAAGCCGATGGCGATCAGCAGCCAGGTGCTGCTGGACCGCGAGCGCTGCGTGCTCTGCCAGCGCTGCACCCGGTTCTCCGAGGAGATCGCCGGCGACAAGTTCATCGACCTGATGGGCCGGTCGTCCGCCGAGGAAATCAACATCTACCGGGACGACGCGTACGGCGAGCAGGGCGACGACGGTGACGTGCCGTTCAACTCCTACTTCTCCGGCAACACCGTGCAGATCTGCCCGGTGGGGGCGCTGACCGGCGCGCAGTACCGGTTCCGGGCCCGTCCGTTCGACCTGGTGTCCAGCCCGAGCGTCTGCGAGCACTGCTCGGCCGGCTGCGGGCAGCGCACCGACTGGCGGCGCGGCAAGGTGCTGCGCCGGCTCGCCGGTGACGAGCCGGCCGTGAACGAGGAGTGGAACTGCGACAAGGGCCGCTGGGGCTTCCAGTACACCCGGGCCGCCGACCGCCTGACCAACCCGCTGGTCCGCGACGAGCACACCGGTGAGCTGCGGGAGGCGTCCTGGAGTGAGGCGCTGACCCGGGCCGCCGAAGGGCTGCACGCGGCCCGCGAGGGCGGCCAGGGCACGGCGGTGCTCACCGGCGGTCGGCTGACCGTCGAGGACGCCTACGCGTACGCGAAGTTCGCCCGGGTCGCGCTGAACACCAACGACATCGACTTCCGGGCCCGGCCGGTCTCCCGCGAGGAGGCCGACTTCCTGGCCAGCTCGGTCGCCGGGGTCACCGACGTCACCTACACCGACGTGGAGAACGCGCCGGCCGTGGTGCTGGTGGGCCTGGAGCCGGAGGAGGAGTGCCCGATCCTCTTCCTGCGGCTGCGCAAGGCGTACCTGAAGAAGACCCTGACGGTGTACGCGCTGGCGCCGTTCGCCACCCGCGGCCTGGAGAAGCTCGGCGCCAAGCTGGCCCGGGTCGTGCCGGGCGAGGAGGCGAGCGTGCTCGCCGAGCACGCCACGGTCACCGAGGCGCTGAGCGCGCCGGGCGCGATCCTCATCGTGGGTGAGCGGCTGGCCGGTGTGCCGGGCGGGCTCTCCGCCGCGGCGGACGTGGCCCGGCGTACCGGTGCGAAGCTGGCCTGGGTGCCGCGGCGCGCGGGTGACCGCGGCGCGGTCGACGCGGGCTGCCTGCCCAACCTGCTCCCCGGGGGCCGGCTGGTCACCGAGCCGGCCGCGCGGGCCGAACTGGGCGAGGCGTGGGACATTCCGGCCGGGGTGATCCCCAGCCAGGCCGGTCGGGACACCGACGGCATCCTGGCGGCGGCGGCCAACGGACAGCTCGGCGCACTGCTGGTCGGCGGCGTCGACCCGGCCGACCTGGCCGACCCGCGGCTGGCCGAGGCCGCGCTGGACGCGGTGCCGTTCCTGGTCAGCCTGGAACTGCGCGCCAGCGCGGTGACCCGGCGGGCCGACGTGGTGCTGCCGGTCGCCCCGGTGGTCGAGAAGGCCGGCAGCTTCCTCGACTGGGAGGGCCGGCTGCGTCCGTTCGAGGCGGTGCTGAACACCGCCGCGATGACCGACGGGCGGGTGCTCGACGCGCTGGCCGCGCTCCTCGACGTAAGCCTCGGCACCGCCGACGTGCCGAGTGTCCGCCGCGAGCTGGGCTCGCTGCCGGCCACGCGCATGTCCCGGCCGTCCGCGCCGTCGGTGTCGCCGGGCACCGTGCCGCACCCGGCCGCCGGGGAGGCCGTGCTGGCGACCTGGCACCAGCTCGTCGACAACGGCACCCTGACCGAGGGCGACGAGAACCTCGCCGGGACCGCCCGCCCGCCGGTGGTCCGGCTGGGCAAGGGCACCGCCGAGGCGCTCGGTGTCGCCGACGGTGACGCGGTCACGGTCGGCACCGACCGGGGCGCGCTGACCCTGCCGGCGGAGATCACCGAGATGCCGGACGGCGTGGTCTGGCTGCCCACGAACTCACCCGGTTCGACCGTGCGACGCAGCCTCGGGGCGACGTCCGGCACGGTCGTCCGGATCTCCGTTCCCGCATCGGGTACGGCCATCCCGGCCGGACGCGTGGCGGCCGACGAGACCATCCTCAGTTCTGGGGGTAACCAGTGAACTCGATCGTCCTGGCTCAGGACCCGACGCTTGCCGACTTCGGTCGGGATCCGTGGTGGCTGGTTCTCGGCAAGATTGTCTTCGCCTTCGCGTTCGGTCTGCTGGCCACCCTGCTCGGTGTCTGGTTCGAACGGCGCGTGGTCGGTTACATGCAGGTGCGGCCCGGCCCGAACCAGGTCGGCCCGCTCGGCCTGTTGCAGACCCTCGCCGACGGCCTGAAGATGGCCTTCAAGGAGGACATCCTCCCGAAGGCGGCCGACAAGGTCGTCTACTTCTTCGCACCGACGATCTCGGTGATCTGCGCGGTCACCGCGCTGGCGGTGGTGCCGTTCGGCCCGATGGTGAGCATCTTCGGCCACCACACGCCGTTGCAGGTCACCGACGTGCCGGTGGCCGTGCTCCTGCTGCTGGCCTGCTCCTCGATGGGCGTCTACGGCATCGTGCTGGGCGGCTGGGCCTCCGGCTCGACGTACCCGCTGCTCGGTGGTCTCCGGTCGAGCGCCCAGATGATCTCGTACGAGGTCGCGATGGGCCTGAGCATCGTGGCGGTCTTCATGACCGCCGGCACGATGAGTACCAGCGGGATCGTCGCCGCACAGGGTGACGCCACCCGGCTGACCATCTTCGGCACCGAGATCCCGGCCCCGGGCTGGTACGCGATCCTGCTGCTGCCCAGCTTCGTCATCTTCTTCATCGCCACGGTGGGTGAGACCAACCGGGCGCCGTTCGACCTGCCCGAGGCCGAGTCCGAGCTGGTCGCCGGCTTCATGACCGAGTACAGCTCGCTGAAGTTCGCGCTCTTCATGCTCAGCGAGTACGTCGCGATGGTGACCATGTCCGCGGTCACCACCACGCTGTTCCTCGGCGGCTGGCGGGCGCCCTGGCCGATCACGCTGTGGGAGGGCGCCAACTCCGGTTGGTGGCCGATGCTCTGGTTCTTCGGCAAGGTGATCGCGCTGGTCTTCGTCTTCGTGTGGCTGCGCGGCACGCTGCCCCGACTGCGCTACGACCAGTTCATGCGCTTCGGCTGGAAGGTTCTGCTGCCGATCAACCTGGTCTGGATCCTGGTCCTGTCGGGCCTGCGCTCGATCGAGGACTGGGACACCCGCGGCAAGGTCATCGCCGTGAGTATCCCGGCCGGCATCCTGCTGCTCGCCACGCTCTTCTGGCCGAGCCGGAAGCCGCAGCCGCAGCCGACCACGCAGGAGCAGGTCGACAGCCGGCCGTACGGGAGCTTCCCGCTGCCGCCGATGGATCTACAGGTACCACCGAGCCCGCGTATCACGCGCGTGGTCGCCGAGCGGGAGCCGGCCAACATCGTCGCCGGCTCGGACTCCAGGGAGGTGTGACGTGGGCGCGATCACCGGAACGTTCAAGGGATTCGGTGTCACCTTCTCGCACATGTTCAGGAAGGTCGTCACCACCGACTATCCGTTCAAGCCGCCGGTTTCGGCGCCGCGCTACCACGGGCGGCACATCCTCAACCGGCACCCGGACGGCCTGGAGAAGTGCATCGGCTGCGAGCTGTGCGCCTGGGCCTGCCCGGCGGACGCGATCTACGTCGAGGGCGGCGACAACACCGACGAGCAGCGCTTCTCGCCGGGTGAGCGGTACGCCAGCACCTACCAGATCAACTACGCGCGGTGCATCTTCTGCGGACTCTGCATCGAGGCCTGCCCGACCCGTTCGCTGACCATGAGCAACGAGTACGAGCTGGCCCGGGACAACCGACAGGACCTGATCTTCACCAAGGAGCAGTTGCTCGCCCCGCTGTTGGAGGGCATGGAGCAGCCGCCGCACCCGATGCGGCTGGGTGACAGCGAGAAGGACTACTACGTCGGCGCGCTGGACAACCCGGGCACCTCCGCCGGTGCCGAGACGTCACCGATGGGCCCTGGCCGCTACCAGGTCGAGGAGCACCCCGGCGTGACGTTCCCGGGCGCCGAGCAGGCCGCCCAGCGTGCGGCGGTCGGCAAGGGAGAGAACGCATGACCACGTCTACGGTGCTCGCCGCGGCGGGCGGGGTGTCCGGCGGCGAGCAGGTCACCTTCTGGATCCTCGCGCCGCTCGCGCTGATCGGCGCGATCGGGATGGTGGCGGCCCGCAACGCGGTGCACTCGGCGCTCTGGCTGGTGCTGACCATGCTCTGCCTGGGCGTGTTCTACGTGCTCCAGGCCGGGCCGTTCATCGGCATGGTGCAGATCATCGTCTACACCGGCGCGATCATGATGCTCTTCCTGTTCGTGCTGATGCTCGTCGGTCGGGACGCGTCCGACTCGCTGATCGAGACCCTGCGCGGTCAGCGGGTCGCCGCGATCGTGCTGGGGCTGGGCTTCGCCGGCCTCGTCGGCGGCGCCCTCTACCGGGCCGTCGAGGGCTCCACCGCCGTCGGCCTGGACGAGGCCAACGCGGAGGGGAACGTGCAGGGCATCGCCCGGCTGCTGTTCACGAAGTACGTCTTCGCGTTCGAGCTGACCTCGGCGCTGCTGATCACCGCGGCGGTCGGCGCCATGGTGCTCGCGCACGTCGAGCGGCGCAAGCAGGACAAGATGGACCAGCCGGCGACCATGCGGGCCCGCTTCGCGCCGGGCAACTACCCGGGCCCCAAGCCGGGCCCCGGCGTCTTCGCGACCTCCTCCTCGGTGGCCACCCCGGCGCGACTGCCGGACGGCCGGCTCACCGAGCGGAGCACGCCGGACATCCTGCCGGTGCGTGAGCTGACCGCGCAGGAGACCACTCTGAAGGGGACCGACCGGTGACTCCTGACTATTACCTGGTGCTGGCCGCGGTGCTGTTCACCATCGGCGCCGCCGGGGTGCTCGTCCGACGCAACGCGCTCGTGCTGTTCATGTGTGTCGAGCTGATGCTCAACGCGGCCAACCTGACGCTGGTCACCTTCAGCCGGATCAACGGTGACCTCAACGGCCAGATCATGGCGTTCTTCGTGATGGTGGTGGCCGCTGCCGAGGTCGTGGTCGGCCTCGCGATCATCATGGCCATCTTCCGGACGCGACGCTCGGCGAGCGTCGACGACGCCAACCTGCTGAAGTACTAAAGGGGTCCACCGGTGGAAGAGACTGTGGAATACGCCCAGGCCACGGGGCTGCTCGGGGGCGTCTGGCTGCTGGTGGCGATCCCGCTGGTCAGCGCGGCCATCCTGCTGCTGCTCGGCCGGCGGGCCGACCGCTGGGGGCACTGGTTGGGCGTCGCGGCCATCGGCGCCGCGTTCGTGCTCGGGCTGGCGTCCTTCTTCCAGCTACGAGGCCTGGAGAACAAGTCGGTCGAGCTGAGCCTGTGGGACTTCATCGCGGTCGGTGACCTGCGGGTCGACTTCGGCCTGCTGTTCGATCCGCTGGCCGCCGTCTTCGTGCTCCTCATCACCGGCGTCGGCTTCCTGATCCACCTGTACGCCGTGGAGTACATGGCGCACGACGCGGGTCGCCGCCGGTTCTTCGCGTACTTCAACCTGTTCGTCGCCGCCATGCTGCTGCTGGTGCTCGGCAACAACTACGTGATGCTCTACTTCGGCTGGGAGGGCGTCGGTCTGGCGTCGTACCTGCTGATCTCCTTCTGGTACGGGCGGCCGAGCGCCGCCACGGCCGGCAAGAAGGCGTTCCTGATGAACCGGGTCGGTGACACCGGCCTCGCCATCGGCATCTTCATCATGTTCGCGACCCTGGGCACCACCCAGTACGACGAGGTCTTCAACGGCGTCGGCTCACTGACCGGCACCACCGTGCTGGTCCTCGGCCTGTTGCTGCTGCTCGGCGCGGCCGGTAAGTCCGGCCAGTTCCCGTTGCAGGCGTGGCTGCCGGACGCGATGGAGGGCCCCACCCCGGTGTCGGCGCTCATTCACGCCGCCACCATGGTCACCGCCGGTGTCTACCTGATCGCCCGCTCCAACCCGATCTTCTCCGCGAACTCGACGCTCCAGCTCGTGGTGGTCAGCGTCGGCGCGCTCACCCTGCTGATGGGCTGCATCATCGGCGCGGCCAAGGACGACATCAAGCGGGTGCTCGCCTGGTCGACGGTGAGCCAGATCGGCTACATGTTCCTCGGCGTCGGTCTCGGCGGCGGGGCGTACGCGCTGGCCATCGTGCACCTGCTGGCGCACGGCTTCTTCAAGGCCAACATGTTCCTGGGCGCCGGCTCGGTCATGCACGGCATGAAGGACCAGGTGGACATCCGCCGCTTCGGTGGGCTGTCGACGTACATGAAGGTCACCTGGTTGACGTTCATGATGGGCTGGCTGGCCATCATCGGCATGTTCCCGTTCTCCGGCTTCTTCTCCAAGGAGCCGATCATCGTGGCCGCCTTCGAGCGGGAGGACTGGACCGCCTGGCTCTACGGCGGTGCCGCGCTGCTCGGTGCGGGCCTGACCGCGTTCTACATGACGCGGCTGTTCGTGCTCACGTTCCACGGTCCGAAGCGGTGGACCGAGGACATCGAGCACCCGCACGAGTCGCCGAAGCTGATGACCATTCCGCTGATCCTGCTGGCGATCGGCTCGGTCGGCGCCGGCTTCCTGCTCTCCACCTCCGTGCCGGACTGGCTGACGTCCACCGCCGGTCTGGGCGGCGAGCACGCGGAGCACGAGCCGGTCCTCTCGCACCTCGTGATCACCACGCTGTCGCTGCTGGTCACCGTGCTCGGCGCCGGCCTGGCCTGGTTCCTGTTCCGGGCCGGCACGGCCACCGCGCCGCAGCCGGCCGGGATCCTGGTCACCGCCGCCCGACGCAACCTCTACACCGACGCCGTCAACGAGGCGGTCTTCGAGAAGCCGGGCATCTTCCTCACCCGGGCGCTGGTCTTCCTCGACAACCGGGGCATCGACGGTCTCGTCAACGGGCTCGCCGCCGCCGTCGGCGGGGGTTCGGGGCGACTCCGGCGGATGCAGACCGGCTTCGTCCGCTCGTACGCCACCTCGATCCTGGCCGGCGCGCTGCTGGTGATGGCGGCGTTCCTCGCGGTGCAGGCGGGGTGGTTGGCATGACCGACCCGAAGACGCCCGCCCCCGCCGGCGGACCACGCATCCACCACGGAGGTAAGGCCGCATAATGTCCAACTTCCCGTTCCTCTCGGTGCTCACCGTGGCGCCACTGGTGGGCGCTCTGGCGGTGGCCTTCCTGCCGCGCCACCGGCCCGAGCTGGCCAAGCAGGTGGCGTTCGCCTGGTCGCTGCTGGTACTGGTGCTCTCGGTGGTGATGTGGGTCAGCTTCAACGCCGGCGGTGACCGGTTCCAGTTCCGGGAGTCGTACACCTGGATCCCGAACTGGGGCGTCAACTTCACCTTCGCCGCCGACGGCATCGCGCTGGTGATGCTGATGCTGATCGCGGTGCTGGTGCCGTTGGTGATCCTGGCGTCCTGGCACGACGCCGAGTCGTCGAAGCGGTCCATCCCGGTCTACTTCGCGCTGCTGCTGATCCTCGAGAGCACGATGATCGGCGTCTTCGCGGCCGCCGACGTCTTCCTGTTCTACGTGTTCTTCGAGGTCATGCTCGTGCCGATGTACTTCCTGATCGGCAGCTACGGCGGCCACCAGCGGCAGTACGCGGCGGTGAAGTTCTTCCTCTACTCGCTGGTCGGCGGTCTGTTCATGCTGGCCGCGGTGATCGGCCTGTGGGTGGTCGGTGGCAAGACGTTCGACTGGCAGGCGCTCTCGCAGGTCGACATCAGCACCGGCACCGAGCGGTGGCTGTTCCTCGGCTTCTTCCTCGCGTTCGCCATCAAGGCCCCGTTCTTCCCGTTCCACACCTGGCTGCCGGACGCCGGTGGCGCCGCCCCGGCGGGTGCCGCCGCGTTGCTGGTCGGTGTGCTGGACAAGGTCGGCACGTTCGGCATCCTGCGCTACTGCCTGCCGCTGTTCCCCGAGGCGTCGAAGTGGTTCGCGCCCTGGGCGCTGGCGTTGGGCGTGATCGGCATCATCTACGCGGCGCTGCTGGCGGTCGGTCAGAACGACCTCAAGCGGCTGGTGTCGTACACCTCGATCGCGCACTTCGGGTTCATCGGGGTGGGCATCTTCGCGTTCACCACCCAGGCCGGCACCGGCGCGGTGCTCTACATGCTCAACCACGGCCTGGCCACCGGCCTGCTCTTCCTCGTGGTGGGCATGCTCGTCGCCCGGCGTGGCTCGGCGCTGATCAGTGACTTCGGTGGTGCCGGCAAGCTGGTCCCGGTGCTCGCCGGTGTGCTGTTCTTCGCCGGTCTGGCCTCGCTCGCCCTGCCGGGGACCGCGCCGTTCATCTCCGAGTTCCTGGTGCTGATCGGCACGTTCACGGTGAACAAGCCGGTGGCGGTCATCGCCACGGTCGGCATCATCCTGGCGGCGGCGTACGTGCTGTGGATGGTGCAACGCACCACGCAGGGCACGCTCAACCCGGCGCTGACCGAGGTCGACGGTATGCGCCGGGACCTCAGCCTGCGGGAGAAGGTCGTGGTCGCCCCGCTGATCGCGCTGATCGTGCTGCTCGGCTTCTACCCCAAGCCGGTCACCGACGTGATCAACCCGGCCGTCCAGGCGACCATGGACGACATCGGCAGGACCGACCCCGCCCCATCGGTGGGCGGCACTCTCCAGGAGGCAGGCCGGTGAGCGCGAGGAGTGCAGCGCAGCGGAGCCCCGCAGTCGCGAACGAAAGGTCGGCATCGGTGAGCGCGAGGAGTGCAGCGCAGCGGAGCCCCGCAGTCGCGAACGAAAGGTCGGCACAGTGACCGAGTTGAAACTGCCGTCGCTCGATTACGCGGCGCTCGCCCCGATCCTGATCATGCTGGGCACCGCGTTGCTCGGCGTGCTGGTCGAGGCCTTCGTGCCCCGGCGCTCGCGACACCTGGTGCAGCTGACGCTGGCACTGCTGGCCGTGCTCGCCGCGCTGACCATGGTGGTCCTCAACGCCGACGACCGGCTCATCACGGCCGGTCAGGCCATCGCGGTGGACGGGCCGACGCTGTTCCTCCAGGGCGCGATCCTGGTGCTGGCGGCCATGGCGCTGCTCCTGATCGGCGACCGCTCCGTCGAGCGGGGCGGCGCGTTCGTCGCCCAGGCCGCCGTGACGGCGGAGTCGGCCGACGACCGGAAGCAGGCTGAGGGCCGCAACGGCCTCACCGAGGTGTACCCGCTCGTCACGTTCGCCATCGGCGGCATGCTGATCTTCGTGGCGGCGAACGACCTGCTGACCATGTTCATCGCGTTGGAAGTCTTCTCCCTCCCGCTGTACCTGCTCTGCGCGCTGGCTCGCCGCCGGCGGCTGCTGAGCCAGGAAGCGGCGATGAAGTACTTCCTGCTCGGCGCGTACGCCTCGGCGTTCTTCCTGTTCGGTGTGGCCCTGATCTACGGCTTCACCGCGGGCGTTCCGGGCCGTTCCGCCGGTGTCGACTTCGCGACCGTCAACGCGGCGGTGAGTGAGTCTCCGGCCAGCCCGGTGCTGCTCTTCGCCGGCATGGCGCTGCTCGCCATCGGTCTGCTCTTCAAGGCCGCCGCGGCCCCGTTCCACGTCTGGACCCCGGACGTCTACCAGGGTGCGCCGACCCCGGTCACCGGCTTCATGGCGGCCTGCACCAAGGTCGCCGCGTTCGGCGCCCTGCTGCGCGTCTTCCACGTCGCGTTCGAGGGCGGGGGCTGGGACTTCACCCCGGTCCTCGGCGCGGTGGCGGTGCTGACCATGCTCCTGGGCGCGGTGCTCGCGGTCACCCAGACCGACATCAAGCGGCTGCTCGCGTACTCCTCGATCGCCAACGCCGGCTACCTGCTGGTCGGCGTGCTGGCCCCGAGCAAGGACGGGCTGTCCGGCACGATGTTCTACCTGGTCGCGTACGGCTTCTCGGTGCTCGCCGCGTTCGCCGTGGTGACCCTGGTCCGGGACGCTGACGGCGAGGCCACCCACCTGTCCCGGTGGGCGGGGTTGGGCCGGCGCTCGCCGTTCTTCGCCGCGCTGTTCACGTTCATCCTGCTGGCCTTCGCCGGTATCCCGCTGACCAGCGGATTTACCAGCAAGTTCGCCATCTTCGGGCCGGCCCTTGAGGGCGGTCAGGCGTGGCTGGTGATCGCCGGTGTGCTGACCAGCATGGTGCTCGCGTTCCCGTACCTGCGGGTCGTGGTGATGATGTGGCTGTCCGAGCCGGGCGAGTCCACCCCGACCGTGACCGTGCCGGGCGGGCTCACCTCCGCCGCCCTGATGATCGGCGTGCTGGCCACCCTGGTGCTGGGTGTCGCCCCGGCGCCGCTGCTCGACCTGGCTACCGGAGCCGCCGAATTCGTGCGGTGAGACGTGGCTCTACCACCGGGGGCCGGCGCGCGACAGCGTGCCGGCCCCCGCTGCGTATCCCCGATCCGGAGCAGGTAGAACGGGTGTGGCATGGTTGATGGTGTGGTGATTCCGGCTGGCGAGCGTTCAGGTGCCACCGGTTCCGGCGGTCGCCGGGGTCGGGCGAGCATGAGTCAGTTCGGCGCGCTCGGCCTTCATCTCGCCGATCCCCGCGTCGAGGCATCCGTGCTGGGCCTGCTGGAAGCGGTCGAGGTCGAGCTGAGTGCGAGTGTGGCCAGCGCCGACCCGTTCGTCTCCGAGGCGGCCCGGCACCTTCTCGACGCCGGGGGTAAGCGGTTCCGGCCGCTGCTGGTGGCGCTCGGTGCCCAGTTCGGCGATCCCACGGGCGCGCGGGTGGTCCCGGCGGCCGTGGTGATGGAGCTCACGCACCTGGCCACCCTCTACCACGACGACGTGATGGACGAGGCGGACGTGCGGCGGGGTGCGCCGAGCGCCAACTCGCGTTGGACCAACTCGGTCGCCATCCTGGTCGGCGACTACCTCTTCGCCCGCGCCGCGGACATCGCGGCGGACCTGGGCCCGGAGGCCGTCCGGTTGCAGGCGCGCACCTTCGCCCGGCTCGTGCACGGGCAGATCGCCGAGACGGTGGGGCCGCGTGCCGGCGACGACCCGGTCGCGCACTACCTGAGCGTGATCGCCGAGAAGACCGGCTCCCTGATCGCCACGTCGGCCCGCTTCGGCGGCATGTTCAGTGGCGCTCCGGCGCAGCACGTCGAGGCGCTCGCCGGGTACGGCGAGACGATCGGCGTCGCCTTCCAGCTCTCCGACGACCTGCTCGACATCGCGTCCGAGTCGGTGCAGTCGGGCAAGACGCCCGGCACGGACCTGCGCGAGGGGGTCCCGACGCTCCCGGTGCTCTACGCCCGTGCGGCCGACGACTCCGACGCCTCCTCGGTGCGGCTGCGGGAGATCCTGGCGACCGGTCCGTTGACCGACGACGCGCTGCACGCCGAGGCGCTGGGGCTGCTGCGGGAGAGCCCGGCGCTCAAGCGTGCCCGGGAGACCGTGCGCAGCTACGCCGAGGACGCCCGCGCCTGTCTGGCCCCGCTCCCCGCGAACTCGTCCCGCCAGGCCCTGGAGTCGCTCTGCGACTACATAGCCGACCGCACAAGCTGACCAGCACGCCCCTCCAGCGCGGCACCCCCAGCTTCGTTGATCATGAAGTTATTGCCTCGACACGCCGTGTGATGGGGCAACAACTTCATGATCACCGGCTCGGGGGTGAGGGGTTGGTAGGAGGCGGCTGGCGGTCAGCATCAGGGCGGCGGCCAGCAGCATCGACACCGAGGCCGTGGCCCACATTGTCGGGTAGCCCAGGTGGGCGGCGAGCGGGCCGAGGCTCAGTGGGCCGAGGCAGCCGCCCGCGTACACCCCGGTCTGTGTGATCGAGGTGGCGGCGGCCGGAGCCTGCGGGTGCAGCCGGACCACCGCGAAGGTCATGAGGCCGGGCCAGGCCCAGCCCAGACCGAACCCGAGCACCACGCCCGCCACCAGCGGCACCGGGCCGGCCACCGCGAGCAGGCCCAGCCCGACCGCCCCGATCACCAGCATCGCGGCGATGAGCGCGACGTGACCGTTGGCCCGCCGGTCGGCCAGTCCGCCAGCGCCCACCCGGGCGACGACACAGACCGCGCTGCCCAGGGTCAGGGTGAGGCCGGCCAGAGCAGGCGAGAGGCCCCGGGCGGCGGCCGAGTCGACCAGGAAGGTGCCGAGCGCGTTGGCCGCGCCCGCCGCCAACGTCGCCGCCGCGCCGACGACCACCAGGGCCGTCGTGGCCCGGCCTCCGCGCGTCCCGTCGGCCCGACGCGCACGACCGGACACCTGCCGGGGTACGGCCGGCAGCGTGGTCAGCGCCGCGACTGCCGCCACCACGAACGCCCAACGCCAGCCGGCGGTGAGCGCGATGGTGGGCACCGCCGCGCCGGCCAACAGCGTCGAGACCGGGATCGCCGCCTGCTTGACGCCGAACGACAGGCCCTGCCTCCGCGGCGGGACGTGCTCGGCGAGCGCCGCGTTGCTGGCGAGCTGGCCGAGGGCGTTCGCGGCGGCGCTGAGCGCCAGCAGGGCGAGCAGCGCCTCGTACGAGCGGGCGAGCGCTGCCACGGCCAGCATCGACCCGGAGGCCAGCACGATGGCGCAGCGGGCCACCAGCGCCGGCCCGTACCGCTCGACGAGGCGTCCGGAGGGCACCGAGGTCAGCGCGCTCACGCCGAAGTAGACGGAGACGGCCAGGCCAAGCCCGGCGGGGGAGAAGCGGAGATCCGCACCCATCTGCACGGCGAGGCCGCCTAGCAGGAAGACGGGCAGTACGCAGGCCACGGTGGTGACCACGGCGCCGGCGCTGGCCCGGATGGGGCGGGTGCGGACGGGCGCGGGGGTGAGGACGGTGTGGGTCATCGTGAGGCAAACCTACGCGAGTCGCGCTCAGGCAACTCCTGGTGACCGCTGGTGTACGAGGAGTGGATGGTGATCTGGCATCCTCGACCCGAACAGGCATTTCGCACGCGGCCTGTTTTTCATATGGTGTAAGTCCCCGGCGGCGGAGGTGGTTGTGCGCGACCCCTTGGCAGAACCTTCGGACCTGATCCGCAGCGTGTCCCGAGCACTGCGGGTGCTCGAGTCGGTCGGTCGTGCCCCGAAGGGCCTGACCGTCAAGCAGATCGCCCGACGGTGTGAGCTGACCGTGGCCACCACCTACCACCTCGTCCGCACCCTCGCGTACGAGGGTTACGTGATCCGTCGCGAGGACGGCACGTACATCGTGGGTCTCGAGGTGGCCGACCGTTACCGCGAGTTGGTGACCGCGTTCCGGGGTCCACCGGTGGTCGGCGAGACGTTGCGACGCGCCGCCGTCGACACCGGTTACAGCCACTTCCTGGGTCGGTTCGTCGGCGGTCAGGTCGCCATCACGGCGGTGGCCGAGGGGCACCGTTCGCCGTATCTGGAAGATCTCGTTCCCGGCTTCGACGAGGGGGCCCACGCGACCGCTCTCGGCAAGTCCCTGCTCGCCACCCTGACCGCCGAGCAGCGCTTCCGCTATCTCCGCGAGTACGGCATGCGTCCCTTCACCAGCGCCACGCTGACCGCCACCGAGACGTTCGAGGCCGACCTGGCCGCCGGTGACCGCCGGGGGATGCAGTTGGAGTTGGGACAGTTCCGCCAGGGGGTGGCCTGCGCGGCGGTGCTCGTCGCACCCGACAAGGACATGGAACGTCGGGTCGTGCTGGCCTGCGCCCTGCCCGCGAGCGAGATGATGACCTCCGCCCGTGTCGTACGCGCGAAGCTGCTCACCGTCGCCCGTACGGTCGCCGACGGCATCGCCGCCGACCACTGACCCGCCGGACGCGCCAGAGGCCCTCTCCCGGGCTGGGAGAGGGCCTCTCGGGGCGGTCCGGCGCCGAACCGCCAGGGGAACGTCAGCTGCCCACCGGGCCGCCGTCGAGGCGCCAGGTGACCACCACGCCCGGCTTGGCGTAGTCGCCGTCCGGCCAGTTCGAGGCCGGGTTCTCCACCGACGCGCCGGTGATCTCGCCCGGGTGCTGCACCGCGACGAACACCGAGCGGTTGTCGCCGGTGATGAACGGACCGCAGGTCTCCGCGCCGATCGGCACGGTCAGGAACTGCTTGAGGTGGCCCTTCTCCGGACCCTCGACCGCGGTGGCGAAGAGGCCGTCGTTGCTGCCCAGCGCATTGCCGTCGGTGGAGATCCACAGGTTGCCGGTGGCGTCGAAGGCGACGTTGTCCGGGCAGGAGATCGGCGAGACCTGGGTCTTGTCGTACCCGGAGAAGAAGGTCGAGGGGTCGGTCGGGTCGCCGCAGACGATCGGGAGCGACCAGGCGAACGTCTCCGCCGTGTTGTCGTCGCGCTCCTCGACCAGCTCCAGGATCTGCCCGTGCTTGTTGGCGTTGCGCGGGTTGGCCTCGTCCGCGGCCGCCTTGCCGGCCTTGCCGCGGTCGGTGTTGTTGGTCAGGGCGACGTACACCTTGCCGGTGAGGTGGCTCGGCTCGACGTCCTCGGGACGGTCCATCTTGGTCGCGCCGACCTTGTCACCGGCGAGCCGGGCGAAGGTGAGCACGTCCGCGGCGGTCATCCCGTCGACGAACGACCGGTTGCCGCTGACCAGCTTGATCCAGCGACCCCGACCGTTGAACGCGCCGTCGGTGGGGAGCGTGCCGGAGCCGTCGATCTCGGCGGCGCTGGTCTGGTCGAGCTGCGCGACGTAGAGCGTGCCGGACTCCAGCAGGGTCAGGTTGTGCTTGCGGGCGGCCCAGGAGTTGCCCTTGAGGAACTTCTTGTCCGAGACGAACTTGTACAGGTAGTCGAACCGCTCGTCGTCGCCCATGTACGCGACCACGTGGCCGTCCCTGGCGACGATGACGTTCGCGCCCTCGTGCTTGAAGCGACCCATCGCGGTGTGCTTGCGCGGACGGCTCTCCGGGTCGAACGGGTCGATCTCGACGACCCAGCCGAACCGGTGCGCCTCGTTGGGGTGCTTGGCCAGGTCGAAGCGCTCGTCGGCGCGTTCCCACTTGCGGCTGCCGCTGGGGTAGCGAGCGGTGGTGGTGATGCCGTAGCGGTCGAACTTCGGCTTCAGGTCGGCCGGCGCGGCGTCGGCGCCGACGAAGTACTGGTTGAAGTTCTCCTCGCCGGACAGCACGGTGCCCCACGGGGTCACGCCACCGGAGCAGTTGTTCAGCGTGCCGACGACCGTACGGCCCTTCGGGTCGGCGGCGGTCTTCAGCCAGGCCGAGCCGGCGGCCGGGCCGGTCAGGTCGAACTTGGTGCTCAGCGCGGTGACCCGCCGGTTGTACGGCCGGCGGCCGTTGCCCACGGGCTTCCACTGCCCGGTGCCGCCGACCCGCTCCAGCTCCACCACGGACATGCCGTGCGCGGCCATTGCGGTGCGCAGCTGCTCCACGGAGAGTCCGTCCAGGCCGGGGAACCCGGGGAACATGAGGTCCTCGTTGGTGTACTCGTGGTTGACCACGAGCAGCGCCCTCCTGCCCTGCTTGTCCAGCGGCAGCACACCCACGAAGTCGTTGTTGTAGCCGAACTGCTTCGACTGCGCGGCGGCGCTCTGGTGGTGCAGGTCGAACGCCGGCGCGCCCGGCAGCACCGGGTCACCCCACTTGATCACCACGGCGTGGTCGTAGCCGTTCGGCACGACCAGGGTGTCCAGCTTGTTCGGCGGAATCGGCTTGAAGGTCAGCGCGCCGCTGCCGACACCCGTGGTGGGACGGCCGAAGCCGAAGTTCTCCGGCACGTCCGGGGTGGTGGGGGCCGCGCTGGCGGGGGCCGCGCCGGCCAGCGCGCCGACCGCCGCGCCGCCGAAGCCGAGCACCAGGGCGCCGACCGCGCCGGCCCGGACCACGCCGCGCCGGGAGACCTCCGCGTCCACCACGTCACCGAAGTACGCGTTCTCGGACGTGTTCGGTACCGGGTGGTCACAGGCGTTGCCGCAGCGGTACAGGCAGGTCATGGCGTCACGGGTGCCGTGGCGCTTGCCGGTCAACAGCGGGAGCAGCCGGGGACGGTCGCTCATGGGAGAAGCCTCCAGGTGAGTGGGTGGCGCGACAGGCGGCGTACCAGCCGGACGCTAGGAGGACGCGGTGAGCGGTCGTCGGCCGCGATGTGAACCAGGCGTGAACACCTGCCCGGCCACCAGTGGTCTGACCTCGGGCTGAACCGTTCGGCGTCACCACACGTATTCCCGGGCGGACGCACCGCCGGACCCGCGCCGGAAGTGAGGAGACCGCCATCAGCGACCATGACGCCCAACTGCTGCGGGCGCTGCACGACGAGCACGCGGAGGCGTTGTACGCACACGCCCTGCGGCTGGTCAACGGCGACCGGCAGCGGGCCGAGGACCTGGTGCAGGAGACGCTGCTGCGGGCCTGGCGGCATCCCGAGTCCCTCGACCCACGACGTGGCTCCGTGCGGGCCTGGCTGTTCACGACCGCCCGCAACCTGGCCATCGACGCCTGGCGTCGACGCTCCACGCGGGTCGGTGAGGTGTTCACCGACGAGATTCCCGAGCCGCCGGAGGTCGTCGACGAGGCCGAGCGCGCCGTCGAGGCGTGGACCGTCGCCGAGGCGTTGAACCGGCTCAGCCCGACCCACCGTGAAGTCCTGGTGGAGTGCTTCTACCAGGGGCGGTCGGTGGCGGAGGCGGCGTCGCGGCTGGGGGTGCCGCCGGGAACCGTCAAGTCACGCACCCACTACGCGCTGCGCTCACTACGGTTGGTCCTGGCCGAGATGGGGGTGACGGGATGACCCGGTGCGAGTTCGCGCACGACGACGGCGCGTACGTGCTGGGCGCCCTGGCCCCCGCCGAGCGGGCGGCCTACGAGCGGCACCTCGCCGGCTGTGCCTCGTGCCGGGATGCCGTCGCCGAGATCGCCGTCCTACCGGGACTGCTCGGCCGCCTCGACCCGGCGGGCCTGGAACAGTTCCTGCCACCGCCGACCGCGCCCCGGGCGCCCGCGCTGCTCGAGGAGGCCCGGGCGCGCCGGCGCCGCGAACGGACCAGGACCCGTCGCCGGTACGCCCTGACGACGCTGGCCGCCGCCGCGTTGGCCCTGGTGGTCGGCGTGGGAACGGCTGCCGTGCTGCCCCGACCGGTCGCCCCGCCGCCTGACCCGGGGGCGCAGGGCACTTCGCGCCCCGCCCCGCAGGTGTCGATGGTCGCCATGCGGCCGGTGGCACTCGCCGGTCCGGTGCACGCCGACATCGGTCTGACCGGCAGCAAGTGGGGCACCGAGATCACCATGCACTGCGGGTACGACGCGCGGACGAGCTACGGCAAGGCGTACCCGTTCCGGCTGGTGGCGAAGGGCCCGAGCGGCGCGAGCGAACAGATCGGCTCCTGGCTCGCCGCGCCCGGCGACGACCTGGTGTTCACCGGCATGACCCGCTTCACCGACGCGGAGCTGGTCAGCGTGGAACTCCAACGAGCCGACGGCACCCCCCTGCTCACCTACGCAGTCCCCTAACCCCGCCCCCAGGCTCGCCCCCCACCCCGCCCCCGCCCCGCCCCCACCCCGCCCCCGCCCCCACCCCGTCGATCATGGAGTTGTGGTGGGTGACAAAGCGCCCGAACTAGTGTTCGGCGGGCACCACAACTCCATGATCGACCACGATGGGGCGGGACCGGCGGGACTGGCGGGCGGCGCGGATGGCGTCGGCGGTGAAAACCAGCAGGGCGAGCCAGACCAGCGCGAAGCCGGCGAGGCGGGCCGGCGGCATCGGCTCGTGGAAGATCAGCACACCGCAGCCGAGCTGGAGGATCGGCGCCAGGTACTGGATCATGCCGAGGCCGGTCAGCGGCAGCCGGTTGGCGGCCCCGGCAAAGAGCAGCAGCGGGATCGCGGTGGCCGCGCCGGCCAGCACCAGCAGCGCGGTGTGCCCGGCCGAGACGTGCCCGAAGGTCAGTCCGTCGTGCCGGGACAACCAGGCCAGGTAACCCAGCGCGGGCAGCGCCAGCACCGCCGACTCGACGAAGAGCCCCTCGGCGGCGGGCAGCCCGAGCCGCTTCTTGATCAGGCCGTAGCCGGCGAAGCTGAACGCCAGGGTCAGCGCCAGCCAGGGCAGCCGGCCGTAGTCGACGGCGAGCACCGCGACGGCCGACCCGCCGATGCCCAGGGCCACCCACTGCGCGGCCCGCAGCCGCTCCCGCAGCACCGTCACCCCGAGCAGCACCACTACCAGGGGGTTGATGAAGTAGCCGAGCGCGGTCTCCACCACCCGGTCGGAGCTAACGCCGTAGATGTAGGTGCCCCAGTTGACGGCGATGAGCGCCGCCGCGGCGACGATTCCGGCGAGCGCCGCGCGCCGGCGCAGCAGGGCCCGCAGGAAGCCGACGTTGCGCAGCGCGCCGAGCAGCAGGGCCACGAAGAGCACTGACCACACGATCCGGTGGGCCAGGATCTCCAACGGGCCGGTGGGCCGCAGCACCTTGAAGTAGAGCGGGAAGAAACCCCAGAGCAGGTACGCGCCGATGCCGTAGAGGTATCCCAGGCGGAGTGGCGTCACGCCTCCACCGTAAGGGGTGAACCTCCGTCTGGTTCCTTTCCGGTGATGGGGGTCACCGGCGGTCGCCGATCGAGGTTCATCCACCGCTCGGGAACGTCCAACGGGGTGAAGCCCGCCCGCGCGTACACCTCGTGCGCGTCGTTGGTGATCAGCAGGATCCGCCGTACGCCCAGCTCGTCCAGGTGGTCTCGGACCGCGCCCACCAGCCAGGTGCCCAGGCCGAGCCCTCGCGCGGCCCGGTCGACGTACACGTCGCAGAGCCAGGCGAAGGTGGCGCGGTCGGTGACCACGCGGGCCACCGCGACCTGGCTGTCGTCGTCGGTCCGGTAAATGCCGAACGGCAGCGACCCCGCGAACGCCCGCACGACGCTGTCCCGGTCGCGTCCCAGTGCCCAGTACGCGTCGGTGGACAGCCAGTGGTGTACCCGGTCCAGGTCGAGTCGGGCGGGGTCGGTGCTCAGCAGGTGGCCGTCGGGCCGGGTCAGGGTGAACACATCGGCGACGCTAACCGACCCGAGGGGGCCGCCAGCCGGCCAATTCCCGAACTCTGGTCACCGGACCGCCCCGCCCGTCGGGGCCGGGCGGTCCGGGACGGTGGTGGTCGGTCAGTCGCGGTCGAGGACGGCCCCGAGGATCCACGTCACGATGCTCACGAACAGGGCGCCGAGAACGGCGGCCGGCCAGAACCCGTCCACCGAGAACGGCAGCCCGGCCTGATCGGCGATCCAACTGGTGAGCAGGAACAGCAGCCCGTTCACCACCAGCGCGATGAGGCCGAGCGTGAGCAGGTAGAAGCCGCAGCCGACGGTCTTGATGACCGGCTGGAGCACCGCGTTGACGATGCCGAAGATCGCCGCCACCAGGATCAGCGTGGTGACCGTCTGGACGGCGGAGGTCGATTCCAGGTCGATGCCCGGAATGAGCAGCGTGGCCAGCCAGAAGGCCAGTGCCGTGGTGGCCAGCCGAATCAGCAACCCTTTCAGAAAACCCATGGCGGGGATCGTGCCACGGACCATCCACGGGCGTAACCCGGCAGTTGACCATCGAGGACGACCGGCCCGCCTCGCGCGAGCGCGCAGACCCCTGAGCGCGGGCGCGCGCAGACCCCTGAGCGCGGGCGCGCGCAGACCCCTGGGCGCGGGCGCGCTCAGGCCCGTGCCGGCCGGCCGATCAGCTGGGACTCGATCGGAGTCGGGGAGAGCAGTGCCCACCGCAACGCGCGACGGTTCACCACCGCCACCATGTCGTCGCGGATGCGGGTCAGCCAGTCGGCCGAAGCGCCCAGGCCCAGCGCCGCGCCGGCCAGCGTCGCCTCCGCCGGGTGCAGCCGCTGGAGCACCGCCAGGTCGGCGCGGGTCAACGTGTCCACGTCGGCCGGTGTCAGCTCGTCGCGCACCACGAGGGTGGCCCGCCACGCCGGACCAGGTTCGGTCTCGGCCGGCACCGCTCCGGTGTCGACGACCAGCAGCAACGGCCGCAGTGCGGCGCCGGCCGATTCGGCGACCGGCCGGCCCGGCGGGATGAGCGGAATCGTTCCGCCCGGCGCGCCCACCCCCCGTACGAACGGCTCCCACGCGCGGGGTCGCGCCGTCTGCACCACCACCAGCGCCCCCAGCGCCATCGCACGCAACGCGACGAGCTGAGCGGTACGCACCCCGCCCAGCAACAGCACCCGCGTGCCCTCCGGCCGGAACAGCCGCACGGTGACCGCGCCACCCTGCCGGTTGGTGCCGACCAACATCCCCGCCTCGCCCAGGGTCAACTCCCAGTCGTCCGGCGCCGCCTCGGGCCGCCCGGCCGAGGGGAGCGCCAGCGGTAGCGTGCCGGCCAGGCCGTCCAGGTGCGCGCCGTCGAGCCGCCGCAGTTCCCCGCCCGCGCCGTCGACGAGGCGGCCCAACGCGGCGACGGCCACGGTCAGTTCGGCCGTCGACGTGGCGGCCAGGCGTACGGTCAGCTCGGTCACCGCGTCCGCGGCCGGCCCCACGCAGAGCGACACGGTCGTCGCGGTCGCCGGCAGCGTCAGCAGCCGGGGTACCAGCCGCCGGGCCCCCGCCCCACCGCCCTGTGGCCAGCGGACCAGCCGGAACGTCGCCTGGACCAGAGTGCCGGTGCGCAGCGACGGCCAGGCCTGAAGTATCGGCTCGCCGTCGTGATGGGCCAGCTCGCCCAGGACCCGCAGCGCCGCGGGTACGCCGAGCGGCCGGGCGGTCAGCGGCCCGAGCCGACGGATGATCCGGCGGGTCGTGCCGGCGAGTGCCCGGCGCAGCGCCTCCGGCGTCCAGCCGTCCGCCCGCAGCACCCGGACCGCGAGCACCGCCCGCTCCCGCCCGACGAGGCGGCCGTCGGTGAGCTGCCGGTACGAGGTCCCGACCGTGCCACCCGCCGTCGGGACCGGCGCCGGTGTGCCGGTGAGCAGCAGTTGGATCCGTACCGGTGGCACGTCCGGCCCCGGCGTCGGTAGCAGCGTGGACGGCGCGGGGATCGCCCGGGACGCGTCGCCGAGCAGGTCGCCGGGGTCTCCGAGTTCCAGCATCACCACCATGCCGCCGGTGTCCTCCAGCACCGCCGCCGGCCCGCTGGACAACTCGGTCGAGCCGACGACGGCTCCGGGCGCGACCAGGTCGAGCAGTTCGGCCGCACCGGCCCGCTCGCCCAGGCCGCGACGGCGGGTCACGTGCCCGGCGGCGGTGCCCAGCCACTCGAAGAGCCACCGGCCCCGGAACCGGGCGCAGGCGGCCGTCACCAGAAGCGTCGCCCCCAACAGCGCGGCGATCATGACCGGGGCGCCCTGGCCGGAGGCGGCGAGGACGACCGCCACGGCGACCTGCCCGGTGACCAGTTGGCCCGCGCGCATCGCCGCACCGAGCCGACCGATGGCGGCCCACCGCGCGGTGGGCCGTCGAGCGGGTACGGCGGCGCTGCCGAGAGTGCCCGACGCGCTGCCGCCGATCGTGGTCGATCCGACGTCCAGTGCGGTGCCGACCGACGGGACGGCGGGGATGTCCGACCCGGCGGTCGGGGAAGTTGCGGTCGGGCCCCACCCGGCGTCGCTCGCCGATTGCGCGCCCGATGTGGTGATCGGCGGCACCGCGCCTCCTCGACCCGCTCTGGACGTGCCCGGCGGCCGACCGCCCCCGGATGCCCGTCACGCGCCGCGACGGGGCTGCCGCACATAGTAGGCGACCGATGGCTGTCGTAGTTGTCCACAGGGGAGAGCCGGGGGTAGCAGAACCGCTACCAGGCCGCTACCGTCAGCCACGAAGTTCATCGCTGACCCGTGTCCGACCGTGCTCGTCGAGCGGGCCACGCGAGCGGTGCGCTCCCACCGCGGGCGCATTGACAGCCAGGCACGACCGAGGAGACGAGGTGACGTCCGGGTGTCCCAGACCCAGGCAGAAGCAGCGGTGATGAAGCAGACCGCCGCGAAGTTCGAACAGGTGGACCAGTCGTTGCAGTCCATGCTGACCGGCCTGCTGGCCGAGTTGGAGGTGTTGCAGCAGGCCTGGCGCGGCGCCGGTGGGCGGTCGTTCGAGCAGGTCAAGCGACAGTGGGCAGACGATCAGGCGGCGTTGCACCGCGCGCTGCGGGAGACCGCCGGTGCCATTCGCACCGCCGGCCGACAGTACGACGTCTCGGACGACGAGGCGGCCAGCCGGGTGGCCGGCACCAACCGCGGCGGCATCCAGCTGCCGCTCTGACCTGCCGGGAGGGCGTTCCGATGGACAACGGTGTGCTGGTCGTCAACTTTGCCGCGCTGCAACAGGCCGGCGCGGACATTCAGCGGGCGCTGAACACGCTCGACTCGCAGCTCGGCCAGCTCGAACGTGACGCTGCGCCGCTGGTGTCGGCCTGGTCGGGTGACGCCCGCGAGGCGTACGAGCAGCGCCAGGCGCGGTGGCGCTCCGCCTCGCAGGACCTGCAGGCGATGCTGCGTGCTATCAAGTTGGCGGTGGACGACTCCGCCGCCGACTACCTCGACACCGAGAAGAAGAACACCGGGCTGTTCCAGTGACGTCGGTGGGCCGGGAGCGCTGACATGACCGCGTCGGCGTCCCGGCCACCCTCGGGCGAGGGCCACGGCGGCGACCGGGTCGGGTCAGGCCGGCTCGGCCGGTCGCCAACGTCGGCGTGCGCCCCGGGGCAGCACGAGGGCCAGCACCACCACGGCGACAGCCGTCACGCCGATCACCGCGCCGGCCACCAGGGCCCGGTCTCGGGCGGTCGCGCGACGCGCCTGGCGGGCCAGCGCGGCCTGATCGGCCCGGTCATCGGCGAGCGCGGCGGCGGATCGGGGTCCGCCCGGCCGGCCGCCGGTCTCGGTGACCGCCCGATAGGGGTTCAACACGCCGGCCCCGTACCCGCCGCCGTGTCCCGGGCCGGGCGCGGGATCGGCCGTGGCGACGATCCGCTCCACCACCTCGGTGGCGGTCAGCTCGGGTCGGTACGCGCGCAGCAGGGCCGCGGTGGCGGCCACGAACGGCGCGGCGTAACTGGTGCCCTCCACCCGCTGGTGGCCCTGGGCGGGCGCGGCGACGAGCACCTCGCTGCCGGGGGCGACCAGATCGACGTACGCGCCGATCTGCGAGAAGGTGGCCCGCGTCCCGTCCGCCCCGATCGCGCCCACCCCGAGCACCCCGTCGTACGCGGCGGGGAACGGGCGCGGGTCACCGTTGTCGTGCAGGTTGCCCACGGCGGCCACCAGCACCACGTCCCGCTCGACGGCGTACCGGACGGCGGAACGGACCTGCGGGTCGTCGGCGTACAGCACCACGGAGAGGTTCACCACGTCGGCGTCGTGGTCGACGGCCCAGCGGATGGCGCGGGCGAACTCGCCGGCGCTGACCGTGCGCCCCGATTCCCGGCCCTGCACCACCTGCTGCTCACTCACACGTACCGGCAGGATCCGGGCGGCCGGCGCCAGTCCGTGGAAGGCGACGTCGGGCCGCGGCGCCGCCGCGATGATGCTCGCCACACCGGTGCCGTGCCCGGCACAGTCCTGGCCGCCGTCCCCACCCGGTTCGAGCAGGTCGGCGCCGGGCAGCACCCGACCGGCCAGTTGGGGGTGTGCCCGGTCGACGCCGGAGTCGACCACCGCGACCGTCACCCCCGCGCCGGTGGTCAGCGGCGCGAGCCGCGCGGGGTCGTACCGCTGCTGGGGCCACGGTGTGGCCTCGACCTGTCGAACGGGCGTCAGTGGGGTCGCGCAGACCGGAGCCGATCGGCGCGGGCCGGCGGCGACGGCCGGACCGGTCGCGCCGGTCAGCAGCGCGACCGCCAGACCGGCCAGGACCGGGCGCGCAATCGACCGGGACATCGACAGCCTCCGTATCGTGTCGGCTCCGGAACGGGATGTTATCGCCTTGCCGTCACCGGGGCGGACCGCCGCCGGCCAGCCATTGTGATCTTGATGCCACCTTGTAGGTTGTACGCGATACCTGTGGCCTGTTCTCGGGAGGAGAGGTGGCCGTGACCGAATGGGAGCCGGCCACGGAGGCCGAGGTGGCGATGCGGGACGCGCTGCGCGCCAACGATCAGGAGCTCTACTTCCGCCTCCTGTCCCGTACCGAGCTGCTGTTGCCCGTCTCCGCACCGGCATCCGCCGGTCAGGCCGCCGGCTGGGGCACCTGGACGACCGGTGGCCGGACGCACGTACTGGCCTTCACCTCCACCACCGCGTTGCGGGCCTGCCTGGGCGAGCACGCGGGCACCCACCGGCGTGTCCCGTTCGCCGACCTCGCACTGGGCTGGCCAAACCACGAGTGGTGGCTCGCGGTCAACCCCGGGCTGCCCGTCGAGGGGTACCTGCCGTCCTGGTTCGTGTCGCAGCTCTCCCGTGGGGACGTCCGGCTGCCGGGCCGCGCCATGGGCGCCCGGGCCCGGCTGGAGCGGGCCGAGACCCTCTCCCGGTTCCGGGCGGGTACGACCGGTCGGGACGCCCCGCCCGCCGCCGGGTTCGTACCGCCCTCGCCGCCGGTCCCCGAGGCGACGCCGCCCGGACGACCCGGGCCGAGGGGCGCGACGCCTCCGGTGTCTCCGACCCCCGCCTCGGCCCATCCCACCCGCGCGCCCGGCCCGGGTGACCTGCCGCGCCGCTCCGGGGTGGAGGACATGCCCGCCGCCGGGCCACCGCAGCCGACCGAACCGCCCCGCACCGTCCGGCCGGGCACCGGCGTCGGGCCGGGGGCGAGCCGCACCGCTGCTTCGCGGTACGTGCCCCTGGCCGCCGACCGCACCCGCGCCGCCCCGGTCGACCAGCCGATTCCACGCGCCGGCCGGCCGTCCACGACCCGGCCGGCCAGCGAGGGCGACGGTCCGGCCGTCGGTGGTGGCGCCAACGATGACGGCCGGCGCTCCTTCTTCGAACCGACGTCCGGTCGTAAGTCTGGCCTGCCCCCCGGCGACGGTCGGACGGGCGACCGGGCTGCGCCGCCGTCGCGGTTCGGGCGCGGCAGTCAGCCCTTTCCGCGCCGCCGTCCCGCCGACGCGCCCGGCGGCGACAGCGCGACCCAGGCCTTCGCGATGCCCGCGCCGGACGTCGGCCGCGGACCGTGGCCGCCCGCGGCTGACCAGGGCACATCCCGGGTGGTACGAGCGCCGTTGACCGATGACGAGGCCACGCAGCCGCTGCCGCCGCGGCGGCCCGACCCGTTGGCCGAGGAGCCCACCCGCGCGTTCCGGGTGCCCGGTTCGGTCAACGGCGGGCCGCCACCGGCCCGCCCTTCGGAGCCGGCGGACGAGACCCAGGCGATCCCGCGCGGCCGGCCCGCTGAGCGGCGGCGCTTCGAACCGGTGGAGGATCTGCCACCGGCGGTCGCGGAACCGGTCTCCGGCCCGCCCGCCCCCCGTCGCGGCTTCACGCCCATCGTCATCGAGGGCACCATCATCGAGTCCCGGGATCTCGATCCGCCCGAGGTCGGCCCCTTCTTCGACACCGGACGGCGACCCGGCCCGACGACCACCGCCCCGCCACCGTTCAGCCCGTCCGTGCCGGACCCGTCTGTGTCCGGCCCGTCTGTGCCCGGCCCACCCGTGCCCGGCCCGTCTGTGCCCGGCCCACCCGTGCCCGGCCCGTCTGTGTCCGGCCCACCTGTGCCCGACCCGTCTGTGTCCGGCCCGTCTGTGTCCGGCCCGTCTGTGTCCGGCCCGTCTGTGTCCGGCCCGTCTGTGTCCGGCCCGTCTGTGTCCGGCCCGTCTGTGCCCGGCCCGCTCGCGTCCGGCCCGCTCGCGTCCGGCCCGCTCGCGTCCGGCCCGCCTGTGCCCGGCCCGTCCGTGCCAGGTCCCACTGCCTGGGCCGCGTCTGGCGGTGGAGCGAGCCTGTTCGAGCCATCCGGCGTCCCCCCGGCCACCGACACCGGCCTGGGAGGTACCGGCCCGGCCACCGACGCCGGCCTGAGCGATGCCCGTTCGGCCAGCGACGCTGGCTTCGGCGGCGATGCTGGCTTCGGCGGCGTCACCGGTCGGTCGTCCCGATCCCCGGTGGGTTACGAACCCGAGCCGGCACGCCCCGACTCCGACGCGGAGGCGACGATCGCGGACGCCGTCGAGCCTCCGACGGTCGACGAGCCGGCGTCCCCGCAGTTCCAGCCGGCGAACACCGTCGAGGAGGACCTGCTCGGCGCAGCCGGTGCCGGGAGCACGGACACGTTCCTGTCCACTCTGCTGCTGGCGCGCGTGCTGCTGCCGGCGGCGGCGGACTCGAAGCGGGGCAGCCGTCCCGGCGACCCGGGCTTCGTCTGGCGCACCGCCCGCCTCGACGGCGAGACGTACGTGGTGGTCTACACGTCCCCGGAGCGCCTCGCCGACCACGTCGAGGGCGCCGTCGACACGGTCCGGGTGAAGTTCGCCCAGCTGATCCGGCGCTGGCCCGACGAGGACTGGTCGTTTGCCGTCAACCCGGGCACCCCGGTCGGCGCGAAGTTGCCCGGTGACCAGATCGTCGCGTTGGCCAACTGGGCCGCCGAGGTGGGCCTCGGCGACGACCTGGAGGTCGACCCGGTGGAACCGGCGGCCGAGGCGGAACCCGCCGCGCGTCCCCGGTACGCCCCGGCGGCGGTCGACCCGGCCCGACCAACCGTGATGCAGAAGGCGATCGCGCCCAGCCAGCTCGCGTACTACCTGGAGCGGGGGTACGACCGGGTCTCGGGTTTCGTGCACCGGTCGGGTGAGCTGGCCCACCTGACCACGCCGGCCGAGCTGCACGACGCGTTGGGCCTGAACTACCCCGGTTCGCCGTTCGTGCGGGACGCCGAGGAGATCTACGTGCTGCGGTGGCCGGCGCACCGGCCCAGCCTCTACCGGATTCCGTACGGCGGGCAGAACGAGGCGGCGATGCGTGCCATGGAGGGCTGGGTCATCGAGCGCCCGCCGTTCCGGGGCAACGGCTTCGCCCCCGGCGAGAGCAGTGACGTGGTGGCGGAGTTCAAGGTGGACAGCGCCCGTCTTCCGCACGGCGCGCAGCTCTGGCGGATCGGTGGCGACGGCACCGAACGGGTGGTCGCGGTCCTCGACACGGACGCGGTCACCTGGCGGCGGGTTCCGGAGGAGTGATGCGCGACGGTTACGTGGCCCGCTGGCAGGGCCGGGAGTATCAGGCCAGCCCGGACGGCGACGACATCCGCCTGTACCAGCCCGAGCCGGGCGAGGGCTTCGAGGAGGTCCGCGCGGGCCGCTACGTGCGGGTGCTGCCGGCGAGCGAGATCGAGGATCTGGCGTACGTTCGGACCACCTGCACCTGGCAGGGCCAGCCGTTCATCGTGCTCGGCGAGCACGACGCGTGGCTGCGCGTCGAGTACACGGGTGGTCGTTGGCCGGTGGCCGAGGCGATGCGGTTGGAGGTCTTCGACTTCGGCGTCTACCAGGGCTGGGCGCCGGCGGCCGAGGTCACCGACCTGCGCGAGCAACGGGTCTGATCCGTTACGACTTGGCCCATCGCAGGATCTCGCCGAGCACCACCTCGGGGGCTTCCAGGTGCGGGAAGTGACCCACCCCGTCCAGCAGACGCCACTCGTACGGGGCGACGACGTACCGGCCGGACCCGAGGGCGGTCCGTGGCAGGGCGGCGATGTCGGCCGCGCCGTGCAGTTGCAGGGTCGGGGTGACCAGCGGCTTCTGCATGAGGCGCACGAATCGGTAGCCGTGCAGCCGCAGCACGGAACGGAAGGCCCAGCGATAGCCTTCCAGCGCGCAGAAAGCGGCCTGCGGGATGCGCATCGCCTCCCGACACCGTTCGGCGTACGCCTCGAAGTCCGCGCTGGCGGCCCAGCGCGGGCCGGCCCACCGGCGCAGGATCTCCTCGACGCCCGCCGCGCCGTCCTTGGTGAGCACGTGTTCGTAGCGGGGGAGCTGGAACTTCAACGCCGGGGTGGAGGCGGCGAACTGCCCGCGCGGGTCGGCGAAGATCGCGGCGCGCAGGCGTAGCGGGTGGGGTGCGCCCAGGACCACCAGCCGACGGACCAGGGATGGGTGGAACGACGCCACCGTCCAGGCGACCATGCCGCCGACGCCGCTGCCGACGAGCGTCGCCGAGCGCTCACCGAGGGCCCGGATGAGGCCGGCGATGTCGGCGGCGAGGGTGTAGCCGTCGTACCCCCGGGGTGGTTTGTCGCTGGCGCCGTAGCCGCGCAGGTCCACGGCGACCGCGCGGAAGCCGGCGTCGGCGACCGCGGGGAGCATCTGGTGCCAGGCCCACCAGTGCTCGGGGAAGCCGTGCAGGAAGAGCACCATCGGGCCGGTGCCGGCCTCGACCACGTGGAAGCGGCTGCCGTTGGCGCCGACGAAACGGTGCGTCCACGGGCCCTCGGTGAGGACGCAGGACTCGTCGACGGCCTCGCCGCGCTGGTCGGTCATGGTTGACAGCCTAGGACCCCGTCGGGAGGCGGCCGTTTTGCCGGCCCGACTGTGACCCTGCGGGGGGTCAGACGACCGGGCTGATGTCGACGATGGTGGCCGGGATGCCGGGGCCACAGTCGGCGGCCGGGTCGGCGGGGCCGATGGTCACCCGGACCGTCGTACCGACGGTGAAGGTGCCCTTGCCGATGCCGTGCAGCGCGTACTGCCGGCCGTCGTCGGTGACGAGGCCGTAGCAGGGGCCGTCGCCGCCCCGGTTGATCCGGCCGGCCAGGGCGTTGGCCCGCCGGGCGTCGGTCGGCTTGCGCGGTGGTCCGGTCGGCGGGCGCAGGGTGGGCAGCGGGACGCGTGAGCGCGCCGGGCGGCCGGCGGGAGCCGACGGCGTGGCCCCGCTTCCGGTCGGCGCGGCGGAGGCCGGTGGTGGGCTGGTCGCCGGGGTGCCGGACGGGGTCGGTTCGGCGGACACGGTGCCTCCTTCGTTCCGCGTTCCGGCGCAGCCGGCCAGCGCAAACAGGACGGTCAGGCCGGCGCCGGTCAGAGTGGTGCGGGTTCGCGGTCGCACGGGTGATCGGACGCGCGCCACCCGGTCAGGGTTCCCCGGAACGGGCGATGCCCGGGCAGGTGACCTGCCCGGGCATCGCCGTGGTACGGGTGGTGCCGGATCGAGGGATCAGTTGAAGCGGACGGTGGTGTTGATGCCGTCCTGCGACAGAACCTGGATCGTCCGGCCGGTGGCCGGGAGCTTGACGCCGTGGTTCGGCAGCTCCGGGAACCAGTACTGCTGGGTGTCGTCGAACAGCGGCTGCGCCGCCTGGCCACGGACGTAGTTGGCCTGGCTGTTGATGTGCAGCGTGAACGAGTCCGCCTTCTTCAGGCTGAACGGCGCGTCGTAGACCTGGACGCGGGCCCGCCAAGGGGCGCCGGTCAGGTTGTACAGCGGCCGCGGGTGGGCGTCGATGATCATGTTCCGACCCTCACCCGGGTGCGCGAACGTGTCGTTGTCCGACCACCGCAGGTTCCAGTACGAGATCAGCAGACCCTCCTGGTACGCGTAGTGGTCCACGTAGTCCGGGCGGGTGTTCTGGTAGCCGAAGTAGTACGGGCCGGTCTTGAGGTACTTGTCGTACGAGGTGTACGACCGGGTGCCGGCGATGTAGAAGTTGTCGAACGCCTTGGTGTAGGTGGCCCCGGCGATCTCGAACAAACCGGTGAAGGTCCAGCCGTTGGCACCGTTCTCGGCACCGTCGGTGAACACGGTCTGGCCGTCGGCGGTCACGGTGATCGCGTCACCGTAGAAGCCGCCCCGGGAGACGCCGCCGTCGGTCTGGTAACGCAGCCGGAACTGCACGACCTTGCCCGCCACCGAGTTCATCGGGATGTTGACGTCGACCCACTTGCCGGCGCTGGAACCGTCCAGGGCGAAACGCCCGGGAGAGATCTCCTTCAGCGGCTTGCCGTTGACGGTGCCGGGCAGGGTCGCCCAGGTCTTGCCGCCATCGGCCGACGCCTCGAAGAACAGGTAGTCGAAGTTGGATTCGATGTTGTAGCGGCCCTTCATGGTCAGGGCGGCCGACGACTTCCCGGTGAAGTCCAAAGTCCGGGTCATCGTGCTGTTGATGTTGTCGTCGTTGCCCGTGAAGAACTGCTTGCTGCCCTCGAACGGCGCGCCGTTCGAGAAGGTGTAGTCACGGTCGGGGAGTACGACGACGGCGGCCTGCGCCTCGGGCGAGTTGTACTCCTGTGGGCCGAGAACCACATCGCGCTTCTCGCCCAGCCCGAGCGTGTCGTAGTCGAGCCAGCCGAGCTGGAACTTGTTCCACGCGCCGAGGTCGCCGCCACGCTCGCCGATGCCGCCGTCGTTCTTGGCGCCGAGTCGGCTCTGGGCCATCAGGGTCCAGTGCTCGTTGTTGTTGTCGCCACCGTTGATGACGTTGTAGTCGTCCGGCAGGCCGAGGTCGTGGCCGTACTCGTGGTAGAAGACGCTCCGGCCACCGTTCTCCGGCTGGATGGTGTAGTCACCGATCCAGACACCGGTGTCGCCGATCTCGGTGCCGCCGCCCGGGAAGGTCTCCGGGCCGGTGCTGCCCTGGTCCGAGGCGTAGGCGTACCAGCGGTGGCTCCAGATGGCGTCCTCACCCTGGTTCGGGTCGCCGTCGGCCTGGTCGCCGCCGGAGTGGACGATCTGGAAGTGGTCGATGTAGCCGTCCGGCTCGTTGAAGTCGGCGTCACCGTCGTAGTCGTACCGGTCGTACTGGTCCATCGACTTCACGTCGGCGGCGATCTGCGCGTCGGTGCGGCCGGCGGCCTTCTGGTCGAGGACCCACTGGTTGGCGGCGTCCCGGACCAGTTCCCAGGTGTTGTCGCAGACGTTGCTGTCGCAGACCGCCGGGTCGTTGGCCGGGTTGGTGGTGTCGTCGTCGGCGATCGGGTCGTCGGACCGGCCGTACCGGGCCTCGTTGTACTTGACCTTGACCCAGTCGGTGACCTCGCCCTCGACGCTGTAGCGACCAGAGGACTGGGCCTCGTAGTACTGCTTCAGCGACTCGTCGCCGGGGTTGGTGCCGAAGTAGAGCTGCCGGTAGTGGTCGGCGTTGTAGTCCGGCTGCCAGACGGTGGAGTTGTCCACGGCCCGGTTGGGCGCCGGGATCTGGTTGTGCAGCGGCCCGTCGAACTTGGTCGGCCCCGCGGTGTCGGGGTCGATGCTCTTGTCCGGGAAGTCCGGGTGCCGCTCGTTGCCGAACTCGGCAAGGATCACGAAGATCTTGTCGGTCCGCTCGCGCGAGAGTTCGACGTACTGGTCCTCGGTCTGAGCCGTGCCCGCCCCGGTGGTGCGGGCGGCGGCCCCGTCGGCCTGGGTCTTGCCGACCTTGACGACGGTGCTGCCGTTGACCTTCTGTGCCTTTGCCTCGCCGGTGAGGACCTTGCTGAGGCCCTCCTGGCGCAGCGCTCGCCGCTTGTCCTCCAGCGGGTTCGGCAGGTCGTGGTCGGCAAGGGCGGGCTCGGCGACCGACGGAGCGGCCGTCGGCAACTTCGGCTGCGGCGCGGCACTGGCGGACGGTCCGAACGCCAGCCCCGTCGCCGTCAGTGAAAGCCCGAGCAGACCCACTGCGACTTTGCGCACGTGGTACCTCCGGTGTGAGGGAACCGACCCAACGGGGGTACGGGCCGGTGATAGATCGATCCCACTAGTGGGACCATTGGTGAACATAGACACTGCTGCGACGGGTGGGAAGACGCACGCGTCGATTTGTTGCAAGATTTTGTTGGGAATGCTTTTCACCGTCACACCCCCGTGCTTCATCTGCGCTCGAGTCAGGGCGGACCGGACGGCGACATCCGCAACGATGAATTTCGATCAATAAGATCAGATGAAACGACAGTGGGGCCGGTGGCGTTCCCGCCACCGGCCCCACCATCAGTTGCCGAACCCGTTAAACCGTCACTTCGTCGCCGGGGTGACGTAGATCGTGGCGGACGAGTTGTCCTTCGCCGCCTTACGGATCGTCAACGAGACGCCGTTCTGCACGCCCGCGTCGGCCGGGTTGCCCGTGCCGAGCACGATCGCGCCGCCGCCCAGCGTCACGCCGTAGTAGTCCGGCGCCGGGCTACCGTCCGGGTTGGTCACCCGGGTGGTGTACGGCGCGTTGCCACGCGACGGGATCACGACGGAGGCGTCGTTGTCCCGGGCGTACGCGGCACCGTCGCGGATCTCGATGCCCGGGTACCAGCCCTTGGCGTCGGTGAAGCCCTTCACCGGCGGCAGGGCCTTGAACTTCGTGCAGTACGCGCTGTACGGCTCGCCCGCCGCCTCCAGGCACTCCGTGAAGGGGTACGTCTTCTGGAGCGTGAAGGCCGCGTTCGACGACTGCGGACGGCTGGGCAGGTTGTCCGTCACCGACGGGTCCTTCTCGGCCGCCGTGCCGGTACGCCGGTACGGCTCGTTGTGCGAGTCGACGATGAGCAGCCCGCCCTTGGCGCCGTAGCTCGGCAGCGAGGTCATCTGACCGGTGACGTGGTTGACGTCGCCCAGCGCGCTGTCCCGGTACCACACCAGCATGCCCGGCGCGTTGTAGGAGATCCGGTCGACCTTCCACGCGTCGCGCGAGTAGATGGTGTCGTAGGCGTACTTCAGGCCCTTGTCGAAGCCGTCGAAGTTGCGCCACTCGGCCAGGTAGTACTGCGCGTGCACCTCGGTGCCGCCGGAGACCTTCCAGCCCGCGCCGGTGGTGTCGACGAAGGTGCCGCCACTGGTCGTCCAGCCGTTGGCGCCGCCCTCGACGTCGTCACTCCATACGGTGGCGCCGCCGCCGGTGACCGAGAAGTCGTCGACGAACCAGTTGCGCTCCTCGAACGCCTCATCGGTGGCCAGGCGCAGTCGCACCTGCACGGTCTGGCCCGCGTACGCCGACAGGTCGACGTAGTCGTGACGCCAGCCGTCGGTGCTGCCGGTCAGGCCGTACTTCTTGCCACCGAAGTCGTTCATCCGGCCGTTCGGGTCACCGTAGTTGTCCGGCGTCGTGACGACCGTGCCGTCCTCGGCGTACACCTTCTGCTCGGACCAGGTGGTGCCACCGTCGGTCGACAGCTCGAGGAAGCCGTAGTCCCAGTCCTCTTCGATGATGTAGTTGTTCCACATCCAGAACTTGGAGTCCGCGGCGTTGGGCACGTCCACCGAGCGGCTCAGCTTGACGTCGGCCCAGCTCTGGTCGTTGTTGCTGTGCCACATCTTGGTGCCGCTGTGCGGGGTGGCCAGCACGGTCACCTTGTCCGGCAGGTCGACCTTGATGCCGTCCTCGGCGTCGATCGGCGTACGCGAGGTCTGCCCGAGCTTGACCTCGCGCGGGTTGGAGCCCGGACGGATGGTCAGCGGGTCGGCCCAGCCGAGCACCCACTTGTCCCAGATGCCCATGTGCGTCGGCAGCGCCTGGAAGATCTCACCCGAGTGCGATCCGGAGGCCATCAGGTCCCAGAAGTCCACGTCGGAGTCGGCGTTGCCGGAGGTGTCGTAGAGGTCCGGCAGACCGAGGTCGTGACCGAACTCGTGGGCGAAGACGCCGACGCCGGCGTCCTCCGGCTGCACGATGTAGTTCGACACCTTCAGGCTGGTGCCCGGGATGGTGAAGCCACCCGGCACCGAGGAGGAGTGCGCCCACACGGCGTACGTGCCCTGGCTGCCGCCGCCGCTCGACTTGCCCTTGCCGGCGTGCACCAGCACGAGGTGGTCGATCACGCCGTCCGGCTCGAAGAGGTTGCCGTCACCGTCGCGGTCGGCCTGGTCTTCCTTGTCGTAGTCGGCCCACGGGAAGGTCGGGTCCTTGGCGGCGAGCGCCTCGATCGCGTCGCCGGCCAGCCGGCTCGCGCCGGCCGGGTTGTCCGGGTGGCCGTTCATCGACTGCTCCCGGCCGGGCACCCAGTTGCCGTTCTCGTCCTGGGTGCAGCGGTTGGCCGCGTACCAGCCCTCGGAGTGCGGCACGGTGATCCACGGGCTGGCCTGCCCGTCGACCGTGTACGCGTTCTTGGACATCTCCAGGTACATGTTGTGCATCGTGCGACCGGAGATGTCGATGCCCTTCTTGCCGTCCGGGCCCTTGAGGTCCTTGCGGACCCGCTCGGTGATGCCCTTCTTGCTGTACAGCATCTTGTTGTAGTGCGACGGCGAGAAGTCCGGCACCCACATCGAGTTGTTGTCCTCGTGCTCGAGGCGCGAGGGGTCCGGGATCTTGTTGTGCTTCGGCCCGTTCTGCACGGTGCCGGGAACGCAGGTCCGGTCCTCGAACACCGTCTTCGGGACCATCACGTTGGTGAAGTCGTCGTTGGCCTTGTCGTTGAACTCGACCAGCAGCGTCAGCAGCTTCGCCGTCTGCGTGTTGGGCGCCTGCTTGATCTGGCGCGGGCTCTTGCCCGTCTTGATCGACTTGGCCTCGATCTGCGCGAGCTGGCGGGCCGTCACCGGGTTGCCCCGCGCGTGCTTCTGGTCGAACGCGCGGGCGTCGTCGACCTTGGGGGTGTAGACGCCGTTCTTGCCCTTGACCTCACGGCCGGAAGTGTCCGGCTGGACCTCGGGCTCGGCGTAGTTGATGTAGTACTCGTCAGCCCCGATCACCGCCCGGGGGGTGGTGGACGGCTGTGCCGCCGCACTGCCACTCACGGTCAGTGACGTGGCCGCGAGGGCGATGACGGGTAGCGCGACGAGTAGTCGTCGACGCGACCCCGGTTGGGAGTTTCTGTTCATGCCGCTCCGTTTCTCGGGCATGGGCGAGGGAAGCCGGCGGACTCCGTGCACGCAGCGTCGCGTCGAGGGCCAGCCGACCTTCGTGAAACTAAATGAGAATCCGGCCGAACGGCGGGAACGTGATGCAGGCGTTATCCGTCGGACCGTCGGCCGGTGGTACGCCCGACGGTCAAAGTCCACAAAAGACGACGGTGGGTGACGGTCCGTGCGGACCATCACCCACCGATCGGGGTACGTCTGTCGTCAGTACTCGTCGGACTTCGCGCCACTCATCCCGGAGGAGATCAGCTCCATCACCGAGGAGTCCTGCAGGGTGGTGACGTCGCCGAGCGACCGGTTCTCGGCCACGTCCCGCAGCAGCCGACGCATGATCTTGCCGGAGCGGGTCTTCGGCAGCTCCGGCACCAACATGATCTGCCGCGGCTTGGCGATCGGGCCGAGCGTCTTCGCCACGTGGTTGCGCAGGTCCGCGATGAGCTGCTCACCCGCCTCGCCGGCGATGTCCGTGCTGCCGCGCGGGATGGCGAACGCCACGATCGCCTGGCCGGTGGTCGGGTCGGTCGCGCCCACCACCGCCGCCTCGGCCACCGACGGGTGCGACACCAGCGCCGACTCGACCTCGGTCGTCGAGATGTTGTGCCCGGACACCAGCATCACGTCGTCCACCCGACCAAGCAGCCAGATGTGCCCGTCGTCGTCCTTCTTCGCGCCGTCGCCGGCAAAGTACATCCCCTCGAACCGCGACCAGTACGTCTCGAGGAACCGGTCGTCGTCACCCCAGATGGTGCGCAGCATCGACGGCCACGGCTCACGCAGCACCAGGTAGCCGCCACCACCGTTCGGCACCGACTGACCCTGGTCGTCCACCACGTCGGCGACGATGCCCGGCAGCGGGGCCATCGCCGAGCCCGGCTTCGTCGCCGTCACCCCCGGCAGGGGGGAGATCATGATGGCGCCGGTCTCGGTCTGCCACCAGGTGTCCACGATGGGCAGCTCACCCCGGCCGACGTGCTGCCTGTACCACATCCACGCCTCGGGGTTGATCGGCTCACCGACGCTGCCGAGGAGCCGCAGCGACGACAGGTCGAACCCGGCCGGGATGTCCTCGCCCCACTTCATCATCGTCCGGATCAGCGTCGGCGCGGTGTACAGGATGCTCACCCGGTACCGGTCGACGATCTCCCAGAACCGGCCCTTGTGCGGGGTGTCCGGGGTGCCCTCGTACATGACCTGGGTCGCGCCGTTGGAGAGCGGGCCGTACACGATGTAGGAGTGGCCGGTGACCCAGCCGATGTCGGCGGTGCACCAGTAGACGTCCGTCTCCGGCTTCAGGTCGAAGACCGCGTGCGTCGTGTACGACGCCTGCGTCAGGTAGCCGCCGGTGGTGTGCAGGATGCCCTTCGGGCGGGCCGTGGTGCCGCTGGTGTAGAGGATGAACAGCGGGTGCTCGGCGTCGAACGGCTGCGCCGTGTGCTCGGCCGACGCGGTCTCGACCGTCTCGTGCCACCAGTGGTCCTTCTCCGACCAGGCCACGTCCTCGCCGGTGCGGCGGACGACGAGCACGTGCTCCACCGACGGGCAGCTCGCCACCGCCTCGTCCACGGTCGGCTTCAACGCCGACGGCTTGCCCCGCCGGTAACCACCGTCGGCGGTGATCACCACTTTGGCGCTGGCGTCCTGGATACGGTTGCTCAACGAGTCCGCCGAGAACCCGCCGAACACCACGCTGTGCGCCGCGCCGATCCGGGCGCAGGCCAGCATGGCCACCGCCGCCTCCGGGATCATCGGCAGGTAGATCGCCACCCGGTCGCCGGCGGTCACGCCCAGGTCGGTGAGCGCGTTCGCCGCGCGGCAGGTCAGCTCGTACAGATCGGCGTACGTGAGAGTCCGCGTGTCGCCCGGCTCGCCCTCCCAGTGGATCGCGACCTTGTCCCCGCGGCCCGCCTCGACGTGCCGGTCCAGACAGTTGTACGCCACGTTGAGCTGCCCGCCGACGAACCACTTCGCGAACGGCGGGTTCGACCAGTCGAGCACCTCGTCCCACTTCTTCGCCCAGGCCAGCCGGTCGGCCTGCTTCGCCCAGAAGGCGAGCCGGTCGGCCTGCGCCTCGGCGTACGCGTCGACGGTGACGTTGGCGTGCGCGGCGAGCTCGGCCGGCGGGGGGAACTGGCGCGTCTCGTTCAGCAGATTGGCCAATGCCTCGCTCATGCCGTGACTCCTCGTCCTCGGGGTGACCTGCGTCTCGATGGGCACGAGGGTAGTCGCGGGTCCCCCGGCCGGCGACCGCTGCCCACCCCGTCGCGCCGAGCGGCCCCCGCCACGCGCCCGACGGCCCGGCGTAGCGGGTGCGCGCGCCGGCGCGGGTCGCTTGATCGACACGAGATCGCCGAAGTGGGGTGTTCGGGCCGCCTTGATAGCCCCACTTCGGTGAAGTCGTGTCGATCTTGCCGGCCGGCGGCCGGGTGGCCCGGGTCGCGTTGCGGGCGGGTGTGGGCCGATCAGCCCGCTGGGATCGCTAGCGTGGCGGGGTGACCACCGACCCGCTCGCCCCGCTGCTCGCGCTCGCCGACATCGCGCCCGCCGTCGACCGGGCCCGCGAACACTTCGACCGGGCGCTCGGGCACCGCGCGCTGCGCCGCAGCGGCGGCCAGGTCGCGGCCGAGGTCGGCCTCCGCTCGGCGGTGGCCAGCGCCGCGCTCGAAGGGGCCGTGCACGAGCGCGAGGAGGTACGCGCCGGCACCGTCACCGAGCCGGTGCTCCAGGGGGCGCTACGGGTCGCCGGGGCCCTGCCCGGTCTGAGCGAACTCTGGCCGAAGGCGCCCCGGCAGGCCCTCGCCCGGCTGCACGTCCTCGCCGCCCGGGACATCGTGCCGGAGGCCGAGCTGGGTCGTCCGGTCGCCGATCCGGTGGTCGCCGCCCGCCTCGACGGGTTGGCCGGGCTGGTGGCCGGCGGGACGAAGGTCTCCCCGCTGGTGCTCGCCGCCGTCGTACACGGAGAACTGCTCAACCTACGTCCGTTCGCCGGACCGTCCGGGGTGGTGGCGCGCGGCGCCGCCCGGCTGGTGCTGCTCGCCAGCGGCCTCGACCCGCGCGGGCTGCTCGCCGTGGACGTCGGTCACGCCGAACGCGAGCCCGAGTACGTCGGCGCGGCCGGCGCGTTCGCTACCGGCACCCCGGACGGGCTGCGCTCCTGGCTGCGCCACTACATGACGGCCGTCGAGGTCGGCGCCGACCAGCTCACCACCATCGGCGACGACATTCTCGCCGCCGCGTGAGCGGTGGCTCAGTCCCGCCGCGTCGCCCGGTTGACCTTGGCCTGTAGCGCGCGGCGGGCGATCGGCCCCAGATCGTCGACGATCTCCATGAGGAGCGCGAGCTGGTCGAGCGCGGCCATCGCCCGGTCCGCGCCGGCCGGGTCCACCCCGTCGTAGAGTTCCAGCCCGATGAACGCGGCCGAGACCGCGCGAGCCAGGCCGGGCACGTCGGCCACCTCGGCGAACGGTGACCCGGCGAGCAGCCTCCGCAGGACCTGCTCGATCTCGTCCACCCAGAGTTGGAGCGCACCGGCGGTGGGGGCGGCCATCCGCTGGTCCGCCTGTGCGCCCGCCAACATCTGGGCCAGGAAGGTGACGTTGCCGAGTTGCCGTTCCTCCTCGTGCAGCGCCCGCCCGACCGCGAGCAGCTCGCGCAGCGAACCGGCCGAGGCCAGCCGCGCCGACCAGTGCTCGACCCGCTCGGCGGTGCTGACCCGGCAGGCCGCCGCGAGCAGGTCGTCCACCGTGCCGAAGTGGTAGAAGACCAGCGCCTGGTTCACGCCGGCGGCGGCGGCGATGGTGCGGGCCGAGACGCCGGCGATGCCGTGCTCCCGGATGGCGGCGATGGCGCCGTCGAGGAGACGCTGCTTGGTGTCGGACATGGCTCTCCTCTCGGACGGGCCGGATGCGGCGGTGCGATCATCGCATCGGTGAGCAGTTGAGCCAGCCAGGTGACCCCGGGCAGCCGTAACGTCCAGCCGACCAGAGCCCAACCGAGATGGATGTGTTCGAGCGATCGGGCGACGGCGGCCACCCCCCGTTCCCGGTGGCCGTCGCCGCCCACGTACTCCGCCCGCCACAGCACGCGCTCGTGCTCCCGGGCCGCCCGGATCCGCAGGCCGACCGGATGCCGCCGGGCCAGCATCCGCCAGGTGGCCGCGCAGGGTCCGCAGTCGTCGTCCAGCCAGAGCACGGCCGGCTCTTGCGAGGGGTACGGCCGCCAGCGGGGCCACCAGTCGCGTACCTGCCGTCGGTAGGACCGCCAGGAATCGCCGTACCGCGTGCGCAGGTCGTGTTGCTCGTGTGGCCCGGCCACCGCCGCGCTGAAGGCCGTCGCCGACACCGCCCCCAGCGCCAGGGCGACGCTCCCGGTGACCGCCGCGGTGAACAGCAACAGCGCCACGGCGACGAGCTGCATCGGGTTGGCCAGGTACGCGTACGGGCCGGTGGTGACCAGCCGCCGCGGCGGATCCCACGGATAGGGCGTACCGCCGCCCCGGACGGCGAACTCCGCGACGGCGGCCAGCGCCGGCACGGCCACCAGCAGGGCCAACTGCGCGACGACCAGGATTCCGGTGCGGTCCAGCGCGATGAGGCCGGCCCATGACCCGTCGCCGACCTCGAACGCCAGGGTGGGGACGAACCAGAGCAGCAGGGCCGCGAAGACGCCAACCTGCAGGAGGGTCCGTGCGCCCAGGTGCCGGCGGTCGGCGCAGAGGCGACCGAGCAGTTGAGCGGGCAGCGCCACCGCGAACAGGCCGACGACCTCCCCGACGAGCCAGTGCGGACCGAGGCTGACCAGCGGGTGCAGCGCCGGCATCGCCACCGCGTCGACCCAGAGGAGCAGACCCAGCGCGACCGGCAGCGGCAGCGCCCGCCGGAGCAGCACCGGCAACGGGCCCCAGAGGGCCGCCCAGCCGATCCAGAGGTCCACCGGCATTCCCCGGTACGCGCCGTCGACCGGAGCGAAGGCGTACCAGCCGGTGCGGCGGGCGACCTCGTGCAGCGCCGCGATGCCGATCCCGGCGGCCAGGAACGCCAGCAGCCCCGCGGCCCGGACGGACCGGTCCCGCTCCCGAGCGCCGACGGCCAGCACGGCGGCCAGCGGCACGGCGAGGCTCAGCCAGCGGGCGACGGTCATTCGAGCGCCAGCATGTCGAGCAGGTGCCCCACTCCGGCGCCGAGCAGCACCTGCTGGATCGGCCCGAAGTACCAGGACGGGTCGAGGCCCCGCGTGTAGTCGACCCGGACCCGGATCTCGGTGTGCCCGGGGTCGACCGCCCGCCAGCTCAGCTCCGCGTGCCGCCAGGTGAACCAGCGCGCGGTGATGGAGCTGTCCTCGACGAAGTCGAAGCCCACCTGCCCCGGCGCGGCGCTCTCCACCTCGGCGAGCAGGTGGCCGCCCGGTCCGTGCGCGCTGCCGTGGTAACCGAACATCCACCGGTCGCCGATGTCGAGCCCGTCGCCGGTGACCTGTCCGGGCGTCGGTACGCCGAGGAGCCGCAGCGGCACCGACCGGACGTCGGTCGGGCGGGGACCGGCAGTGAGACGTTCGGCCACCTGGTCCACCGGGAGCCCGACGACCCGGGTCACCTCGACCGTCTGGTCCGGAGCCACCCGGGGAGCGATGCCCGTGCCCTCCAGGCCGGGCAGGAGCAGCAGGGGGACGGCCACGACGACGTACGGGCGGTTCGCCTCCCGCAGGGCGCGGATCAGCGCGGTGGTCCCGTGCGCCACCGCGTAGACCAGCGGGGCGGCCAGCAGGACACAGATCGCGCCCTCGTGCAGGGCCACCGACGCCAGGAGCAGGGCCATCGTGGTGGCCGTGAAGACCCGCCCGTGAGCCGACCGGCGGGGTGCGAGCGCGAGGGCGGCGGCCAGGAGCACCGGGAGCGCGACGAAGAGCACCGCGCTGTCGGCTCGGCCCTGCCGCACCACCACGACGAAGACGACCGCTCCGAAGAGGGTGATCAACCCGGCCAGGATCCAGTGCGCCCTCGTTCTGCGTGGTGTCGGTGCGCTGTCGTCGGTCATGCGAATCTCCCCGTCTTGAGCGGTCGCTCAAATGGAGGGTACGTCTTTTTGAGCGACCGCTCAATACGGCGTGGGACCGGGGATAATGAACTGTGTCGGATAGGCGACTGTCGACGATGCCGGTGGCACCGTGAAGGGTGAGCGCCGAGAGAGCGGATGCCTACCGAGGGTGGCGTCTCCGGCGAGAGTGGAGGCCGTGCGTCGCCCGGACGGGCTCGGTCAGGCCGTGGCGGCGGCGCGCGTGCGGCGGTGCCGGCCGTACCAGGCGATGCCGATCGCCACTCCCACACCGACCCCCAGCGCGGCCGCCGCCACCGGGACGGCCGGCCGCTCCCGCCAACGGCGGCCCAGCGGAATCGGATGCCGGAACTCCAGCACCGGCCAGGCGTTCTCCGAGGCCAGCTTGCGGAGCTGCCGGTCCGGGTTGACCACGCTCGGGTGCCCCACGCACTCCAGCAGGGGACGATCGCTGTACGAGTCGGAGTAGGCGTACGAGTCGGCCAGGTCGTAGTCCCGGGCGGCGGCCAACTCGGTGACCGCCTCGACCTTGCTCGGGCCGGCCGCGTAGAACTCGACCTCACCGCTGTAACGGCCGTCCCGCACCGTCATCCGGGTGGCGATCACGTCGGTCACCCCGAGCAGCTCGCCGATCGGGCGGACCATCTCCTCGCCGGACGCCGACACCAGCACCACGTCCCGCCCGGCCGCCTGGTGCTCCTCGATCAGGGCGGCGGCCTCGGCGTACACATAGGGGTTGATCAGCTCGTGAAGCGTCTCCGCGACGATCTGGCGGACCTGTTCCACCTGCCAACCCTTGCAGAGCGCGGCCAGGTAGTCCCGTGTTCGGGCCATGGTCTGCTCGTCGGTGCCGCCCAGCCGGAACATCAGCTGCGCGTACGCCGACTTGACCACGTCACGCCGAGTGATCAGCCCGTCCCGGTAGAACGGCCGACCGAACGCCAGGGCGCTCGACTTGGCGATGACGGTCTTGTCCAGATCGAAGAAAGCGGCACTTCGGCCCACGGCGCGAAAGTCTAGCCGGATGGTCTATCGTCGGCGGGTGCCCGGGGTCAGGCCACCCCTTGGACCTGCGGACGGGCGCCCCCACCACCGCTCAGCGTGACCGTGCTCACATTCGGCGAGGAGATTTTCGCGCTGAGTGGAGTGAACACCACTCGACGTGACGGGCCCGCTCAGGCAGACTTGTCCGCACGACGTGCTTTCACATACCCGAAACAGACAGGCCCTCGGCGGTTGCACCCCCCGTGACCGCTGAGTGGTTCGGCTCGACCCCCCCGGAGCCGAACCGTTGACGACCCCCGTCTCCCCCCGACGGGGGTCGTCCCTTTGCAGGGAGCGCTCCCGGCCTGGTGACGCCTTGGCCGAAGTTGCTCCGCCGTCGGCTCAGGGCGGATCGACGAAGGCTGGTCAGTTGCAGCGCCGTCGGCCTCGCACCCAGTTGAGCCCTGCGCAGGCCCGACAGCTCATCGTCGAGCCCATCGGCGTAGGCCCCGGGGAAACGACCTCCTCGCCGTGGCCACACAACGCGCCCGCCAGTACGCCATGCTCGCCGCCGAAGCCACCTCCCCGGCGGCCATCGCCCAGCCGCCGAGGCCATTGCTCAGGAGAACTTGGTGTTCCACTAATCGCATTGAATGAAGCGGCGGGAGAGATCCACGCGGTGGGTAGAGGGCCAATCTGAGCAGGCGTGGTCGCAACGTGTGAAGGCGGACGGAACATCGGTGTGGCGGAACCGAAGCCGACCGAACCGGATCGAGCAGGCCGTGGACGCCGGTGGCCAGGCTCGGGTTGGGGGATGCGGTCCGCGGGACCTGACGTGGGCGAGGTTGAGGCCAGCGAGAAGGCAGCAAGAGTGCCAACGCCTGAGGACACCACTGGTAGGTGCGGGCATAGCAGCCATGCTCGACGGCACACCGGACGGTACTGGATGGAAGGCGATAACGCCGCGGTCCCGCGTTCGGGACGAAAAGAGCTCTGTCAACGAGAGATCCCCGGAGCTTGACATCGATAGGAGGATCGGGATGGCATGAGAAGTGCCGTGCCTGTGAAGTTTCGATCGCTGAAGGGCTGACTTAGACCATGAGTACTGTCAGGCGCAGCTTCCGCAAACGCCATCAATGGCACGCGTGGTCGGGTGAGTTCGCGGATCTTGAGCGTCTAGGGAGAATTGTCGAAGATTTGTACTCAACTTGGCTGAAAGAGCGTGAATACGAGGAGGGGCAGACGGGAGAGGTTGCTGAAGCGACCGGGGTCATTAATCTTGCCGGAGTTCCAGGTGGTGCTTCTGTCGGCGATGGCAACGAGACATATCCCTTTGTGGGATTAATTGTTGAAGACGAGGACGAGGTTTCGGGACCGATTTTTGAGGTTCTCCCCGAGGTTGATCGAAGAAGCGTCGTAGGCCTGAAGTTTGTGGCCACCCTTCGGCCGTCGGAGCGTTTGAGCGTTACTTTTGCTCGAAATGCTAATGAAGCAGTTATTGTTGAGGTTTCCTCGCGGAGGACGGGGTGGGCCAAGCAGGCTTATGCCCGACTGGCGGACGAGATAGAGAAGGGTGTGCCGCGTTGGGCATCGTTGCGTTCGGAGAACTCCAGGCCCCGTCTCGCAATATTGGCGGCGACGGCTACCGCGGTCTTTGTTGGCCTGGTGTTGCCGAAGTCGAGCGGATTGGAAATCCGGACCTCGGTCGGAGCCTTTGCATTTAGTCTGACGTGGCCAATTTTTTATATAGAACGCCTGCACAAGTGGATATTCCCCGGCTTTGAATTGGTGGGAGAGGGAAGTCAGTCATCTGGTTCCCGCCGTTTAGTGACTTTATTCCTGCTGGGTGCATCGATACCGATCGGAGTTCTAGTAAATGTTGTCTCCTAGCGCGATTTGGAGTCTGTGGAAGTTTGCGGGCGTGGACTAGGCGCTTCGACGGCTTCGGTGCCTGTCTGACGACGGTGACCGGGCCAACGGCAAGGCGCGTAGTGCCAGTGCGGCAGCGAAGCCACGGCAGCTGCTCGATGCGTGTCAGCTACCCACGGCGCCGCTGGTACTGCAACGGCAGTCACCTCGCTTTCCGGTGAACGGTGCGCCGCAACAGAGAGCGAACGGAATCGTCGGGATGCAGGTCGTGGCATGTGCCCGCGCCCGGCCGCATGGGCCCTGCCATCGCCAAGAGGCCGGACACGACGATGGCCGCCTGGTCGGCCACTTCGAGGCCGACGTCGGCAACATCGTTCTGATTGGCCGTTTTTTCGGCAGGCATGCGGTAGACCAAGTCCGAATGCGTCAGATCGTAGATCGTCGTTGCAATGATGAACGCCGGGCCGAGGAACAAAGAAGCCGACCGCGACGGTCGGTGCGCGTAGAGGCCAACGCGACGCTGACGTAACGACAGGGCCCAGCAGCCACGGGTGCCCTCGACGATCATTGGCCGGACCATACGCAAACCCACGGGTCAGCCGGGGACGCCTGTCACCGGGGTCGACAGCAACGCTGACAGCATCCGGCACGGATCGGGTGACCCGTCGAGGTCACGGATGCAAACCGCGCGGTAATCGTCGAGCCTTTCGCGACACAAGTCCGGGTGGAAGTCGCCGAGGCAGTGGGGGTTCGGGTGGGTCCACCGGGGAAGCGCGACGAGGTCTGGTTCACCAGCCTCTATGCCGCCGAGTACGCGCACATCGTCCGGTACGGCCTGCGCCGCCTCGGCGACGCCGACGCGTCGGCGGAACTCGCGCAGGAGGTGTTCGTCGTCGCGTGGCGGCGGCGTCGGGAGGTGCCGGACCGCAGCCTGCCCTGGCTGTACGGGGTGGCCCGGCGCCTGTTGGCCAACCAGTGGCGCTCCCGGCGGGCCGCACCGGATCTGCTGCCGATCGCGGATGCCGACCTGACGCGGGTGGCCGATCCGTCCGGTGCGGACACGACCGTGGGGGTCGCCGACATCCGGGCCGCGCTGGCGACCCTCAACGACCTCGACCAGGAGATCCTGCGGCTCGTCGGCTGGGAGGAGTTGACGGTGTCCGAGGCCGCGCAGGTCCTCGGCTGCACCCGGGCGACCACGGCGGTGCGCCTGCACCGCGCTCGCCGTCGACTGACCGTGGCGATGTCGAGCCGTCCGGTCCGTCCCCGCCGCCCACTGATGGCGACCACGCGAGAGGAGCTGTGATGTTTTCGGTGGCCCGTACCCGTACCCTCATCGGCCCGGCCGATCCGGCTCGGAGCGCGACCGTCGCACCGCCCTCGGTCGCGGCCCACGAGTTGATCGATCGTGCCGGTGTCGCGGAGGCGGCGGCGCATCGGCGCGTACGCCCGACTCGCCGGCTCGTCCTGACGGCCGGGACGCTCGCGGTGGCGGCCGGCGCGGCGGCCGCGCTGCGTCCGTCCGGCGAGAGCACGCCGGACGTCCCGGTTGGGCCGGGGGACGCGGTGGGGCTGGTGCTCGTGCCGGTCGCCTACCAGTTCGACGCCGACCCGCCGGCTGCCGGCCCGCGGCTGCGCACGCTGGCCAGCAAGATCAAGGACGCGGGGTACGACAACCGCGGCGGGCGCTACATGTACCACCACACGAAGGTGTGGGGTGACCCGGTGATGAGTTCGCCCGACGACCGTTACCACGTCGCCTTTGTCGGCGAGACGAAGGTGTGGCAGGCCGCGGACGGGACCGGCAGCCAGGCCAACACCCAGCTGGAGCCGCAGTACCCCGACGAGAAGTCCCAGGCTTACTGGCGGCGCAAACTCCCGCAGGGCCCGGCCGATTCTGCCGAGTCGTCGCTGATTCCGCTGCCGCCGATGGAGCTGACGCCACCACCGGCCGATCCGGTGCGACTGCGGGAACTGCTCAAGATTGAGTACGGCCCGGGATCGGCGAGCAAGGCGGTCGGCGCGCTCTACGCGCGGTACGTCATACCGCGCGCCACCCGGGCCGAGATCCTGCGCGTCCTCGCCGACCTGCCCGGCCTGCGCTGGCGGGGGCAGGTGACCGACCGCGCCGGTCGGGCCGGTGTCGCGGTCACCTGCGACGACCGGGAACACGACGCCCAGTCCCTCCTGATCTTCGATGCGGACACGGGTGGCCTGCTCGCCCACGAGATGCTGACGCTCACGCCGGTACGGCTCAACGCGTACCAGATGATCATCGACACCGCCTGGACCGACCGCGTCGGCTGACCGGCGATTTCTGGGGCCGCTCTCGCGGGAGCGGCCCTGCGGTGTTTTTGCGGCAGCGCCGCTAGCTGCACGAACACCAGTGCGCATAGCAGATCAACCGTCTCGGCGGGCGTTGTCCACAGGCCCCTGAGTTGTCCACAGGCGGCCGGGTCGAGGGCGTCGTTCGGGGTTCGTCGCGAGCAGGGTCGGCGGTGCATCCGATCCCGACCGCTGGAGGCCGCGATGGCACCCCGTACCTCCGTCCCGCCGATCCGACGGCTCCCACTGGTCGTCACCGGGGACGGCGACCTGCTCGACGACCTGCTCCGGCTCGCCGCCGCCGGCGGGACCGAGGTGGAACTCGCCGCCGACCCGGCCGCGGCACGCACCCGCTGGACCTCCGCGCCGCTGGTGCTGCTCGGTGTCGACCAGTCGCGGGCGTGTCTGCGGGCCCGGCTACCGAAGCGGCCCCGGTTGGTGCTCGTCGGCCGGGCCGGTCAGATCGACCCCGGCTGGCAGATCGCCGAGCTGATCGGCGCCGAACACGTCGCCGCGCTGCCCGCCGCCGAGCCGTGGCTCGTGGACCGCCTGGCGGAGCACGGCCCAGACCAGCCGGACGGCCCGGGTGCGCGGGTCGTCGCGCTGTTCGGTGGCCGAGGTGGCGCCGGGGCGAGCGTGCTCGCCGGCGGGCTCGCCGTGACCGCCGCGCGGGCCCGACTGCGCACCCTGCTCATCGACGCCGATCCGCTCGGCGGTGGCCTCGATCTCGTCCTCGGCTGGGAGCAGTTGGAAGGGCTGCGCTGGCCGTCACTCACCAGCGCGGACGGGCGGGTGGACGCACCCGCGCTGGTCCAGGCCCTGCCCAGTCGAGGCGACCTGGTGGTGCTCTCCTGGGACCGCGGCGAGATGCTGGCGCTGCCCGCCGCAGCCATGGCGGCGACCGTCGACGCCGCCCACCGGGGCCGGGACTTCGTGGTGATCGACCTGCCCCGGCAGCTCGACGACGCCGCCGTGGTCGCGTTGCAGGCGGCCGACCAGGCGTTCGTCGTCGTACCGGCGGAGTTGCGTGCCACCGCGGCCGCCGCCCGGGTGGTGGCCGTGGCCGCACCACACTGCGACGCACTCTCGGTCGTGGTGCGCGGGCCCGCCCCCGGCCGGCTGCGCGCCACCGAGGTGGCACGGGCCCTCGGGCTTCCCCTCGCCGGCACGCTGCGCCCCGAGCCGGGGCTCTGCCGGGGCCTCGAACGCGGCGAGGCCCCGGCGGCGGCGGGCAAGGGTCCGCTCGCCGCCCTGTGCCAGCGGATCGTCGCGGACCTCACCGGCGCCACGACCGGTGCGGCATGAGCGGCCAGCCGGAGGACACCTCCTTCGCGGCCCGGGTGCGGCAGCGGATCGTCGCCGCCACCGACCCGGTCACCCCGGCGGCGATCGTCTCCGCCGTACGTGCCGAACCCACCGCTGCCGTGCTGGGCGACACCGCCGTCCTGCGGATCGCCGACCGGGTGCACGACGACCTCGTCGGCGCCGGACCACTCGCCCCACTGCTGACCGACCCAGAGGTGACCGACGTCCTGGTCAACGGCGTACGCGTCTGGGTCGACCGGGGTGCGGGGCTGCACCAGGTGGCGATCCCGGTCGGCTCGGTCGACGACGTCCGGCGGTTGGCGCAGCGGCTCATCGCCAGCGCCGGTCGGCGGCTCGACGACGGCTCCCCGTTCGCGGACGCCCGCCTGCCCGACGGCACCCGCCTGCACGCCGTACTGCCTCCGGTGGCGACCGAGGGTCCCTACCTGTCCCTGCGGACGTTCCGGCATCGCCCGTACACGCTCGACGAGCTGGTGAGCCAGGGGACGGTGCCGCGACCGGTGGCACCGCTGCTCGCCGCGGTCGTCGCGGCCCGGTTGGCGTACCTGGTCACCGGCGGCACGGGCTCGGGCAAGACGACCCTGCTCAACACTCTGCTCGGGTTGGTGCCAGCCACCGAACGGATCGTCCTGGTCGAGGACGCGGCAGAGCTCCAGCCGGGGCATCCGCACGTGGTCGGGCTGCAGGCCCGTACCGCCAACGTCGAGGGGACGGGCGTGGTCAGCCTCGGAGACCTGGTCCGGCAGGCGCTGCGAATGCGTCCGGACCGCCTGGTCGTCGGGGAGTGCCGGGGCGCAGAGGTGGTCGACCTGCTGGCCGCGTTGAACACGGGTCACGACGGCGGTGCCGGCACGCTGCATGCCAACACCCCGTCCGACGTGCCGGCCCGGCTGGAGGCGCTCGGCATGCTCGGTGGTCTGCCCCGCGCCGCGCTGCACGCCCAGGTGGTCGCCGCGCTTCAGGTGCTGCTCCAGGTGCGTCGCGGCGATCAGGGCCGCGTCCTCGAATCGATCTGTCTGCTGCTCCCCGAAGGGCCGGAACGCCTGGCCACCGTGGTGCCCGCCTGGATACGTGGGCGAGGCCTGGGGCTGGCCGCCCGTACGTTCGGCGCGCTGCTGCGGGACCGGGGTGTCGCGGTCCCACCGATCCTCACCGAGCCGTGGCCCGGATCGGCAGGTCCGGCGTGAACGCCACGATGGCGCTGGTCGCGGCGCTGCTGCTGTCCACCGCGATCCTGGTGATCTGGCGGGCGAAGAGCATCAGAGACCGTCGGCGTCGGGTGCTGGCCCCGACCCGGCGTGCCACCGGTGTCGACCCGGACGACGCCCTGGTCGAGTGGATCCGGGACCTCGCTCGCGGGCAGGACCGGCCGACCGAAGACCTCGGCGGCACGGCCGCCTCGGCTGACCCGGGTGCGCTCGTGCAGCCGGGGGCCGGCAGTGGGCGCACGGCCGTCGCCTGGTCCACCCGGGACCTCGACGACAGCCCCGGCCGTTCGAGGGCGACCGGTGGACCCGAGGGACCCACCCGACCGGCCGGCCCGGCACGTCCGCCGGCCCGCCGGGACTCGCGCCGCCCGGCTGCCATTGCCAGGCCCGAGGCCGGAGCCCCGGCGGCCGTCGCTTCCCCGCACCACGAGGCCGGCAGGCTGTTCGCCGACCAGGCGGACCAGAGGGCCGGCGGGCTGTTCCCCGACCAGGCGGGTCATCGGGCCGGCGGGCTGTTGGCGGGGCCGGCAGGCCGCGAGACCGACAGGCCGCTCGCGGACCAGCCGGACCATGGTGCCGGCGGACTGTTCGTGGGGCCGGCGGGCCACGAGCCGGACAGGCCGGTCTCGACCCTTCTGGTACGCGCGCGACGGTCACCGCGTCGGGTGCTGCTCCTGGCCGGTCTGGTGGGAGCAGGTGTCGGAGCCGTGTCCGGCGGGCCGGTGGCCGCCGTGGCGATGGCCGGCTACGGCACGCTCGCTATCCGCGCTCTGCTGCGCTGGAGAACGAATCGGCAGGTCGAGCTTAATCGACGGCGCGGCCTGGACCTGCTGTGCGGCCTGGCGGCCGACCTTCGGGCGGGTTCGCCCATGCCGCCGACCCTCGAGATCACCTCCGTCGCCGGAGCATCGATGGCCGGCGTCGATCGGCTTCGCGACCTGACCTCGGCCGCCGTGCGGCTGGCGGACCGGACTGGCGCGCCGCTGGCGGAGCTGATCGAGCGGATCGAGGCGGATGCCCGTGCGACCGACCGTGGGCTGGCCGCCGCAGCGGCACAGGCGGCTGGCGCACGCGCCACCGCCTGGTTGCTGGCTGCTCTGCCGATTGGTGGGATCGGGCTCGGCTACGGGATCGGGGTCGACCCCCTGGCGGTGCTCCTGCACGACACGGTCGGTGGGGTGTGCGCGGTCCTCGCCGTCGCCCTGCAGATCGTCGGTCTCTTTTGGGCTGAGCGGCTGGGCGCTGGGCCGGGGCGGACCACCTGATGTCCCCGGTGTTGTCCACTCGCGGGACTGCGGGCATACGCCGCCGTCCGGATGCGATCCGGCTCGCGGCAGGCATGGCCGGGCTTGCCGTGGCAGTGGTTGTCGAGGGCTGGTTCGGATGGCTGGGCGCCGTTCCGGTCGCCGTCCTGCTGGATGTGTCGCTGCGGCGGATCGAGCCTCCCGCCGTACGCAACCAGCGGCTTCGGGAGGCCGCCGACCTGCCGCTCGCCGCCGACCTCCTGGCGGCGGCGATGCGGGCCGGTGCGCCGGTGGACCGCTCGGTCCTGGCGGTGGCCGAGGCGTTGGACGGCCCGCTGGCCACCCGACTGGCCCGGGTGGGCCGCACGTTGCTCCTCGGTGGCGGCCCAGCGGAGGCGTGGTCGGCGTTGGACGGTGTGCCAGGGGCGGATCGGCTTGCCGCAGCGGCGTTCCGCTCGGCCAACAGCGGCGCGGCGCTGGCCGGTGCGCTGACCCGTCTCGCCGACGACCTGCGGGCCGACCGGGCCACCGCCGCCGAGGCGTCGGCCCGTCGGGCGGGCGTCCTCATCGTGCTGCCACTGGGGCTCTGCTTCCTGCCCGCGTTCATTCTCGCCGGCCTGGTGCCGGTGATCGTCGCCGTTCTCGGCGACGTGCTCTGACCCATCGAGGAAGGGAAGACCCATGCGCAAACTCATCGCCCGACTGCGCGGCGACGACGGAATGAACACCGCCGAATACGCGGTCGGCACGCTCGCCGCGGTGGCCTTCGCGGGGATCCTGTTGAAGGTGCTGACCTCCGGCAACGTCCAGTCCGCGCTGACCGCGGTCATCGACCGGGCACTCAAGTGATCAGGCGCCGGCAGGTCGACCGTACGCGGAACGCTCCCGGGCGCGCGTCCGACGGCGGCCGGCGGGCCCACATCGTCGGCGGCGAGCGGGGATCCTTCACCGCCGAACTGGCGGCCGGCCTGCCGGCGCTTCTCCTGCTGCTGCTCGCCGGCCTGACGGCGGTGAACGCCGTCAGCACACAGGCGAGTTGCCTGCACACCGCCCGCGAAGCCGCGCTCGCCGCCGCCCGGGGCGCCGGCAACGCGGACGGCGCACAGGTCGCACCACCGGGGGCAGAGGTGTCGGTGTCCTTCGACGGCGACCGGGTGCAGGCGACCGTCCGCGCACCCGTCCGTGCGCTGGGCGGCCGGCTACCACGGGTCACCGTGGCAGCCACCGCCGTCGCAGCGGTGGAACCGGGTGCCGACGAGGGGACTGGGTGATGGGCCGCTCGGGCGCGGACCGGGGCGGGGCGACGGTCCTGCTGCTCGCTCTGGGGCTCGTGTTCGTGCTGGTCGGGACATTCGGCGCGGCCGTCGCCGCGACCGGGATGGCGTCCCAGCGCGCGGCGGTGGCCGCTGATCTCGGCGCGCTGGCCGGTGCTACCCGAGCGCTCGACGGCGACCTGGCGGCGTGCGCGTACGCCACGGACATCGCCCAGCGCAACGACGGCCGGATAGTGGACTGCGTCGTCGACGGGCTGGACGTGCTGGTGACCGTCGAGGTGGCGTTCACGCCGATTCCGGGTCTGACCCGGGTCGCTGCGTCGACGGCCCGCGCCGGGCCGGTACGCGGCTGACGGCTCGGCCCAATCGGAACGGGTGCGAGCGCGTCGAACGGGCGTAGCCGGGGCGGCAGCCGAGTGGCCGGGACGGGATGGCTAACCCTGCCCCGGCCAATGGCCAAGGAACGACCGGAGGGCGCCGGTCGGGCGCGTCAGCGAGTCTGGAGCGCGTCGGGGGGCGACGGCCATGGCGATGACGAGGCGGCGGTCGATCTGCGGGTTCTGCGCCTCGACCGGCCGCGTTTCTCGGTCTGTCGACGTGAGGACTTCCCGGTATCTTTGCCCCATGGCTCTGGAGCGCCGTAATGCAGGCTTCGGGCGATCTCGACAGCCTGTCGATCGGTGAAGGCTCGACTAGTAGCGGCACACGTGCAGTCGGGCGGTCCTCCGTCGAGATCTTCGTCGAAGGGCTGTCGGCGGGTACCGACACCTTCACGGCCAAATACCGAGTGCAGCCACCGTCCGGCTCGCCGTCCGCCATGTTCCTCGACTGCGTGATCAAAGTGCAGCCGTACTGACCATGCCGGGGCGACCGGGTGCCCCCGACCGTGCCCCTCGTCGTCTCTGCGGTGAACTGAACACCCTTAGCCAGTACCTCCCATCCACACGGATAGGGGGTGTTGGTCAGTGAGCGTGTTGCGCATTCAGCTACACTCATCGACGTCTCCCCTGAAGGATGCGCCCCCTGGAGGGCTGTTCTTCGGGACAAGGAGTGCGCAGGTGAATTGCTGCTCACTGCGGCAGCCTGCGCCCTGGCGCGGTCAGCCGACAGGCCGTTCGCCGGGTCAGATTTTCCTTATAAACGGACGTAGTAGTGCCCCCCTATATATCGGTGCCTCGAAGGTGCCAAGCAACATCTGAGATCTTGCTCAGTCGGCGCAGGACCTCGGCTTCACCAGTCTGCGTACTGGTCGAGCTGAGCCCTGTGCGCCTCACTCGACCAGAGTGAGGAGAGGCAAGCAGTGGGACTGTCCAGCATCGAACCCATCGCCGCAGCTAGTCCGCTGGTCGCTGTGGTAGTCGTGGGGCTTCCGGTAGCCGGCAAAGTCATCGTGGCCGGTATCGCCCTGAGGGGTGCTGACTCCAAAGACCGTGCCCCGATCGTGAAGGCCGTATCCGAGCTGTTCCGGTGGTGGCGTCGGTAAATTGTGTGGCGGATGACCGGGCAGGTGGTGCCTGCCCGGTCAGTCTTCGTCAGCCGGAGTGGGACGGTTCTTGGCGATCCACGCTCGCACGGCCTTGCCATCCCAGACGCGGCCCATGCTCAAGGTGGCCAGCGGGTCGGGGAACCCCTTGCGGCCCACGATGATCGTGGCGCGCTGCTTGCTGATCCCACCCAGCAAGTCGCGGATCTCGTCCAGCCCAAGCAACTCCATAACCTGACGGTAGGATCCTTGGGAATTGCATCAGACGGAACCGGGTGGGGCAACGCCTTGGAGGGTTGCCCTCGTACAACCCCCTGTGGTGCCATGGACACATGACCCGTCGTCGTGTCACTTTTGCGGAGTATCTGACGGCCGTAGCCATGACCCTGGCTCGCAGGCACAAGCCGGTGTGGTCGTGGATCAAGTGGCGGAACGTCTGCAAGTGCGGGAACGAGCTGCCCTGTCGGGCCAGGCACAAGATCCCGATCAACCGGGGTCACTGGCCGGGTGAGAGCTGATGACCACGCACGGTCCGGTGCTCCCGTTGTGGCTGTGCGAGGTGTGCGAACGACCCTGGCCCTGTTCCACCCGCCGCCTGGAGCTGTTGGACGAGTACGCCGCCTCGCCGATAGCCCTCCGCATCTACATGTGGTCGCACCTGACGGCGGCTACGCAGGACATGACCTGGGCTCCCGCCGACGCCGTGTACCGCCGGTTCCTCGGGTGGCTGTCGTGGAGCCGGCAGACGTCGTGTTGGTCGGGGCGGCCTGCTCGCCGCAGTTCACCGGGAACCGGGCGCTGATGCTGCGCATCGTGTCGGTCGGCGAGCCCGACCCGTACCACGACCGGATCTGGATCACCGGGTACGTGCTCGATCCGAGGGGCAACGCCACCGCCAAGCGCGAGGTGTACGTCATGAAGGCTGGGGTGGTCATCCAACGGCGAACCGCCCCGGCGGAGGTGCAACCGAGGCGGTCCAGTTCGCGCGTGCGGGCCCAAGCTGCGAGCCCTGCCCCGGCCCGCGGAGCCGAGGGGTGGGTGGTCGATGTGCCGGTCGGGTGCGTCAGCGAGCCTGGAGCGCGTCGAGGGCGACGGCCATGGCGATGACGAGGCGGCGGTCGATCTGCGGGTTCTGCACCTCGACGACGTACTTGTCGCGCAGGCCCCACTTCTTGACCACCGAGAAGACGGGCTGGCCGCCGGCGAGGAAGTCGAAGTGGTACGGCAGCCAGGAGAGCGAGTCGACGAACCGGCGCAGCAGCGCCACCGGCAGGCTCCGCTCCTGACCCGTCACCTGCGGCAGGCCGGCCTGCTCGACGTGCCACGTGGAGCGGAGCAGGGACTGGGCGAAGTCCTTGCGGAACAGGCCGATCGGGTTGCCGGCCGCGTCGGTGACGTCGTACGTGGCGCCGAGGTCGATGCGCTGGCGGGCCTTGAAACCGAGCAGGGGCTGCTGCTTGGAGTCGTCGGTGTAGATCGTCACCTGCTCCTTGAAGGCGAGCCGCTTCTGCTGCGCGAAGGCCAGCAGCTCGCCCTCGCTGCCGTCCGGCGCGACCGCGCGGACCTCGTACTGGTTGACCATCATCCGCAGCCGCTGGCGGATGTGGAACTGCTGCAGGGTCTGCAAGTTGTCGAGCTGCATCTGATCTCCTCAGGGGGTGTCGCGCCGGAGTCTCGCACAGCCGGGCAACCCCCGTCGGCCCACGCTCATCCGGCTCACCCACCCGACCAACCCGCGCACCCCGAACCGGCCACCCCGACCCCGGCCCACCCCGACCAGCTCGCCCCGACTGGCCCAGCCTGACCGGTCCGCCCGGCCGGACCGGTCACGCGCGAATTCAGCGACCGTCCACCGTCGACCGCAACGACCAGGTGTTGAGCACCTGGTGGATGCCGCGCAGTCGCTCGTTGATCTGCTCCAGCCGTTCGGCCTGAGCCAACGCGGCCAGCGCGGCCCCGAGCGTGATCTGCTGGTCGAGGGTGAGGTGTTCCTGGTCGATGGTGTAGAGCAGGTCGACGGTCTCAGCGATCGTGTCGGCCACAACTTCTCCTCGGGCGCGGGGGCGAAATACAACACAAGCATCGATGGAAGCGCTCCCACACCATTGTGCCCAGTGCCACCGGGATTCATGCAAGGTGGCTCAGGAGGGCAGATTGCCCAGCACCACGTCGAGGACCCGGATCGCGTCCGGCTTCGAGAGAGGGTTGTTGCCGTTGCCGCACTTCGGCGACTGCACGCAGGACGGGCAGCCGGTCTCGCAGCCGCACTCCGCGATCGCGTCGCGGGTGGCCCGCAACCACGCCGACGCCGTCCCGTAGGCGCGCTCCGCGAAGCCCGCGCCGCCCGGGTGCCCGTCGTAGACGAAGACCGTCGGCGCCTCGGTGTCCGGGTGCAGGGCGGTGGAGAGGCCGCCGATGTCCCACCTGTCGCACGTCGCCATCAGCGGAAGCAGGCCGATCGCGGCGTGTTCGGCGGCGTGCAGCGCGCCCGGCACGTCGGCCGGCTGCACCCCGGCGGACGTCAGCGACCGCTCGGACAGCGTGAACCACACCGCCACCGTCCGCAGCTCCCGGGCGGGCAGGTCCAGCGGTCGGGTGTCGATCACCTCGCCGGTGGCGATCCTGCGCCGCTGGTACGACACCACCTGGCTGGTGACGTCCACCTCGCCGAGGAACATCCCGACCGGCCCGGCGTCGACGTAGGAGCGCACCGACACCACGGACAGGTCGGTGACGTCCCGGGCGTGGGTGGACCAGTCCGGCTCCTCGACGTGCACCAACGCGCAGCCGTCGGCGAGGTCCAGCTCGTCGACCACGTACGAGACGCCCTGGTGTAGGTAGACCGCGCCGGGGTGGAGCAGGAAGTGGGACGAGCCGCCGTCGACGGTGCCGAGCAGCCGGCCGGTCGACGACTCCACCACGACGACCGGTGCGCCGCCCTCGCCGCGCAGGTCCACCTCGGGGCGCTCGCGGTGTCGCCAGTACCAGCCGGTGGGCCGCTGTCGCAGCGCCCCGGCTGCCACCAGCTCGTCCACCGCCTCCTTCGCTCCGTCGCCGAAGAGCGCCAGGTCGGCCGGCGTCAGTGGCGCCTCGGCGGCGGCGCAGGCCAGCTGCGGGGCAAGCACGTACGGGTTGGCCGGGTCGAGCACCGTCGCCTCCACCGGCGCACCGAAGATCGCCTCCGGGTGGTGCACCAGGTAGGTGTCCAGTGGGTCGTCCCGGGCCACCAGCACCGCGAGGGCCTCCTGGCCGGAACGCCCGGCGCGGCCCGCCTGCTGCCACAGCGACGCCCGGGTGCCCGGATAGCCGCAGATCAACACCGCGTCCAGCCCCACCAGGTCCACGCCCAGCTCCAGCGCGTTGGTGGAGGCCAGGCCGAGCAGGTCACCGTGCAGCAGCGCGCGTTCCAGCTCGCGACGCTCCTCGCGCAGGTAGCCGCCCCGGTAGGCCGCCACCCGGTCGCCGAGCCCGGGCACGGCGTCGTCGAGCGCCCGCCGCGCGTTGGCCGCCACCACCTCGGCGCCTTTGCGGGAACGGACGAACGCGAGGGTGCGTACCCCCTCGGCGACCGTGTCGGCGAGGAGGTCCGCGGTCTCGCGCAGCGCCGACCGGCGGACCTGACGAAGGTCGTCGTGGTCGCCCGTCGCCTGCGGGGGGACCGGGGAGGAGGAGCCCGAGTCCGGTGGCAGCAGTGGCGGTTCCCAGAGCGCGAAGGTCACCCCGCCGCGCGGCGAGGTGTCCTCGGTGACCGCGGTCACCGGCAGTCCGGTGAGTCGCGCGGCGGCGGTCGCCGGGTCGCCGGAGGTGGCCGAGGCGAGGACGAACACCGGGCTGGCCCCGAAGCGCGCGCACTGCCGGCGCAACCGGCGCAGCACGTGCGCCACGTGCGAGCCGAACACACCCCGGTAGGTGTGGCACTCGTCGATCACCACGTACGCCAGTCGGCGCAGGAACCCCGACCACTGGGCGTGGCCGGGCAGGACGCCGTGGTGCAGCATGTCCGGATTGGTCAGCACGAAGCGGGAGTGTCGGCGGATCCACTCCCGTTCCGCGCGCGGCGTGTCCCCGTCGTAGGTGGCGGGGCGTACCCCCTCCAGCTCCAGGCCGACGACGGCCCGCAGCTGGTCGGCGGCGAGGGCCTTGGTCGGCGCCAGGTAGAGCACGGTGGCCCGGGGGTCGGCGAGCAGCGTGGCGAGCGCCGGGAGCTGGTACGCCAGGGACTTGCCGGACGCGGTTCCGGTGGCGACGATCACGTGGCCGCCCTCGTACGCCAGGGTGGCCGCCTCGGCCTGGTGCTGCCAGGGCGCGACCACGCCGCGACGGTCGAACGCCGCCCGAAGCTCCGGCGGCGCCCACGCCGGCCACGGCGCCGGCACCCCGACGCGGGCGGGCACCCGCTCGACGTGGGTGACCGGGTCGCCCGCGCCCCGTGCGCGCAGCCGGCGCAGCAGGTCGACCGGCGGGGAGGAAGTCACGTCCTGCACTCTCGCACTGGTGTTCGGAGATGAAAAGCCGGGCCCCGGGGTAAGGGAAAGCCGCCGCCGGTGACCGCAGGGTGTCCCGGCGGTAGTGGTTAGATGCCCAGGAGAGTTTACGGCTCTGGCGAGGAGGACCGATGGAGCTGTCGCTGGCGACGCGCACCGTGGGCGAGCACACGGTGCTTGAGGTCGGCGGTGAGGTGGACGTCTACACCGCGCCCCGGCTCCGCGAACGTCTCCTCGAGCTGATCGACGGCGGCGCCCGGCACGTGATCGTGGACCTCGGGCGGGTCGACTTCCTCGACTCGACCGGGCTGGGCGTGCTGGTGGGCGCGCACAAGCGGCTGCGCACGGCCGGCGGCTCGTTCGCCCTGGTCTGTGACAAGGAGCCGCTGCTCAAGATCTTCCGGATCACGGCGCTGGACCAGGTGTTCCCGCTGCACGCCACGGTCGAGGCGGCGGCCGGCGCGGGCCCGAGCGGCGCCAACGCGTGATGGCGACGGTCCGGCTCTCCTTCTCTCCGGCCCCGGTGCACGTGCGTACCGCCCGACTGGTCGGCGTGGCCGTCGCCCGACGGGCCGGTGTCCGCGAGGACCTGCTGGACGAGGTGCGCCTGGCCATCGGTGAGGCGTGCACCCGGGCGGTCGCGCTGCACCGTCAGTACGGCCTGGCCGATCCGGTGCTGGTGGAGATGTCCGACGGCGGCACGTACGCGGTGCGGGTCGTGGACCGGGCGCCGATCGAGGCCAGCATCGGGCTGGCGGCGCTGCCGCCGGACGAGTTGGCCGACGAGTCGCTGACCGACGAGGCGTTGACCACGGGTGTCGGGTTCGCTCTGCTCGCGGGCTTCGTGGAGGACCTGCAGGTGCGCCCGGTCGACGAGGGCATCGGCACCGAGGTGCGAATGGTGTGGCCCGTCGGGCGCTGACTTCGGAACGACTGCGCACAAGGCCGTGTCCCCGACGGGGAGGCGGCCTTGTCGTCATGGATCGGGCCCTATATCAGATTTCGTTTCATAACACAGCGACGAAGATCATCGAGACACGGTGCCACCTCGGTGTGACCTCGAACACTGTGGAGGGCTACAGTACCCGGGTTGTCAGCAAGTGATCCAACCCGCAGCCAGCGGGTATGGGTGGTCATCGCTGGTCCGCTGGGGTGGGTTGGCGCGCGCTTGCGAGTCCGCATCCAGGCGTCGACCGGTGCGTCTCCACCCGTCGACGCGAGTGTTCGGTAACAGGAGGACACAGATGTCCGAGACCTTGGCCGCCGACGGCGGCGGGCTTTCCCTTACCGGAGGCAATGTCACGTACGTCGTCATCGCCGCGGTCATCGCGCTGGTGGCGCTCGTCTTCGCCGCCGCTTTGACGAAGACCGTGCTGGCCGCCGGCAAGGGCACCACCAACATGCAGGAGATCTCGGGGGCGGTCCAGGAGGGCGCCTCGGCCTACCTGCTCCGCCAGTTCCGCACCTTGGCGATCTTCGTCGTCGTCGCCGTGGTGCTGCTCTTCCTGCTGCCGGTGCACGACACCGACGGCAGCGAGATGGCCGTGAAGCTCGGCCGCTCGCTCTTCTTCGTGGTGGGCGCCGTGTTCAGCGCGTCCATCGGTGGCGCCGGCATGTGGCTGGCGACCCGCGCGAACCTGCGCGTGGCCGCCGCCGCCCGGGAGCGCCAGGGTGGCCGCGAAGCCGCCATGAAGATCGCCTTCCGGACCGGCGGCGTGGTCGGCTTCCTCACCGTCGGCCTCGGCCTCTTCGGCGCCGCGCTGGTCGTCCTGGTCTACCGGGGTGACGCGCCCACGGTGCTGGAGGGCTTCGGCTTCGGCGCCGCCCTGCTGGCGATGTTCATGCGGGTCGGCGGCGGCATCTTCACCAAGGCCGCCGACGTCGGCGCCGACCTGGTCGGCAAGGTCGAGCAGGGCATCCCCGAGGACGACCCGCGTAACGCCGCCACCATCGCCGACAACGTGGGCGACAACGTCGGTGACTGCGCCGGCATGGCCGCCGACCTGTTCGAGTCGTACGCGGTGACGCTGGTGGCCGCGCTGATCCTCGGGCGGGCCGCCTTCGGCGAGGACGGTCTGGTCTTCCCGCTGATCATCTCCACCATCGGCGTGCTGGTCGCCATCGTCGGCGTCTTCATCACCCGGCTGCGCGCCTCCGACCGCAACGGTCTCACCGCGATCAACCGGGCCTTCTACATCTCCGCCGTGATCTCCGCGGTGCTGGTGGCGATCGCCGCGTACGCGTACCTGCCGGCGACCTTCGCCGACCTGGAAGGTGGCCTCACCGACGTCGACCGCAACCCGCGACTGGTAGCCATCGGCGCGGTGGTGATCGGCATCGTGCTCGCCGCCGCGATCCAGGCGCTGACCGGCTACTTCACCGAGACCAACAAGCGGCCCGTGCAGGACATCGGCAAGAGCTCGCAGACCGGCGCGGCCACCGTCATCCTCGCCGGCATCAGCGTCGGCCTGGAGTCGGCGGTCTACTCGGCGCTGCTGATCGGCGCCGGCGTCTTCGGGGCGTTCCTGCTCGGCGGCAGCTCCATCACGCTGTCGCTGTTCGCGGTGGCGCTGGCCGGCACCGGCCTGCTCACCACCGTCGGCGTCATCGTCGCCATGGACACCTTCGGCCCGATCTCCGACAACGCCCAGGGCGTGGCGGAGATGTCCGGCGACATCGACGAGCACGGCGCGCGCATCCTCACCGAGCTGGACGCGGTCGGCAACACCACCAAGGCCATCACCAAGGGCATCGCGATCGCCACCGCGGTCCTCGCCGCGACCGCGCTGTTCGGCTCGTACACGGACACCCTGCGGACCGCGTACGCGGACGCCGGCGTGGGCGACGTCGGCACCGAGATCCTCAACTCGCTGAACGTGGCCAACCCGCGCAACCTGGTCGGACTGATCATCGGTGCGGCGGTCGTCTTCCTCTTCTCCGGGCTGGCGATCAACGCGGTGTCCCGCTCGGCCGGCGCGGTCGTCATGGAGGTCCGCCGGCAGTTCCGTGAGCTGCCCGGCATCATGGACCGCACCCAGCGTCCGGAGTACGGCAAGGTCGTCGACATCTGCACCCGGGACGCGCAGCGCGAGCTGATGACCCCCGGCCTGCTCGCCATCCTGGCGCCGATCGCGGTCGGCTTCGGCCTCGGCCCGGGGGCGCTCGCCTCCTACCTGGCCGGCGCGATCGGAGCCGGCACGCTGATGGCGGTGTTCCTGTCCAACTCCGGTGGGGCCTGGGACAACGCCAAGAAGCTGGTCGAGGACGGCGCGTACGGCGGCAAGGGCTCCGAGTCGCACGCCGCCACGGTCATCGGCGACACCGTCGGCGACCCGTTCAAGGACACCGCCGGCCCGGCCATCAACCCGCTGATCAAGGTGATGAACCTGGTCTCGCTGCTGATCGCCCCCGCCGTGGTGGCCTACAGCGTCGGTGACGACCGCAACGTCGGCCTGCGGGTTGGTATCGCGCTGGTCGCGACGCTGATCATCGTGGCGTCGGTGGTCTTCAGCAAGCGCAAGGGCATCGCGATGGACGACTCCGACACCGGCGCGGGCAGCGCCGACCACCGTCCGGAGATCGTCAACGCCTGACACCGGCGGCACCGGGGTCCCCGCTCGACGCACCCGTCGGGCGGGGACCCCGGCCATCCGGACCGGTGCCACACCTGGCCGAAGGTCGTACGCTGCAACGCATGCGTACGTGCCGGACGTCTGCCGTCGGAAAGCTCACGGTGGTCCTGGCCACGCTCGTCGTCGTCCTCACCGGCTGCGGTGGGCCCAGCCCACGGGCCTGGGCGGCCTCGGTCTGCGGCGCACTCACGCCGTGGCGCTCCGAGATCAGCAAGTTGACCAGCAGCACCGATCAGCAGATGACGGCGCAGACCACTCCGGCGCAGGCCAAGGAGAACCTGGTGCGGCTCTTCGGCGGCGCGGAACAGGCCAGCGAGACCGCGCGCCGCAAGGTCGAGCAGGCCGGCGTCCCGGAGACCGACAACGGCGAGGCCATCTCCGCCGGCTTCCGGGGGTCGCTGGAGAAGATGCGGGACGCCTACGGCCGCGCCCGGGACACCATCGAGGGGTTGGGCACCGGCGAGCCCGCCGCCTTCTACGACGGCGTGCGGGCCGCCGTCGACACCCTGAACAAGGAGTACGACGCCAGCGCGCTGGACACCAGCAAGCTCAACTCCGAGGAGCTGAAACAGGCCTTCGACGAGGTGCCCGAGTGTCGCTGAACGGGCTCGGTGACACGCCGGCCGCGCAGTCGCTGCCGGCGCTGTTCCCCGTACCCGAGCCCGACCCGTCGCGGGCCGACCCGGCGCCTGCGGGTCCGAGCCGGCGGCGCGGCGGTTCCGACCGCTCCGAGTCGGCCCTTTCCGGGCCACCCCGGGCCGACGACGCGGGACGGCAACTCGTCTTCTTCGGCGCGGAGGCCGCCGAACCGGCGGTCGCCGATCTGGCCGGGCTGCTCGCCGGCCCGGGGGAGGTCGTCCGGATGGGCGGCACCGCCCGACTCGCGGTGCGGGTGGACGCCGCCTGGCGGGTGCACGTGCTCGTCGCCGAACTGGCGCTGCGCGGGCTGGCCGCGAGCTGGGAGCCGACCGAGGACCAGCGGCACGCCGTGCGGACGTCGTACACCCGGTTGTTGAAGCCGCTCGCGGTCGCCTGGCTGGACGGCCCGGCGAAGCGTCCTCCGGCGGCCTTCCACCTGACCGGCCGGCGGCTGCGGCTGTGGCTCGCCGCCGCCGGGACGCCGGAGCCGCCCGGCGGCTTCCTGCTGCGCCTCGGCGCGGGTGACCAGCGGTGCTGGGAGGCGATCGGCGCGGCTCTCGCCGCCGCCGGCCTGGCCGGCACGCTGCTCGGCCCCGACGAGGGTGGCCCGGCGTACCGGATCACCGGCCGACGCCGGTTGGCGCGGCTCGCCGAACTGGTCGGCGCCCCGCCCGCGGCAGCCCCGCCCGACGCCTGGCCCTAACCGCCCCCGCCGCCCCCGCCCCCGCTCACCGGCGTCGATCATGGAGTTGTGGTGGTGGACGTACCTCTCCTTCGGGGTCTAAACGCCCACCACAACCCCATGATCGACGTGAGCGGGAGGGGCGGGGGGTGGGGGTGGGGCGTGGGAGGGGCGGGGGAGGGGCGGGGGTGAGGTGTCTGGTGTTGGACAACTGGGGTTGGACGGGCTGGTTGAGGGCCTGCCATCGTCACAGTGACCCGCTCCGAGGCCTACCCACGGTGTACGGTGGCGCCGTCCGGCAGTGTCGAGCACGGCGGGCGGGATTCGACCGCCGCGCCGCAGCGGATTGCCGCCCGCGAAACCCGAAACGCGGACGGCGCGTTACGTTGGACATCCGGACCGCCGGTGCCACGGCGGGGTCGAGAGCGGTCGCTGTCGTAAGGCGCCGGCCGGCCACGAGCAGGAGTGAGGTCGGGGAGAGACGTGCCGAGCAACGCTGGAACCACCCGTCTGGTCATCGTCGAGTCACCGGCGAAGGCCAAGACGATCTCGGGCTACCTCGGCCCGGGGTACGTCGTGGAGGCCAGCTTCGGTCACGTCCGCGACCTGCCGCGCAACGCCGCCGACGTGCCGGCCAAGTACAAGGGCGAGTCCTGGGCCCGCCTCGGGGTGGACGTGGACAACGGCTTCCACGCCCTCTACGTCGTCTCGGCCGACCGCAGGCAGCAGATCAGCAAGCTGGTGAAGCTGTCCAAGGAGGTCGACGAGATCTTCCTGGCGACGGATGAGGACCGCGAGGGCGAGGCCATCGCCTGGCACCTGGTCGAGACCCTCAAGCCCAAGGTCCCGGTCAAGCGGATGGTCTTCCACGAGATCACCAAGCCGGCGATCCAGGCCGCCGTGGCCAACCCCCGGGAGATCGACCGCGACCTGGTCGACGCCCAGGAGGCCCGGCGCATCCTCGACCGCCTCTACGGCTACGAGGTCTCCCCGGTGCTGTGGAAGAAGGTCATGCCGAAGCTCTCGGCGGGCCGGGTGCAGTCCGTGGCGACCCGCATCGTGGTGGAGCGGGAGCGGCAGCGGATGGCGTTCCGCACCGCCGAGTACTGGGACATCCTGGCCACCCTCGCCGTGGCGAACGCCGGGGAGGGGCCGCGTACCTTCAACGCCACCCTGATCGCGCTCAACGGCGACCGGATCGCCACCGGTAAGGACTTCGAGCCCACCACGGGCAAGGTCCGGGCCGGCGCGGGCGTCGTCCACCTCGACGAGAGCGGTGCCCGGGGTCTGGCCGCCCGGCTCGACGGGCGGCCGTTCACGGTCACCCGGGTCGAGGAGAAGCCCTACCGCCGCCGCCCGTACGCGCCGTTCATCACCTCGACGCTCCAGCAGGAGGCGGCTCGCAAGCTGCGCCTGTCCTCGCAGCAGACGATGCGCACCGCGCAGCGCCTCTACGAGAACGGCTACATCACCTATATGCGTACCGACTCGGTGAACCTGTCGGAGACCGCCATCTCGGCGGCCCGCCGGCAGATCGTCGAGCTGTACGGCGAGCGCAGCGTTCCGCCGGAGCCCCGCCGCTACACCGGCAAGGTCAAGAACGCCCAGGAGGCGCACGAGGCGATCCGCCCGGCGGGGGACAACTTCCGTACCCCGGGCGAGGTGGCCAAGGAGCTGTCCGCCGAGGAGTTCAAGCTCTACGAGCTGATCTGGCGGCGCACCATCGCCTCGCAGATGACCGACGCCGTCGGTTCCAGCGTCTCGGTGCGCATCCGCGCGGTCTCCACCTCCCAGGAGGAGGCCGACTTCGGTGCGACCGGTAAGACCATCACCGACCCGGGTTTCCTGCGTGCGTACGTCGAGTCCAGCGACGACGAGAACGCCGAGGCCGAGGACGCCGAGCGCCGGCTGCCGACCCTGGTCAAGGACCAGCCGCTGACCGCCGACGAGCTGGCCGCGCAGGGCCACCACACCCAGCCGCCGTCGCGCTACACGGAAGCGTCGCTGGTCAAGGCCCTGGAGGAGCTGGGCATCGGTCGCCCGTCCACCTACGCGTCGATCATGCAGACGATCCAGGACCGGGGGTACGTCACCAAGCGCGGCCAGGCGATGATCCCCACGTTCCTGGCCTTCGCGGTGATCGGCCTGATGGAGCGGCACTACCCACGCCTCATCGACTACGACTTCACCGCCAGCATGGAGAACGAGCTGGACGAGATCGCGGGCGGTGACCACGCCGCGGTCGACTTCCTCACCGCGTTCTACTTCGGCAGCTCCAACGGCGCCGGTGACCAGGACATCGCCCGCTCGGGTGGGCTCAAGAAGCTCGTCACCGAGAACCTGAGCGAGATCGACGCGCGCAGCGTGAACTCGATCCCGCTCTTCACCGACGAGGACGGCCGGGAGGTCGTCGTCCGGGTCGGCCGGTACGGGCCGTACCTCCAGCGGGCGGTTCCCGGCGAGACGCCGGCCGCTCCGGCCGAGGGCGAGGAGGCCGGCTCCCAGGGTGACCGGGCGCCGATCCCCGAGGGCCTGGCCCCGGACGAGCTGACCCCGGAGAAGGTGCACGAGCTGTTCCTCGGCGGTAGCGGCGAGCGCAAGCTCGGCGACGACCCGGCCACCGGCGAGCCGATCGTGCTCAAGTCCGGCCGTTTCGGCCCGTACGTCTCCAGCGGGGAGCGCAAGTCCTCGCTACTGCGCTCGCAGACGCCGGACTCGCTCTCCCTCGACGAGGCGCTGCGGCTGCTGAGCCTGCCCCGGTCGGTGGGCGTCGCGCCCGACGGCGTCGAGGTGTTCGCCAACAACGGTCGCTACGGCCCGTACGTGAAGCAGGGCGAGGAGTTCCGCTCGCTCGAGTCCGAAGAGCAGATGTTCACGGTCACCCTGGACGAGGCGTTGGCCCTGCTGGCCGCCCCGAAGACCCGGGGCCGGCGGGCCGCCGCGCCGCCGCTGCGCGAGATGGGCGTCGACCCGTTGACCGAGAAGCCGCTGGTGATCAAGGACGGGCGGTTCGGCCCGTACGTCACCGACGGCGAGGTCAACGCGTCCCTGCGGCGCGGCCAGACCCCGGAGGCGCTCACCATCGAGGAAGCGTCCGAGATGCTGGCCGACAAGCGGGCCAAGGGTCCGGCCCCGCGCAAGAAGGCCGCAGCGAAGAAAGCTCCGGCGAAGAAGGCTCCGGCGAAGAAGACGACGGCCACCAAGAAGACGGCCGCCGCCAGCAAGTCCACCGCCGCGAAGAAGACCACCACCGCCAAGGCGACGGCGGCCAGGAAGGCGACCCCGGCGAAGAAGGCGGCCCCGAAGAAGGCCACCGCCAGCCCTGCCGAGGAGTGACGGTGAGCACGCCGCCCCAAATGGGTTAAATGTCCAAATTTGGGGTCGGGGTTCTGGCGTGGACTGCCTAATGTGAGGGAATGTTCGCAGTCCCTGTCCCGCGCCGCCGCATGCTCGTCGGTGCTGCCGCCGGTGCGTTGCTGCTCGCCGTGTCCGCGGTCGGCATCCGGGCGGTGGACGCGGGCAGTCCCTCGCCAGCCGGCGCCACCGTGTCGCGCGCTTCCCCGCAGGCCGTCGCCCCCGGGTCGTCCGCCGGGCCGAACCGCGATCCCGCCAACCCGCGGACCGTGCGACTCGTCGCCGCGGGTGACGTTCTGATCCATCCCGCGGTGACCGAGCAGGCGCGCCGGGACGGTGCCCGTGCCGGCGGCATGGACTTCGGCCCGATGTTCGCCGGGGTCGCCCCGGCGGTCCGCGGCGCCGACCTGGCGCTGTGCCACCTCGAGACGCCACTGGCCGATCCCGCCGGCCCGTTCGCCGGCTATCCGTCGTTCAACGCGCCCCCGCAGGTGCTCGACGCGCTGCGCACCACCGGGTTCGACGGCTGCTCAACCGCCTCCAACCACACCCTCGACCAGGGTGCCGACGGGGTGGCCCGGACACTCCGCGCACTCGACGCCGCCGGGCTGGGGCACACCGGGAGTGCCCGCAGCGCCGCCGAAGCGGCCCGGCCCCGGATCTACCAGGTCGGCGACGTCCGCGTCGCCCACCTGGCGTACAGCCTGAACTTCAACGGGCTGAGCCGCCCCTCGGGCAAGCCGTGGCTGGCCAACCTGATCAAGCCGTCCGAGATCCTCGCCGCCGCCCACAAGGCCCGGGTCGCCGGTGCCGACATCGTCGTGCTCAGCCTGCACTGGGGTACGGAGTACCAGCACCTGCCGGACGCCGACCAGCGGGCGTGGGCGAAGCAGTTGATCTCCTCGCCCGACGTGGACCTCATCCTGGGCCATCACGCCCACGTGGTGCAGCCGTTCCAGCGCTTCGGCGACAAGTGGGTGGTCTTCGGCATGGGCAACGAACTGGCCCGGCACGAGACGCCGATCGACGACAACCGTGAGGGTGTGATGGCCCGGGCCACCTTCACCGAGACCGCTCCGGGACGCTGGACGGTGACCCGGATGGAGGCACTGCCCACCTGGACCGACCTGGCGCCGGCCCTGCGGCTGGTCGACCTGACCGCAGCGCTTGCCGACCCGGGCACCTCACCAGGCCGGCGGGGCGACTACCGGGAGGCGTACCAGCGGGTGCTCGGCTACGTCCGGGCCCTGGGTGCCGGCCCGGACCAGGTGGTGGCGTCGGGCGGCTGAGCGGCTGCCGCCCTCAGGTGCCGAGGGTGCGGCTCGAACCAGGGTGCTCTGCACCACACCGAGATCGCCCGCCTACCCGTTGAGTCGGTACCGCCGTACCGTATTGCCATGCCGGTTGGTCGGACGAGGCGTGCGGGCGGGGAGAAGCGGGCTGCCGTTCTCGACGCGGTGATGGACGTGCTCGCATCGCGCGGATACGAGAACACGCGGTTCGCCGACGTCTCGGCGGCCGGCGGCGTCGCGATCAGCACCCTCCAGACCTACTTCGGGTCGCGGGAGGACATGATCATCGAGGCCATGCAGGTGTTCACCGACCGGGAGGTCGCCGCCCTGGACGCGGTTTCGGTCGCCGAGGCCGACCCGTGGCGACGGCTGGTCGCCCTGACCGACCGGAGCCTGCACAACTCGGAGAGCGCCCGACGGATCCTGGTCGAGTTCTGGCGATCCGCGATGCGCGACGACGAACTCCGCGACCACAGCGCCAAGGTGCTGGCGCGTTACCGGGCGCCCTTCCTGGCCGCGGTGCGCGAGGGCGCCGAGCGGGGGGCGTTCACGCTGACCCACGACGCCGACGCGGTGACGGACTTCCTGCTCGCGGCTCTGGCCGGTCTGATCGTCTCGCGCGTCCAGCACCATGCCACGCCGTCACCCGAGACCTTCCGCGACGTCCTGCTCACCCAGCTCAGGCTGATGCTGGGCGTCCGGGACGCGGCTTCCCGTACCCGAACGGATTGAGGACGATGACCACCGTCGAGATCACCCGCTTCCGCGTGGCCGCGGAGCGCGCCGATGCCCTGCTGGCCGCACGGCCCGCGATGCTTGACGACTTCCAGGCCGACCGTGCCGGCTTCCTCGGCGCACGGCTGATCCGACTCGATGCCGGACAGTGGCTGGACATCGTCTTCTGGGCCTCGCCCGAAGACTTCGCCGAGTCCCGGCGTCGGGGCGGGAACCGGCCCGGCATCCAGGCGTTCTTCGCCCTGATCGACGAGGTGGTCAGCTCCGAGGAGGGCACCACGACCGATCCGGTGGGTGCGTGATGCGCGCAGCCTGGTACGACCGGCAGGGCCCGGCCCGCGAGGTTCTGCAGGTCGGCGAGTTGCCCGATCCCTCGCCGGGTGCCGGCGAGGTCCGGGTCCGGGTGTCGGTCTCCGGAATCCACGTGGGTGACCTGGGCAAACGGCAGGGCTGGTGGGGGTCCGCCATGTCGTTCCCCCGGGTGGTCCCACACGGTGACGGCGCCGGGGTGATCGACGCCGTCGGGCCGGGTGTCGATCCGGCACGGGTCGGTGAGCGGGTCTGGGTGTATCTCGCCCAGTCGTACCGCCCGTTCGGCACCGCGGCCGAGTACACGGTGGTGCCGGCCCGGCACGCCGTGCCGCTGCCCGCCGACGTGCCGGACGAGCAGGCGGCCGGGCTCGGTATCCCGGGCATCACGGCCCATCGGGCGATCTTCGCCGACGGTCCCGTGCGTGGGCAGCGGGTCCTCGTCACCGGTGCCCTCGGCGCGGTCGGACGGGCCGCGCTGGCGGTGGCCCGCCGGGGCGACGCCACCGTGATCGCGACGGTTCGAACGCCCGACCAGGTTGAACAGGCGCTGATCGCGGGCGCGCACCACGCGGTCGACACCGCCGGCGGCGACGTCGCCGCCCGGATCCTCGACCGCACCGGCGGGGAACCTGTCGACCGGGTGGCCGAACTCGCCTTCGACGCCAACCTGGCGACCAACCTGGAGATCCTCCGCGTCGGTGGCGTCATCGCGACCTACGCGACCGTGGCCGCCGAACCCGCCATCCCGTACTGGCCGCTGGGCTTTCAGAACATCACGGTCCGGTTCCTCAGCAACGACGACTTCCCCGAGTCGGCGAACGAGGCCGCCGCGACCGACCTGACGGCCGCGCTCGTCGCCGGTGATCTGCGCTATCCGATCGCCGCCCGGTTGCCGCTGGCACAGATCGCCGAGGCCCACGAGTTGGTCGAGCGCGGCGCCCGGGGCCGGGTCGTCCTGGACCTCTGACGGGCGGACGCCGCCCTCACGCGCCCAGGATGTGGGTCAGGTGCGGGCTGGCGAAGACGCGGTGCGGGTCCAGGCGGTCGCGGACGGCCTGGAAGTCGGCGAAACGGGGGTACGCCCCGGCGAGGGACGCCGCGTCGCGGTAGTGCAGCTTGCCCCAGTGCGGGCGACCGCCGAGTGCGGCGGCGACCTTCTCGAACGCCTGGAAGTACGGCTCGTACGGCATGCCGACGTACTGGTGTACGGCGACGTACGCGTTGTCCCGGTCGTAGCCGTGGGACAGCCAGATGTTGTCGGCGGCGGTGAAGCGCACCTCAACCGGGAAGAGGATCTTGAACGGGAGTCCGTCCACGATCCGTCGCAGCGCGGTGAGCGCCTCCGGTAGCGCCGCGCGGGGGAGGCCGTACTCCATCTCGACGAAGCGGACCCGGCGCGGGGTGCAGAACACCCGGTCGGAGCGTCCGGTGTACCGCCGTTCGGTGAGCGCGCGGGCGGAGACGGCGCTGATGCCGGGTGCCAGGGCGGGCACGGCCCGGCCGAGGCGGCAGGCCCCGGCGAAGACCCGGTTGGACAGGAAGTCGTCGTCCAGCCAGCCGCGCCAGCGGGACAGCGGCCGGTCGTTGACGGGTACCCGGTCGTTGGCCTTCACCTGGACCCGGGACGTGTAGGGGAACCAGTAGAACTCGACGTGGTCGTGCCGGCCGATCAGCGCGGGCAGGTCGCCGAGCACGTCGTCGAGGGCGGCGGGGCGTTCGTGGGCGTGCAGGACGAAGGCGTCCACGCAGCGCAGGGTCACCTCGACCAGGACGCCGAGCGCGCCGAGCGAGACCCGGGCGGCGGCGAAGACGTCGGGGTGCTCGTCCGCGGAGCAGCGCAGCACCTCGCCCGTGCCGGTGACCAGGGTGAGGGCCTCGACGAAGGTGGAGAGGCAGCCGTAGCCGGCGCCGGTACCGTGGGTGCCGGTGGAGATGGCGCCGGCGATGGTCTGCGCGTCGATGTCGCCCAGGTTGGGCAGCGCGAGGCCGTGCCGGGCGAGCAGTCCGTTGAGCGCGTGCAGAGGCATTCCCGCCGGTACGGTGACCAGTCGGCGCGCCACGTCCACGCTGACACCGGTCTCCAGCTCGGACAACTCCATCCGCCGGTCGTCGGCGAGGGCGACGGCGGTGAACGAGTGGCCGCTGCCCGCGACGCGGATCCGGCCTCCGGCGGCGGCGGCGTCCCGGACGGCTTCTGCCACCTCGTCCGGCGAGCCGGGGCGCAGGATCGCGGTGGCGCTGCCACGCTGGTTGCCGGCCCAGTTGGACCATCCGGCGGTGAGCGGTGCGGTGCCGACCATGCGCGCTCCTCATTCATGAATATGAACTGACTTCATATCAGGAACGTTGTCCCTGGTAAATACCGCAATTGCGGTCCGCTCGTTGTACCGGTAGTCACGGACTCGTGACGTGGAGATATGTTCATCCGTCGAAGGGGGGTGGCGCCGAGTGTCCACACCAGCCGCCACGACCGGGCCGCTGCGCCGCGTACCGGTGCAGGGTCGAAGTGTCGCGCGGGTTCAGCGCATGTTGGACGCCTGCGCCGAGCTCGTCGACGAGGTGGGGTACGAGGGGCTGACCACGACCCTGCTCGCGGAGCGCGCCGAAGTGGCGATCGGGTCGGTCTACCAGTTCTTCCCGGACAAGCGGGCGATCGTGCAGGCGTTGACCCTGCGCACGATGGAGTCCTACCTGCAGCGGCTCGACGAGCGCTTCGCCTCCGACGAGATGACCCACTGGTGGGACGGCGTCGACGCGGGAATCGACGAGTACATCACGATGCACCGCACCGTCCCCGGCTTCCGTACCCTGCACTTCGGCGACGTGGTCGACCTGCACCTGCTCGACGAGCAGCGTGACAACAACGGCGTCATCGCCGACCAGTTGGCGCGGGTGCTCACCGAGCGCTTCGGTCTGACCGACGTGCCGAAGCTGCGCTTCGTCCTGGAGATCGCCGTGGAGGCCGCCGACGCGCTGATCAAGCTCGCGTTCCGGCGCAAGTCCGACGGCGACGAGCGGGTCCTGCTCGAGGCGAAGGCGCTGATCCGGGAGTACCTGCACCGCCAGGTCGACGGATGCGAGAGCGAGCAGCGCGCCGAGGCCGCCCAGTCCGCCTGACCTGGCGGCGCGAACACCTAGAGGAACGCGTGGCCCTCGCCCCGGTAGGTGGGCACGGTCGCCACGACCGCGTCCCCCTCGACGAGGTGCAGCTCGTTGACCCGTTCGCACAGCTCACCTGCCTTGGCGTGCCGGAACCACACCCGGTCGCCGACCTGCAGGGTGGCCGCCGCCGCGCCGGCGAGAGGGGTCTGCACCTCGCCGGCGCCCTCGGTGCCGACGAGCTTCAGGCCGGCCGGCAGCCACGGTCGGGGCAGCCGGCTGTCGGCCGCCTGGCCGGAGGCGATCCAACCGCCGCCGAGCACGGTCGCCAACTCCGGCGTCGGTCGGCGGACCACCGCGCAGGCGAAGAACGCCGCCGGGGTGGGTCGCCAGGCGCGGTACGCGTCGAACAGCGTCGGCCCGTACAGGCCCGATCCCGCGGTGACCTCGGTGACCGCGGGATCGGCGCTGGTCGCGGCCACGCTGCCGGTGCCGCCGCCGTTGACGAACTCCAGGTCGGCGTGTTCCCGTACCGCCGCCACCGCGGCGCCACGGCGGGCCAGCAACTCGCGGTAGGAGCCGCGCTGAGCCAGCCTGATCGCGCCCGCCAGCAGCGTCCGCCCCGGCGGCGCGTCGCCCAGGCCGGCGATCTGCGCCTCGTACGACATGAGCCCGACCAGCCGGAAGCCGGCGCGGCCGGCGACGGTGGCGGCGAGCGCGCCGGCCGCCCGGGCGCTGTGCACCGGCGAGCGGCGGACGCCGACGTGCACGCCACGCAGTGGTCGCCAGGAGGCGTCCAGGTCGAGGCAGAGCCGCAGCTCGGCGCGTTGCCCCGGGGCGCGGACGGCGTCGACGAAGTCGAGCTGGCCGGTGCCGTCGATCATGAGGGTGATCGCGGCGGCGAGTGTCGGGTCGGCGGCCAGCTCGGTGAGGGCCGCCCGGTCGGCGCTCGGGTACGCCACCAGCACGTCGTCGCTCAGACCGGCCCGGACCAGCCAGATCGCCTCGGGGAGGGTGAACGCCATGACCCCCTGCCAACCGGGCCGGCTGAGCGCCCGGCCGATCAGGTCCCGGCTGCGCACCGACTTGCTGGCCAGCCGGATCGGCTTGCCGGCGGCGCGGTCGGCAAGGGCCGCCGCGTTCGCGTCGTAGGCGGTGAGATCCACCACGGCGTACGGGGGGTCGAGATGGGCGGTCGCCCGGTCCAGGCGCTCGCGCAGTTTGTCGCTTTCGATGGCCACGTGTGCACGCTAACTGTCCGACGATGAATGCGAAACACCCTCGCATACGTCCCGGGCTGCGGTCGATGCCGTCGGCGGCCTAGGCTCAGCGAGCAGGAGAATGTCGCCGGTGGGGCGGCCCCCACCGGGTCTAGAGTGTTCCACCGGGGGTGCCCAGCGATGGGCCGGCACGTGGAGGTACGGCCATCGAAAGCCAGAACAGCGGCGAGTCGCCCGGCGTGTCGCGCGCGGGTGACCAGTCGGGCAGCGCCGCCAACCAGTCCAGCGGTGGTCAGGTCGACGCGTCCGGCTATGCCGCGATCCGCTCGGTACTGCGAATCAGGCCGTTCCGCCGGCTCTGGATCGTGCTCGGCGCGGCCTCCTTCGGTGACTGGCTCGGCTTGCTCGCCACCGCCCTCTTCGCCGCCTCGCAGGTGCAGGGCAGCACCGCCCAGGGCGCCGCGTTCGGCGGGGTCACCGCGATCCGACTACTGCCCGCGCTGGTGCTCGGCCCGGTGGCCGGCGTCTTCGCCGACCGGTTCGACAGGCGTTGGACGATGGTCATCTGCGACCTGCTGCGCTTCGTGCTCTTCGCCTCCATTCCGCTCTACGCCCTCAGCGGGGCCGCCGGCGGCCTGGTGGTCGGCTGGGCGCTGATCGCCACCTTCCTGATCGAGTCGCTCACCCTGCTCTGGATCCCGGCCAAGGAGGCCGCGGTCCCCAACCTGATCCCACGGGCCCGCCTGGAGGCGGCCAACCAGCTCACGTTGATCACCACGTACGGCCTCACCCCGGTGGCCGCGGCCATCGGCCTCGCAGTGCTGGACCGTGGTGTCAGAGGCGCTGTGGGCGGCGATCTACCCTCCTGGGCCGAACCGGCTCAACTCGCACTCTGGTTCAACGCCTTCTCCCGGCTCGCCACCGCGTTGGTGGTGGCGTTCGGGATCAAGGAGATCAGCGAGGCGCAGCGCGGCGAGGCGGGGCGTTCCGAGCAGAGCATGTTCCGGCAGTTCTCCGAGGGCTGGAAATTCATCGGCCAGACCCCGCTCGTCCGCGGCCTGGTGCTGGGCATCTTCGGCGCGTTCGCCGGCGGCGGCATCGTGGTCGGCACGGCCAAGTTCTTCGCCAACTCACTGGGTGCCGGCGATGCCGCGTTCTCGCTGCTCTTCGGCGCGATCTTCGTCGGTCTGGCGCTCGGCATCGGGCTCGGCCCGATGGTCGTCAAGGAGATGTCCCGGCGTCGCTGGTTCGGCATGAGCATCGTGCTGGCCAGCGCCGCCGTGATGACCCTCGCCTTCGCCATCCACCTGTCCATGGCGATCGTCGGCGCGGTGCTGGTCGGCGCGGGCGCGGGCATGGCCTTCCTGGCCGGCACCACGCTGCTGGGCGGTGAGGTGGCCGACGAGGTGCGCGGCCGGGTGTTCGCGGTGGTGCAGATCGGCACCCGACTGGTGCTGATCCTGGCCATCGGGCTGAGCAGCGTGTTGGTCGGCGTCGGTGGCTCGCGCAAGCTGGAGATCGCCGACCTCGGCATCTCCGTCTCGTCCACCCGACTGCTGCTGCTCGCGGCCGGCGCCGCCGGCATCTTCGCCGGCATCAGCGCCTTCGGCCAGATGGACGACAAGAAGGGCGTCCCGGTCCTCGCCGACCTCTGGGGCTCGATCCGGGGCCGTCCGCTGACGCCGGCGGAGCCGTTCGTCTCGGCCGGGCTGTTCGTGGTGTTCGAGGGCGGCGAGGGTGCCGGCAAGTCCACCCAACTCGCCGCGCTCGCCGAGCGGCTGCGCACCGACGGGCGCGACGTGCTGGTGACCCGCGAACCGGGGGCGACCGGCGTCGGCCGGCGGATCCGGTCGCTGGTGCTGGAGACCTCCGGCGACGAGGCGCCGTCCCCGCGCGCCGAGGCGCTGCTCTACGCCGCCGACCGGGCGCACCACGTGGCCTCCGTGGTCCGGCCCGCGCTGGTCCGCGGTGACGTGGTGATCAGCGACCGGTACGTCGACTCGTCGCTCGCGTACCAGGGTGCCGGGCGCACGCTCCCGGTCGACGAGGTCTCCTGGCTCTCCTCCTGGGCCACCGGCGGCCTCAAGCCCGACCTCGTGGTGCTGCTCGACGTCGAGCCGCGCACCGGCCTGTCCCGGGTCGCCTCGCGCAGCGGTGCGGCCGACCGGCTTGAGGCCGAGTCGATCGCCTTTCACGAGCGCGTCCGCTACGCCTTCCTCGACCTCGCCGCCGCCGACCCGAAGCGCTACCTGGTGCTCGACGCGTCCCGGCCGGTCGGCGAGATCACCCAGCTGGTGGTCCGGCGCGTCGAGGAGATGCTCGGCAAGCCCGGCGGCATCGTGCACCCGCGACCCGCGCAGGGCCCGGACACCTCGGTGCAGCCTGAGTTATCCGACGCGGAGCTGGTGACGATGGAGCACAAGACCTGATGCCGGACGTCTTCGCCGACCTGGTCGGTCAGGACGAGGCGGTGACCGAACTGCGCCGCGCCGCCGCGGCGGCGGCGGCCGTGCTGCGTGCCGCCGCGACCGACCGGGCGCCCGCCCTCGTCGCAGCGGGCGAGGCCGAAATCGGGGCCGGCACCCCCGACCCGGCCGCTGGCATGACCCACGCCTGGATCTTCACCGGGCCACCCGGGTCCGGCCGCTCGGTCGCCGCGCGCGCCTTCGCCGCGGCCCTGCAGTGTGCGTACGGCACCGGTTGCGGCGAGTGCCCCGGCTGCCACACCACGATGGGCGGGACCAACGCCGACGTCCGGCTGGTGGTGCCGGAAGGGCTCTCCATCGGCGTCGGCGAGATGCGCGCGCTGGTGCTCCGCGCGGCCAGCACCCCGTCCGGCGGGCGCTGGCAGGTGGTGGTGATCGAGGACGCCGACCGGCTCACCGAGGCAGCCGGTAACGCCCTGCTCAAGGCCATCGAGGAGCCGCCACCGCGGACGGTCTTCCTGCTCTGCGCCCCGTCCACCCACCCGGACGACATCTCGGTGACCATCCGGTCGCGCTGTCGGGTCGTACCCCTGCGGCAGCCGCCGGCCACCGCGGTGGCCGAGGTGCTGGTCCGTCGGGACGGCATCGCGCCCGACGTGGCGCAGTGGGCGGCGGCGGCCGCGCAGGGGCACGTGGGCCGGGCCCGCCGGCTGGCCCGCGACCCGGAGGCCCGCAAGCGGCGTGCGGCGGTGCTCGCCGTGCCGCGCCGGCTGACCGGCGTGGGCGCGGCGTTCGACGCGGCGTCCGCGCTGATCGAGGCTGCCGAGGCGGAGGCCGAGGCGTCGGTCGCCGAGGCCGACGTGGCCGAACGGGCGGCACTGCAGACGGCGCTCGGCGCGGGCGGCACCGGCCGGGGCGCGGCCGGCGCGATCCGGGGTGCCGCCGGGCAGCTCAAGGAACTGGAGAAGCGGCAGAAGTCACGGGCCACCCGCGCCCAGCGCGACGCGCTCGACCGGGCGCTCGTCGACCTGGCCGGCTTCTACCGTGACGCGCTCACCATGGCGCTGCGCGCACCGGTCGACCCGGTGCACACCGACACCGCCGCGCTCGCCGGCGCCGGGGCCCAGAAGTGGGACGCCGAGGGGTCGCTGCGCCGGCTGGAGGCCGTGCTCGCCTGCCGTGCGGCGATCGACGCGAACGTCAAGCCGCGCATCGCCGTCGAGGCGATGATGCTCGCCCTCTGGAAGGGTTGACCAGCAGCTCCCGCCGGTTGTCCACAGCCATCGACACGTGCGATTGCTGTGCGGTACGGTCCGGTGTGCCGTGGTGACGGTGGCGGCACGCTCAGTGATGATCCATCCGGGAGGAGTCGCCGATGCCGCGGGGGGAGATCGACGAGGCCTGGATCGAGGAGGCGGTGCGGCGCTACCGCCGTATCGAGTCGTTGCAGGCCGAGTTCGACCAGGCCGTGTCGACGGTCGAGGTCACCGTCCGTTCGCCGGACGGGTTGGTCGAGGTGGTGGTCACCGCCGCCGGCCGCATCACCGACGTCCGGTTCCTGGGGCCACTGCACGCCCGCAGCCCGCGCGACGTGGCCGGCTCGGTGCAGGCCGCGGTCACCGCGGCGGCGGACGCGGCCGAGTGGGCCCGGGAGAAGCTGCACAACGAGACGTTCGCCGCCTACCGACCGCTCGCGGGGGCCTGACATGGACACGCTGCGCGCGCTCTCCGCCCGGCTCGACGAGGCGAGCGCCACGCTCACCACCCTGTCCCACACCGTCACCGCCAGTGATCCGGCCCAGGCCGCGTTCGGCGCGGACGCCCCGGGCCGTCCCGGCGAGATCGGTCGCGCGCTGCATCGACAGTGGGCCGCCGCCACCGACGACCGGGCCCGCGAGGCCCGAGCTGCCGCCGGCCGCCTCGCCGCCGCCGCCTCGGCCGTCCGCGAGGCCGCCGACCGGTACGCCGAGGTCGACCGCGCCGCCCGCCGCCGGATCACCGGAGAGCCGTGATGGACCCACTGGACCGGCTCGCCGAACCCGGCCTCAACCTGCTGCGCCGGGTGGACGCGTTGCTCGCGGCCGGTGTTCCCGAAGGGCACCGGGTGTGGCCCCTGCTCCGCCGGATGCAGGTGCTGCCCGGCGACGCCGTCCGGGGCTTCCTCGACCTGCACCCGGCGCCGCTCGTCAGCGCCGGGCACGCCGTGCGCCGGCTCGTCCGGGGGTACGACGACGTCGGCGCCGCGCTCACCGACCCCGTGCTCTGGTCCGGGCCGGCCGCCTCGGCGTACGGGCAGGAGCGTGCCGCGCTGCTGCGCCACCTGGACGAAGGGCCGGAGAGCCTGGTCGGGCGGATGGAATCCACCGCCGGGTACGCGGACGCGCTCGCCGACTGGGTGGAGGGCAGCCGTCTCGCCCTCGCCCGCACGCTGGCCGACCTGCTGCGCTCGGCCGAGGCGGTGGCCGTGGTCGCCGCCACCGCCGCCGGCCCCCCGAACCGCCTGACGCCGGTCGGGCCGGGCGTCGCCGACGCCGCCGAGATCGCCGCGCGGGTGCTGGCGGTGCTCTGCGTCGCGTACGACGGCGCCGAGACACTCCTGCGCCAGTGGGCGCCGAGCCTGGCCGAGTCCACCTGGCGGTCGCCGACTCAGGAGCGCGCCCGCTACGACCAGCACACCAGGGTCGGCTGGTAGCAGTACCCCCGCCCGCTCCCAGGCCTGGTCGTGGTCGTTGGTTTGCGGGTCGGCTCGTGACGTTGCTCAGGCCCAGATGTGTCGGTCCGCGGCTATCGGCCACGGCGTCGCTCTGGGCCGGCGGTGGTGGTTCCCGCGCGGGCCACGCCGTTGCTTCGGGCCGGTGGTGGTGGCTCGCGGGCAGGCCACGGCGTCGCTCGCGGGCGCCAGAGCAGAGCCGGCGCGCACGGCGACGCCGTGGTCTTCCCCCTGCACCCCCCGCAGGTCTGCCTCCACTCAACGCTGTCCGGCAGCGTTTGTCCCCTTCCCGGGCACGGATTCAACCGTCCGGGCGAGGATCATCGGCACGACGGGTGGCCCGGCAATCGGTCGAGTCGACGGTCATGGATGGAGATGGAGGTATCGCCCGCCGCGTTCTCCGCGGTGATCCGTCGTAGGGTGGGGGGATGGGCATGCTCTGCGCGGTCAGCTTCAACCGGTACGGGCGGCTCTACTACCTGGACCCGGGCGAGCTGCGCCCCCAGGTTGGCGACCGGGTGCTCGTGCCGACCGACGACGGACCCGAGGTCGCCGAGTGCGTCTGGGCCGCCCAGTGGGTGAGCGAGGAGACCGACGGCTTCCCCCGGCTGGTGGGGTTGGCCGGCGACGACGACCTGCGCCGTGACGAGGCGCTGCGCCGTCGTAAGGCCGAGGCGAAGGTGGCGGCCAAACGGCTCATCCGCGCGCACGGCCTGCCGATGAAGGTGGTGGCCGTCGACCATGTGCTCGGCTCCGCCGACGGCGGCGGCGAGCGCAGTACGGTCTACTTCACCGCCCCGCACCGGGTGGACTTCCGGTCACTGGTCCGCGACCTCGGCGCCACCCTGCACTGCCGGGTCGAGCTGCGCCAGCTCTCGGCGCGCGACTCGGCTCGGGTCCAGGGCGGCATCGGCTCATGCGGGCGTGACCTGTGCTGCGCGACGTTCCTCACCGACTTCGAGCCGGTGACCATCCGGATGGCCAAGGACCAGGACCTGCCGCTCAACCCGCTGCGGATCTCGGGAGCCTGCGGTCGACTGATGTGTTGCCTCAAGTACGAACATCCGCTGTACCAGCGCTTCCAGGAGACCGCGCCCGCCGTCGGCAGTCGGGTGACGACGCCCGAGGGCAGTGGTCGAGTGGTCGGCCACAGCGTGCCCCGCGACGCGGTGACCGTACGCCTCGACGCGGACGGCTCCCGCTGCTCCTGCTCCCGCGCCTCCGTCTGCGCCCCCCGCCAAGCCCACGACCAGCACTACACCCCCTAAAACCCCACCCCCACCCCCACCCCCACCCTCACCCCCACCCCGCCAGCCCGCGTTGATCAAGAGGTTTGCGTCAAAATTCGGGCTCCGGATGACGCAAACCTCTTGATCAACTAGTGGTCCGGTCAGGTGAGGACTACGGGGGGTTCGGTTAGGTGGGGGGTTAGGGGGGTTTTGGGGGTCAGCCAGCTTGCGGTGGGGGACTGGTCGGGGTTGACCTGCCAGTCTCGGGACACCCGGTCGACGCCGATGGCGTAGACGGTCAGCGTGCCGTCCGGGTCGATGCGCAGCCGCAGGAACGACTTGGAGTCCTCGATGCCCTGGCCGGCGAACAGTTCGTTGACGTTCACCCCGAAGGCGCCTGCCACCAGCAGATACGCTGCGACCAGCTGACTCGCCACCAGCCCGATGACCGGGCCGTACACCACCACGGCGGCGACCGCCGGCAGCGGCCATGGCCAGTCGTAGAACGGCAGCGCCAACCAGACCCAGGTGCCGCCGGCGGCCAGCGCCACATGGGCCACACCGTGGCCGACGCCGAGGAGCCAGTGCCGGGCGTGCCGCTTGCCGCTGGCGCTGGGCGGCTTGGCGAAGAGGATCGCCGCGATCACCGTCACCAGCACCATCAGCACCAGCGGAACGCTGAACAGCCGTTGGTCGCTGCTGTCGCCCCAGTTGGCCGTCGCGCCCGCCATGGCAAGCATCAGCAGGGTGTGCAGGGTGCCCAGCAGGGTCGCGAAGCCCGGGTTGCGGAACGGTAGTCGGCCGAAGATGCCCCAGCCGTAGCGGCGCGAGCGGGCCGCGTCTGGGTAGCGGGCCACCAGGTCGTACGGCTGGGTGCGGCTGGCCCGCCGGGCCAGCGTGTCGCGCGGTGGTACCTCGAGGCGCTCGGGCAGCTTGTGCGTGGGGTACAGATAAGCCCCACCACCGCCGCAGGTGATCAACTGCCGGTCGTGCCCGGCATAGCGGGCGTAGTGGTGCAGGTCGCCGGAGAGCAGCAGCCGCACCCGGGCACCGGTCGGGTCGATGATCGTCCGTACGAAGTAGTCGACCGAGTCGTACGCCGTCGGGTCGTCGGCGGCCTTGACCCACGTCGGCGACGGCGTCGCGATGATCACCTTTGACTCCGGGGTGAGCCGCCGGGCCACCTCGTCGAAGTAGGCCAACTGCGGATCGTCGAGGTACGAGCCGGACTGGTCGTCCACGCCGAGCAGCCACCAGCCGGCCGGCAACTCCACCGCGAAGTACGACCGTGACTGCCCGGTGCGCCAGCCGGCGAAGTTACGGTCCCGGGAGCGGACGAACAGCCGCAGGAAGGCGGTCAGGCCGTCGTACCAATCGTGGTTTCCCGGCACCGCGAACAGGGTGGGACGGTCGGGCGGCGTCGCCGGCAGCGCCGCCTGGTAGGGACCCTTGCATCGGTTCTCGTACTCGGCGTAGGCCGCCGACGGGTAGACCTGGTCGCCGCCCATCACCAGGGTCCGCGCCCGGGGCAGCCGGTGCCCGTCCACGGTCAGCTCCGGCTGCGCCAGCAGGTACGCGACGGAGTAGGTGGCGTGGAAGCCGTCGCCGAGGTCGGCCACGTAGTCGAGCCAGAGCCCACCGTCCGGCCCGGCCTGGCGGAAGATGTCGTCGCCGAAGGCGTTCTGCAACTCGCGCTTGTCGAGGTACGCGCCGAAGAGGATCGCCAGCAACGTCCGGATGCCGGTGCTGATCAACAGGAACGGCGCCAGCCACGGCACCGGCTTGCGAGGGGTGAAGCCCAGTTCCAGCGGGTCGGTGGAGCGTGGGCGGCGAGGAGCCGGCTCTCCGTCGGGTTGCGCGTCCGCCGGTGCCTGGTGATCGTCGCGTTCGTCAGTCACCCGCCGCAGCGTAGTACCGGTCTGCGTGCGCTGCTGTCTGGTAATTGGCCGGATGGCGGTGCTTGTCCGTTTGGCGGCGGCGGGAGCGTCGGGGTATCCCGCTCGGCCCAGGGGTACGGGGTGCCGTACACTTGCTGATCGTTGCCGCCTTAGCTCAGTCGGCTAGAGCGACGCACTCGTAATGCGTAGGTCGACGGTTCGATTCCGTCAGGCGGCTCGGCACGGAAGCCCAGGTCATCGACCTGGGCTTCCGCCGTTTCTCAAGGTCCAGGACACCGCCGCCGGACGCGCCAGCCCGCACCCTGCGACCGCTCCGTTCAACCGGTTGACGCCCGCTTCCAGGTCGTTATCGAACAGCCCGGCGTACACGTCAAAGCCGCCCGCAAACCGGCCGCGCTCGGACTGCTGGCGACGGAAGAGTCGGCATCGGCCGGCACGCCGGCTGGTTGCAGGTGCTTCCGGCGGTGATCTTCAACGGAGATCGGCTTGAGGGGGCGTGGCGGTACATGTCAGACGAGGAGTCCCTCATCGGCGCCGCGCTCGGGTCGGGCGACGCGGCGGGCGCGCGGGCGCTGGCCCGCCGGATCGGTGTCGCCTCACGGGTGCGGCCTGAGACGGCGGCCGGCGCAAGGATGCCCCGACAAGTTGCCACTGCGCATTTCCCGGCAAACGCCATCCCACCCGAAAATCCACTGAGGATGAATTGGCGTGGATCTCGTAACATTGATGGCGGACGTTCGGTCGAGGAGCGGGGAGTGGTGGCATGAAGTTCGACATGGGGGCTCAGACGCTCGGCAGTCTGACCAAGCAGACGCAGGGTTCCTCCGATGATCTCGGTTCTCTGATCAAGCAACTGATCACCGCGGCCGAGCCGTTGCAGGGCAACTTCAACGGGGCCGGGCGGGTGGCATTCGATTCGTTCAAGGCGAACGCCGATTCGATCACCGCCGAACTGAACTCCTCCCTGGGTGCGATTCTGGGCGGCCAGAGTGGAATGGACTCCTCGTTCGGTCAGGGTGACACCGAGATGTCCGACAATGCGAGGTCGTCCGAGGGCACCGCGAACTTCGACGCCGCCAGGTTCTCCAGCAGCCGCTGACACGGGGAGTGACAGTCATGACAGACCGACGCAGTTTCGATACCGGCACGTCGCAGCAGGTGCAGGGTGACCTCGCCGGCATCATCGGGCGGCTCGAGTCACTGATCTCGCAGCGCAGCTCCGACGTCGCGGCCGCGATGGCCGACTTCCAGGCCGATGGGGTGTCCGAGGAGTACCGGACGGTCGAGGACCGGTGGAACCGGGCAGCGGGCGAGGTCCGCACGATCATCGACCTGGTCAAGACCACCATGACGAAGAACGACGAGACGGCGAACACGACGCTGTCCCGGGCCCGCTCTGCGGTGCAGTCGATCGGTTGAGTCGTTATCCGACGAGTTGTTGACGAGGGAGCACGAGCGTGAGCGCGTGGGATATCTCCCCCGGTGGAGTGCGCGACGTCCTGACTCGTACACATGCCGCGGCCATGCCCTTCGAGGGGCAGATGACGAGCTTGAACTCGGCGTTGGAGGGATCCGCCACTGAGTCCAGTTCGGAGATCGTGGGCCAGGCGCTTCAGGGCTTCGTGGAGTCGATTCGGACGGATCTCGAGTTCGTGTTCACTCGCACGGGGGCGTGCATGCAGGCAGCGGCGCAGGCGACGAACGCCTACGTCGAAGGTGATCTGGAGATGGCCGCGAACGCGCAGCGCAGTGCCGCGGCGGCACCCGACCCGTCGGCCACGATGCCGGGGCCGGGCGGTGGGGCGGTGCCCCGATGATCAATCCGGGGGAGATTCCGCAGATCCCCGGCAACATGGATGCGCTGGCCACCCACGCGCAGACGGTTCGGACCGCTGGCGTCGACTTCGCCAACACCGGCCAGGCGGTCGACAGCACCTGGCAGGGGCTGGCGGCGGTGTACACGGCGCCAGAGGCGGCGCAGCTCTTCGCCGCCACCGGCCCGGTGCGTACGGTGTCGGCCTCGGTGGGCGAGGACATCCAGGCGGTCGGGGCCGCGCTGGCCACGTACGCCACCGAGGTCAAGGAGATCAAGGCTCAACTCGCCGCGCTGAAGGGCCAGGCCGAGGAGTTCGTCGGCTCGATCAAGGACGACGAGGACTGGCGCGAGGACCAGGGCAAGGTCGACAAGCACAACGGCCTGATCACCGCCGTGAACACGCAGGTGGCCGCGTTCTTCGAGGCGCAGCGCAAGTGCGCCAACACCATCAACGCGCTGTACGGCGGCCTCCAGTATCGGGCCGACAACGCCGACGGTCAGGCCGACAACGGCGAGTACGGCTTCACCGCCGACACGCTGAACGCCGCCGCCGGTGAGGACGGCGCCCTGCCCTGGGGTAGCAACGAGGAGCACGACCGCGGCTTCTTCGGCGACGTGGGGGCGTACTTCGTCGGCATCGGCATCAGTTTCGTCACCATGCTTCAAGACCTGGGCGGGCTGATCGGCCGGGATCCCACCACGGGTGAGTGGAGCTGGGGCACCGCCGGTCAGTCGTGGCTGGGGCTCGGCAAGTTCGTGTGGGCGGTCTCGATCTACGTCAACCCGGTGACGATCGTGATCGACCAGACGGTCGGCATGCCGTTCATGGAGCAGCGCGAGGCGGGCAACCTCCTGCTCAACGCGGGCAAGACCATCATCGCGTACGACACCTGGGGCGAGGACAAGTCGAAGGCCGCCGGCATGGCCACCTTCAATATCGTCTCAGCGATCGTGGGTACCAAGGGTGCCGCCTCCGGGCTGCGCGGCGCGGGCGCGGCGGTCAACACCATTCGAGGCAGCGCCACCGCCGCGCGGATCGGCGCCGCGTTGGTCCGTACCGGTAACTGGCTCGACAAGCTGCCCACCGTCGGCGAGGTGGCGATCAACTTCGCCAGGAAGTTCGACATCAAGATCCCGCAGCTCGGGTTGGTTCCGGCGATCGCCGGCGACGTGCCGATCGGGCGTGGCTTCGACGTCGAGATGCCCAACGTTCGCGGTGGCGACGCGATGCACATGGACGGCGGCAACGGGCCGGGCGGCCATCTGCCTGGCGGGAACACGCCGGGCGGTCACGTCCCCGGTGACCTGACGCCCGGTGGGCATATCCCGGACGGCAACGCCCCCGGTGGGCACATCCCTGACGGCAATACGCCGGGCGGGAACCTCCCCGAGGGCAATACTCCGGGCGGCAACATCCCGGACGGTAACGGGCCTGGTGGCAACCTCCCGGACGGCAACGGGCCTGGCGGCAACCTCCCGGACGGCAACGGGCCTGGTGGCAACCTTCCGGACGGTAACGGGCCTGGTGGCAACACCCCCGACGGGAACCCGCCGGGCGGAGGAAACGCCGATCGCGGGCGGGATCTGACGCCGGATGAGCAGCAGCGGTTCCTCGACCAGGCTGGCCGGCTCGATCCCGCAGCGCGGGCTCAGGTCCAGGACCTGCTCTCCCGCACCGATCTTCCGGACGGCATGGCCAACCAGGCGGCGCGGGACTTCATGGACCTCCAGGACTCCGGGCGGCTGGCGGGAGGCGTCGACCGACAGGGAGACATCTTCCGCGACGTGCTGAACAACCTCAGCGGGGACCGGTCTGCCTTCGAGGGGGCCGCGACGGAGCTGCGTGCCGCAAACGAGGTGCTGCAGAGCGGCGATCTGGCGCCCGGCAGCAAGATCGGTCTGAACGTCGTCGCCGGTGAACGGGTCAACCTGGGCAACGGCACGGTCGTCGACACCGGGCGCATCCCCGAAAGCGATCTCGTCTACCAGACCGCCGACGGCAACGTTCACGTGACGGAGGTCAAGGCCACCGCACAAACCGTGGCCAACAAGTTCCGATCCGAGCCTGCTCAGTTGGATCGCATGCTCGACTGGCGTAACGGTGCCCCGGGACGTGAGGTGAGCGTTCGGGTCGGCACCGATGAGGGCTGGACGGGACTTTTCAGCCGCGCTGGCAACGATCCTCCACAGATGGCGATTGAACGGCTCGCCGATCAGAACGTACCGATCAGCATCGGCGGGCGTACCTTGACCCCGCAGCAGTTGACCGCGCTGCAGGAGGCGGTGGAGCGGGCCGCAGCCGACCCGGCGCATCCGATGCGCAAGCCGGGCGCCTGGTTCGGCGAGCACCTGCCGAATCTCGAAGCGGCACGTGACTTCCTCAGGCCCTACGGAGTTGATTTCCTGTGACCGATCCCTGGGTTACCCCCGAAATGCTGGCCGCCGTGCCAGTCCCATGGCGACTGGCGGATCCCGTCGAGCGTGGAAAGGCGACGCGCGAGCTGCCGCCCAGCCCACCACAGCGGGCCGAAGCCCTGCGGGCGTTGGAGACGTGCCTCGCCTATCTGGTGGACGTCCGGGACCGTTACGGCGACGACACCGATTGGGGACTTCCCAAGGCGTTCTTCGACGACTACTGGTTCATTCTGTACACCCGGCTGAAGCAATCGATGCCGACTCTCGCCGACGTCACGCCCGAGAAGGTGCGCGCCTGGGCTGACGCGTACCTGGACTCGGAGGACGTCTTCGGCGTCACGTGGACGACGCCACCGGACGAGGTCATCGACAGCATTGGTCGATCATGGGCCTTCTTCATCCTGCAGGGAGCGACAGAGAGCCTGGTCCGCTGGTTCCGCAACGTGGGGCCCGACCAGTTGGACGATTCGGAACGAGCCCGGGTGGTCAGTCTCCTCAAGGAAGCCACACCTCGACTGCAGTGGCGTCTGACGATCGTCACCATTCCGGCGATTCTCGATCTCGACGGCTCGGCGGAGAAGGGCTACTTCGATCGTCTGGCGAACGATCCGGGCCTCCACGAGAAGACCCGCGCCGAGGCGGAGAGTGTGAGCGCGTTCATCGACCGCCAACACGAGCCGATCTAGTTGTCATGGGGGAAAGGGCGTGAGTGTTTCAAGCTACCTGGTGTGTCCGTCGCGCCAGTTGATGATCGGGCTTGGTAAGCGGCTGAGAGAGCCGAGTGGGACGGTCATCGGATACTCCATCGGTAACCACTTGACCTCCGAAGATCCCCAGCTCACGCAGGCGCTCTGGACGTTTCTCGCCGACACCGCCGGTGCCGGACTTGTCGTTAAATTCAGCGACGACGAGGACTTCGAGGAGATCGCGGGCTATCGCGAGCTCGGCGGGGATGAGCACGGCGACATCACGATCGAGGACTACGTGCGCACAGGCGTCTAGGGTTGCCTCGCCCTGAACCGACGTGTTGACGCGATATGTCGGCGGGGCGTCGGCGATACTGTCGAGGTGGAGTACGTGTCCAGGGCGCCGCGACCGCCGCTGGACGCGCTGATCGACGACCTCTATTACCTGGAGGGTTCGTCGCCGTACGCCCGGCTGATGTTGCCGCCGATGCCGGCGGCGCTGCTCATCGTCAACCTCGGGGCGCCGTTTCGCATTCGTGCCGGTACCGACATCGAGACGGTCGAGTACGCAGACGGCTGTGTCGTCACCACTCCCACCCGCGTCGTGGAGTTCGGGTACCCACTTCGGACCCGGTCCGTCGGCGTGCACGTCAAGCCGTGGGGACTGGCGCCGTTCCTACCGATGCCCGCGGTCGAGCTGTGTGACCGGCCGGTGACGTTGGAACAGGTGTGGGGCCGGCCCGCCATTGCCGAGCTGCGCGACCGGCTGGCTACGGCGGACGGGCCGCACCAGATGCTGACGCTGCTCGAGGACGAGCTCATGCGACGGCTGCGCGAGACCAGCGGCCTGGGGTTGGTTCGTCATACGAGCAGCGTCATCGCCGCGACCAGCGGGGCAGTGGCCATCGACGACCTGCGGGTCTCGGCCGGCGTCAGCAGCACGCACCTGGTTCAGCGGTTCAAGGATCACGTCGGCATTACCCCGAAGCGGCTGGCCCGCACCTACCGCTTCGCCGCCACCGTGCTCACGATCGACCCTGCCGGGCCGGTTGACTGGGCCGAGCTCGCCAGCGGCGCGGGCTACTTCGACCAGGCCCACTTCGGCCACGAGTTCCGAGCGTTCACCGGGCTCACACCGACCCGGTACGTCGAAGTCCGGCGGCGGTTTCTGCGCGAGCACCCCGGCCACGTGTTGGACGGTTGGCCGCTGCCGGTCGATTGATTTTCTACAAGAGCGGCAGCTCACGGCACGCTACCTTGGGGCGTCTCAGAGCAGAGGAGAGCCCGTGGGCAAGGTGGTCATGTACGGCTCGGTGTCGGTGGACGGCTTCGTCGCGGACGACAGCGACCAGCCGGGACCGCTCTTCGACTGGCTGGCGAACGGTGACGTCCCGCTGGACGAGAGCGGCATGGTGAAGGTCTCGCAGACGTCCTACGACTACACCCGGCCGTACTGGGACCAGATCGGGGTGACGGTCGTCGGCCGCCACGTCTTCGATCTGACGGACGGCTGGGACGGGAAGCCGCCGAGCGGGATCGACCACGTGGTCGTCGTGACGCACCGGCCGCCGCCCGAGAGCTGGGACCCCGCGACGCCGTTCCACTTCGTCGGCGGCGTCGAGGCGGCCGTGGCCCGAGCGCGGGAGCTTGCGGGTGACCGCGTGGTCGAGGTCGCCGCTGGCGACGTCGGTGGCCAGGTGCTTGCCGCAGGCCTGATCGACGAGGTACGCATGGACGTCGTACCCGTGGTGCTCGGCTCCGGGAAACGTTACTTCGGGTCGGTCGACGCGCAGCACCTGCTGGAGGATCCGGACGTGGTGATTCAGGGCAACCGGGTGCTCCACCTGCGCTACCGGGTGCGCCGCTGACCGGTGTGGTCAGGCGATCGGCGGGTCAGCCGCCCGAACCGCCGTTCAGGCCGTAGCGACGCAGCACCGCGCCGAGCGTCTCGTACGGCGCGCCCGGACCGCCGTCCAGTCGGTACCACCACGCCCGTCGGGCACCCCGCCCGAAGGGCCGACCCACGACAACCTCGTGCTCGGACTCGACGGGGTTTTCGTGGTGGCCGACGAGGATGCCCCACGGCAGCGCCGGCATGCTCGGTCGGCTCGACCGCAGCCCGCCGGACCGGCCCGGATGCACGGACACGATCAGGCTGCGGGCGCTACCCGCCAACTTCTCGGCGAGTCCTTCGAGCGTCGCCGCGTCGACGACCGACAGGGGCGGGCCGGCCAGCCGGAGTTGTTCGCGGACGCCGACGTCGACCCGTTCGACCGTCAGGACCCCGAGCGTCGTCGTCTCGTCGCCGCCGCCGACGATGGTCAGGCTGGTGGGTGCCGGCGCGCGCGTTCGACAGAATGCGGTGAGTTCGTGGCGTGACCACGGTTCGGTGACCGGTTCCGCGACGCCCCAACCGGTCGGCTCGGCGCCGGTGAGGGCGCGGACGGCGGCCTCGGTGCTGGCGCCCAGCCGCAGGGCCTCGGTGGCGGGGTGCATGGTGACGATCTGGATCTCCAGGCCACCCGTCCACGGTGTGTTCGTGGGCAGTGTTCCAGCGGTCTGCGCGGCGTCGGGTCTGGCGAAGCGGTGACCGTCCCAGCGCAGCGGCAGACCGGTGAGGCCGTCCCGGTACTCCTCGCCCGCCCGCACCACCCACTGGCCCTGCGCCTGGGCGAGCATCGTCTCGAACGGGTACGTGATGACGCCGTCCACCGGCGTGACGACCTGGAGCAGCAGACCGTCGCGTACCGCGTCGACGGCCGCCTGCGCGAGCCACGGTGCCAGGCCGACCACCGCCCGGTCCTGGTGCAGGACGACGGCCCGGTCGGTGATCGTGTCGGTCGCGCCGTTCATCGGCTCTCCCATGTCCGCCCTCCGGTGATCTCGACCAGCGCGGCGGTGAAGCGACGGGCGACGTCCGCGGCCTGCGGGTCCGCGCCCGGCGCCCGGCTCTCCACCCACCACACCGGCTCGGGTACGTCGTCGGCGGGCGCGAGGCCGAGGAGCCGCCGCGCCTCCCCGGGTACGCGCACGAGGCGCGCGGCCTCGACGCTCAGCAGGAGCCGCCCGTCGAGGGGATCGAACAGTTGCACCAGCCCGACCGCCTCGACGGTGTCCATCTTCAGCTCGGAGCCGGCCGCGAGCAGGGCCCCGAGCATCGCGGCCGCATCGGGCTCGGCGCGGCACAGCGCCACCGTGTCGAACGTCATCAGTGCTCCTTCGTCTCACCGGTGAACGCGGTCTGCACCATGCGGGGACCGTCGCCGGGGCGGATCAGTTGCGCGCGGCCGGTCGGCAGGACCATGGGCCGCACGCCGGAGAACAGTTGGCCCTCCGTCCGGTCGCCCGACATCAGCAGGCTGAGGCAGCCGGCCTCCCGTACGGCCAGCGGGAACGGCTCGAACAGGCCGCGTGAGGCACCGGCCACCCGGCGGGCCATCACGACGTGCAGCCCGGTGTCGCGGCCGGCCGCCACGTGCGGCACCAGCGCGCCGAGCGGCTGGGTGGCCGACGCGGCCAGGATGTCGTAGTCGTCGATGAGCAGCACGATCCGGGTACGCGCCGCCTCCGGCGACTGCCGTTTCGCCAGCTCGTCGGAGACCGCCCTGGAGAGTTGCTGGGCGAGCGCCGGGTTCGGGGCGTACCCGCCGCAGTAGGAGTCGGGCACCACGTCGGCGAGGGCACGACGCGGGTCGAACACGGCGAAGACGAGTTCCTCGGAGTCGTACTGCCCCATCAACTCCTCGGCGACCAGCCGCAGCAGGTTCGTCTTGCCCGTCCGGGGGTCCCCGAGCACGAGGAGGTGCTGGTCGCGGCCGAAGAGGTCGAGGGCGGCGGTGGAGAAGTCGTGCTCGTAGCGGCCGAAGGGAACCACCCCGTGACCGGAGGGAGCGCCGGCCAGGTCGGCCACGGGAAGCACGGCGGGCAGGACCCGCACCGGCGGCGGCAGGGCGCCCGTCCAGGCCGCCCGTACCGATCGGGCCGCCGCGACCAGACCGGCGACCGCCGGGTCGGCGACCCCGTCCAGGCGGGGAAGCGCCACCTGGGCGAACAACTTCTCGCTGGTCAGCGCCCGACCAGGCTGGTCCGGTGGTACGGCTCGGGCCTGCCTGCCGTCGATGCTGGATTCGGCGGGCTCGGTGAGCCGCAGCTCGACGCGGTTGGCGAAGGCGACCTGCTGGGCGGCGCGGACCTCGTTCCATCGCCGGGCCGTGCCGACCACGTGGATGCCGTAGCGACCGCCCCGGGCGAGCAGGCCGTGCACCTTGCCTTCGAGACCTTCGAACTCGGCGTTGAGCTGTCCGTACCCGTCGATCAGCAACACCACGTCGACGCAGCCGACCTCGGTGCGTACGGCTTCGTCGGCGTTCCGCAGGTCCTCGACCGTGTCGAACTGGTGGCGGGTGAAGATGCGCTGCCGCCGGGTGAGCATCGCGTGCACCTCGTCGACGACACGGCGAACACGCTCACGGTCCTCGCGTCCCGCGACGCCGCCGACGTGGGGCAGCTCGGCGAGCCCCGACAGGCCGTTTCCCAGCAGGTCGATGCCGTAGATCCCGACGTCGGTGGGACGGCGGGTGGTGGACAGGCTGAGCGCGAGGGTGCGCAGCGCCGTTGTCTTGCCGCTGCCGGGCCCGCCCAGGATGAGCAGGTTGCCGCCGCTCCCCGCGAGGTTCAGCACCCAGGGGCCCTGCCACTGGCGGGCCGGGTCGTCGAGTCGGCCCAGCGGAACCGGCAATCCACCGCCGGACGGCGGCCTCATCCCCAGGCGTACGCCATCGGGTGTGGTGCTCACCCCGCCGGCCATCTCGTCGAGGGTGAGCAGCGACGGCAGGGGCGGTAGCCAGATCGCCGGGACGCGCTGCCCGCTCGCCGCCATCTGCCGTACCACCGTGGACAGCAGGGTCGGTCCGGTGGTGCGCCGGGTGGCCGTCGGCTCGGCCGGCGCGCTCTCGTCGACGTCGGCGCGGGCGGTGCCGAACATCGGCATCGGTTTCGCCAGCGGTCCGACGATCGGGGCGAGCTCGGCGTCCGCACCCTCGTCGAGCGGGCCGGACACGTAGGCGGCCTTGAACCGCTGGTAGATCGACACGTCGACCTTCAGGTACCCGTTCCCGGGCAGCGGCGGCAGGTGGAACGCGTCGACCGTGTCGAGGACGGTGCGCGACTCGATCTCGGTGAGCGTACGCAGGCCGATCCGGTAGGCGAGATAGTTCTCCAGGCCGCGCATCTTGCCCTGCTCGACGCGCTGGCTGGACAGCAGCAGGTGCACGCCGATGGACCGCCCGATCCGACCGATGCGCAGGAACAGGTCGATGAACTCCGCCTTGGCGGCGAGCAGTTCACCGAACTCGTCGATGAGCACGAGGAGGTGGGGCAGTGGGGGTAGGTCGCTGCGCTCACCCTGGGCGCGGAGCATCTGGTACTCGGTGATGTCGGTGACCTTGCCGGCGTCGGCGAGCACCTGTTGGCGGCGCTGCACCTCGCCGTCGAGGCTCGTGTACATCCGCTCCACCAGCGCCGCGTCGGCCGCCAGGTTGGTGATCAGCCCGGCCAGGTGCGGTAGGTCGCTGAACGGCGCGAAGGTGGCCCCGCCCTTGTAGTCCACGAGGACCATCGCCATCCGCTCCGGCGGATGACTCGCCGCCAGGGCGAGCACGAGCGTACGGAGCAGCTCGCTCTTGCCCGAGCCGGTCGCCCCGACGCACAGCCCGTGCGGCCCCATGCCGAGCTGCGCGGGCTCCTTCAGGTCGAGCAGCACCGGACGCCCGGCGGGATCGACCCCGATCGGGACACGGAGAAAGTCTCGCTCGCCACGTGGCCGCCAGAGGCTGGTCAGGTCGAGGTCGGTGAGGTCGGACAGGCCCAACAGATCCTGGAAGTCGGCCGGTGGGGTGCCGGTGCCGTCGTCGTAGGAGTCGGCGGACAGTCGCAGCGGTGCGACGCTGCGGGCCAGTCCCTCCACGAGCGGACCCGGCGCCGCGTCGAGGGTGCCTCGTACGGTCATGGCGGGGGACGCGGTGAGGTCCTCCAGGGTGACCGAGTCGCCGTCGATGGTGATCCGGCGGGAGACGTCGCCGGGCTCGTGCAGCCGGTCGGCGAGCAGGTGGACCACCGTGACGCCGAGGCTGTCCAGTCCGACCGTCGGGTCGGGGCTGGCCAGCACGCGAGCCAGCTCACCGTGCGCGTCGTCGATGACCAGCAGGCGCGGCCGGGCCTTCGCCTCGGCTCGCCCGCCACCGTGGCGGAAGGCCTTGAGCGCGCTGGTGGCCCGCTCCTCCAGGTCGTCGCGGAGCAGTTCCACGAGCGTCTGCGCCGTCGTGACCAGCAGCGGGGTCGGGCCGGACGGGCCGATCGAGGTCCGGTCGAGCAGGTGGGGCAGCCACCGCGCCCACCGCCAGTCCCGGGCCCGTTCGGGAGTGGTGATGATCGCGAGCGTCACGTCGTCCGGTGCGTGGAACGTGGCGACCTGTACGAGGATCGCCCTGGCGACGGCCACCGCCTCCGCGTGGTTCGGCGCTATCACGCTGACGTCCCCGGCGCAGTCGAGGTTCGCCCGCAGGGGCAGCCCGGGTGTCAGCGCGAAGCGGCGGATCAGTGAACGCGCCTCGTGACGCATGAACGGATCGAGCGGGTTGGTGGGCGTGCTCTGCTCGCGCAGCTCGATGGGTCGCACCGGCAGCGCGCCCACACCCAGTCGTACGTGCAGGAAGTCGATGTCGGCGCGTCGGCGCTCCCAGAGCCGGGCGGGGCTGCGGATCACGTCGAGCAGCCGGTTCACGGGCGGGTCGAGGAGGCTGGCCTCCGTACGCATCCGCTGCTCGCTCTCGCGCAGCTGGTCCCGCAGCTCCTCCAGATAGTCCTGGTAGCGCTCGCGCTGCGCGCGGCGCTGTCGGCCGGCCTTGCCCAGCTGGGTGAGGTACATCGCTCCGGCGGCGCCCAGCGCCGCCACCATCACCACCGCGCCGAGGGCCGCGAACCCCGAGCCACGCAGGAACATCATCATGCTCATGGCCACGCCCGCGCCGGCCATCGGCAGCAGCGCCTGTAGCCCCATCGCGGACCGGCCGTCGGGCAGTTGCGGTGGCGGGTCCAGCACCAGCGGGTCCATCGTTGACATCGGGCGGGCCATCCGGGCCGGGCGGTGCACCATGCGCGTCGACATGCGGTCCTCCGGTCAGGTCTGCCGGGCGCGGGTCAGGGCCAACGCGGCCGCGCGGGTCACCTCCACGAGTGTCGCCTCGCCGATCCGTGACGGCGTGATGAGCGCGCCGGCGGCCAGGTGACGGTCGTAGGGCAGCGCCACCACCGGTACGCCGGTCTGCCCGATCAGCTCCCGTGCCGCGCGTTGGTCCAGCGTCGAGCGGCCGTGCGGGTTGCCCGCGCTCAGCACGACGACGACCCGGTCCAGCCACGCCCCGTACCCGTCGTCGACGATCCGACGGAGGGCCTGGTAGGTGCCCCGTACCCCGTCGGGTGTGGCCGCCGCGACGAGCACCACGGCGTGCGCGTCGGCCATCACCCCCGCCGGGGTACGGGCCTCCAGGCCGGGTGGGCAGTCGGTGACGGTGACGGCGAAGAGGCGCGATAGCGCGCGGGTGACCGCGGTGCACAGGTTCGCGTTGGTGGTGCCGCCCGGCAGCACCCAGAGGCCCGTCCCGGTGCGGGGTAGGAGTGGTGCCAGCTCGCGTAGGTCGCCGCCTCGTGCCGCGAGCAGGCCGGGTGCCAGCTGGTGCAGCGACGGCTCGCTCGGCACGCCGAGCCGCCAGGTCAGTGAGCCCTCGTACGGGTCGGCGTCCGCGGCGAGGACCGGATCGGCACGACGGGCCGCGAACACCGACGCCAGCAGCGCGGCGACCGTGGACTTCCCGGCGCCACCCTGCACGGAGGCCACCGCGATGCGCCGGCCGGTGTGTACGGGCGACTGCACCTCGGCCGCCAGGTCGGTGAGTTCCCGGTTCTGCCGGCCGCTGGCGAACATCTGGCTGGCGCTGCGCCAGGTACGCCGTAGCGCGGAGTCGCCGGAGGGGGGACGGCGTGCGATCGGCGGATTGTTCGGTTCGGCCACCGAGGGACCGGCCGGCGGTGCGGTTCGCGGCACCGGAGGAGCGCTCATGCCACCCCCTCTCTCAGAAGGTGTCGAGTAGGCGTGAGTAGAGCCCGAACACCCCTACGGCGACGGGCACCAGCGCCATCACGGTGAGGGCTTCGACGCGGTCAGCGACCTGTCGGCCCCGCGCCAGGATGTGTGGCGGCGGCCGGTACGCCAGGATCGCCAGGGACACCGCGCAGACACCGAGGGCCGCCACGGCGGTGGCCCACCACGTCTCGGGTCGCTGGTGTATCCAGCTCAGCAGCAGGCCACCCACGACGGTCAGCGTGCCGGTCACCAGCGCCACCACTTCGGCCGCCAGCGGGAAGGCGCGCATCCGCAGCAGGAGGGCCGCGGCCACGAGGACTGCCAGCGTCAGTGGCCACGGACCCGGCGTGGCCGCCAGGACGAGCCCGGCGAGCGTCGCCGAGGTCGCCGCCGCGATCGCCGCGACAGCCAGTCCTCTGTGCGCGGAGTCGACGGCGGCCTGTACGGATACGCGGTTCACCGGCTCGTCGTTGCTGCGTCGGTCGTCGAGGCGGGTGAGGCCCGAGGTGATCAGCGCGAACCGGGGTAGCAATCCCAGCACGCCCACCGACGCGATCGCCATCACCGCCGCGGTCCGCTCGTCGGAGACGCCGAACAGCAGCGGGGTGCCCCAGCCCGCGACCAGGAGGAGTGCTGTCCCGCCACCGAGGAGGCCGGCGCGGCCGTTGCCCGTCGCCGCGCCCACGGTCAGGACGGTGCAGCCGATCACCACGGCCCACAGCGCCAGCTGTCCGGCGCCGGTGTCGGTCCAACCGGGCACGGTGGTCGTCACGATCGCGGCGCCGCTCAGCAGCACCGCCACCCCGACGGCCCGCCTGCCCGCCACTCCGAGGAGGAGGCCGGCCAGGGCGACCGCGCCACCGACGACGCTGACCAGGGCGGGACCGAGTCGTGGGCCGGAGAACAGGGCGGCCGTGGTGGCGGCCACCAGGCAGGCGGTGGTGGCGGTCCACGTCCGAGGGACGTCACCCCAGCGGCCGCGTCGACGCGTGAGATCGTCGCCGACCTCGTCGGAGACGTCGTGGACGATCGCCGCGGGTGGTGCCTCCGAGATGGGATCGACCCGGAGCAGGGCGCCGTCGGGAACGGCGGCCTGCCGCAGACTGCCGGCGGGATCGAGCACCGTACCGTCGAGCGTGCTGATCTGGTAGCCGCGCGAATCGTCCGTCGGTGGGTGGCCCACGAGGGCGACGACCTCGGGCAGCAGCAGGCCGAGTGGTTCGTCGGCGGGCAACACGAGGTCGATGCGGCGGTGTGGCCCGGCCAGGGTCACCCGACTGAGGTGGCCGGCGGACGCGAGGGTCTGCGGACCGGTCATCGCTGGCCTGTCGGCTGAACCGCTGCCGGGTTGCGTGCCCGCTGTTGCTCGGCGACGACGTTCTGCAGGAAGGACCAGCCCACACAGACGGCGCAGGCCACCGCCGCGAGCACGAGACCGGCCCGCAGCCAACGGAAGCCGTCACCCGTGGCGCGGACGCGGCGCTGCCTGCCCCACAGCAGCAGCTCCCGCATGCGGGCACGGCGAACCGCGACCGACTCGATGAGCTGGGTGTCGAATTCCCGGGCCACGGCTCGATTCTATCCACGGCCGCTAATTCGATTGGGGGCGACGATCACGCGCTGCCGGTGAGCCTGCCACGCCAACGCGTCGACGATGATCAACCTATGAAGGGCCGGTGGCTCCGAGTGCGGCGGCCACTCGGGCCGCCTCGTGCCGGCCCTGGTCCCGTCCGGCGGCCACGAGCGCGGGTACCACGGACCGGTCCGTCACGCTCGTGCCCTGCGCCCGCTTGGAGGCCGTGTCGCGCAGCAGCAGCTCGACCGGGCGGCCCTTACCCAGGGCGGCGCGCTGCTTCTCGATCCGGGCCCACGGCCCGATGGCGGCGGTGCTGGGCGCGAGGGCGATCACCGGGCCGTTCCCGGGTGCGAGGTCCAGGTTGAGGCTGGATCGCATGCCGCCGTCCATGTACCGGTGACCGTCGATGGCGACCGGAGCGGCGGACTGCGGCATGGCGCAGCTCGCGGCGACCGCGTCCACGAGGGGTACGCCGTCGTGCCGCGTGAAGAGGCGCAGGACGCCGGACTCGACGTCGACGGCGGTGACGCGCAGGTCGGCGTCCTTCCAGTCGTGGTCGGGGAGGCGGGCCTCGGCGATCCGGCGGTGCCGCGACGGGTCGTCGATGGGTGCCGCGAGCGCGAGCTTGCCGAGGCGACGGGCGGCCTGCTCGGGGCTGCGGGCGAACAGCTGTGCCCGGGCGAGCCGCAGGAGGCTGAGCAGGCCCAGCGCGGGCCCGGTCTCGTGGGGTACGCCCTGACGCTGGCGCTCGTACAGCTCGGGCAGGGGTGTGCCGCTGGCGATCTGGGCGCCCACCACCGCGCCGGCGCTGGTGCCGAGAAGCACCGCGTCCGGGCCCACGGTCAGTCCCTCGTCGGCGAGGCCGGCGAGGACGCCCACCTCCCAGGCGATGCCGGCGACTCCACCGCCACCGAGCACCCAGACCGGCCGCGTGTCGTCCGTCATCGCCATCCTCCCGCCATGTTACCGCTAACGCTGTTCGCAGTTTGACGCTAGCAGGGGACCTGGAGGGCCGACAACTGCTGGCTCAGGGCTTCCGTCGGCCGAAGATGATCCCGCCGAGCTTGCTCTCCGGCGAGGTGACCGTCATCTCCGCCTCGACCGCGAAGCCGTTGTCGCGCAGCCAGGCCGTCATCCGGGCCGGCCGGCGACGGTGCACGTGGACCCGCATCGGGTGGCCGCCGTACCCCTCGGTCTTGAGCGTCGTCTCGTCACCCACGTGGAAGCCGACCAGCAGTGGGCCGCCCGGCCGAACCACCCGGCGAAAGTGCGCGAGGACCTGACCGAGCCGTTCGTCCGGAACGTGGATGAGCGAGTACCAGGCGAGCAGACCGGCCACCGAGCCGTCGGCCAGGTCGAGGTCGGTCATCGAGCCCATCTCGAACCGCAGGTCGGGGTTGTCGCGGCGGGCCACCGCCAGCATGCCGGGGGACAGGTCGATGCCGAACACGTCGAGACCCAGCTCGTGCAGGTGGGCGGTGATGCGACCGGTGCCGCACCCCACGTCCGCGACCGGACCGCCGCCCGCGGCGCGGACGAGTTCGGCGAACAGCGCCAGCGCGGCCCGCTCGTAGGGTGCGCTGGCCAGAAAGTCGCGGACGAGGTCGGCGTAGCTGACCGCTACCGTGTCGTACGAGGTGCGCGTGTCGGCCAGCCAGTCGTCCGCGTCCATCATGGAAGATTATCGGCCGACGGTCACCTGTGCCGGCCCCCTGGGGGCTCCACCTCTGTCGGGGGTTGCTGAGCGTACGGTCAGCGCCATGAACGACAGTCGCGCCGCCAGACCTCTTCTTCGCCGAACCTCGGACCTGCCCGCCTGCCCGGCGAACGGGGAGCAACGCGCGGTGGGTTCGGCGTCGGGTGAGCGTCGATGAACCGCCGCCCGGTGCTGTTGGGCGTCATCGCACTCGCCCTCGTGGCGGCCCTTCTGTCCGCGCCCGGGGGAGCACCCGTGACCGCTCACGCCGCAGCGGTCGCCTGTCCCACGCCAGCGCGGCCGACGATGAAGATCCTGACCGTTGGCGACTCGATCACCGAGGGCGCGACGATGGCCGGCTCGGTGAGCCCTGCCTACCGTGCGGAGTTGGGGCGACTGCTCACCGAGAACTGCGTCCCGCACACCTTCGCCGTCGCGGCGGTGGGGGGTACGACCTGCGGCTACTGGACGACACGGATGGCGGACCTCGTCAGCACGCACCAGCCCGACCTGATCCTGCTGAACTGCGGGACCAACAACAATCTGTCGACCGCCACGGCGACACAGATCACCGCTTTCGAGCGCACCTACCGGACACTCTTCGACATCGCACTGGACATGGACCCGGACGTCGTCATGTACCCGGCGTGGGTGCAGTACAGCGCCGGCCATGGCACGACCGGCTGCACGACCCCACCGGGCCCGAGCCCGGCCTGGCTCCCCGCGAGCGAGGCCGTCGTCAACGACGCGATCTACCGCAGCATCAAGGTCATCGACGAGTTCGGCGACCGCGTACCGACGTGGATCGACTACCAGCCCATCCCCGAAGGCTATCTGGACGAGTGTGGGGTGCACCCCACACCGGGTGGCTACGACGTGATGGGCAGGCTGGCTTACAACACCATCGCCCCACGGCTGGGTGTACCGCTCGCGCCACTGCCGTGTGGGCTGGTCGGCCGTCGGCCGGACCATCCGGTCGGTGACTGGACCCCCTGCAGGACGATGAACCTCAACTCGTGACGCGTGTCCGCTCGTCGCCGCCGATTCAGACGTAGATCTTCTTGGCGTACTCCGGGCCGTAGTGCCTCTCCAACTCCTCCAGGCTCTCGACGGGCGCCTCGACCTCCTTGATCAGGCGGGCGCGGGACGGCAGCACGTCGGGCTGCCAGGTCTCCGGCTGCCACAGCGCGGACCGCAGGAACGCCTTCGCGCAGTGGTAGAAGATCTGCTCGATCTCCACCACCACGGCGAGCACCGGCCGGTGTCCCTTGACGACCATGTCGTCGAACCAGGGAGCGTCGCGCACCAGGCGGGCCCGCCCGTTGATGCGCAGCGTGTCGGTGCGGCCCGGGATCAGGAACAGCAGCCCGACGTGCGGGTTGTCCAGGATGTTGCGGTAGCCGTCCGCCCGCTTGTTGCCCGGCCGCTCCGGCAGCGCGATGGTCGTGTCGTCGAGCACCAGCGCGAACCCGGCCGGGTCGCCCTTCGGGGAGACGTCACAGGTGCCGTCCGCGCCGGCCGTCGCCACCAGGCAGAACGGCGCGGCGGCGAGCCACTGCCGGTCGCGCTCGTGCAGGCGGGGGCGGTCCTTGTTGGCGGCCCGGGGGTGCGGCGTCCCGAGCAGCTCGCGTAGTTCCTCGTGCGTGGTGATCTCCACCGTCACGTGATCCTCCCTGAGCCGTTGACCAGGGTGGCGGGCGCGCCACCGTCGCCAGCCTAGGCCCGCGTGGCCATCGAGGTTTGCCCCTGGTAGCCGGGGGTACGGCCTCACTCGACACGCCCGCCGCACGTACCGTCCGCAGGAGCGCCGACCAGTGGAGGCCGGGACATGGAGAGTCGACTCAAGGTGCTGGGTCACCCAGTCCATCCAATGCTTGTCATGTTCCCGGTCGCGTTGCTGGTCACGGCGGTGCTCTTCGACATCATTGACACCGTTGGCGGCCCCGATTTCCTCGGCGAGGTCGCGTACTGGAACATCACCGTCGGTCTGATCGGCGGCCTGCTGGCCGCGGCGGCCGGTTCGTTCGACCTGCTGGCGATCCCGACGGGCACCCGCGCGAAGCGGGTCGGTCTGCTGCATGCGGGCGCGAACGTCGCGGTGATCCTGCTCTTCGCCGCCGTCTGGGCGGTCCGGCTCAACGCGGACTCGCGGGCCGCCGGCGGCGCGCTGATCGCCATCGAGGTGGTCGCGGTGGCGATCCTCGGCATCAGCGCCTGGCTCGGTGGCGAACTTGTCGACCGGCTCGGTGTGGGCGTCGACCCCGACGCCGATCTGAACGCGCCCAGCTCACTGCGACCCACCACCCAGCGGATCGGAGACGCGCGATGACCGAGCAGCAGGCCGGTGGTTTCGGTCGGGGGTGGCGCAGCCGGCAGCAGGGCTGGGACCCGATGGGCGAGTTGCAGTCGCTGCGCGCCGAGCTGAGCCGGTTGGTCGGCGGCCGGGCCGGGGCGTCCGACGTCGAGCTGACCGAGACCGCGGACGGTTGGCAGGTCGTCGTGCGGTTGCCCGGCGTCGCGCCGGAGGAGGTCGCCGTCGAGCTGGACGACCGCGAGTTGTGCGTGCGGGGCCGCTCCGAGGCGGAGGTCAACGCCGACCAGGGCATCCCCGGTGGCTTCGAGACCCGGGGCTTCGAGTACCGCGTCGACCTGCCGTCGCGGGTCGACCCGGAGGGCATCGACGCGGTGATGGACCACGGGCTGCTGCGGGTCCACCTGCCCCGGGCGGCGCGGCCCGCGCCGCGCACCATCACCGTCGGCCGCACCGGGCCGCGCTCCGGCGGCCTGTCCGGGGGTACGCCGGTTCCGGCCGACCCCGCCGCGGACCGGGAGCTGCACCACCCGGACGCGGTCGGCGAGATCGACCGGCCGTAGCGGGCCAGGTGGTCACCCCGTCCCTGCTCGGCCCGACGGCCGGGCGAGTCGACGACGTGCGGCGGATCGCGGTGCTGCGCGCCAACGCCCTCGGCGACTTCATCTTCGTCCTGCCGGCGTTGGAGGCGCTGCGTGCCGCGTACCCCTCGGCGGAGATCGTGTTGCTCGGAGCGCCGTGGCACGCGAAGCTCTGGCGCGACCGGCCCGGCCCGGTGGACCGGGTGCTGGTGGTGCCGCCGGGGCCGGGCATCCGCGAGCCGGTGGCCGACGAGTCGACCTCGACGGTGGACGACTTCGTGGCGGCGGCCCGGGACGAGAGCTTCGACCTGGCGGTGCAGCTCCACGGTGGCGGCGCGAACTCCAACCCGTTGATCAGTCGGCTCGGCGCCCGGGTGACCGTCGGGCTGCGCGCCGAGGACGCGCCCCCGCTGGACCGGTGGCTCCGCTACGTGTACTACCAGCACGAGGTGATCCGCTACCTGGAGACGGTGGCGCTGGTGGGCGCTCCGGCCACCACGATCGTGCCGACGCTGGCGGTCACCGACGCCGACCGGGCGGAGGCGGAGCGGGTGCTCGGCCCGCCGGAGCGACCCCGGGTGGCGTTGCATCCCGGTGCCAGCGACACGCGACGGCGCTGGCCGGCCGAGCGGTTCGCCGAGGTGGCGGACGCGCTGCACGACGACGGCTACGAGGTGCTGGTGACCGGTACGCCGGCGGAGCGGGACGTCGTGGACCGGGTGGTCGCGGCGGCCGGTGCGCCGGTCCGGCCGCAGGTGGGCACGCTCAGCCTCGGCGGGCTGGCCGGCTGCTACGCCGGTTGCGCGCTGGTCGTCTCGAACGACACCGGCCCGCTGCACCTGGCCGGCGCGGTGGGTACGCCCACGGTGGGCATCTTCTGGGTCGGCAACCTGATCAATACGGCGACGCCGCTGCGCGGCCGGCACCGGCCGATCACCTCGTGGATGGTGCACTGCCCGGTCTGCGGGGTGGACTGCACGCCCGGCATCTATCCGCACCGACCGGGCGACGGCGAGTGCCCGCACCGCGACTCGTTCGTCACCGACGTCCCCGTGGCCGAAGTGCGCGAGGCGGCCCGCGAACTGCTCAACCCATAGTTAAGCCCTCGTCGGCGAGGACGACCTCCCACGCCTCCACGTCCCGCTCGGTGACCGTGGTGGGGGTCTCCAGGTGGTAGGCGCCGCTGGGCAGGATGCCCGCCCCGCCGTGCCGGGTCAGCACCGCGAGCTGGGCGGCCACGTCCTCACCCTGGTGCCGCTCCTGCACCCGACGCCAGAAGTCGAACCCGCCGGAGTCGAGGAGCTTGGCCCGGTCGTAGAGCACGCAGCCGCCGATCCAGGACACCTTGTACGCCCGCCACGCGCCCGGCGGCAGCCCCACCGTGGCGGTGACGTGCAGCAGATTGGCCGCCGAGTGGATCCGGGCGCGTTCCCACTCGACGGTGCCCGGGCGGATCCGCTCCGGCGCGGGCGGTCCGGCCCACTCCTCGTAGTGCCCGTGCGTGTCCGGACGGACGTCGTCGACGTACGACAGACCGTGCACGCCGTTGCCCACGAACCCGCAGCCCAGCTCCTCGATCGCGGTGACCAGCCGGCGCAGCGCCCCCGGCTCCAGCCAGACGTCGTCGTCGAGGTTGAGCACGTACCGGGCGGCCGACGCGTCGAGCAGGTACGCGCGGTGCTCGGCCAAGCCCCGACGCGGCAGCCGGCGGGTCAGCAGCACCGGGTGGCCGGCGTGCCGCAGCGCCCGGACCATGGTGGCCGCGGCCGGGTGGGCGTACGCCGGGTCGCCGTCGGACTGGTCGCTGACCACCACGCCGAAGCCGGGCACCCCCTCCTGCGCGGCGAGCCCGGCCAGGGTGACGGCCAGCTCGGTGGGCCGGTTACGGGTCGGGATCAGCACGTCGACGAGCCGGTCGACGCGGAACTCCGCCGGCGTGCCGAGGGCGAGGGGCCGGTTCACGACGACTGGGTACGGGTGCTCAACGACGGATCGGAGGCGTACGACGACGGGTCCTGACCGTGGGACCGGATCCGTTCGATGATCGCCGAGGTGGACCGGTCCGCCACGTATCCGAGGGTCCGCACCTGACCGCCGAGCCGCCGTACCAGCGGCGCTTCCGGCACCAGCTCGGGCGGGTAGTCCCCGCCCTTGACGTAGACGTCCGGCCGGACCGCCTCGATCAGCGCGGCGGGCGAGTCCTCCTCGAAGACCACCACGTGGTCCACGCAGGACAGCGCGGCCAGCAGGGCGCCACGGTCCTCGACCGGGTTGACCGGCCGGTCCGGACCCTTGAGCCGGCGTACGCTGCCGTCCGAGTTGACCGCCACGATGAGCAGGTCGCCCAGGGCGCGGGCCTGCTCCAGGTAGCGCACGTGCCCGGGGTGCAGCACGTCGAAGCAGCCGTTGGTGAACACCACCGACCGTCCCGCCTCGCGGTGTTCGGCGACGATCGCGTCCAACTCGTCGGTGCCGACCACCGCCGGGTGCCCGCTGGCCTCCGGCGGCATGTCGAGCGCGGCGAGCAGGTCGTCGCGCAGGCACACACAGGTGCCGGTGTCGGAGACCGTGATCGTGGCCGCGAGCTGGGCGAGTTGCGCGGCGGTGGGCAGCGGCGCGGCGGCGGCCAGGGCCAGGGTCATCGCCGCCAGGTAGGCGTCTCCCGCTCCCACGGCGTGGCTCGCCGGGACCGGGGTGCTGTGGCTGCGCCGCCGCTCGCCGTCCGCGCCGCCGACCACCGCGCCGTCGGTGTCCAGGGTCACCGCGACCACGTCCGCCCCCGTGTGGGCGTGCAACTCCGCCAGGCGCGACTCGGCCAGCACGGCCCGGTCCACACCCGCTCCGGCCTCGGTGTTCACGGTGACGCCCGTCCCGGTGACGCTCAGACCGTCGCCGGTGAGGGCCACCCGACTCTCGCCCGGCGTGGGTTCGCCGACCGGGCCGGGACGGTCGTCGGCGCGGGCCCCGCCCGGGGCGGCCCCCACGCTCAACTCGGACGGCCCGTCGGCCGGATCGATGTCGGGGTGCTCCAGGTGCAGGTCGGTGCCGGCCGTCGTACGGGTCGCGCCACCGGCGCGGGCCAGCAACCGGGTCGCCTCGGCGAAGCTCGGGGTGACCACGGTCGGCGCGAGCCCCCGCCAGTCGGCGAGGTCGTGGGCGTCCAGCGCGACCGTGGCGTACCGCTCGCGGTTCTCGACCAGCCACGCGCGGACCGGCGCGGGCAGCGCCCCCAGGCCGTAGTCGCAGACCACCAGGGTCGGCGCCTCGCCGTCGGCGGCGGCGCGCAGTTCCTCGGTGGCGCAGTCCAGCGCCGTGAGCAGCCGGGTCACGCCGTCCGGGTCGAGCGCGTCGTCGGGGTCACCCGAATCCTCCCGGAGCAGGATCTGGTTGCCGGCCAGCATCCGCCGCTTCACGGGGGTGGGTCGGCCAGGTTGGTTGACGGTACGGTCCCAGACGCCGGCCCGGTCCAGACAGTCGTGCAGTTCGTCCCCGGCGACGTCCGCGCCGACCGGTGCCACCAGCACGGCCCGACCGCCGAGGGTGGCGACGTTGACGGCGGTGTTCGCCGCCCCACCGGCAGCGGAGATCCGTCGACGCAGGGTCAGGACCGGGGCGGGCGCCTCCCGGCAGAGCCGGTCGGACTCGGCGAACCGCCACTCGTCCAGCATGGCGTCACCGACGATCAGGACCGGACGCCCGAGCCAGCTCTCCACGACGGTGGCGAGCCTGCGCTGTTCCGCTGCTGCTCCTGCCATGCCTCCCCGGGTCCCCAGCGGCCCCCGGGCCAAACCTGGGCCGATGTGACGCCCCTCGTGGGGTGTTTCGGGCGGTAGGGCGCGGGAAGGGAACTGAGGAACCCCGGAGAGGAGATGTACCGAGATGGCAGCGACATTGCAGGGTAAGAGGATCGCCTTCCTGGCCGCCGACGGTGTCGAGGAGGTCGAGTACGTCCAGCCGCGCGAGGCGGTCGAGAACGCCGGCGCGACCGTGGAGCTGGTCTCGCTCAAGCCCGGTTCCATCCAGTCCTTCAACCACCTCGACCAGTCCAAGACGTACGACGTCGACGTCACCGCGGACCAGGCGGACGCCGCCGGGTACGACGCGCTCGTGCTGCCCGGAGGGGTGGCGAACCCGGACTTCCTGCGGTCGGATCCGGACGCGGTGCGGTTCGTGAAGGCGTTCTTCGAGGCCGGCAAGCCGGTCGGGGTGATCTGCCACGGCCCGTGGACGCTGATCGAGGCGGACGTGGTGCGCGGCCGGAAGATCACCTCGTGGCCCAGCCTGCGCACCGACCTGACCAACGCCGGCGCAACCTGGGTGGACGAGGAGTGCGTAGCAGACGGCAACCTGGTGAGCAGCAGAAACCCCGACGACCTCCCCGCCTTCTGCACCCAAATCACCAAATCCTTCGCCGCCTCCTAACCCCCCATTTCCCCGGTGATCAAGAGGTTTGCGTCATCCCGACCGGCGTGTCGTGACGCAAACCTCTTGATCACCGCGGCATAGGTCGGCGGTTGCGCGCATGTTCTGGGGTGTGCGGGAAAGAGGGGCGTATGACTGCCGACGCCTCCGCTGCCCCGGTGCTGAATCGCCAGCAGATCCGGCTGCTCATGCTGGGTCTGATGACCGGCATGTTGCTGGCCGCCCTCGACCAGACGATTGTCGGTACGGCCCTGCCGACGATCGTCGGTGAGCTGGGCGGGATCAACCACTACTCGTGGGTGGTCACGGCGTACCTGCTCGCCTCGACCGCGTCGACGCCCCTGTACGGCAAGATGGCCGACCTGTACGGGCGTCGCCCGGTCTTCCTCTTCTCGATCGGCACATTCCTGCTCGGGTCGCTGCTGGCCGGGCTGTCGCAGAACATGACCCAGCTGATCATCACGCGCGGCATCCAGGGGCTCGGTGCCGGTGGTCTGCTGACGCTGGCGTTCACGATCATCTCGGACGTGGTCTCACCTCGGGAGAGGGGCCGTTACCAGGGGCTCTTCGGCGCTGTGTTCGGCATCGCGTCGGTGGCGGGACCGTTGGTCGGTGGGTATTTCGCCGAGACCGACTGGCGGTGGATCTTCTACATCAACGTGCCGCTCGCGATCCTGGCCATCGTGGTCTGCTACCACGTGATGCGGCTGATCCCGTTCGAGCGGCGGGACCACGCGATCGACTGGCTCGGTGCCGGCCTGCTGGTGGCCGGGGTGAGCAGCCTCCTGCTCGCGCTGAGTTGGGGCGGCAACGAGTACCCCTGGGGTTCCGGGCTGATCATCGGTCTCTTCGTCGCCGGTGCGGTGCTGGCCGCGCTCTTCGTGCTTCAGGAGGCGCGGGTCGCCGAGCCGATCCTGCCGCTGCGGCTGTTCCGCAGCGCCACGTTCGCGCTGGCCAACTCGGCCGGCTTCGTGCTCGGTCTGGTGATGTTCGGGTCGATCATCTTCATCCCGCTGTACCTCCAGATCGTCAAGGGCGCCTCGCCGACCCGCAGCGGTCTGCTGATGCTGCCGATGATGGCGGGCATCATCGTCACCTCGATCGTCACCGGTCGGGCGATGAGCCGGATCGGCCGCTACAAGTGGTTCCCGGTGGCCGGGGCGGCGACCCTGCTGGTCGGCATGCTGCTGTTCACCCGGTTGCAGGTGGGTACGTCGCTCTGGGTGGCGTTCGGTTTCATGGTGGTGATCGGCGTCGGCCTCGGTCTGTGCATGCAGTCGCTCGTCCTCGCGGTGCAGAACGCGGTCTCCGTCCGCGACCTGGGCGCCGGTACCTCGTCGGCGACGTTCTTCCGGTCGCTGGGTGGTTCGTTCGGGGTGGCGATCCTCGGCACGGTGCTCTCGTCGCGGCTCAACTCGCAGCTTGCCGACCGGCTGCCCGCTGCGATCGCCCAGCTCCCACCGGAACAGCGGGCCGCGGTGGCGGCGAGCGGCGGCACGAACATCTCGATCAACGACCCCGCGACGATCATGGCGCTGCCCGGTGCCGTGCGGGCCGCTATCCAGGCGTCGTTCGTGGAGTCGCTGCACCTGGTCTTCCTGACCGCCGGACTCGTCGCCATCGTGGCGGTGCTGGTGACCCTGGCGATGCCCAACAGCGAGTTGCGGGGTGCCGGCCCGCAGGGTGCCAAGGGCGGGGCCGACCCGCTCGGCGGCGAGGCGCCGGCACCGGGCGGTAAGCCGCTGACCCGCGAGTCCAAGGAAGAGGCCGCCGCCGACATGGAGGCCAAGTCCCAGACGATGATCTGACCGCGCGGTCGCCCGGACCGCTCCCCGGCGGCCGGCCGGGTGGTTCGGGGCGGAGAGGTCCGGAGCTCTCCGCGGCGGCCGGCAATTGCCAATGAGCGTGATGCCTGTGAGTCATCAAGATGACTCACAGGCATCACGCTCATTGGCAGGTCCGCGCCCCGACGCATTCGGGTCAGAGCTACTTCTGGAACATCACCGAAGGGTCAGGCGGGGCGGCGGTAGGCGCCGTACCACCAGGTCGCCGCCAGTTCCCGCGCGGCCGCCGCGTCCGTCTCGGGGTCCGCGGTGGTCGTGCTGACGTGGTCGGCGAGGAAGCGGTCGCCGCCGATCACGATCAGCCGGCTGGCCGCGGACACGTCCAGGTCGGCGGGGGTACGTCCGGCCTGCTGCTCGGCCCGCAGGGCGTTCGCGGTGCGCGCGACGAACTGCTCCAGTCCGCCCGACCAGTACTCCCGCACCACCTCGTCGTAGGCGGCCACCTCGCTGACCGCCGCTAGCACCGGGGCATATGTCCGGTAGATTCGGATTACGTCGGTGAAGACCTCGGTCAGGCTCTTCAACGGATCATCGCTACCGGCCGGGTCCCACTGGCCGGTCCGGTCGAAGGAAGTGTCCCGCATCGTGCCGGCGAGGCGCATGAGTAGCTCGGTCTTGTCGCGGAAGTGGATGTAGAAGGTCGACCGGGCCACTCCCGCCTCGGCGGCGATCCGCTGCACACCGAGGTCGGTGAAGCGCACCCCCTCCCTCAGGAGCCGCTCGGTGGCTGCCAGCACCCGCGCCTCGACGGCGGCCCGCCCATCGGGGTTGCGCGGGCGGCGGCGGGTGATCGACGGCATGCCGAAATCCTAGGTGGCCGAGGGCCGGCCCGGCGACGTACGCTCGCTGCCGGACACACTGTCCGACATAGTGACCACGGAGCGCCTGACCTCGGCCTCCGCACCCACCACGAGGAGCAACACAGGTGAAGTACCGACTGCTGGGCACCACCGGGGTGTACGTCTCGGAGATCTCGCTCGGCGCGATGACCTTCGGTGGAAGCGGGCACCCGCTGTGGGGAACCCTCGGCGCGCTGGCGCTGCCCGAGGCGCAGCGAATGGTCGACACGGCTCTGGACGCGGGCGTCAACTTCGTCGACACGGCCGACGGCTACAGCGACGGTGAGAGCGAGGAACTGCTCGGCCAGGCGCTCGGCAAGCGGCGCCGGGACGTGGTGCTGGCCACCAAGGTGCACTCGCGTACCGGGCCCGGTCCGAACGACGTCGGCACCTCCCGGCTGCACATCATGCAGAACCTGGAGGACAGCCTGCGCCGGCTGGGCACCGATCACATCGACCTGTACCAGATCCACAACTTCGACCAGGTCACTCCAATGGAGGAGATGCTGCGCGCGCTCGACGACGCGGTCCGGCAGGGCAAGGTCCGCTACATCGGCTGCGCCAACTTCGCCGCCTGGCAGATCTCGAAGGCGTTGGGTATCTCCGCGCGGGAGAAGCTGGCCGGCTTCGTCTCGGTGCAGGAGTACTACTCGCTGCTGGGTCGGGACGTGGAGCGGGACGTGGTGCCGATGGCGCTCGACGCGAATGTCGGGCTGACCGTGTGGAGCCCGCTCGCCGGTGGTTTCCTCTCCGGCAAGGTGGGCCGGGATGGTGCCGTCGCCGACAGCGGCGCGCGCAGCGCCCAGCCCGGCTACACCAGTTTCACGCCGTTCGACTCCGAGCACGGCTTCGCGGTTGTCGACGTGCTCAAGGCCGTCGCCCAGCGGCACGACGTCAGCCCGGCCCGGGTGGCCATCGCCTGGCTGCTGTCCCGGCCGGCGGTCACCAGCGTGATCGTCGGTGCCCGCAAGCACGAGCAGTTGGTGGACAACATCGCCGCCACCGACCTCACGCTGAGCGAGCAGGATCTCGCCGAGCTGGACGAGGCCACCAAGCTGCCGGTCTCGTACCCGAACTGGATCCAGGAGGGGTTCTTCGCCGGGATGCGCCACCCGCAGTAGGACCTACTTGAGGATCAGTCGGTTCGTCTGCTCGAAGACGTCCAGGTCGGCCAGGGTCTCCAGGACCGACGCGGAGAGTGGGGACGGGAAGCGGTCACGGGCGAAGAAGCCCGCGTCGGTGGTCTCGTCGGTGACCCGGGTCAGTTGCCCGTCCCACTCCTCCACCTTGAACGCCGTGGTGAAGACCTGGTAGGTGTGCCCGTACATGTTGGTGCTGGTCCGGTCCGGGCCGGTGTAGAGCGCGAACGCGCAGACCCGTAGCGCCCGCAGGCCGGTCTCCTCGCGGACCTCGCGTACCGCGCAGTCGGCGATGGATTCGCCCAGCTCCATGGCCCCGGCGGGCATGGCCCACTGGCCGTTGTCGGAGCGTTGGATCAGCAGGATGCGGCCCGCGTTGTCGCTGACGACGGCGCGGGCGCCGACGAACATCAGCGTCCGGTCCCCGGCGAGCGCGCGTAACTGCCCCACGTACGAGTCGGCCCAAGAGATGCTCACCCGCGACAATTTACGGGGGTTCCCAACGTGTGACCGCCGACACTAGCTTGTTACCCATGCGTAGCACGATGATGGACGCTCCCCTGCAGGTCTCCCGCATCCTCGACCACGGCGCGGGGGTGCACGGCACGGCCGAGGTGGTCACCTGGACGGGCGCCGAACCCCGTCGGATGACGTACGCCGAGGTGGGCCGCACGGCGGCCCGCCTGGCCCACGCGTTGCGCGACGAGTGCGGGGTGACCGGCGACGAGCGGGTCGCCACCTTCATGTGGAACAACAACGAGCACCTGGTGGCCTACTTCGCGGTGCCCAGCATGGGCGCGGTGCTGCACACGCTCAACATCCGGCTCTTTCCCGACCAGGTCGTCTACATCGCCAACCACGCGCAGGACCGGGTGGTGCTGGTCGACAGCACGCTCATTCCGCTGCTCGCCCGGGTGATCGGCGAGCTGACCACGGTGCGGCACGTCGTGGTGGTCGGCGGCGGCGACCCGGCCCCGCTGGTGGCGGCGGCCGGCAACCGGATCACCGTGCACCACTGGGACGCGCTGCTCGCCGACCGTCCCGACGTGTACGACTGGCCGGAGGTGGACGAACGCGACGCCGCGGCGCTCTGCTACACGTCCGGCACCACCGGCAACCCGAAGGGCGTCGCCTACTCGCACCGGTCCATCTACCTGCACTCGTTGCAGGTCTGCATGCCGGAGGGCTTCGGTCTCGGACCGACCGACCGGGAGCTGGCCATCGTCCCGATGTTCCACGCCATGTCGTGGGGTCTGCCGTACGCGGCGTTCCTCTCCGGCGCGTCACTGATCATGCCGGACCGGTTCCTCCAGGCCGCGCCGATCGCCGAGATGATCGCCGCTGAACGGCCCACCCTGGCCGGCGCGGTGCCGACCATCTGGACCGACCTGCTGGCCTACCTGGACGACCACGACGTGGACAGCTCGTCGCTCACCGAGGTGATCGTCGGCGGTTCGGCCTGCCCACCGGCGCTGATGCACGCGTTCGACGAGCGGCACGGGATCGACGTCATCCACGCCTGGGGGATGACCGAGATGTCGCCGCTGGGGTCGGTCTCGCGTCCGCCCGCCGGGGTGGCCGGGGACGAGGCGTGGCGCTACCGCTACACGCAGGGTCGCGTGCCCGCGGGCGTGCAGGCGCGGATCGTCGGCCCGTCGGGCGAGCCGCTGCCCGCCGACGGCACGGCCGTGGGCGAGCTGGAGGTCCGTGGGCCGTGGGTGACCGCACGGTACGTCGGTGACGACGCCCCTGATCCGGAGAAGTTCCGCGACGGTTGGCTACGGACCGGCGACGTCGGCACGCTCTCCCCGGACGGGTACATCACGCTGACCGACCGCGCGAAGGACGTGATCAAGTCCGGCGGCGAGTGGATTTCGTCGGTCGAGCTGGAGAACGCGCTGATGGCCCATCCTGCCGTGCTGGAGGCGTGCGTGGTGGGTGTCCCGGACGAGCGGTGGGACGAGCGGCCGCTGGCGACCGTGGTGGTCCGTGCGGGCGCCTCGGTGACCGCCGAGGAGCTGCGGGACTTCCTGGCCGGCTCGGTGGCCCGCTGGCAGCTGCCCGAGCGGTGGGCGTTCATCGACACGGTGCCGAAGACCAGCGTGGGCAAGTTCGACAAGAAAGTCGTCCGTTCGCGGTACGCCGAAGGTGACCTGACTGTCCGGGAGCTGACAGCACCGTAACGTTTGACCGGGCACCGTCGCCTATGGGCAGAGGAGTACTCCTGACATTCCTCCCCAGAGGGCGGCCCCGGCGTTCGCACCGCGCCGGGGCCGCCCGCTCCACGCGGGTGACCCCGCACCGTCATTGTTGCGAAAATTGTTCGCCTCTGTCCCGATGACGGGGAAATCCGGTCCCCGACGACCCGTTCAGGCGTCGCTGGTGGTGATCAGCACCTTGCCGACCGCCGAGTCCTCGACCGCCTGGTGTGCCGCGGCCGTGTCGGCGAGCGGATAGCGGTGCAGCGGCAGACCGGCGTCCGCGCCCACCCGGATGCCGCCCTGGTTGGCGGCCGCCGCCACGTCGACGACACCCTGCGCCTTGGCCGCCTTCGGCTCCGTGTAGACCAGCACGAACTGCCACCGGGCGTTCACCACGTACAGCGGGCGGATCGGGAGCGTCATCTCGGTGCCGCCGTTGTCGGCGTACACGCAGACCGCCCCGCCGTTGCGGATCAGTTGCGCGTCCATCGCCGCGTTCTGGGCGGGCGCGACCTCCACGATCGTGTGGACCCCGTCGGGGGCGATCTTGCCGACCTCCTCGACCACGTCCTGCTCGCGATAGTTGATCACGTACGACGCGCCGGCCGACGCCGCGAGCTGCGCCTTCTCGGCACTGCTCACCGTGGCGATCACCGTGGCGTCGGCCCAGCGCGCGAGCTGGATCGCCGCGTTGCCCACCGCGCCCGCCCCGCCCTGCACCAGCACGATGTGGTCGGCCAGCGCGCCGGCGCGCAGCGCGTCCGGCATGAACTCGCCGGCCGTCAGACAGCGGTGCGCGGTGAGGAACGGAATGCCCAGGCTCGCCCCCAGCTCGAACGAGGCGTCGCCCAGCGGCACCGCCTGCCGCACCGGCACCAGCGTGTACTCCGCGCTGGTGCCCCACGGCCGCTGCCAGGCCGCCTCCCAGATCCAGACCCGCTCGCCGATCAGCTCGCCGCCGACTCCTTCGCCGACCGCCTCGACGACACCCGCGCCGTCCTGCCCCGGAATCTGCCACCCGTCCGGCGCGAACGCCCGGCGCGACTTCCAGTCCGTCGGGTTCACCCCCGAGACCGCCATCCGGACCAGCACCTCGCCCGGCCCCGGCTCGGGCACCGGCCGGTCCACCAGTTCCAGCACCGACGGGTCGCCGGTGCGCTCGTAAACGATGGCCTTCATCAGTGATCCCCTCGCTGGCCGGCGTGGCACGCCGCCGGCGTGCCGTCTGCTGCGGTACCCCGCACCGACCCCGTCATGCCAAACCGTCGATCAGCTGCGGGGTCAACTCACCGACCGACCCGAGCGTCACGGCCGCGAGCGCGGCGGCGTCCGGATCGAGGGGGTACGACGCGTGGGGCACCGCCACCACCCGCATCCCCGCCGCCGCGGCCGACCGTACGCCGTTGGACGAGTCCTCCACGGCCGCGCAGCGGGCCGGGTCGACGCCCAGGCGCTGCGCGACGCTCAGGTACACGTCCGGCGCCGGTTTGCCCCGCTCGGTCTCCTCGGTGGACAGGGTCGCGCCGAACGCGTCGGTCAGGCCGGTGGCCTCCAGTGCCGCGGCGATCAGCCGGGTCGGCGACGAGCTGGCCAACCCGAGCGGCCACCGCGCGGCCAACCGGCGTACCACGTCGACCGCGCCGTCGATCAACGGCACGTGCTCCCGGTAGCGCTGCGCCATCTCCCGCACCACCTCGTCGGCCACCTGCGCGGCGGTGCGCCGCACCCCCAGCTCACCGCTCAGGTAGTGGGCCCATTCGCCGGTGCTCATGCCCATCAGCCGGCGCTGGGTGTCGGGCTGCCAGGCGCCACCGTGTGCCGCCACGTACGCCCGCCGGACCTCCTCCCACACCGGTTCGGAATCCACGATCACGCCGTCCAGGTCGAAGACCACCGCATCCACCACGGACCCATCCTGCCCGACGGCGGGACCCACGGTCAGCCGGCCAGCGCGGGCAGCCCGATCGGGCTGTCGGGCGGGATCACCGTGTGGCAGGACCGGGCCAAGGGTTCCAGCAGCTCCCGAAGGCGGTCGGTGTCGCCTGGGCCGAGCGTCTGCCACGGATGCCCGGCGGACCGGTCGGTGGCGTCCTCGATCGCCTGGAATTCGGCATGGCCGGCTTCGGTGGGGGTGCCGTCCCCGGCCAGCCAGCCGCGCCGCGTCAGCCGCTCGCGGGCGGCCCGCCACTGCTCCTCGGACCAGCCCCGGCCGAGCAGGCTCTGGGCCGACATGTCCACCGCGACGCGCCAGGCCAGTACCTCCACCGGGTCCAGGCCGGCAGCCACCAGGGCGGCGATGTGTCCGTCGCCGCGCAGCTCCCGCAGCGTGGTGGCGGCCTGCCAGAGCCGGGCGAGGGGGTACTCCCCGACCGGCAGCGCCGCGTTGGCCGCCCCGAGCACCCGACCGGCGGTCTGCGCCGCCGAGGCGGCCCGCTCCAGCAGGTCGGCGGCCTCGGCCAGGTGCCCCTCGGGCAGCTCGTAGGTCAGCTCCGCGAGGGCCTGCACCGCGCCGGTCAGCCGGGCGCGCAGCGCCTCCGGCGGGGTGGCCAGCCGCCACACCGCGGGCAGGGCCCGGCTCACCATCGGCGGTGCGAAGCTGAAGAAGGCGGCGACGACCGGAGGGGCCTCGGCGGCGCCCAGCGGCGCGGCCCGGCCGGCGAAGTAGCCCCGCCAGTAGCCGCGCAGCCCGACCGCCTCGTACGCGGCGCGGGCCCGAGGGTGGAAGTAGGTGACCGCATGCACCGGCTCGAAGTACGTCCACATCACCCGGGTGGTACGCCCGAGATCCTCCAGCGCCGTCACAGGTACCTCCACCGTCCCGCGTCCGCGTCGTCACCCCGGACTGCGGCCGCCCGGGGTGACGCCGAACCTACTGCCGGAGGGTGACGGGCAGGAAGCCCCATGTGAACAAAGCCATCGCGCCGGGGTGACAACCGGGGCGATCCGGACGGGTCACTGGGCGGCGAGCACGTCCACCACGAAGCGCAGCGGACCGGTCGGCCGACCGCCTGCTTTGGCCTCGTCGTTGCCGTACGCCAGCTCGCCCGGGATGTCGAGCTGCACCCGGCTGCCCACGGTCACACCCACCAGACCCTGGTCCCAGCCGGGGATGACCTGGCCCACGCCGATCGGGAAGGTGGCCGGCTGGCCGGCGTTCCAGGACGAGTCGAACTCCTTGCCGTCCTTGTAGAAGACGCCCACGTAGTTGGTGGTGATGTTCTGCCCCTTCTTGACCGCCGGGCCGGTGCCCTTGATCATCGGGGTGACCGTGAGCTTCTTCAGCTCGCCCGTGCCCGCCTTCACCGTCGGCTTGCTGCCCAACGCCGGGTCCGCGCCCTCGGGAAGCTGCGGCGCGGGCGGCGCGGGCGGCGCGGTGGGGGCGTCCGGCGCCGCGGCGGAGGCGGACGGGTTGGCGCCGGAGGCGTTGCTGGGCTTGTCGTCCCGGTTCTTGTCGATCCAGACGAAACCGCCGATGAGCAGCGCCATCACGGCGACACCGACGATCCCGCCGGCCCAGGCCTGGCGGCGGCGCTTCGCCTCGGCCGCCTTCTGCGCCGCCAACTGGGCGGCCAGCCGCCGCCCCGCCTTCGTCGCCGGGCTCTGGCCCTCCGACCGGTTCTCCTGCGTGCGCTCGCTCACGTCGTCGACTCCCTGCTGCGAAGGTGTGGCCGGCACCCGGTGCCGGGGGGAAAGCCGACGCACACGGTACCCGCCCGGCGGCCCGCTGTGCCCGCCCCGGACGACTCGGATTGCCCAGAAACGCCGTCTGCGGGACGTTACTCCGGGACCACCATGAAGTCGGTCACGAACGAGGTGACCCTCCCGTCGGCGGTCCGCCCGATCCAGGTGCCGTAGCAGCCGTCGCCCCAGCCCGTGGCGACCGTGACGATGTTCGCGCCGGTGGCCTCGTCCAGCACGGCCGTGATCAGCCCTGGAACCGGCGACGAGGGCAGCCCGGCGGGGATGAAGACGTCCTCGATCCGCTCCTCGTCCCAGCTCTCCAGGGCGGCGAGCGCGGTCGGGTCGGCGAGCGTGCCGGCACCGGCGTCCACGCCGTACCCGAAGTAGTCGTCGGCGCCGAGCGCGGCGACGTCCTGGTCGCCCACCACGGCCTGCTCCCAGCGGGTCGTCGGCTCGGCGCGGATCACCAGTTCCAGCGCGGCCACCCGCCGGTCCACCTCGGCGTCCTCCCGCAAAACCACGGCCACCCAGGCGCGGGCGGGGTACCGCCCCGGCGCGACGGCCACCGTGTACGGCTCGGCCTCCGGTACGACCAGCGGATCGCACCCGACGACCCGACCGGTCGGCAGTACGACGTCGCCCAGCGGATGGGCCTCGACGAGGTACGCGCCGTGTTCGTCGGTGAAACGCGCCCCGGGCGTCAACAACCGGTCCAGGTCAGGGGTGTGCGGCATGGGGGCTCCTCCGGTGGCCGACGGCCGGCGGAGCGTACCCGGTCCGGCGGACACCGTCGGTGCCGCGTACCTCAGGCGCTCTTGCGGGGTGCGGTCTTGCGCGCGGCGGTCTTCTTCGCGGGCTCGGCCTTCTTCGCTGCGGTCTTCTTGGCGGCGGTCTTCTTCGCCGGCTCGGCCGCCTTCTTCTCGGCGGTCTTCTTCGTCGCGGTCTTCTTCGCGGGCGCCTTGGCGGCCTTCTTCTCGGCCGCCTTCTGCGCCGACCGGGCCGACGAGATGGGCGTCGGCTCGCCGCCGCCACCCCGCGCGGGCTGCTCGCCGCGCGCCGCCCGGGCCCGGTCCACCGAGGCCTTCAGCGCGGCCATCAGGTCCACCGCCGCGGCCGGCGCCTCCTCGACCTCCTCCGGCTGGACGACCTCCCGACCCTCCACCTTGGCGTCGATGACCTCCTGCAACGCGGCCCGGTAGTCGTCGGTGAAGACGTCCGGCTCGAACTCCCCGGTCATCGAGTCGATCAGGGAGCTGGCCATCGCCAGCTCCGGCGGACGCACCTTGAGGTCCTCGTCGAGGAATCCGAACTCGGGGGTACGGATCTCGTCCGGCCAGAGCATCGTGTTGAGCAGCAGCACACCTTCGCGGACCCGCAGGGTCGCCAACTGCTCCCGCTGGCGCAGCGCGACCTTGACGATGGCCACCCGCTCCGAGTCGAGAAGCGCGTCCCGCAGCAGCACGTACGGCTTGGTGGCCGTGCCCTCCGGCTCCAGGTAGTAGGCCTTGTTGTAGAGGATCGGGTCGACCTGCTCGGCGGGGACGAACTCCAGCACGTCGATCGCCCGGGAGCTGGTCAGCGGCAGGTCGGCGAAGTCCTCGTCGGTGAGGATCACCATCTCGCCGCCGCCGATGTCGTAGCCCTTGGCGATGTCGTCGTAGGTGACCTCCTCGCCGCAGACCGAGCAGGTGCGCTTGTAGCGGATGCGACCGCCGTCCTCGCGGTGCACCTGGTGGAACCGAATGTCCTTCTCCTCGGTCGCCGAGTAGAGCTTCACCCCGATCGAGACGAGCCCGAACGACACGGCTCCCTTCCAGATGGCACGCATCCTGCGCTCCCTTCCCCGATATCGACCATGCTCGCATCCGCAGGAACTCCACGCGAGGTGTTCGGCCTGCTACTACAGTCGGGTCGTGCCCGGCGCGCCGCTCAAGCCGATGCTCGCGATGACCGGGCCGCTCCCGGCGGGTGACGGCTGGGCGTACGAGTTCAAGTGGGACGGGGTCCGGGCGCTCGCCAACATCTCCGGCGGTGCCCAACACCTGTATGCCCGCTCCGGCGTGGAGATCACCGCCGCGTACCCCGAACTGGCCACCCTGTCCTCGCAGGTCGACGACGCGCTGCTCGACGGCGAGGTGGTGCTGCTGGGCGAGGGTGGGCAGCCGTCGTTCACCGCGTTGGCCGAGCGGATGCACGTCCGGGACCACGCCAAGGCCGCCCGGCTGGCGGCGGTGATGCCGGTGACGTACATGATCTTCGACCTGTTGCGCCTGAACGGCGACGATCTGACCGGCTGGTCGTACGAGCGCCGTCGGGAGGCCCTGGACGCGCTCGCGCTCGGCGGCGCGCGGTGGGCGGTGCCGCCGGTGTTCGCCGACGGCCCGGCCACCTACGAGGCCGCCGGGGAGCACGGTCTGGAGGGCGTGATGGCCAAGCGGGTCGGCGCCGTCTACCGCCCCGGGGTTCGCTCGCCGGACTGGGTGAAGGTCAAACTGGAGGTGACCGGCGACTTCGTCGTCGGGGGCTGGCGGCCGGGCGCGCGGCGCATCGGCGGGCTGCTGGTCGGGGTGCCCGGCCCGGACGGACGGCTGACCTACCGTGGTCGGGTCGGTGGCGGGATCGGCGCGGCGATCGAACGGCAGCTCCTCGCCGAGCTGGAGCCGCTGCGTACCGGCGCGTCACCGTTCGCGGCGGGCGTGCCGCGCGAGGATGCCCGCGGGGCCATCTGGGTAGCACCCCGGGTGGTGGTGGAGGTGAAGTACGGCCAGCGCACCCCCGACGGCCGGCTGCGCTTCCCCCGGGTGCTGCGGTTGCGCCCGGACAAGCCGCCGGAGGAGGTCGACGATGCCGGCTGAGAAGCTGCGGGTGGACGTCGAGGGCCGCGCGTTGGAGCTGTCCAACCTGGACAAGGTCCTCTATCCGGCGGTCGGCTTCACCAAGGGCGAGGTGATCGACTACTACACCCGGATCTCGCCGGTGCTGCTGCCGCACCTGGCCGACCGGCCGGTCACCCGCATCCGCTTTCCGAACGGGGTGGACGACAAGTCCTTCTTCGAGAAGAACAAGCCGGCCGCGACCCCCGACTGGGTACGCGTCGAGACGCTGCCCGCGCCCGGGTCGACGAAGGGCCGGGAGACCATCGACTACGTCGTCGCCGACGACCTGCCCACCCTGGTCTGGCTGGCCAACCTCGCCGCGCTGGAACTGCACACGCCGCAGTGGAAGGTCGACGAGCACCCGGACATGATGGTGGTCGACCTGGACCCGGGACCGCCGGCCGGCCTCGCCGAGTGCTGCCCGGTGGCGGTGCTGATGCGCGACCGGCTCGCCGACGACGGCATCGACTCGTACCCGAAGACGTCCGGCAAGAAGGGCATGCAGCTCTGCTGCCCGATCGCCGGCACCCAGTCGGCCGACGACGTCTCCGCCTACGCGCGTCGGATCGCGCAGGAGTTGGAGAAGGCGCACCCGAAGCTGATCGTGTCGAAGATGGCGAAGAACCTTCGTCCGGGCAAGGTCTTCATCGACTGGAGCCAGAACAACGCGGCGAAGACCACCGTCGCGCCGTACTCCCTGCGGGCGCAGTCGGTGCCGTCGGTATCGACGCCGCTGACCTGGGACGAGGTCGAGGCCGGCGGGCGCGGCCGGAAACCGGCCGTCCGCCAGTTCACCGCCGCCGAGGTCCTGGACCGGGTCGAGGAGTACGGCGACCTGCTGGCCGCGCTGCTCCACGGCGGCCCGGAACTGCCCGACTGAGACCAGGCCTTCAGGACGTCCGCTCGTGGCAGGTCAACATCGGCAGTTCAGTTCCCGTGCGGCGGGTCGGGCTGTCCGCGGATCAGCGCGGCGAGTTCGTCGAACAACCGGCCCTGGGCGGCCGCCTCTGCCGATGCCGGGTCCGTGTTCTGGATGAAGCCGTGCTCCAGGCCGGCCTCCTGCCAGTGCACCACCCGTGCCCCGGCCTGCGCCAACCGGTGGGCGTAGGCATCGCCTTCATCTCGCAGCGCGTCGTGCTCGGCGGTCACGATGAGCGCATCGGGCATGCCGTGCAGGTCTGCTGCCAGCAAGGGGCTGGCGGGCGCGCGATCCACAGGGTCGGGCGTCCACTGCGTAATGGCCCAGGCGAGGAAGTCGGCATCAAGCGCGTGACCGTCGCCCATTTCCACGATGCTGGCCTGTGAAAGCGTCAGGTCGGTGTTCGGGCAGATCAGGACCTGAAGGGCGGGCAGGGGATCGCCCGCGTCGCGCAGCCGCAGGCAGGCCATGGTCGCCAGGTAGCCGCCGGCACTGTCCCCGGCAACCGCTGCCGGGCGCGCCCAACGGAGCACCGACACCACGTCCTCGATGGCCGCAGGGTAGGGATGCTCCGGCGCACGCCGGTAGTCGACGGCCAACACCTCGACGTCGCACGCGTCCGCGATGCGGCGACAGGTTCGGTCATGGGTGTCCAGGTCACCCAGGACGAAGGCGCCACCGTGGGCAAAGACAACCAGCGGCCGCGCCCGCTCGGAGGGCCGGTAGTGGCGCAGAACGATCCCGTTCGGTCCACGGAGATCTTCGACCTTGGTCAACGCGGGACCTGGGGGACGGTTTGCGGCTCGCCGCCGCGCATCTGCGCGGAGTTTCGACACGTCGGGACGGATCATGGAGCATCTCGCTTCTGCCACGGGCCCATCCCGAAGAGAGTGCGGATGAACAGGGCCGTCGGGATGTGGTCAACGATAACGAGGGCTTCGACCGGCCGTTCGCCGCGTGCTCGTGACAACACCGCGCCGCCCGGCGCCCGCCTGATCGAGGGGCGCCGGGCGGTCGGCGGTCACTTTTGGCCGAAGACCTTCCGGCTCGCGCCGAGGCGCAGGAGCACCGTCTCGCCGGTGGCGTCCTTGACCCCGTCGTTGTCGGTGATCGCGTACACCTCGCCGTTGCCGGACACGGTCAGACCCTCCAGCTTCTCCTGGGTCCAACCGTTGGTGGCCCGGAGCGCGGGCAGCACGTCGACGGCGAGTTTCTTCGGGAGCACGGTCAACGGGCCGGTCGCCGCCGCGACCGGCAGCGGCACGGTGTAGATCCGCTTCACCGTGGCGGCCGGGCCGTTGAGCTTGTCCCGCTCGATGACCGCCAACCGGTCGCCGACCACGGTGATCTCGGAGAGCCCCATCCAGTCGCCCGGCACGGTGGTGCTCTCCAACTGGTAGCCGAACCAGCTCCAGGTGCCCGCCGTGACGTCGTACCGGCCGAGACGCACGATGCCGGCCGGGTCGGTGCTCAGCTCCCGCTGCACGGCCACCCAGACGATCTCCCGGCCCTGCCGGTCGGTCGTCGCCGTGACGCCCTCCAGGCCCTGCTTGCCCAGGCCGGCAGCGACCTCGGCGGGCAGCGCGACGCTCTGCCGGGTCACCCCGGCAGCGTCGAGCCGGACCAGCCTGTTCTCCGTGCCCTTGGCACCCTCGACGGCGAGCCAGAAGCCGCCCTGCGGGCGGGCGAAGATGCCCTCCGCGTCGTATCCGACCGGCGTGCCGGCCGCGTCCCGCACCGGCAGCGCACCGGTGATCACGGCGGGCGTGCGCTTCGCGTCGATGGTGAGGATCCGGGTCTGGCTGTACGCAGCGTCGGTGACGCTGTAGAGCTGGTCCCGCTTACCCGGCACCGCGCTCAACGCGCCGAGTGCGCCCCACCCGATCGGAGCGCCTGACTCCTCCGACGCGGAGACGATGCTCGGGAAGGCCGTGGTGCCCCTGCCGATCCGGAAGAGAGACACCGATGCCCGGACGTTGACCGACGCGTCGTCCGTCTCGCTGGAGACGGCGAGCAGGCCGCGCGACGGGATGGGCAGCAGGCCCTCCGGTCCGTTGGTGGTCGGCAGGATCTGCCGGAACACCGGCCGGGTGGGGTCGCCCAGTTCGTACACGGCGACGAAGTTGCTGCGCTCCGAGCCGACGAAGGCGTACCGCACGCCGTCGTACTCGGCGACGGCCACGCCCTCCGGCTCGGTGCCCTTTTTGCCGGCCCGGTCCTCGTTGTGCAGCCCGTACGTGACGGCGAGCCGCTCGAAGGTGTTGCCGGCGTCCCAGGCGACCCGCCCGGTCCGGCTGTCGAAGACCGACCAGCCACGCGTGCCGCCGTGCCAGTCACCCTCGTTGGCCGTGGCCAGGTAACGGTCGTCGACCCAGGCCACCGCGTCCGGCTCGCGCGGAACGTCGGTGATGCTGCCGGTCAGGTCGATGACACCGTCCTTCGTGGTGTCGACCCCGCTGATCGTGGCGGTGCCCGCGCTGAACACCTTGGTGATCCGGCCGGTGGGCAGGTCGATCAGGGCGACGCCGTTGTTCTCCTGAAGCGTCACGGCCAGCTCGTTCCGGCCGTTGATCGAGACGTACTCCGGCTCCGGGTCGGTCGGCGCGGCCAGCCCGGCGTGGACAAGCGGGGGCAGCGCGCTGCCGTCGGCACCGGTGAGCGCGACCGGTCGCAGCCGCCACCCGGCCGGGGACTTCCCGGTCAGGTCGACGACCTGCACGAAGCCGGCGGGCGCCTGGGGAAGGTCGCCCTCCTCGCCGCCCGGCGGGGTGGCCTCCTCGTCGCGCTCGTTCTCGATTGCGATCGCGGCGTACCGCTTGTCCTTGCTGACCGCGATCGAGTCGGGCTGACCGCCGAGGTCGAAGCTCGTCACCCGCTGGCGAGTTGCCAGCTCGATCACGTCGAGTCGGCCGGACGGCTCGGTGTAGCTGCTGCTGGTGTTCACCACCACCAGCACGTACCGGCCGACCACGGTCACCGAGGTGGGCTCGTCCTCGGCGTCGCCGAGCTGCGCCAGCGAGAGCGTGCCGAGGCCCTGTGGCCGGTCCGACCGGGAGATGTCCAGGAAGCCGATGCGCCGGGCCAGCGCATCGGTGTAGATCAGGGTGCGGCCGTCCTCGCTGACCGTCGAGATCTCGGCGACCGTCGCGGTCGCGGGGTCCTCGCCAGCCGGGCGGTTCTGGAAGACCGGGTACGTGGCAACCCGGTCAAAGGCGAGTGCCGGTCCCGGGTGGTGGTGTACGCCGGCCGTGGCGGGGGTGGCCCCGGTCAGGCTGGCGGCAGCCACACCGGCCGCGGTCAGCGCGGTGAGTGTTCTTCTGAGTGTCAAGGACTTCCTCCGTCGGTTCGTACCCGCTCGGAGGCTGGCACTCGCCGGGGAGCGTCAGCTTGCCGCGACGTGAACAGCGGGCGAAGCGCTGAAGCGACGTCAGCCGCTGCGACGGCGTTTAGTCGCCGCTGACCGTGATCATCGTGCCGCCTCCGCCGGATCGGCTGGTACGAGCGACTGGGCCAGCCGGGCGTAGCTGTCGCCTCCGTGGCCCGCCGCGATGGCCCGTTCGATGATCGATTGCACGGCCTGTAGCGGCGTGGGGTCGACACCGCGTGCGGCCGCGGCGTCCCGGACGTGGCCGATCGCCGAGCCGGCCGACGCGATGGTGGAGATGTCGGCGGCGAAGGCCCCGGACGTGAGTTGGTCGGCGAACCGGTCGGCCATGTCGGGCAACAGGCCACCGATTCCTCTGGCGAAGCGAGCGAACGCGGTCGGGGCGATACCTTCGGTGCTGGCCAGGGCGAAGGCGTGCGCGAGCCCGCCGACGGACATGGCGAACAGGTCGAGCAGCGCCATCTCGTACGCCGCCGCCGTGCCGACGTCCGCCCCGAGGTAGGCGCTGGATCCACCGAAGCTCTCCAACCGGGGAAGGCTCTCGTCGAAGAGGGTTCGCGGACCGCTGTAGAGAATCGTCGCGGCCGGTGTGCCGATGGTCGGCGCGGGCGTCAGGATGGCGCCGTCGAGGTAGCTGACGCCCCGCTGCGCGGCCCAGTCCGCCATGTCCCGTGCCTCGGCGGCGTGCCCGCTGCTGAGGTTGACGAATGGTCCGCTCGGCGGGCGTTCGAGCCCCGACAGGATGGCGCGGACCGCTCGGTAGTTCATGACGCAGGCGATGACGACCGATGCCCGTTGTGCCGCGTCGGCCACCGTCGGAGCGAGCACCGCCCCCTGGGCCACCAGCGCGCTCGCCTTGGCGGGTGAGCGGTTCCAGAGCACGGTGGGGTGGCCGGCGGCGAGCGACGCGGCGGCCAGCGCCCGGCCCATCGGGCCGAGCCCCAGCACGGCGACGGTGCCGGATTGATTGTCCAGGTTGGGGTGTGTCACGGCGACGACGCTAGACCTTGACGTTGACGTGAAGGTCAAGCCCTGATCTGCTGTCGGGGTGCGGATCAGCGAACTGGCGCGGGAGGCGGGCACCACCCCCCGCGCCCTGCGGTACTACGAGGAGCAGGGCCTCCTGCAGCCGGCCCGTCTCGCCAGCGGTTACCGCCACTACGACTCCCAGGCGCTGCGGGCGGTGCGGCACATCCAACTGTTGTTGTCCGCCGGCTTGAACACCGCGGCGATCGCCGAGATCCTTCCCTGCATCCCGGATGACGCCACCGTGCTGGCTCCCACCTGCCCCGAGCTCCTCGACGCTCTCGCGGTGGAGCGCGATCGGATCACCACGTCCATCGACCAGCTCGCCGGTGCTCGCGCGGTTCTGGACCGGCTCATCCAGGCCGGCGCCCGGGCCCGCGACCAGTTCTGAGCACCGTCCGGCCTGCGAAGGGTGGCCGCCGCGACAACCTTCTGCGGGCCCGCTGCGTGGTAGGGGCGTGACCGACCAACAGAATCCTCTGTCCGCGACGGACCGGTCCTACGTCGCGTTCGTCGAGGTGGCGTGGGAGCGACATATCCGGCTGGCCATGCTGCTCTGCGGCGACCGCTGGCGGGCCGAGGAGTTGCTCCAGGACAGCCTGGTCCGGGTCTACGAGCGGTGGCGGCGGCTGTCCCGACTCGACGACCCGCACGCCTACCTTCGCCGGGCGCTGGTCAACAACCACACCTCGATCTGGCGGCGCCGCCGCCGCGAGAGCCTCGTCGCGGACGTTCCCGACCGGGCCGCCCCGGGTGGCGGCAGCGACCCCGACGCCGACGTCCTGCGCCGGGCGCTGCTGGCGCTGCCGGCGAAGCAACGCGCGGTCGTGGTGCTGCGCCACTACGAGGACCTGAGCGAGCGCGAGGTCGCTCAGATCCTGGGTTGCTCGCTGGGCACCGTCAAGAGCCAGAACGCCCGGGCGTTGGGCGCGTTGCGACACCTCCTGAACAGATCCTTCGACTCGGTGAGCAGGTGACAGTCATGAACGACATCGACGACCGTCTGGTACGCGGCCTACACGACCTCGTGGACGGCGAACCGGATTCCGCCCCGGACGTGCCGGCGCTGCTCGAGCGCGGTCGGCGGGGTCGCCGCCGTCGGGCCACCGCCCTGGCGGGTACGACCTGCGCGCTGCTGGCGTTGGGTGTCGGCACCGCCGTCACGGTGACGACGAACGCCCCACCCGAGCGTCCCGGCGTCACCGCCCGGGCCGCGCGTCCGGAGCAGGTCTCGCCGGCGCTGCGCCTGGTCTCGGCGGCCACCGCCAGCGAGAACATCAGCTACCGGATGCGCCTGGACAACTCGGGGCCGGGCGGGCTGACCTACGAGGGCGCGTTCGACCCGAGGACCGCCACGGGGTACGTCCGGGTTCCGCACGACGACTCGATCCAGACCGAACTGCTGATCAACGGCACCCGGTACGAGGGCGCGGAACGGCCGCAGGGCGAGCTGCCGCCCGACAAGGGACCGGGCGAGACGTACGGCCGCTACGGGCAGCACCCCGGTAAATACGACCGCCTCGCGCTGCAGGGCGACGGGAACGCCGTGCTGGGCGCCGTCGCACCCGACCCGGCTGCCCTGTTCGCCGCGCTGAAGAGCGCGAACGCGACGGTCACCGAGAACCCGGACGGCAGCCTGCACTTCACGTACACGACGGCGGACCGGGACGGGTCGACCGGCACGACCGGTGACGTCACGCTGGATCGCGACGGCCGGATCGCGACGGTGGCGCTCACCGTCACCTGGGAGTCGACGGCGAAGGGCCGGCTGGACCGGGGGACGGTCACCTCGACGCTCGCGTTGTTCGACTACGGCGTCGAGGTGAAGGTCGACCGCCCGACCGACGTCGTCATGATCTCGGAATAGCGGCGGGTGGCCCGGCGTCCACGATGGTGGACGCCGGGCCGGACGTGGCAGGGCGCAGCCGCCACCACGCGCCGCCGACCAGGGCCAGGGTGACGACGGTGACCGCCACGTCGCCGGCCAGGGCCGCTGCCGGGCTCGCCGGGGAGTACGGCGGCACCAGGTACGCGAACGCGGCGGCGCTGACCACGTTCGCTGAGGCGGCGGCGAGCACGTGCCGCTGCCCCCAGCGCACGCCCCCCGACCAGTACACGACCAGCGCGCCGACCGCTGCCGCGACCGTTAGCGCGACGAGCACCCCCGGCCAGCCGGGCGTCGGGTCGGTGAAGAGGTGGGCGACGACGACCAGTAGGCCGACCCAGAGCGGGTGCGGCACCCGCCGGGCGCGACGCGGACGGGCTTGCCGCCAGCGGGGCAGCAGGGCCGCCGCGACCAGGGCGAGGACGACCGCCGTGGCGAAGCCCAGTTGCAGCGGGCTGGCCAGGAAGTTCTTGCGGCCCTCGGGCGAGGTGAAGACCAGCAGGCTGCCGAGCAGATAGAGCACTCCGACCACGGCGAGCCCGGGTCGCCCGAGCCACGGCCGACGCCGCCGCTTCGCGCCGAGGAACGACTCGACGAACACGATCGGCGCGCAGATGGTCAGCAGGATGTGGTTACCGACGTAGTCGTACGCCTGCCGGAGGCTGAACCCGAGCCCCGGCACCAGCGACGCCTCGGCGGCGGAGCGGGTGTCGGCGTACTGGGTGTCGTCGAGGTAGCCGGGGTTGAACAGCGACTGGTCCACCAGACCGGCCTGCAGGACGCCGAACGCGGCGGCGAGCAGCACGATCGCCGGCCATCCCGCGCCTAGGCGTCGGGCGGCCTCCCGGATCAGGATCGCCGCTCCGCCGTACATCGGGCCCAGGGCGATGATCACCGGGAGGAAGTCGTCGATGGCGAAGCCACCCCACGAGCACTCGGCCGCCCAGGGCGCGAGCAGCAGCAATGCCACCACCGGCACAAGCCGGCGGCGCAGCGGCGGACGGTCGGCACGGTCGGGTTCGGTCGGCACGGATGCTCCTCGGCGGCTCGGTCGGGGGTCGCCGGTCACCGTGCGCGAGCCAGCCGGCCAGCCGCTACGGCCATCGGCCGATGGCGACGGCGACCAAAGTCGTTGCGTAGGGTGGTGCGGACGTCGTCACCACCGGGAGCACGCGGATGCAGCCACACGCCACGGCCGACCTGACGGTCCCGCCCACCGCCATCGAGAGCCCGCTGCTCAGCTACCGCGACGAGGCGACCGGCGAGCGCGTCGACCTCACCGCCCAGCAGGTCGGCGCCTGGTCCGCGCGCAGCGCGAGCCTGCTGCGGGACGGCTGCGGGCTCGGCCCCGGCAGCCGCGTAGCGGTGTTACTGCCTGCGCACTGGCGTACCGCCGCGGTGTTGTTGGGGGCGTGGGCGTGCGGGCTGGCGGTGTCGTTCCGGCCGCGTGCCACGGCGGGCCTGCCGGTGCTGGAGCCCGGCGGCGACCGGCCGTTCGACGCGGTCTTCGTGACGCCGGAGCGCCAGGACGACTGGTTGGAGGACGTGCCGGACGCGCCGCACCGCTACCTGGTCGGCACCGGGCCGGGCCGGCTCGCCGACGTGCCGCTGGGCTGGTTGGACTGGTCCGCCGAGGTGCTTCGCCACCCGGACGTCACGCCCGACCACACCGCCATCCGCCCGTCGGACCAGGCGAGCGCGGACGGCACGACCTACGGGCAGTGGGGTGCGCTCGCCCGGGAGGTCGCCGGGATGCTCGACCTGCGCGCCGGTGACCGGCTGCTGGTGGATGCGGCCGAGCACGAGCAGCCGCTGAAGTGGTTGCTCGCGCCGCTCTCGGCCGGCGCGTCGGTGGTCATCAGCGCCAATCTCGACCCGGCCCGACGGGACGCGGTCGTCGCCGCCGAGCAGGTCACCCGGATCCTCTGACCTGCCTAGATCTGCGTTCTCGCTTCTTCGATCTGCCGCACGACGGCATGGGCGCCGTGCGCCTGCGCGATGGCGTCCGCCTCGTCGAGGGTCGCGAGCGCGTCCGCGTGGCGGTCCTGGGCGGCGGCGACGTAGGCCAGCCCGACCATGTTGGCGGCCACACCGGACAGCGCTCCGATATCTCGGCGCAGCCGTGACGACTCCTCCAGCCGCTCGCGCGCTTCATCCAGCCGGCCGGCCATGTGCGCCGCGATGCCCAGGTGTCGCAGGGCCTCGGCCTCGGTCGACCGGTCGCCGACCTGCGCCGCCAGTTGGCGGGACCTTTCCAGGTGCGGGACGGCGGTCTCGTTGTCGCGCCGGATGATCTGGTGCAGGCAGCCGATCCAGAACAGCGCCTCGGCCTGGCCGCGGGTGTCGGCGAGGGCCTGGTACAGCTCGTTCGCACGCTCGAACAACGGCAGTTCCGCCGGGTCCTCGACGGGGGGCGTGTCGCCCCGGGATCGTTCGTCGAGATACCGGGCGTGCAGGATCCGCCCGCGGGCCAGCGCGGCGTCGGCCTCCACCGCGTCCAGGTCCCGTTCGGCGTCGGCCAGTACGTGGCCATCGCCGCTGTACACGGCCTGTTCGTAGAGCTTCCGGGCCCGTTCGATGCGATCTTCGGCGTTCATCGCCGCCCCCGTCCTGGCATCGCCACTGCGTGCCGGATCAGCAGCCTAGTGGTCGAGGCCTGCACTGTGTGGACGGTCAGCGAGGGGTGGCGCGGGCATGCCCGCAACCGCGCGGAGCGACCCAATCAGCGCTGGCGGATCAGGTTCCGTTACATCGGCATATTCCCTGCTCAGAGGGGCTTTTGTCGATGTCGTCGACGTGTTCTCATACCGATGCGACGGCATCGTCGAACCCGCACCGCTCCCTCACCGAAAGGTGCACCGATGCAGAGCAGATCCCCCTTCCGGCTGGCGGTCCTCACCGCCACCGCCGCCACGTTCCTGGCGTCCGGCGGCGCGTCCGGGGCGCTGGCCACCGCCGCCCCCGTGACCGCGTCCCCGGGTGTCACCGCCTGCGCCAGCGAGCCGAGCGCCGCCCGGGTCACCTCCGGCGCAACGGCCAAAGAGCCGGAGCTGTACTCGAAGAACGAGGCCAACGCCTACGGCGTGATCAAGGACGCGCCGCGGCTGCCCAACGGCAGCGTGACCGTGCCGACGGTCTTCCACATGGTCTCCGACCACCCGTTCACCGCCGCCGAGACGGCCCGCTGGAAGACCCTCATCGCGGCGCAGATGACGGTCCTCAACGACTCGTACGCCGGGCGCACGTCGGCGGACGCCTCGGACACGCCGTTCCGGTTCTCGCTCGTCGACACGACGTGGACGGTGAACAGCGCCTGGTACACGGTCGAGCCGGGCAAGAACGAGCGCGACATGAAGAAGGCGCTCTACACCGGCGACTCGGAGACCCTGAACGTGTACGCGGCCAACATCGGCGGCGGGCTCCTCGGCTGGGCGTACTTCCCGAAGGGCTACAACAACGGCCGCGACTACATCGACGGCGTGGTGATGCTCGACGAGTCGATGCCGGGCGGCACGGCCGGCAAGTACGCCCTCGGTGACACGCTGACGCACGAGGTCGGGCACTGGCTGATGCTGGAGCACACCTTCGCGCACGGCTGCTCGGCGTCCGGCGACTTCGTGGCGGACACCCCCCGCGAGGCCGCCCCGCAGTTCGACTGTCCGATCGGCGCGGACACCTGCACCGCGCCCGGCCTGGACCCGATCCACAACTTCATGGACTACACGCAGGACTCCTGCATGGACATGTTCACCGCCGGCCAGGCCGACCGGATGAGCGACGCCTGGGTGGCGTTCCGCGCCGGCTGACGTCCCGGGGCTGCCGGGCAGCTTGCGCGTGTTGATCAACTTGAGCGTGTTGATCAAGAGGTTTGCGTCACCGGAAAGCTGATCGGTGACGCAAACCTCTTGATCATTTTTGGAAGAGTGCGCGGCGCCGGGGCGCGCGTCGCGAGCAGGGCGCGGTGTGGTCGGGCGGTAGGGCACAACGGCCGCCGGCGGGTAGTCGCTGGTCGCAGAAGACCCAGTGGCGTACGCACTGCTGGTCCTCGGCCGACACGGTCACCCCGCCCGGCTCGACGTGGGCGCTGAGCCGGGCCAGCACGCGGGCGGCGGTACGGGCGAAAATCCGGGCCCGGAACAGGTCGGGCGCGGTCACCGGCAGGTGGATCACCCAGCGCTCGGTCATCGGTCTTGGCTTGCTGCCGTCGGTGGTCTTTCTTCGCGTCGGTTCAGCAGCCGGCGGATCAGGTCGCGCACGGGGGACCGCCCTTCGTCGGGTCGCGTCGAAGTGGAGGGGGCGGCCTCCGCCGGTTGCGGGCGGCGGAGACCGCCCCACCCTGCGACCGCAGCCTCGATCGGCGGTACGGCAGCAGGGCCGCGCCGGGGGAGCGCGGAGGGTGGGGTCTCGGCGGCGATGCGAGACCGGTACGAGAGGCGCCAACCGACCGCAGCAGCACCGCATCACCGACAGTGACGCTATTGCCACCGAGTCACCTATGTCAAGCATGTCTCCGAGTCAGCTACCCACTTATGTCACTCGTGCTACGTGTGTTGCCTGCGTCGAAACGGCTGATCAATACTGGGTGGGCCAACCGACTGCAAGGGGCCCCACGTGCCTATCCCGCCCACGATGGACGAACTGCTCGACGCTCTGATGGGAAAGATCAAGGACGGGACGTACCCGCCTGGGTCGCAGCTTCCTTCTGGTCGGGCGCTGGCGGATGCGTACGACGTCTCGCAGTCGACGATCAGCCGGGCGGTGGCGAGGCTGCGGAAGCAGGGTGTGCTGGTCGGCCGTCCGGGTCGCGGCGTCTTCGTTGCGGAGTCCCGCCGGCGCTGAGCCAGCTCGGGCTCGCCAGTGTGGCGGCGTGTCGGGTCTCAGGACCTGCGTGACAGATCAGTCTCAAGACGTGGGTGACACGTCCGGCTAGACGATCTTGCTTTTCCCTTGATGTTCAGTCGGCCTCTTGGAGGCACTGCACGGGGGTGTGGATGGTGTCGTAAAACTCGGTCTTTGGCCAGGGCGGTGTCTCCGGGGCGCCTTTCCAGGTGAGGTGGATGAGTGCCCAACGTTCGGGGAGCTGAACGAGGATGTCGTCCGACGCCTGCGACCTCGCAACGATCCTCGTGGGCTGGCCGTGCAGCGGGTGGCCGGGTGCCACCTCGATAAGAAGTTCGGTGTGCAGGGCTTTGCGTTGCTGTCGTTCGACGGGCTCGTCGCCGCGTAGGTCCCACCACGGGTCGGCGAAGACGGGTTGCTTTTCCACAGCTTCATCCTTGCGCAGCTCGTGGCGGTTCGGGCTTGCGGACCTTGAAGCGGGTGATGTCCTTGTCGGTGGTGCGGGGAACCTCGGTGAGGAGTTGATCGCCGTCGTGGACGCGGAGAGGTGGTGTCGCCGGCTTCGATGCTGAGTGTTCGGCCGGCGTGGATGTTGCCGACGTGGATGCGTCGACCCGCGACGACGAGAGCTCCTCGGCAGCTGACACGGCGTTCAACCCGCAGAGGTTCGGGTGCTGGGGTTGGTTGGGGTCCGGCGGGGCGGGCGTCGCGGATGCCGGCGATCTCGGCCGATGCCAGCGGGTTGGGCAGGTTGCGCAGAAGGACGCCGTCGGTGGTGATCTGCATGAGACCGCGGTCGAGTCGGACGGTGACACGGCGGCCGGCGAGGTGGTAGCCGACGGGGTGTTGCCGTCCGGCGAGGCTGATCAGGCCGGTGGCGTTCACGACCCGTTCGACTTCGATCGGGGCGCCGGGCTGGACGACTCCGGTGGTGATCGGTGGTGGTCCGGCGGGAGTGCCGTCGTCGGCGACGGGATGGCTAGCCGACGCGGCAGCGGGGAACAGCGGTGGTGTCCCCACAGCCTTGGGGCCACATTAGGGTCGCTCTCTCGGCATGTATCCCACAGCCCGCAACGAACTCCAAAGTGTTTCAGCAATTTCCGGGTGCCTCTCGCTGGTTAGCTTAAGTGCCGTCCGGGCAACCCGCGAGATGTTCGGATGAAGATAGTAGACGGGCTCATCCTTGGCACCTTTCAGCGGAACAAGCAGACGACTTTCTCTGAGATCGAAGATCGCGAAGGCGATGTCCGACTTCTTGTCCGCAAGGGCTACGTATTGTTCACGAGTGAGATGTCTAGAGGTGTTGGCAATGATGCGGAAAAGCTCAAGGCCGCGGGGGTCCAATTGTGCCAAAGTGGAAAGGAGGTAATCGATTTGTTCATTGGGGGTCGTCCTGCTAGATGGTGTTCTCCTATCCTCTTCTTCCCGCTTGCTTAGCTGGAGATGCAATGCCTCAATCGATGCCGTGAGCTGCGCAATTTGCTCTGCGGCGCCCCCGTCATTTGTCGCCTTCTTCAAGTCTTCGAGTTCAGCTTGGATCTCAGCGCTAAGTCCGGAGTTAGCGGTCTCCAGCGCTTGGGTGGATCGTGGTTCCGCAGAATGGGAGACGAAACGGCTAGGTCCTTCGAGTAGCCGGTCCCAGGCCACCTTAATAAGACTCTGCGTGTCGCTGGACGATCGCTCAACTGCAGATTCTATCTTCTGTAGAGATCGAATTGTTTGGTCGCTTACCTCCTTGCTTCGGCGGTCCGTGGTAAGGGCGAACCAAATCGTCACGATAGACAATGCGACACCAAAAACACCCGTAATCAAACCGACCCATGTACCGACTGCTTCGACTTCGGACAACTCAACCTCGCTTCAAGGGCATGAGCGCAAATCAGCCCCGTCAGGATAGATGGGCGTAGCAACAACACCCCTGCGCGACGCGACCAAGGCAAGCGCAGCACGAGTGATCGCCGGCTCTCAAGTGGAGCGGCGGCGCAGGTGTACTGCGGCGCGATCAACCGGAAGCGTGGCGGCGCTGTGGAGTTCCGCCGCAACAACTCAACCGGCCTAGTCATGGGCTGTCACCTTCGACAGCACAAGTGGCAGAAGTTCGGGCGTGACTGGTGGTGTCTGGGCTGGCGCGAGAGGTCGAAGGGCATTTGGACCGGGGCCTCCGCGAAGCTGGCGACGGTCAGTGGCCTCGTCGGCACGGTCACCGGAATCATTGGGGTCTTCAAGTAGGTGTGGCCTGCCGGGCGGGCTGGACAGCGGGCATGACCGGCAAGATCATCGGGCACAGATCCGGCACAACTGAGCCCGACAAGAACTGTCAACCACTGTCAGACAACGGAATAGTTCACCCAGCTCAGCCGGCCGATCCGCCCGGTTCGCCATGATCCATTCGGCACGAGAAGGATTCAGGGGTCAAGTCCCTGGCGAACCGCCCTTCCGCAGGTCAGCGGCCCTGGCGGTCGTTGCTTCTGCCGATATTCGGGAGTGCTGCGGCTAGGAGATTGGCCACCTGGGCACGAAGTGTCGTGCCTACGACAGTCTGGCTTTGGGGCACCTGCGGCGGATTGACCAGATCATCGAGGGCGTCCTACGTTGGCCGGCCAGCCAGAAAGGACCCTCGCCCCGCCATGACGACGCGATACAACCCACCCCCGAATTGGCCTCAGCCCCCAGCAGGCTGGATACCGCCAGCCGGTTGGACTCCGGACCCGGCATGGGGTCCGCCCCCTGCTGGGTGGCAGCTCTGGGTCGACGAGAGCATCCCCTTGTTCGGAGCTCGCGGCAAGGCGCGGGAGCTTGCCGCCGAGAACGGGGAGCTGCAGAAGAAGCTCAACGCATGGCATGCCGAGGCCACCAAGCTGCAGGGGCAGCTGGATCAGCGCCAAGGCGAGGTCGCCCAGCTACGCGCCGAGCTAGATCGTCTGCGGTCCGAGATGAAGCGACTCGGGGTGATGGACGCCATCGAGTTGGAGCAGTACCGCGACCGGTTGACACAGCAGACCGCCGAGCTCAATCAGCAGATGACGGGCCTGAAGCGGCATGTGGTCGTCACCGAGGAGATTGCGTTGCTGCAGGAGGTGGGGGTGTACGAGTACCAGCACCCGCTAACTGACGCCGTCGCCTACCAGGGCAAGCTCGCCACCATCCAGGATCAGATCAAGGCCATGGCCAGGAAGGACGGCGGTGCCGTCCAGGTGAGCGCCAACTGGACTGTCAGCGGCTCCGAGGCAAAGGGTCGCGCCATGGTCAGGGACATCTCCAAGCTCATGCTGCGCGCCTACAATGCTGAAGCAGACAACCTGGTCCGGGGCCTCAAGCCCTACAAGCTGGACTCGGCCAAAGAACGCCTGAACAAGGTCGCCGAGACGATTGCCCGCCTGGGCGTGCAGATGGGCATCCGCATCTCCGACGACTACCACCGCCTGAGGATCAAGGAGCTCCGGCTTACCGCGGACTACTTGGCGAAGGTGGCCGAGGAGAAAGAACGGGAGCGGGAGGAGAAGGCCCGCCTACGCGAGGAGCGGAAGGTCCAGCAGGAGATCGATCGCGAACGCGCGCGCCTTGAGAAGGAGCGGCAGCACTACGCTAACGCCCTTGCCGCCCTTCGGGCCAAGGGTGACGTCGAGGGCGTCGCGGACATGGAGGAACGCCTGGCCGAGGTCGAGGCGGCGACCGAGGCCGTGGACTACCGGGCCGCGAACGTCCGCGCTGGGTACGTCTACGTGATCTCCAACATTGGGGCGTTCGGCGAGCACATGGTGAAGATCGGCATGACCCGGCGCCTGGACCCCTTCGACCGGGTGCGAGAGTTGAGTGACGCCTCGGTACCGTTCAACTTTGACGTGCATGCCCTGTTCTTCGCCGATGACGCTGTCGGTATCGAGGCCCAGATGCACGCCCGCCTGGCGGACCGTCGGGTGAATCTCGTCAACCAGCGCCGTGAGTTCTTCCGCGTCACCCCGGCGGAGGCCAAAACGCACCTACTCGCTTTGACGGGAAACCTCCTGCAGTACGAGGAGGTGCCCGAAGCTCTGGAATACCGACAGAGCATCACCGACGCGAACTGACCGGCCCACTTTCCGCGCAGCAAGGGAGCATCAAACGCCTTGCTTGAGGGCAACACAGGATGGCAACAGGCAGGGCCGTGGCAGAGCTCAGCAACACGGAATGGCAACCGTTGGAAGCAAACGATGCGCTGCGACGGTGTTCGGGACTAAGCGGCCAAGCGGCCAATCGGCTGGGGAGTCAGGACGGTGCAGCCGACTACGGATCGATGGGCCTGCTCCACGGTCACCAATCCGGTGCTTCTCGGTTCCCACAAGTTAGACACTGCGTGCCGTTCCAAGGGCCGTTGCCGCAGTGCGAGCAAACATAGCTGGGATGGGAACCGATCACGCCGATTCGGTCGCCGCCCGAAAACTAGTGCAACGGAAGGAGTCAGCGGCTTCACAAGCGTCCAACCGCCAAGGTCTACCTTGGTCTACCTTTATCTGGAGGTTCGGGTGTAGGGCAAGGCCTCCGGCCTCTTGCACTTCGGGCAGGGCGGCGACCACAGGAGCAATCACTTTCGCTGCCGAGCGCGCGCGAGTCCATTCCTTGCCTGCTTGCTTCAGCCTGGCGAGGTCAAGGCCTTGGTTAGAGAAGATATCTGTGAGGAGATTGAAGGCTTCGTCAACCTTGCGGTCAGCCTTGAAGTTTGCTGCCCTAGTGCTGACCCTTTTCGCCCGTCTCTCCGCGCTTTGCAACAAGATGCTGATAATAGGCGTGTTGGGTGCAATCCGCGCACTCTTGATGCTGTTGCAACGTCGGCAACTCGGGAGCAAGTTCGGGGGTGCCTGCACGTCGTAGTCATGCGAAAGGCCGTGCAGGCATAGCGCTTTGCGTAGATCCTTCCCAACCAGAGACTGCGGGATGATGTGATCGACTTCCATCTCGCTGAACGTCAGCTGCTCACCACACCAACCACACTTCTGATCCCAGACCATCCACAAAGCCCAGCGGACCTCCACTTGGCGTGCAGGAATCACACCCGGGCTCCCTCGGCCTAGTGTTGTGGGGCGAGCTCAAGATACCCATCACGTGTTGCTGCCGTACAGCGCGCCGTGCAGCACCGCTGCCGGGCTGCAAGCCTCCGTCCAAGGCCACGCTCACTGACCCACCGCCCGCGCAGGTGGCCGGCAAGGCGGCGAGGCAGCAAGAAGGCGGAGTGAGCCTTGATGCCCGTTGGATCCAAACGCCAACCGACGGGGCCCGCACCTGTTCGTCGACGCAGCTCGACACCAGCTGGCAGCAGCCGACAGCTTGAGACCGCATCCCCCCCGGCTGAGGTCGGCTTGGGCCGCTGGCGGTATGGCTGCCGACAGCAACGCTGACAGCAACCGCGCCGAACGGCGGCACACAGACGAGGACCGGCATGGACAAGACTCCGAGCGTGCGGCCGTTTCCGGAGGTGTGCGGATGCTGTGCACAGAGCTTGTAAGCGAGGCGTCGGGCATCTTGAGGCATGTGAATCCGGGGTGCCGGGCTAGCGCACCCGGCCTACCCCGACTGTCGGCACCAAGTTTCCCGGCAGCAGTTCAGGAAATCACGTTCCCCGAGCCCGCAGGGACATGGGCCGAATGGGTCCAACTCCGACCATGGTGTGGCCTGAGGTTCACTGAGCCATGGCTCTAGCCACGGATGCTCCTCAAGTGAATCGTAATAATCGCCTGCAAGATACCTGTGCTGTTCAATGTTGCCCACCAGGACTCGCCATGGTTCACGGTGGCGCAGAAAATACTGTGATAGACGCGCGTCCCTGGCGGCGCCGGAGGGTGATCCGATGACTATGGACCACGACCATCCTCCCATGAACAAGTCAAATATTTTGGGCCCGCCTCCTAAATCTTTGAGTTCCGGGAACATTACTGCCTTCGGATTCCCCAGCTTTCCCTCGCCTGCGAGCCACTTTGTGGCATAGATGAAAAGTGAGTGGGTAGGGTAATCATCCGAAATGAGGCGACGTTGTAGTCGATCAATCAGCTTGCTGTCAAAGCTGAACTTCCCAAAGGGTGGAGAGGGTGCATAGTGAATCTTGTACAGGATTCCTAGCAGTCCGCGCATTACGAGATGGAATTCAACTCCTTGAAGCGTGGGGCCAGGAAGAAGGTCGACGTGGATACGTCGAAGATCGGCATCTGTGCCGCGTGCGAGGAGGCTTAAGTACCGCTCGGCATCACCCAAGTAGGTCTCGCACTTGGAGCAGAGTAGGTAATGCTTGGACCCGTCTTGTTCGACGTATTTGATAGTCCAGTTATTGGCAGTGCCGATTGGGGTGCCTTCCTGCTTCATCCATCGATAAGCCCATCTTGGGACTATATGGCTAAGCTGCAGCGGACCTTCAGTGCGGCACAGGCGGCATGCTCCGCGAACGCCCTTACGCCTCTCATCACTGCCCAGCAGCGTAACGCTCTTATCACCTTCAACTATGCGTAGCCGCTGGCGAGGAATGACCACTTGTTCGATCTCGGCCGGCGGCTCTCCTAGGCCCACTCCAATCCTTTCTACTGCAAGTATGGCCGGTGCAACCCTTCCTGCCCGGACTTTGCGCGTTCGTGTTGGCGACGGGGAGTCAGAGCGAGTCTCCCTAGGCGCCAGGATGGAAGGGTACGGTGGTGGCTCTAGCTTTCGCGACCCTTATCCGTGCGGTTTGTTCTTGCCGGCACAGTTCTTGGACCACGACGTGGGTCGGGTTGTTGGCGCGATAGGGCAAGGAGTCAACGCTCGCGGGCAGCGACAGCGGCTTTGGTCTCCCGGTCACACCGCGCTGTCAGCGCGGGTTTCCTTGCTCTGCTGCCTGGGCCGGTGTCGTGCTAGAGCAGCCAAGCGAGCAGCCAAACCAGCGAGCATTGGCGGACGAGCACGGACCGAGTTGCCGCATTGGGCGCGTGCGCCAGGCGGTGGACCAGCACGCGGGGACGGACTACGGCGAGAGGGCGATAGCTTTGCTCTGAGACACGGGAGTCCCGTCTGGCTCCCGCCAATACCCAGGACCTGCTGCGCGAAGTGATCGCGGACATGGAGGAGCAGGGCGAGGCGGTGCCGGAGCCGTTAGCGGAGCGCAGCTACTCGGGCAAGTTCAACCTGCGCGTCGGCGAGAGCCTGCACCGCGAGCTGGCCATCCACGCCGCCGAGGATGGGATGAGCCTCAACCAGTACGTCCTGCGGAAGCTCAGCGCCGCCTGAGCAGAGCCAGTTGATCAACTAACTGTTCACCCTCGCTGCGCCCGTTTCTCATCAAGCTCGCCTGGTGAGTTCGCCAACGGCCGGCAGGGTCACTGAACGGCCGCGCCCACCGGCGTGCCACAGCACCTGTAGACCGGAGCGCTGGCATGCCCGCAACCGCTCGGTGGCCCCGCCGTGTCGTGATCTCGGCGGCGTTCACCCTCACCCTGCTCGCCCTGGTGGTCCCCGCTGATGCCCACCCGTACGGCTATCCGCAGACCGTCACCGTTGCGGCGGACGCGGCCCGCCCCGACGTGGTGCACCTGACGTGGAAGCCCGGCGGCGTCGACGAGCTGACAGTGCTCGGCGTCCACCTCGGCCTGTTGCCGCAGGACCGTGTCCTGCTCGACGGCGCGGTCGACACCCGGGACACGGACGCGACAATCCTCGCCTCCTCCCCGCTGTTCGCGAACTACCTGCTCAAGCAGATGACCGTCAGCAGCGACGGGCACGGGTGCACCGGCGTCGTCGGAAAGGCGAGCGACTCTGGTGTGGACGTCAACTACACCTGCCCCGGCCCGCTCGGCGTCGCCCGCATCGAGATCCGGATGCTGAGCGACCTCGACCCCGCGTACCGCACGGTGGCGACCGGACCCGAGGGCAAACGCCAGGTGTACGGCACCGACGAGTACTCCCACGACTGGCTGCTCGGCGACGTGCCCCCGCCAGCGGCTGCCACCGGCGGGACGGGCCACGCCCAGAGCACCACCCGGCGGCTCGTCATGAGCGTCGGTCCGCTGCTGCTGCTCGGGGCCGTCGGGTCGTTGCTGCGACGCCAGGTACGTCGTCGACGGGTCGCCCGCGCCCGACCGTCGTCCTGATACCGGCCGCCATCAGGGCGGCCCCTCTGCCCGCCGCAGTCGGCACCCACGGCGTCGGCGGTTCCTCGCACCCAACAAAGGAGAAATCCCGCCATGACGCACGACCACCGTGCGCGCCGGAAGCGAACACGCGGACTGCTGTCCGCGATGGCGCTCGTCCTCATCGCCGGACCGGCGACGACCCTGCATCCGGCGTTGGCCGGAGCGGAGGCCGTGCCGGCCAGCGCCACCACGCCGCTGATCAACCTGAGCGACGGGCAGAACGTCGAGGGCAAGGTGCCCGTCGTCGTCGAGCCGGTCACCGAGAACGACTCGGTGACCATGCTCGCCGTCGACGGCGACAAGATCAGCGCCGAGAAGACCGCGGGCACCGCCCACTTCGCGTTCGAGATGGGCGGCAACGGCACCGAGGCCCGCTACCGCAACTACCTGACCGTCAACGGGCACACGGCCGAGGCCGACCGGGTCTACTTCCCGGATGTCCCGGGCGGGCGGGTCGGCACCCTCGACTTCCCGGGCGACTGGCTCAAGCCGGGCGCTAACACCGTTTCGGTCCACGCCGGAGCGAACTGGGTCGACACCACCACGAAGACCGCCGTCGGCTACCAGGAGCTGCCGAACGGTGAAGGTGGCCGCTGCCCCAACTACGACGACTACGCGCTGAGCAGCATCAGTCTCAGCCTGCTCGGCGTGGTCGCCGACGGCGAGCAGAACCTGTTCAGCTACAGCTTCGGCGACGGCACCTGCGGCAGTTCGGCGAAGCTGCTCAACCAGGACCTCACCTTCGTCATCTCCGGCGAACCGGGCAGCACATCCGGCCTGCGTACCGACCTCGACACCACGAAGCTGACCAACGGTACGCACACCGTCAGCGCGACGAGCCTGTCCGGCGCGAAGACGAGCGTCACGGTCGACGTCAACAACGCCCCGGCCGGCGCGGCGGTGGTCACCCCCGGTGACGGTGCCCGCGTACGCGGAACGCAGCCGGTCATCGCCGCGCTCGCGTCCGCCGGCAAGGACAGCGTCGAGTCGCTCGCGATCGACGACAAGCCGGCCGAGAACGCGGAGATGCTGGCCGCCGGCACCGCCACCCTCGGCCTCTCGGTCGAGGCCGGCAACTCGATCGAGGCGCGCTACCAGAACTACGCGCTGGTCAACGGCCACCGCGTCGACCTCGGCGGCGATTACGGCGCGCTCGGCGCGGAGGCCGTGAAGCTGGCGTTCCCGAACCGGTTCCTGCACCTCGGCGACAACGTCTTACAGGTGCGCACCGGCGACTACAACGGCACGCTCAACGGTGCTACCTGCGCCAACCACGACGACTTCAAGCTCACCCGGGAGGCCACCAGCCTCACGCTGAGCACGGCGGGCACGGTGACGGCCGGCACCACGTACCTGGTCACCACCAGCGGCACGACCGTGACGAAGGCGGAGACGACCGCCGCGTCCCTCGCGCTGGGCGACGGCACCTGCGGCGCGAACAAGGACGCCGAGTTCCACTTCACCATCGGGGACGCGCCGACGACGCGCACCGTCGACACCCTCCCCGCGGCCGGCGACGCGCACCTGAAGGTGTTCGTCGGCGGCAACGGCAGCGACAACGGGTACGACAACAAGGTGCTGGTCAACGGCATCCCGCTGGAGATCGGGATGTGGGAGAAGGAGGTCGCCGACCTGGCCTTCCCGAACGAGTGGCTGGTGCCGGGCGTCAACGCCCTGGAGTTCGTCGCGGGCAGCGACCACGGCAGCGCCAAGCCGGCCGGCTGCGACAACTACGACGACTTCACGCTGCGGGACTTCGAACTCCTGCCCAGCGGCGCGAAGGCCACTCAGCTGACCCGCTCGGTCGCGCAGACCACGGTCACCATCGGCTCGGCCACCTACCCGGCCGGCTCGCCCGTGACCACGTACCTCGGTGATGGCACCTGCGGCAGCAGCTTCAACGGCGTCCTCACCACGATGGTGCTGTTCGACGTCACCGCCCAGGACGGCTCGGCGCTGCCGGCGCTGGGCAAGCGCGCCGACGTGGACACTACGACGATCGCGGACGGCGCCCACACCATCAAGGCGGTCGTCGGCGACAAGACCTCCACCCGGCGGTTCACCACCGACAACACCGCTCCGGAGATCGCCAGCAGCGTGCCGGCGGCCGGCCAGCGGCTGACGTCGACGGTGGCGCTCGACGTCAGCGTCAAGGACGCCAGCGGCGTGGTCGGCACGCCGGCCATCACGCTCGACGGCGCGGCCGTGAAGCAGGGCGACCAGATCGGTCACGGTCTGCCGGCCGGCGAGCACACCATCGCGATGACGGCGACCGACACGCTCGGCAACACCGCGACCCGCGAGGTGCGCTTCAGCAGCGCGAGCATCCCGGACGTCCCGACCGAGCTGAACGCCACGGTCAGGAACACCGACCCGCTCTCGGCGGAGCTGTCCGCCCGGATTCCCGGCACCGAGGGCGTCGGGCTGACCGCGACCTTCACCAAGGCCGACGTCGTCCTGCCGACCAAGGGTTACCAGGGCGAGGCGGCCGACGTGCCGACCACGCTCGACGTCCAGCACGACCGGAGCGTGGACGTCACCTCGCTGCGTCCGCTCGACGGTTCGACCATCGACAGCCCGTCCAGCCGTGGGGTGGTCTTCCAGCGGTACGACCTGCCGTTGGCCGCCAGCAAGCAGGAGCCGACGCTGCGCTGGTCGGGCAGCATCGACCCGGCGCGGATCGTGGCGCTGCGGGCCTGGAACCCGGCCACCGGAAAGTGGGTGGTGCTGACCAGTTCCCGTGGGCGGGCCGGGCAGGACACCGTCCTCACCGCGTCGGTCGAGGCCGGCTACCGCGACGGCGGTGTCGTGCACGTGCTGGTCACCGGCGAGGACCCGTTCGCCGATGATCTGTCGCCGCGCGACGCGACGGCGCAGAACGACAAGGACCGCTTCGAAGACCCCGCGTCGTACGACTTCTCGTTGGCGCACTTCACCGACACCCAGTACGTCACCGAGGGCGCGGCCGGCGGCACGTACGACGACTTCGACGGCAACGCCGAGCCCTCGGACGTCGAGACCGCCGAGGAGCAGGCGATCTGGTCGGCCGCGTACCGCGACCAGATGCAGTGGATCGCCGACAACGCAAACAGCCGCAAGATCGCGTACGCGGCACACACCGGTGACGTCATCGAGAACGACTACTACGACCCGCTGGCGAAGAACCCGGACGGCTCGCTGAAGCGGCCCGGTCTGCACGAGCAGGTGCAGAAGGAACTCGCCACCGCCTCGGGCTTCCAGAAGATCCTCGACGACAACGGTGTCGTCAACCAGGTCATCGCGGGCAACCACGACGACCAACTGGGCGCCGAGACCGGCCCCGACTCCCGGTTCAGCCGCACCTTCAGTGCCGACCGGTACTACGGGACGGCGAAGGCCTGGCCGAAGGGCACCGAGTACCACGCCTGGGACGAGCGGACGAACGCCGACGGCTCGGTCACGCCGGGTAAGGACAACCAGAACAACTACCTGCTGTTCTCCGCCGGTGGCCTGGACTTCGTGGCGGTCGGCCTGTCGTACGGCGTCACGCCGGCCGAGGCCAAGTGGGCTGACTCGATCTTCAAGCGGTACAAGGACCGCAACGGGATCCTGCTCTCGCACGACTACCTGAAGCCGTCGGCCAACCCCGACGGTCGTGGCGCGGACTTCTCCGCCCCGGACGGCTCGCCGCTGTTCAAGCAGGTCGTCGAGGCCAACCCGAACGTGTTCCTGGTACTCGCCGGGCACGAGCATGGCGTCGGCACCAACCTGAAGTCGAAGATCGGGGTGACGGTCAGCCACGACGTCGTCGAACTGCTGGCCGACTACCAGTTCTACACGGTCGCCGCCGCCGAGCTGTGGCCGAACCAGGTCGCCGCCGACGGCACCATCGATGTCAACGGCGACGGCACGCCGGACCACAAGGCCACCGACCGGTTGCAGTTCGGGGCGAGCTTCCTGCGGCTGCTCCAGTTCGACGTGGACCGGGCCGAGATGCACATCGACACGTACTCGCCGTTCCTGAAGAACTTCGGGGCGACCGAGTACGACATCCGCCAGGACGGCAGCCAGCCCAAGCCGCGCTACAACGGCGCGGAGGACAACCTGACCCTGCCGGTGGACCTCACCACCCGCAAGACGTCGTTCACCACCGACTCGCTCGCCGCGTACGTGCCGGCCGGCACGATCGGCACCGACGAGGTGACCTCGAACGACGTGGCCACGACGACGTGGGACAAGCTCCTGCCGGGCACCTCGTACGGCTGGATCGTGTCGGCGAAGAGCGCCGACGGCGGCGAGGCGGTGGCCCAGCCGGCGGTGTTCACGACCGCCAAGCGGGTCCCGACGATGACCGTCACCACCACCCCGACCGCCTGGGGCACAGCGGCGACGGTGACCGTCAAGGTCGCGGCCGGCAGCACGCCGGTCACCGGCGCGGTGGAGTTGCGCGAGGGTACGACCGTGCGCGGCTCGGCCACGCTGACCAACGGCACGGCGACGTTCACCCTGCCGGTGGGGTTGGCCGGCGGCCAGCACGCGCTGACCGCGTCGTACCCGGGTGACGACCACCTGACCGCGGTCGAGGCCACCGCCACCCTGACGGTGAACCTGCCGGCGCAGTGGAGTTCGTCGACGGTCTACAACGACGGCGACCGGGTGACCTACCAGGGCCGGGTCTTCCGGGCCTCCTGGTACACGAAGAACCAGAAGCCGGGCGCCGACGCCAACGGCGCGTGGCAGGAAATCGCCATGACCGAGGACGGCACCGCGATCTGGACCGCGTCGCGGATCTTCAACTCGGGTGAGTTCGCCATGTACGACGGTAGGAAGTGGCGGGCCCAGTGGTACACCCGCAACCAGAAGCCGGGTGACCGCAACGGGTCCTGGGAGGAGATCGCCCCGACCCCGCCGGACAACAGCCCGGCCGCCTGGACGCTGACCAAGGTGTACACGGCCGGCGACCGGGTGTCCTTCAAGGGCCACGTCTACGAGGCGAAATGGTGGACGCGCGGCCAGGAGCCGGGCGACCCGAACGGCCCCTGGAAGCTGATCAAGTAGGCAGGGTTCGCGTGAACACCGGCCCGGGACCGATTGCTGGTCCCGGGCCGGCGTGCGCGTTGATCGACTCGGGTTCCTGGAAGCCGGGGTGTCCCGAGCGCCCCGACACCCCGCCTTCCTGCAACACGAGTTGACCAAGGCCCGGGGCGCCTCGCTCACCGGGAGGAGCAGTTCTCGCTGACGTCGGGTCGGAGCCGGCGGAGCTGGTTCGCCAGCGTCCCGATCAGGGCCGCAGGGTGCGTCACCCGTCCGGTGGAGGCCATCCGTTCCGCCCGTTCTCACGTTTGCCCTGCCCCTACGCTTCGCCGGAGGCGGGCGCGGGCGGGGCGTCGGCCACTGTCGACACTGACGGAGGGCTGATGGCGTCGAGGCGTACACCTCGGGTTGTGGTTGCGGCGGTGGCCGGCGCGCTGTTGGCCCTCGGCGTGGTCGCGCCCGGCCCGGCCGCCGCGCCGCCGCGCGCGGCCCGGGCGGACGGTGACGTGGTCCCCGTGCCGCGCGAGCCGCGCCCACCGCTGCTCCCGGCCGACTTCCGGGGCACCGGCCGGTACGTCGTGCGGGACCTCGGCATCGACGTGCCGTTCAGCTGGCAGGGCCGCGACGGCAACAGTCAGATGGTCGCCGGCGGCCCCGAGCACCCGATCTGGTTCACGAACCTGATCTACGAGAACACGCTCTACACGCTCACCTACAAGTGGCCCAACATCCCGCTGTTTCCGCCGCGCCCGTGCAGCAAGGTGCCCGGGTTCTTCAACCGGCAGATCTTCAACGACAAGCTGAAGACGTCCCGCTATGTCGGGCCGGAGATCCTGCAGGGTGCGGACGACCGGCACGTGGACCACTGGCGGGTGGGAGTGGTCGGCGGCTCGACCGTGCCGGGGGAGTTCTTCCGGTTCCCGCTGGCGCTCGGCGACATCTACGTCGACCAGCGCGACCCGAGCCGGTGGTGGCAGGTGCTCCAGTTCGGCCTGCAGAACCTCTTCGACCCCGAGCTGGACGAGTGGTTCACGCTCAACACCTTCGACCACCACCCGGGCGAGGTGACCCTCCCCGACCGCTGCCCACCCCCCACCCCCTAACCCCACCCCCACCCCCACCCCGACCGGCCCCCGCCGGCCCCCGGCCAGCCCGGTGATCAAGAGGTTCGCGTCACCGATCGGGCGGAATTTGACGCGAACCTCTTGATCAACAGGGCCAGCCTGGGGGCGAGCCCTGGGGGTTACAGGGCGAAGAGGAGGGCGGCGTTTAGGAGGACCACTACGGCCGTCGCGAAGTGGATGCCGAAGGCCACGGCCTTCGTTCCGCCGTTGCGCAGCACGATGAGGGTGTCGCCCAGGGGGACGAGCGCGACGATCAGCATGTACCACGCGACCGCGTCGGCGGTGGTGAAGGCGATCAGGGCGAGGCCGAGCAGCCCGAAGGTGACGTCCTTGAGCCCTTTGACCGTCAGGTAGGCGATATCGCCGTCCGGCCGCACCGGTACGCCGTACCCGGCGGCTGCGGCCCGCGGTACCAGCAGGAACCGTGCGCCGATGAAGAGGACGAAGAGACTGAGTACGACGGCGAGTCCGTAGGCCAGGGGTGACAACATGATCCGCTCCAATTGCTAGCGCTGCTAGGTATAAGAGCGACGCTAGCAGAGCGCGGACAGATTCGCTAGCGGTGCTAGCATTGCTGTCATGTCGACTCAGACGCGCCGGGAGCGCGAGCGGGCGGAACGGGAACGCGCCATCGTCGCCGCCGCCCGGGAGTTAGCCCTGGCCGAAGGCTGGGACGCGGTGACGACCAGGCGGCTGGCCGCCGAGATCGAGTACAGCCAGCCCGTCCTCTACAGCCACTTCAAGGGCAAGGACGCCATCATGGCGGCGGTCGCCGTCGAGGGCTTCGCTGAACTGGCGACCGCGCTGGTGACCGCCCGTGCGGCCGCGGCCGACCCACGGCAGGCGGTCGCCGACGTCGCTGCGGCGTACGTCGCGTTCGCCGACCAGCGACCCGCCCTCTACGACGCGATGTTCACCCTCGCCGTGGACCTGCCGTTCGCCAGCTCGGACGTCCCGACCGATCTCGCCCGGGGTTTCGCCGAACTGGCCGAGACGGTACGGCCGTTCGCCGGCGACGCCGACCTGGAGATCTTCACCGAGACGTTCTGGAGCGGCCTGCACGGTCTGGTCACGCTCATGCGCAGCGGCCGCCTCCGCCGGGAAGGCCACGACCGCCGGCTGGCAGCGCTGGTCGACCGCTTCTCCCGCTGACCGAGGCCGGGTTCCAGGAAGGCGGGGTGTCCGGGCGCTCGGGACACCCCGGCCTCCAGGAAACCGAGTCGATCAAGCCGACAAAGCAAAAACGCAGGTCAGTCGAAGGACGGTAGGGACGGGCCGAGGACGTCGTCGGCGTCGACGATCGTGTACGCGTACCCCTGCTCGGCGAGGAAGCGCTGCCGGTGTGCCGCGTACTCGGTGTCGATCGTGTCCCGGGAGACGACCGTGTAGAAGTGCGCCTGCCGGCCGTCGGCCTTCGGACGCAGCACCCGACCCAACCGCTGGGCCTCCTCCTGCCGTGACCCGAACGTGCCGGACACCTGGATCGCCACCGCCGCCTCGGGCAGGTCGATGGAGAAGTTGCCGACCTTGGAGATCACCAACGTGCGTAGCTCGCCGGTGCGGAACGCGTCGAACAGCCGCTCGCGCTCCTTGTTGGTGGTGGAGCCCTGCACGATCGGCGCGTCCAGGTACTCGCCGATCTGGTGCAACTGGTCGATGTACGCGCCAATCACCAGCACCTGGTCGTTCGGGTGCCGGTCAACGAGGGCCTTGACCACGGGCAGCTTGGTGCGCGCGGTCGCCGCCATCCGGTAGCGCTCCTCGGCCTCCGCCGTCGCGTACGACATCCGCTCCGCGTCGGTCAGCGTCACCCGGACCTCGACACACTCGGCCGGGGCGATCCAGCCCTGCGACTCGATGTCCTTCCACGGCGCGTCGTACCGCTTCGGCCCGATCAGGCTGAACACGTCGCCCTCGCGGCCGTCCTCGCGTACCAGAGTGGCCGTCAGGCCCAGCCGGCGGCGGGCCTGGAGGTCCGCCGTGAAGCGGAAGATCGGCGCGGGCAGCAGGTGCACCTCGTCGTAGACGACCAGGCCCCAGTCGCGGGCGCCGAACAGGTCCAGGTGGGTGAACACGCCCCCCTTTCGGGAGGTGAGCACCTGGTACGTGGCGATGGTGACCGGGCGGATCTCCTTGCGCTCGCCCGAGTACTCGCCGATCTCCTCCTCGGTCAGCGACGTGCGGGCGATCAGCTCGCGCTTCCACTGCCGGCCGGCGACGGTGTTGGTGACCAGGATCAGCGTCGTCGCCTTCGCCTCGGCCATCGCCGCCGCGCCGACCAGGGTCTTGCCGGCCCCACAGGGCAACACGACCACGCCCGACCCGCCGGCCCAGAACGCCTCGACGGCCTCCCGCTGGTACGACCGCAGCGTCCACGGCTTGCGCCCGTCCTTGCCGGCCTCGGCCAGCTCGATCGGGTGCGCCTCGCCGTCCACGTAACCGGCCAGGTCCTCCGCCGGCCAGCCCAGCTTGAGCAGCGCCTGCTTGAGCCGGCCCCGCTCGGACGGGTGCACCCGGATCGTGTCGTCGTCGATCTTGTCGCCGAGCATGCCGGCGAGCTTCTTGCTCTTCGCCACCTCGATCAGCACCAGCCGGTCCAGCGCCCGCAGCACCAGCCCGTACGCGGGATCGTTGGCGAGTTGGAGCCGGCCGTACCGGTCCATCGTCTCGGCCACGTCCACCAGCAGCGCGTGCGGCACCGGGTAGCGCGAGTACTTGATCAGCGAATCCACCACGCCCTCGGCGTCGTGCCCCGCCGCGCGGGCGTTCCACAACCCGAGCGGGGTCAGCCGGTACGTGTGCACGTGCTCCGGAGACCGCTCCAACTCGGCGAAGGGCGCGATCGCCATCCGGCAGGCCTGTGCGTCGGGGTGGTCGATCTCCAGCAGCAGCGTCTTGTCCGACTGCACGATCAGGGGTCCACCACTCACGCCAGCGTCCTCTCCTCGGTTGGCCGTCGGGACCGCCGCGGTCACACACCCGCCGCTGCCCGACCATCCAGTGTTGCACGACGGGAAACGTCCCAAGAAAGATGCTCACCGGATGCAACCAGGACGGCACTTACGAACGTCTAGGAAAGGGACAACTGTCCAGGGGAGGTGCCATGCGGCGTGTCCGGCACACTTCTCGGCTGTTTGCCCTGGTGGTGGTCGTGCTGGTCGGTGCCGGCGCGTGCACGTTCGATCCGCGGTCCGGCGGGAGTGGTGGCGGGGGAGCCGCTCCGGTCGGTGCGGCGGAGCAGGCATCGGGGGCGAGCGGCACGTCCGGGCCGGCCCAGCACGGCCGGCCCACCACACCGTCGTCCGCCCCGAAACCCTCTCGAAAACCCACGCCGAAGCCGACCCGCGCGGCGTCGACCCCGAGCACCGGCGCGCCGACCGCCGCCGGCTGCCCACAGGGCCAGCACCAGCGCGCGGTGGAGACGTACCTCGCCCGCCTCGGCGGGTTCGGGGCCGTCACCGTCGACGGGCGGCAGTCCGCCGCCGACTGCGCCGCCATCAAGAAGTTCCAGCAGAGGTACGGCATTCGCCCCGTCGAGGGTCGCGCCGGACCGACCACCCTCGACGTGGCCCAGCGCCTCGCCACCACCGACACGAACCGCTGCCAGGCCGGCGCGGGCACCACGTTCTGCGTGGACCTGACCCGGCAGACCGTCTGGGCGATGCGGGGCGGCAAGGTGGTCATGGCGCCGACCGTGACCCGCACCGGAATGTCCGGCTTCCGCACCCCTTCCGGCACGTACACGGTCAACTTCCGTAACCCGAAGGAGTGGTCCGACCCGTACGAGGTGTGGCTGCCGTACTGGCAGCACTTCACCCAGGGCATGGGCTTCCACGAGACCACCACCTACCTGCACGACAAGTCGATCGGCTCGCACGGCTGCGTCAACCTTCTGCACGCCGACGCGGTCCGGATGTGGGAGCTGGGCAAGGTCGGCACCCGCGTGGTGCTGATCGGTCGCCGCCCCGGCACCTGAGCGACACGCCCTCCTTTCCGGGTTTTATCCCCTGTCGGACCGGTCACCGGAGTGTCACGCTGGGAGTCCAGGGCCGGATCGGGCGGGGAGGCTGGGTATGACGGTCGACCGTGAAGTGGTCGCGCAGTACGAGCAGGCGCCGCCCGACGAGGTGTCCCGCGCGACGGTGTTCGCGTACGCCTTCGCGGCGGCGCTGCTCTTCGGGTGGTTCCTCTTCGGGTGGCTGGTGCTCCAACAGGGCTTCGTCGACTCGGTCGGCGAGTCGGCCGGGGCCGGCTTCGCCCTCCTGCTGCTCATCTCGGTGGTCGGCACCGTACGACGCAGCCGCCGCTGAGCGACCACGGGAGAACGGAGCCGATCAGTCCGCCAGCACCGCCGCGGTGATCCGGTGCAGCGCGAAGGTGTGCAGCATTTCGGTCCGCTCGTCCTCGGCGCGCAGGTAGCCCGCCCCGATCGAGACCGGCTTCACCAGCCGCGACGCGGTCGCCCCGTGGGCGTCCACATACCCGACCCAGACCAGCGCCCGGTCCCGGACCGCCTGCTGGAGCACGGCGAGCGCCTCGCTGTGCGTGTGCGCCGGCACCGGGCCACCGCCCAGCCCCGCCGCCCCACCCCGGACCACCGCCGGGGCGCGACGGGCCGCCCGCGCCGCCGCATCACCCCGCCGGATGTGCTCCACCACCCCGAGCAGCCGGGGCATCGGCAGCTTCGGGGTAACCAGCGGGTCCAGCGTCCTGGTGGTCACCCCTACCCGCGCCGGAGCGCGCCGGACCCGTGGCCGAATCAGCATCGTGCTGCCCATGCCGTCCTCCTGCACCGGCGCGTAGCCCGCCTCCCGCAGCGCGGTGAGCATCCGGCTGACCTGGTACGGGGTGGTCAACACCGTCGGCGCCAACCGACGCAGCGTCAGCGACTCCAGCCGCCGGTCGGCCAGCACCTCGGTGAGGAGCGCCTCGTCGTCGCTGCGCAGGTACGCCCCGGCCGAGCCGGCCCGCAGCCCGCCGTGCTTACGGGCCACGTCGTCCACCAGGTAGCTGAGCCCCTGCGGCACCGGGGTACGCGACCGGCGACGGAACAACTCGTGCAGGTCGTCGGCCGTGTAACCGGCGTCCAACGCCCGCCGGACGCTCGCCGTGGTGACCCGGTGCACACTCGCCCCGCCGGCCGACTCGAGTTCCGTCGTCGCCTCCAACTCGGCGGCGAGCGCCGGCTCGGGCGGGCCGGGCACCACCACGGTCAGGTCGGCCTGCACCAGGAAGTGGTCGACCGGGGCGGGCAGCAGCGCGTCCAACGCCCGCGCCGCACCGGACGGATCGCCACTCTCGGTGTCCGCGTGCAACCCCAGCGGGTCGCCGCCGGATTCGTCGGTCGACGTCAGCTCGCCCAGCAACAACCGTCCGTACGAGGTGAGCGCCCCCAGCCCGGTCATACCGAGCTGCGCCGCCTCGGCCAGCACCTCCCGGTGGGCGGCCTCCCGACCTCGGCTGCGCCGTGGCGTCCGCCAGTCCAGCAGGGCCTGCAACTCCTCCGGGGTGGGCGCGGTCGCCGGCTCCAGGTCGGCGAGCACCCCGAGCACCGCCCGGCGGGTCGCCGGCGCACCGGCCCGCTCGGCCTCCGCCGAGAGCGCGGTGATCGGCCGGTCCCGGTCGTCACGCCGCCCGACCAACCCCACCTGCCGGGTCATGGTCATCCAGGCGCGGGCCAGGTGCTCCCACCGTTGGGCCAGTGATCCGGCCCGCCACACCTCGTACCCGCCGGTCGGCAGCACCTGCTGGTCCGCCCCGTACCGACCGGTGGTCGCACCGGGCAGCTCCATCTCACCGGCGAGCCCCGCCGCGTACGCCACCTCGAGCAGCAGCGCGGTGGTCGGCTCGTCCAGGCCGGCGGTGCGGGCCAGCCGGCGCAGGTCGCGGACGCCGATGCCACCCGACCGCAGCACCGGGGCGGGTTCGGCGGCGAGCTGTTCCAGCAGTCCTTCGGTGTGCCGGACCACCTCCATGGTCTGCCCGGCGCCGGCCGAGTCGACCATCTTGGGCTCGCGGGGAGCGGCAGCCACCGACGGCGGGCTGGTCTGCAACGGCCCGAGCGGACCGCTGTCGCGCCGCAGCAGGAGGCCGACCTCGCGGGGCAGCTCGACGGTGCCGCCAGCCGTCCCCGAGCCGGCCGAGACGGTCACCAGCAGCCGATTGTCGACCAGCCAGCGCACCGGTGAGCCGGTGGGCGCGCCGCCGTTGATCGGGTCGGCGAGGACGGCGTCCTGCGCGCCGATCGCCGGTGCCTGCAACGCGCCCGGGGGCACGCTACCGACCGGCGGCCCGGCCGCCAGCCGGTCCAGGATCGCCCGGGCCGACGGGGGCGCCGCGAGCAGCGTCCGGCGCAGTTTCGCCGGGTCCGCGCAGAGGGCGGCCGCGCGAACGTCCAGGTCCGCGGCGGGCCGACCAAGTCCAGCGGGGTACGGGGAGACCTCGTCGACGGCGGCCGCCACGTACATGGCGTGCTCGGGGCCGTACAGCAGGAACAGCGCCCTCAGCCGGCCCACGGCGGCCCGGACCGCGGTCGGCGCCGGTGGGTGCGGCCCAGCGGTCGCCATGGCGAGAATCGTGTCGATGGCGGTCGTGCCCTCGTCCGGGTGCCGGGTGAGCCGGCCGGCGTCCAGGATCAGCAGGGTGAACTGGTCCAGCCCGTCCAGCGCGCGGGCCACCGAGACCCGGGACTGGGCGCGGATGGCCAGAGCGGAGATGTCGGCCGGCACGGGCACGACGAGGTCCGGCCGCAGTTGCAGGAGTGCGGCCAGGGACTCGTCGGGCAGCGACCGCAGATGGTCGGCGAGTGAGGTGGTCATCGTCTTTCCACGCTAGCCCGGGGTGGGCCGGTCGCGCCCCTCGGACGTACGGCCGGCTGTGCGTCGGCGAGTAGGTTTCTCGGCATGTCTGCACCGACCGTCGGATTCGACCTCGACATGACCCTGGTGGACTCCCGCCCCGGCATCGCCGCGGCCTACCGGGCGCTGACCGCGAGGACGGGCGTTCCGGTGGACGCCGACCTGGCGGTGTCCCGCCTCGGCCCGCCGCTGCGCACCGAGATCGCGCACTGGTTCCCACCGGAGCAGGTCGAATCGGCCGTCCTGCTGTACCGCGAGCTGTACCCGGCGTACGCGATCACCCCGACGGTCCCGATGCCCGGCGCGCGGGAGGCCATCGACGCGATCCGTGCCCGGGGCGGAAGGGTGCTCGTCGTCACCTCCAAGATCGCCCGGTTGGCCCGGCTGCACCTGGACCACCTCGGCCTGGTGGTGGACGAGCTCGCCGGTGACCTGTTCGCCGAGCAGAAGGCGACCGCCCTGCGGGAGCACGGCGCGACCCACTACGTGGGCGATCACGTGGCGGACATGGTGGCGGCGGGGGTTGCCGGCGTGCCCGGAATCGCCGTGGCGACGGGCCCGTGTTCCCCGGATGAGCTGCGTGCGGCGGGGGCGAGCGTCGTGCTGGACGATCTCACCGGATTCCCAGCGGCGCTCGACGGCATGATCCAGCTAGCCTTGGAGCAGTAGCGGCTCAAGTGAAGCAGGGGTTTTCAGGTGCCTACGGGTCGAGTGAAGTGGTACGACACGGCCAAGGGATACGGCTTCGTCACCAGTGACGAGGGCGGTGACGTGTTCCTGCCCAAGGGCGCGTTGCCGGCGGGCGTCACCGACCTCAAGGGTGGTCAGCGGGTCGACTTCAGCGTGGTGGACAGCCGCCGTGGCGCCCAGGCCATGGGCGTGAAACTGCTGGACGCGCCGCCGTCGATGGCGGAGCTGCGGCGCCGGCCGGCCGAGGAGCTGCACGGCCTCGTCGAAGACATGATCAAGGTGCTGGAGGCGAAGGTCCAGCCGGACCTGCGTCGGGGCCGGTACCCGGACAAGAAGACCGCGCAGAAGATCGCTCAGCTGGTCCACGCGGTCGCGCGCGAGCTGGAGGTCTGAGGCACCAGCCCGGCGGTGGCGGCGCGGTCGAGGAGCGCCGTCACCGCGGCGAAGCCGGCCTCACCCAGGTCGGCCGTGAACTCGTTGACGTAGAGGCCGATGTGCCGGTCCACCACGTCGAGTTCCATTTCCTGGGCATGCGCGAGGACGTACTCCCGGCTGACCGTCGGGTCCGCCCAGGCCTGCCGGACGGACTCGCGGATCCAGCCGGCGGCGGCCTCCGGGTCGACCGCGCCGCGACGGGCCAGGATCGCGCCGAGGGGAATGGGCAGGCCCGTGTCGGCCTCCCACCACTCGCCGAGGTCGACGAGCGCGGTCAGGCCGTGCCGGTGGTAGGTGAAGCGGGCCTCGTGGATGACCAGGCCCGCGTCGTAGCGGCCGGCCGCGACGCCCGGCATGATCTCGTGGAACGGAACCACCTCGATCCGAGCTGGCGGCCGTCCGGCTGACCAGAGCCGGAACAGCAGGTACGCCGTGGTCCGGTCGCCCGGCACGGCCACCGTGGCGCCGGTCAGGTCGGCGCGGTCGCCCCGGGTGAGCACCAGCGGCCCGCACCCGCGACCGAGCGCGCCACCGCAGGGCAGCAGGTGGTAGTCGTCGAGCAGCCACGGCAGCGCCGCGTAGCTCACCTTCACCAGGTCGAACGCGCCCCGCTCGGCCGCCGTGTTGGTGACGTCGACGTCGGCGTAGGTCACCTCGACCGGCGGTGCGCCGGGCACCCGCCCGTGCACCAGGGCGTCGAACACGAACGTGTCGTTGGGGCAGGGCGAGATCGCCAGGGAGAGCGCCACGCCCTTCACGTTAGCCCCGCCCGCGCGGCCGGTCGGTGCGACCCCGTGCCTGGTGATCCGCGACAAACCAGACCGGCGCCGACTCCTGCCCCTCCGGTGCCCCCGTCCAGGTGCGAGAGGTCACGTCGCTCGGTGTCGAGCTGCCCCGGATGTGGGGCGAGGGGCACTGATGGCGGTGGTGGCGGGTGGTTAGGTCGGTCCCTGTCGAGCTGCCCCGGATGTAGGGCGAGGGGCACTGCTGGCTGTGGTGGCGGGTGGTTAGGTCGGTCCCTGTCGAGCTGCTCCAGATGTGGGGCGCAATCGCGCCAGCGGCGGCGGGTCGTGGCGATGTTTGATGCCTATGGCGTGCCCGCCCGTGCCCGTGCTCGTGCGGTGCCAGTGCTCGTGCGGTGCCTGTGCCGTGCCTGTGCCGCTCGTGCGGGTGCCCTGCCTGTGCGCGCTGTGGCCGTGGCGGTGGGGGCGTTCGGTGGTCGCGGTGGTCAGTGGATCCGGGTGGTCGTGGTGGTGGGCGGGGGCGATCCGGGGTGTACCGCCCTTCGGGCGATCGGGCGCGCCCCACTTCTGGGGCAGCTCGACAGGGGCCGACCACCACAGGGATACCCACAGCCCAAGCGCGTTGTCCACATGGTTATCCACAGGCGTAGGGCGCGCTGTTGACGACGCTCGCCGTGCGGAAAACCATGGACGGGTGGGGATCAGCGGGGATGCGATCGACGTGGGGGCGGTGCTGCGCGATCTTCGTCGACGTGCAGATCTGAGCCAACGGGAGTTGGCCGATCGGTCCGGGGTCCCGAAGAGCACACTGGCCCGGATCGAGGCGGGGCGGGGCGGCGAGCCGGCGTTTCGCACGGTGGCGCGGCTCGTCGGAGCGGCAGGGAGCGAGCTGGCGATCCGGCTGCACGACGAACCGCCGCTCGACAAGTTCGCCGATTCGGGCGGCGTGCCGCTGGGCATGCCTGTCGACGAGCCACGGGACGAGGCCGACCGTCGGTACCCGGCGCACCTCGATGTCCGCCGGGTACGGACCCTCAAGGACTGGCCGGGCGCGTGGTGGGCGCATTCGTACACTCTTCCGCAGAGATCGTGGCCTCTGCGCGTGCCGGAGCTGACCTACGACCTCGACCGGGCTCGGCGGGACCGGCGGCGGTGGCGGCAGGAGGCCCGCGCACGGGTGACTCTCCGGCGTACGGGCGAAGACGTGCCGGCCACCTCTTGGCGGTTCGTCGCCGAGCTGCCCGGAGCGGGACCGGTCGGCGAGCTGCGGGCTCATGAACGGAGTGTCGACCTCCTCCTCGGCGACGAACTGGACGACCGGCGTGAGGTGGTGCTCGAGGGTGTTGTCGTCGCTCCGGACCTGCGGTTTCTCGGTATCGGACGGCGGCTGGTCGAGCTGTTGGCCAAGGAGATGGCGCGGGCCGGCCTTCGTGCCGCCCACGCGGTCGCCGAGTTCGGCAACGTCGATTTTCTCCTCGCCTGCGGATTCGAACTTCGAGCGAGCAGACCGTCGGCGCTGATGCTCGACGTCCGAGGCGCGCCCGGGGTCAGCCCAGTGCCGCAGCCGCCTTCGTCAGCGCGGTGAGGGCCTCGCGCAGCCGCCAGGCGTCGCGGTCGCGCGGGCCGATCGGGTTGGAGATGGTGCGCAGCTCGGCGAAGGGCACTCCGGCCTGGGCGGCGGCGACGGCTACCCCGTACCCCTCCATGGCCTCGGCCACCGCCTCCGGATGCCGCCGGCGTAGCTCCTCGGTGCCGGCGGCGGTGCCGGTGACGGTGCTGACCGTGAGCACCGGGCCGATCGTGGCCATGGGTAGGGCGGCTCGCAGCGTTGCCAGTAACGCCGGGTGTGCAGGGACGATGCTGCCGCCCCCGAGCAGCGCGGGTGGCATGCCCAGATCCTCGATGCCGATGAAGCCGTCCGGTGAGTCGGCGCCCAGGTCGGCCGCGATGCTCGCGGTGCCGAGCACGGTGTCGCCGACCGCTGCGCGCCCGGTGAAGCCGCCGGCCACGCCGGCACTGACCACCGCACGGTACGGCCGACCGGCCGCCTCGGCCAGGGTCAGCAGCCGCGCGGTGGCGGCACCCGCGACGGCCGGGCCCACCCCGACCGGGGCGACGGTCACGTTGGTGGCGGTCAGCCCGGCCTGTACGGCGTCCGCCTCGGCCGGCACCGCGGTCACCACCAGCAGACCGCTCACGAGAGCGAGCCGGGGGACTCGCGGCGGGTCTCGTCGTCCGCGCCCCCACCCGGGCCGCCGACCGACGAAGAGGGCCGGTAGATGTGGTAGCCCGGCGGCGCGAGCCCCGCTTCGTCCTGCCGCTGCGACGTGGCCTGAGGTGGCGCCGGCGAGGTCGGTGCGACGGTCTCGGGCGCGACGGTCTGGGGCGCGACAACCTCGGGCTCGTCCTCGGCCAGTTCGTCGTCACCCAGCGGCCGGCCGGCCAGCTTCTCGGTGCGTAGCCGAGCGGCGACCAGCACTCCCCGGACGGCGGCCACGATGCCCACCCCGGCGGCGACCGCGATGCCGGTCCGGCCGGCGAACGGCACCAGCCCGAGCCCGCCACCGGCGACGAAGGCGAGCATGAGCACCGTCTCGGAGTGGGCGAAGGAGCTGGCCCGCAGCCGCTCCGGGATGCGCTCCTGAATCGAGGCGTCCACGGCGAGTTTGGCCACTCCGCTGACCAGCGCGGTGACCAGGCAGAGCAGGGCCACCATCAACAGCGAGAACTGGATGACGGCGAGTACCCCCACCCCCGCCACGATGATCATGCTGCTGGACTGGATGGCGGTCGGCCGGTGGATACGCAACCGGGTGCCGACCGCGGTCGCCAGGAAGCTGCCGACGGCCAGGGCGCCGCCGATCAGCCCCAGCGCCCACTCCGCGCCCAGGTCCCGCCCGAACACCCCGGTGGTCAGATCGCCCTTCTTGATGGCGAACGCGAGGAAGAGCAGCAGAAAGCCGTACACGGCCCGCAGGGTTGCGGCGCCGATCAGGGTGGCGATCACCAGCCGTCCGGCGGGCCGACCCCGGCCCAGCGGCCGGTCCGCGCGGCGGCCCAGGGCGCGTAGCGCGCGAGGGACGCGCTCGGGTGGCTCCGAGTCCGCCTTCGGGGGCAGCCGCAGCGAGATCACCATGCCGATCAGGAAGATCACCGACGCGACCCGCAGCGGCCACTGCGGCCCGAACCAGAAGGCGGCCAACCCGATCGGGGCCACCAGCGCGCCCGCCACCGTGCCGTACACGCTGGCCCGGGCACCCACCTGGGAGAGGCCCAGCCCTTCCGGCAACAGCCGGGGTACCGCCGCCGAGCGGGCCACGCCGTAGGCGCGCGACAGCGCCAGCACACCGAACGCGGCCGGATAGAGCCCGAAGCCGTGGATGTAGTCCGAGATCAGCCAGGCCAGGAACGCCCGGCCGAGCATGGTGGCGGCCAGCGCGTACCGCCGGCCGTGCCGGAAGTGGTCCAGCAGCGGCCCCACCACGGGCGCGAGCATCGCGAACGGCACCATGGTCACCAGCAGGTAGAGCGCGACCTTGCTGCGGGCCTCACCCAGCGGCACGTTGAAGAAGATCGTCCCGGCCAGGCCGATCGCGATCAGGGTGTCACCCGCGCAGGAGAGCGCGTGCAGGTCGAACAGCCGGACCATGCCGACCTCGCCGCCGGCGCCCCGCGCGCGGGCATGACCGGCCCGGCGGGTCACCCAGCGGCCGCTGCCCACCGAGCCGCGCAGGAGCAGACGGATGGCCCGAATGCCGGTGCCGACGGTCCGCCCGAGGAGGGAACGCCCGGAGTGGGAGTACGGCGGCATGTGCACCATCCTCGCCCATCCGACGCAGGTGTGCCGCATCAGTCGCGGCGAAAGGTTCCCCGGGAGTCCCTGTCACCCCTGCGGGGAGCATGGGGAACAATGGTCTGGTGACCAGGCCCGCCTCCACCCGTGCCGCCCGTCTCGACCAGGTCTGCGCCGCCGCCGTCGAGGTGGCCCGTGCCGGCATCACCGAGGTGGACGCCGACGACGTCGGCGACCACCTGCAGGTCGTGTCCGAGGGCGATCGGCTGGTCACCCACTACTTCGAGTGTCGCCTCGCCGGCTACCGCGGTTGGCGGTGGGCGGTCACCGTGACCCGCGTCCCGCGCAGCCGTACGGTGACCATCTGCGAGACGGTGCTGCTGCCCGGTCCGGACGCGCTGCTCGCGCCCGGCTGGCTGCCCTGGCAGGAGCGGCTCAAGCCCGGTGACCTCGGCCCGGGTGATCTGCTGCCGACCGCTCCGGAGGATGAGCGGCTGGTCCCCGGCTACCTGCTCTCCGACGACCCGGCGGTCGAGGAGACGGCCTGGGAGCTGGGTCTCGGTCGGGCCCGGGTGCTCTCCCGGGAGGGTCGGGCCGACGCGGCGCAGCGCTGGTACGACGGCGACCACGGCCCGACGGCCGCCATCTCCACGGCCGCGCCGGCCGCCGCCCGCTGCGGCACCTGTGGCTTCTACCTCCCGTTGGCCGGGGCGATGCGGGCGGCGTTCGGCGCGTGCGGCAACTTCTACGCACCCGACGACGGTCGGGTGGTCAGCGCCGACCATGGTTGCGGCGCGCACTCCGAGACGCTGATCGAGGCCGCCGAGACCGCGGTCGAGGACCTACCAACGGTGTACGACGACAGCGCCGTGGAGGCCATGTCGGTCAGCCGTGCGCCGGGTTCGGTCGAGGCGGGGGAGCCGGCGGAGCCGTACGGGCACCCCTGAGCGGCGCTCCGGCGCGGGCCGGCGCGTTCAGATCGCCCGGCGGCGGCGTCGGTTGGCGTCGTGCCGCAGCATGACGGCGAGCCCGGGGAAGCCCCACAGGAAACCGGCCAGGCAGGTCCAGAGCCAGTTCTCGTGATGGTGCTCGGTCAGCCAGCCCCGGAAGAACACCAGCAGCACCAGTCCGACGACCGCCCACGCGATCAGGCCGGCGACGGCGAACGGCACCATCGGCGGGTCCAGCGGCGCGGGGCGCGGTGGCTGGTCGTTCGGCATCGGGCAAGCGTACGCGATGCACTTCCCCTGCCCGCCAGCGATCTGGGACGATGCGCGCGACAACCGGAAGATCACCTGTGAGGTCCTCATGGCAGTAGCGCCGCCCGAGAACGACACACCTCCCAACCCCGCTCAACCGCGTAACGGCTTCGACCGGTTCTTTGAGATCTCCGCCCGCGGCTCAACGTTGAGTCGTGAGGTACGAGGTGGCCTGGCGACCTTCTTCACGATGGCGTACATCGTCGTGCTCAACCCGCTGATCCTGGGCGGCGCGGTCGACGGTGACAACAAGACTCTCCCGATTCCGGCGCTGGCCGCCGCGACGGCGCTGGTCGCCGGCCTGATGACCATCCTGATGGGTGTCGTCGGCCGGTTCCCGCTGGCGCTCGCCGCCGGTCTGGGCGTCAACGCCCTGGTGGCGTACGAGATCGCTCCCGAGATGACCTGGGCCGACGCGATGGGCCTCGTGGTGATCGAGGGTGTGATCATCGCGCTGCTGGTGCTGACCGGTCTGCGTACCGCGGTGTTCCGGTCGGTGCCCACGCAGATGAAGACGGCGATCGGCGTCGGCATCGGCCTCTTCCTGACCATCATCGGTCTGGTGGACGCCGGCTTCGTCCGGCGGCTCCCGGACGCCGCCAACACCACAGTTCCGGTCGGCCTGGGCGTCGGCGGCAAGCTGTTGAGCTGGCCACTGCTCGTCTTCGTGGTGGGCCTGCTGCTCACGCTGGTGCTCGTGGTGCGCCGGGTCCGCGGCGCGATCCTGATCGGCATCCTCGCGTCCACCGTGCTGGCGGTGATCGTGGAGGCGATCGGCAACATCGGCCCGTCGTTCGTCGACGGCAAGCCCAATCCGAAGGGCTGGGCGCTGAACGTGCCGGAGTTGCCCAAGACGGTTGTCGACGTGCCGGACCTGTCGCTGCTCGGCAAGTTCAACGTGCTCGACTCGTGGGGTCGGGCCGGCTGGGTCGTCGTGCTGATGTTCATCTTCACGCTGCTCATCACGGACTTCTTCGACACCATGGGCACGATGGTGGCGGTCGGCCAGGAGGGTGGCCTGCTGGACGAGCAGGGCACCCCGCCGAGGGCCAAGGAGATCCTGCTGGTCGACTCGATCGCGGCGGCGGCCGGCGGTGCGGCCAGCACGTCGAGCAACACGTCGTACATCGAGAGCGCGGCCGGTGTCGCGGAAGGTGCCCGGACCGGCGTGGCCAACCTGGTCACCGGCGCCCTCTTCCTGCTGGCGATGTTCCTGGCGCCGCTGGTGGTGATCGTGCCGTTCGAGGCGGCCTCGACGGCGCTGGTGGTGGTCGGTTTCCTGATGATGACCGCGGTACGGACGATCGACTGGTCGGACTACGAGATCGCGATTCCCGCGTTCCTCACCATCGTGCTGATGCCGTTCACCTACTCGATCTCGAACGGGATCGGTGCTGGTCTGATCACCTTCGTGGTGGTCAAGCTGGCCCGGGGCAAGGCCCGGGAGATCCACCCGCTGCTGTACGGGGTGGCCGCCCTCTTCGTGCTGTACTTCCTGCGCGGGCCCATCGAGTCGCTGGTGCTCTGACAGGTGTCGTCCGGGCGGGGAGTCGATGGTGACTCCCCGCCCGGAACTGCACAAACATCCCCGTGAGCCTGGTCATAACAGATGTCGTTAGCCAGGCTCATTAGTTAAGCTAACTAATGTGACGGAGCGGACGGTGACGGCGGAACGCGTGCCACCGGCGCAACTGGCTCCCCAGTTGCGAGATGCGATCACCCGACTCAACCGGCGGGTCCGACGGGCCCGGCCGGTCGGCGACCTCACGGTCACCCAGGTCTCCGCGCTCACCAGCCTGCGGCTGGCGGGCGGGATGACGCCCCGGGAACTGGCCGAGATCGAACGGGTGCAGCCACCGACGATGACCAAGATCGTCGCGAAGTTGGAGGACCGTGGCCTCGTGCGGCGGACCCCCCACCCGACCGACGGCCGGCAGGTCATCCTCGCGGCGACCGAAGGAGGGCAGGCCGTGCTCGACCAGTTCGAGCGGGCCCGCGACGAGTGGCTGGCCCACCGGCTGGCCGCGCTCGACGAGGACGAACGGGAGACCCTGCACAGGGCCGCCGAGATTCTCCAGCAGCTCGCTCGCGCCTGAGCCCGCGCCCGCGCCACCGGGCCGTGCCGTCACCTGACGATGACGCGTACGTCCTTGAGGAGGCGCACCGAGAGTGCAGGCCAAGCTGAGCACGATGTTCCAGTCCCTACAGGTCCGCAACTACCGCCTTTTCGCATCCGGGCAGCTGATCAAACTGATCGGCGTCTGGATGATGTTCATCGCCCAGGACTGGCTCGTCCTCGAGCTTTCCGACAACTCGGCCACCGCGCTCGGCGTGGTCACCGCCTGTCAGTTCACGCCGGTGCTGCTGCTCACGCTCTTCTCCGGCCGCCTCGCCGACCGGTACGACAAGCGGGTCCTGCTGTTCGCCGCGAACGCCTTCTGGAGCGTGCTGGCGCTCGGCATGTCCCTGCTGGTCCTCACCGACCTGGTCCAGCTCTGGCACGTCTTCGCGTTCGCCGCGCTCCTCGGCACGGCCAACGCCGTGGAGACCCCGGTCCGCCAGGCGTTCGTCTCGGAGCTGGTCGGCACGCCGCTGCTGCCCAACGCGCTGTCGCTGAACGCCGCCGTCTTCAACTCCGCCCGGATCGTCGGTCCGGCAGTCGCCGGTCTGGCGATCGCCGCCTTCGACGTCGGCCCGGTCTTCCTGTTCACCGCCGTCAGCTCCATCGCGCCGCTGGTGAACGTCGTCCGGATGCGGACCGCCGACCTGCACCGCGACGCGCTCCTACCGCGCGACGAGCGGGCGTCCGCGAAGGTCGTCGACGGGCTGCGGTACGTGTGGCGGCGGCCGGACCTGCTGCTGCCGATGGCGGTGATGTCGGTGATCGGCATGTCGCTGTTCAACTTCCAGCTCACCCTGGCCGCGCTGGCGAAGACGGTGTTCAACACCGGTGCCGCCTCGTTCGGCCTGTTCAGCACCGCCCTTGCCGTGGGCGCGCTGGGCGGCGCGCTCAGCGGCACCGGCCGGCGCAGCCGCCCGTCGGTGTGGCTGGTGCTCGGCGCCGCGATCGGCTGCGCCAGCTTCGGCACCCTGGTCGGCTTCGCGTCGGCGTACTGGCTGGTCGTCGCGCTGCTGGTGCCCACCGGCTTCTTCATGGTCTTCTTCGCCCAGGCCGCCAACCAGCGCGTCCAGCTCGGCGTGGACGCCGCGTTCCGGGGACGGGTGATGGCCCTGTGGGTGCTGGTGTTCCTGGGCACCAACCCGGTCGGCGCACCGCTGATCGGCTGGGTGGCCGAGCGCTTCGGCGCCGGCGCGAGCATCTGGATGGGCGGGCTGATCTCGCTGGCCACCGCGCTGATCGCGCTGACCTGGCAACTGCGCCGCTCCGGTGCGCGGCTGCGCTTCCGGGTGCTGCCCATGCCCCGCTTCTACGTCACTTCCGCCGACTGCTGAGCCGCGCGCTCGGGCCCCCGCCGACCGCCGGGCAGGGGCCCCGAGCGTGGTCCCGATCGACGGATAGCGCGGATGCGGCCAAACCGCTGGCGAGGTGGCACGCCGGGGCTTAGCGTCGATACGTGGGAGTCGGACGCGCGCTGATGCTGGCCCTGGCGTTCCTCGCCATGGCCAGCATTCCGGCGGTGTTCGCCCTGCTCTTCTGCTACGACGAGATTCTCGACCGGGTGGTCTGCGGCTGGGCCGAGTGGCGGGAGCGCCGGCGGGAGCGACGCACCATCGCCCGCCTCGACCGGGCCATCGAAGCCGACGCGCTGACCCGGGACATCGACCTCAGCGAGTTCGACCGCACCGACCGTCGTCCCCTGGAACAGCTCGCGGCCGACCTGCGCCGCCTCGGCGGTCAGCGACTCGGCGGCATCGGCCGGCCGATGGTCTGGCACGGCGCGGTGGTCCAGGCGTACGACGACCGGCTCCGGCTGGCCTGCCGCGCCCTGGGGATCAGCGAACACCTGGCCGAGCTGACCGGCGTCGACCAGGAGATCGAGCGGGTACGGGTGGAGGGCCTGCTGCACGCCGCCGGGTTGACCCTGCCGGCCGCCCGAGCTGGCCACCGGCAACGCCACCGTTGACAGGCCCCCGAATGCGGCTGTTCGTCGCGGTCAACCCGCCCGTGGAGGCCGTCGACCATCTCGGCGCGCAGATCGCCCGGTTGCGGGTCGGCGCGGCGGCGGCCGTTGGTGCCCGGGTGCGGCTCGCCGACCCGGCGGACCTGCACCTCACCCTGGCGTTCCTCGGTGACGTCGAGGCCGGCCGGCTGGTCGACGTGGAGAGTGCGCTCGGGCTCGCCGCCGACTCGTTCCGCGCCGGCCTCGATGCCCCGCCCCGGCTGCGTCTCAGCGGTGGTGGCGTGTTCGGTGACGGTCGGCGTACGGTGCTCTGGGTGGACGCCCAGGGCGATGTCGAGGCGCTGCACGGCCTGGCCCGGCTGGTCCGGGACCGGCTGCGGCTCGCTGGGGTGGCGTACGACGAAAAGCCCTTCCGCCCGCACCTGACCGTGGCCCGGCCCGGGGACCGGATGGACCCGGCCGCCGTCGAAGCCGACCGCACCGCGCTGGACGAGTACGCGGGACCGGAGTGGCCGGCGACCGAGCTGCTGCTGATGCGCAGCCACCCCGGGTCGGGACGCTCGCGCTACGACCGGCTCGCCGCCTGGCCGCTCTGACTCGGCGCGCCCGCGTGAACGGCCTTGATCGACTCGGGTTCGTGGAAGTCGGGGTGTTTTACGGGTGCTGACAGCGCGACTTCCGTGAACCCGAGTCGATCAAGCGCGAAGCGTCAGGAGGACTCTCGGGCGGCCGGACCGCTGCCGAAGAGCACGTCGTCCCAGCTCGGCAGCCGCTTGCGCGGCTTGCCGCTGGCGTCGGTGGACTCGCCGCCGGCCGCCGCAGCGGCCGCCGTGCCGGTGCGTCGGGGCCGCAGCACCGCCAGCGACGGCACGGCCGGGACCTCCTTGGGCGCGTCCGAGTCGTCGTCGAAGGCCGACCCCTGGCCGCCGCCGAGCAGCGCGGCAGCGCCACCGCCGACCGGCCGCTGCCGGGGCGCGTCGGACCCGGCCAGAGCCGCCGGAGTACGCGGTTCGAGCCCGCGACCCGACGAGCTGCCGAGTGGACGGTCCAGCGAGGCGAGCAAAGCGTCCCGGCCGGCCCGGATCGGATCCCGGCCCGGTCGCGGGTGCTCGGACGCCGCCGGCAACCCGTGCCCACCCCGACTCGGCTCACCGCGCGACGGACCGGGCAGGCCGTGCCCGCTCCGCTCCGGCGCCGGCTCCTGGCCGAGGATCGGCGTGGGCCGCTCGGCGCACAGATATTGCGCCATGTCGTCGTGCGGCGTGACCACCTGCCGGGCCTTGTCCATGTCCCAGATGGCCTGCGCGGTGGCCTTGCCCGACGGCCAGGTGGCGATGATCCGCCAGGTGCCGTCGTCGCGCCGGTACGCGTCCCAGGAGATCTTCTCGGTGTCGATGCCGTGCTGGCTCAGCCGACCGTTGACCACCTCGGCGAGCGGGGTGGGCTTCTCCGCGCCCTTGAGGCGGGTGCGACGGGCGTGCTGGGCGAGCATGGCCCGCTCCTGGAGCACCGGACCGGCGTAGCGCAGGACCCGGTCGACCGGCACTCCGGCGATCCGGGCGACGTCCTCGGCCGACTCACCGGAACGGATGCGGGCCTGGATGTCCCGGGGGGACAGTGAGGGAATCGGGTCGACGGTGCTCGGTGCCACCGCGAGCGGCGGGGCACCCGGCTCGGGGTGCATCACACCGGCGATGCGCTCGTCGATCGGCAGGGCGAGCAGTCGCCCGACCTCGTCGGCGAGCACCAGGGCCTGGCCGTCCTCGGAGAGGGCGACGAAGCGTACTGGGCGCATAGCGTTGCCTCCGTCCCGCTTCGCTGGCCGCACGCCACGAGTCGGCCACCCAGGCGTCTCGGACCACCGTACGCGCATCTGTCTCAGGGTGGGGGAAGCGACACCCGCATGTCGTGACTGAGCTGCGGCAACGATCACGGTGGGTGTCCGTCGAGGCGTCAACGGACACCCACCGTGACGAAGCTCAGAGGCGCTCGACCACGTAGTCGATGGAGGCGGTCAGAGCCTCGACGTCGGACGGCTCGACGGCCGGGAACAGCGCCACCCGCAACTGGTTGCGGCCGAGCTTGCGGTACGGCTCGGTGTCGACGATGCCGTTCGCGCGCAGCGCCTTGGCGATCGCGGTGGCGTCCACCCCGTCGGCGAAGTCGATGGTCGCGACCACGTTGGACCGCAGCGCCGGGTCGGTGACGAACGGAGTGGCCACCGTGGACCGCTCGGCCCAGCCGTACACCGTGGCGGCGCTCTCCGCCGTGCGCTTCGCCGCCCACGCCAGGCCGCCCTGCGCGTTCATCCAGTCGGTCTGCTCGGCGGCCAGGAAGATGGTGGCCAGTGCCGGAGTGTTGTAGGTCTGCTCGAGCCGCGAGTTGTCGATCGCGGTCACCAGGTCGAGGAAGGCCGGGATGTAGCGCCCGGACGCCTTGACCTCGGCGGCCCGGTCCAGCGCGGCCGGCGACATCAGGGCCAGCCACAGGCCACCGTCGGAGCCGAAGCACTTCTGCGGCGCGAAGTAGTAGACATCGGTCTCGCCGACGTTGACCTCCAGGCCACCCGCGCCCGAGGTGGCGTCGACCAGCAGCAGCGACCCCTCGTCCGCGCCGGCCACCCGGCTGATCGGCACGGCCACGCCGGTCGAGGTCTCGTTCTGCGGCGTCGCGTACACGTCCACGCCGGCCTCGGCGACCAGGGCCGGGGCGCTGCCCGCTTCGGCCTTGCGGACCGTCGGCTCGCCCAGGAACGGGGCGTCCTTGACCGACTTGGCGAACTTCGCGCCGAACTCGCCGAAGCTGGCGAACTGCGCCCGGTCGCGGACCAGGCCGAAGGTGGCGACCTCCCAGAACGCGGTGGTGCCGCCGTTGCCGATGACGACCTCGTAGCCCTCGGGCAGGGAGAAGAACTCGGCGATCCCGGAGCGCAGCCGGGCCACCTGGTCGCGGACCGTCTTCTGCCGGTGCGACGTACCCAGGTAGCTGGTCGCCACCTCGGCGAGCGCGGACACGGCCGCCGGACGGACCTTGGACGGGCCGCAGCCGAAACGGCCGTCGGCGGGCTTGATCTCGTCGGGAATCCGGATGATCGGTGCGTCAGCCACGGTTCTGAAGATCCTTCCGCAAGGGCGAGGGCGGGCCCGGCGACACTGCCGGCCCTCATCCTCGCACCCGTCGCGATCAGTCCGGCCGCTGGTCCCACGACCGTCCATGAGGCGTGCGCCACAACGCGCCCTGCCGAAAGGAAGGGCCCCTTCCTATACGCGAGGCGTTAAGAAGGTGCCCTTCCTTACACCTCAGACGCCGTGCGGGACGGCGCCCCAGCCTTCGACGTCGGACGGCTTGCGGGTTTCCGGGCCGACGTAGCGGGCGGACGGCCGAACCAGCCGCTGGAGGCGCTTCTGCTCCAGGATGTGCGCGCTCCAGCCGCCCATCCGCGCGCAGGTGAACATCGACGTGAACATGTGCGCCGGCACCTCGGCGAAGTCCAGCACCACGGCCGACCAGAACTCGACGTTGGTGGCCAGCACCCGGTCCGGGCGGCGGGCCTGCAATTCGGCCAGGGCGGCCTTCTCCAGCGCCTCGGCGATCTCGAAGCGCGGCGCGCCCAGCTCCTTGGCGGTGCGCCGGAGCACGCGGGCGCGCGGGTCCTCGGCCCGGTAGACCCGGTGGCCGAAGCCCATCAGCCGCTCGCCACGGTCGAGGACACCCTTGACGTAGCCCTCCGCGTCGCCGCTGCGCTCCACCGCCTCCAGCATGGTGAGCACGCGCGACGGCGCGCCACCGTGCAGCGGGCCGGAGAGGGCGCCGATGCCGGACGAGATGCAGGCCGCCGCGTCGGCGCCGGTGGAGGCGACGATGCGGGCGGTGAAGGTGGAGGCGTTCAGGCCGTGCTCGGCGGCCGAGATGAAGTACGCGTCGACGGCCTTGACGTGCCGCGGGTCCGGCTCGCCGCGCCAGCGCTTCATGAACCGCTCGACGATGGTCTGCGCCTTGTCGATCTCCTTCTGCGGCACCGCCGGCAGGCCGAGGCCGCGAGCGGACTGGGCGACGAAGGAGAGCGCGGTCACCGACACCCGGGCCAGGTCCTCGCGGGCCTGCTCGTCGGAGATGTCCAGCAGTTGGCTGAGGCCCCAGTACGGCGCCAGCATGGCGACCGCCGACTGCACGTCGACCCGGATGTCACCGGAGTGCACCGGCACCGGGAACGGCTCTGCGGGCGGCAGGCCCGGCCCGAACCGGCCGTCGACCAGCAGCGCCCAGACGTTGCCGAATGAGACCTGGCCGATCAGATCCTCGATGTCGACCCCGCGATAGCGCAGCGCGCCACCCTCGCGGTCGGGTTCGGCGATCTCGGTCTCGAAGGCGACGACGCCCTCCAGACCGGGTTTGAAGTCGGCCATGTCGCTCTCCTGGATCTGGTCGGTGCGCCCGATCAGCTGATCCGGCCCGGTCGGCCGAGCGCCTTAGGCGACCCTCAGGGATGTGTTCGGAACATCTTGCCTGCTGGGTAACCGGATACGCGACCCAGTGCGACTGTGCTGCACGCGACATCTCAGGGCGCGCATTCTCCGCGCCGGTCGGTGAGACTGGGCGAAGCGGTCTGGCCAGCGCGGGAGGGTGCCGGTCAGCACGCCGAGAAGGAGTGGGGACGTGACGGGCGACACACCAGCCCCGGCTGCGATGCGTAACGAGTACGCCGCGGACCTGGGCCTGACCGAGGCTGACCTGGCCGCCGACTGGTACACCCAGTTCGACAGGTGGTTCGCCGACGCGGTGGCTCACGGGCTGCCCGAACCCAACGCCATGGTGGTGGGCACGGCCGACGCCGCCGGCCGACCGAGTGGGCGGACGGTGCTGCTCAAGGGGTACGACCCGGAGGGCTTCGTCTTCTTCACCAACCACCTGTCCCGCAAGGGCGTCGAGGCGGCCGGCAACCCGTACGCCAGCCTGGTCTTTCCGTGGTTTCCGATGCAGCGGCAGGTGGTGGTCGCAGGAGTGATCGCCCCGGTCGAGCGGGCGGTGACCGAGTCGTACTTCGCGAGTCGGCCGCGCGGGTCACAGGTGGGCGCGTGGGCCAGCCCGCAGTCGTCCGTGGTGCCGGACCGGGCCACGTTGGAGGAGCGCTACCGCGAGGTGGCCGAGCGGTACGCCGACGAGAGCGCCATTCCGCCACCGCCGCACTGGGGTGGTCTGCGGGTCCGGCCGGACTCGGTGGAGTTCTGGCAGGGCCGGTCCGGTCGGTTGCACGACCGCCTGCGCTTTCGTCGCGTCGACGGAAGCGACTGGATCGTCGAGCGGCTGGCGCCGTGACCGGTGTGCAGGAGGCCCGGCCGCGCGGAGCGCGCCGCTGGGCGATCGACGTCCGCCCGCTGGGCGTCCCGGCGTACCGGCGGCTGTGGCTCGGCAACACCGTGGCGATGTTCGGCTTCCAGTTCACCGCCGTCGCGGTGCCGGTGGAGATGTACGCCCTCACCCGGGACTCGTTCTGGGTCGGCCTGCTGGGCATCGCCGCGTTCGTACCCCTGCTGATCTTCGGGCTCTGGGGTGGCGCGGTCGCCGACGCCCGCGACCGCCGTGCGGTGCTGCTCGGCGGCTCATTGTTGCTCTGGGCATCCACCCTCGGGCTGCTGGTCCAGGCGCTGCTGAACGTGGGCAGCCCGGTGCTGCTGCTGGTGTTGATGGCGGTGCAGTCGGTGGCGTTCGCGATCACCTCGCCGGCCCGCAGCGCCATGCTGCCCCGGCTGGTCCCCGACGACCTCGTCCCGGCCGCCAGCACCCTCAACTACACGACCTTCACCGCCGCGTCGGTCGCCGGCCCGCTCGCCGCCGGCCTCATCCTCGCCGCCTCGTCGGACACCCGGGTGGTGCTGCCGATCGCGTACGGGCTGGACGCGGTGCTGTTCACGGCGATGCTCTGGGCGGCGCTGCGCCTGCCGGCGCTGCCGCCCGAGCCGAGCGCCGACGGTCAGGTCCGCCGCGCCGGCCTGGCCAGCGTCATCGACGGTTTCCGGTACCTGGCCACCACGCCCGTCCTGCTGCTCTCCTTCGGCGTGGACCTGATCGCGATGATCCTGGCCATGCCGAGGGCCCTGTTTCCGGAGATCGCCAACGAGCGGTTCGGCGGGGGCGGCTCGGTCGGCCTGCTCTACAGCGCCATCGCGATCGGCTCCATGATCGGCGGGCTGACCTCCGGCTGGATCGGTCGGCTCCGCCGGCAGGGGGTCGGCCTGGTCGTCGCGGTGGTCGGCTGGGGAGTCGCGATCGCCGCCGCCGGGCTGGCCCAGCAGCTCTGGCTGATGGTCCTGCTGCTCGCCGTTGCCGGCGCCGCCGACCTGGTCAGTGCCGTACTCCGCCAGTCCATGCTGCTGGTGTACGCGCCGGACCGGATGCGCGGCCGACTCCAGGGCGTCAACACGGTGGTGGTGGCCGGTGGGCCTCGCCTCGGCGACCTGCGGGCCGGCACCATGGCCGCCGGGTTCGGCGGCGGGGTGGCCTGGGTCGCCGGCGGACTCGCCTCGGCGGTGCTCGTGGTGGTGCTCGCGGTCGCCTTCCCGGCGCTGCTGCGCTACCGGGCCACGACGGCGTCGAGCGGCGACCGGTCGTGACCGGTTAGGGTCGCCGGCATGGACAGCCCTGAGCAGCGCCCCTTCTCCGGCGCACAGTGGACCATCGCCGCCGCGGGCCACGAGGCCGTCATCGTCGAGGTGGGCGGCGGGCTGCGGACGTACCGGCACGACGGCGTCGACCTGCTCGACGGGTACGGCGTCGACGAGGTCTGCCCCGGCTGCGCCGGACAGGTGCTCGCTCCCTGGCCGAACCGGATCCGGGACGGGCGCTACGTGTACGGCGACCGGACGCACCAGCTCTCGCTGACCGAGCCGGAGCGGCATGTCGCCATCCACGGGCTGGTCAACTGGGTGCCGTGGCGGCTGTTGGAGCAGTCCACGGACGCGGTGACCGTCGGCTACGACCTGCCGCCGCAGCCCGGCTACGAGTGGCCGCTGCGGCTGGTCAGCCGGTGGAGCGTGAGCGCGGACGGTCTGCGGGCCGAGCACGAGGTGACGAACGTGGGCACCGAGGTCGCCCCGTTCGGCTTCTCCGTGCACCCGTACCTGCAACTGCCGGGTGTCGCCGTGGACGACCTGGTCATGCGGCTGCCGGCGCGTACCCGGATCATGGTGGACGGCCGGTTGCTCCCGGTCGGCGCGACGCCGGTGGCCGGCACCGAGTACGACTGGACCAGCCCGCGCCGGATCGGCGACGCCGAGTTGGACCTGTGCTTCGGCGAGGTCGTCCGTGACGCCGACGGCGGCTCATCGGTGAGCCTCGCGGCGCCGGACTCCTCGTCCGGGGTGAGCATCTGGGCGGACGCGGAGTTCGGCTGGTGGCAGGTCTTCACTGGCGACGCGCTCACCGGCGAGCGACACCGCCGGTCGGTGGCGATCGAGCCGATGACCTGCCCGCCGGACGCGTTCCGGTCGGGCAAGGACGTGCTCGCGCTGGGGCCCGGCACGACCTGGCGGGGTGCCTGGGGCATCCGTCCCGGGGCCTGATGGAGTTCGCCGAGGTCGTCCGCCGTCGACGGATGGTCCGCAACTACGACCCGGACCGTCCGGTCCCGCCCGACGTGGTGGACCGGCTGCTGGACCACGCCGTGCGCGCCCCATCGGCCGGCTTCGCCCAGGGCTGGGGTTTCCTGGTGCTGGAGGAACCGGCCGACCGGGAGCGGTTCTGGGCGGCCACCACGCCGGACGGCGGAGGCCGGGAGCGCTGGCTGGCCGGGATGCGCCGCGCGCCGCTCATCGTGGTGCCGCACGCCAACGAGTCGGCCTACCTGACGCGGTACGCGGAGCCCGACAAGGGCTGGACCGACCGGTCGAAGGACCGCTGGCCGGTGCCCTACTGGTACGTCGACACCGGCTTCGCCGCGCTGCTCATGCTGCTCACGGCGGTGGACGAGGGGCTGGGGGCGTGTTTCTTCGGGATCCCACCCCAGCGGCTGGCCGCGTACCGGGAGAGCTTCGGCGTGCCCGAGGAGTACCAGCCCATCGGCGCCGTCACAATCGGTTACCGGGCGGCGGACCATCGGTCACCATCGTTGCGTCGCGGTCGGCGCGGGATCGACGAGGTGGTGCGGCGCGGCCGGTGGAGCTGAGCGTGGCGTCCCGTTCGTCGGGTTGAGGATCGGACGAGCGATAGCGAAACTGACATCAGGGAGCAGAACGTCGCGTGCGCGGGGCCGCTAGGCTGGCACGGTCATCGGCGCCGCGCCGCGCGGCGCCCGCCGCGGCCCGGCTCGGCGCCGTCGGTCCGTCCGGTCTCGGGGAGGGGAGCGTGCCGTCGTGATCTTCAGAGCGGTCCGGGACGGGCGTCCCTACCCGGAGCACAACCTGACGCTCAAGCAGTGGGCGGAGATCCCGCCCCGTCCGCTGCGGCTGGATCAGTTGATCACCACCAAGCGCGAGTTGGCGCTCGACAAGCTCCTAGCGGAGGACTCGACCTTCTACGGCGACCTCTTCCCGCACGTCGTGCAGTGGAGCGGTGGCCTCTATCTGGAGGACGGGCTGCACCGCGCGCTGCGCGCCGCGCTGCAACAGCGCAACCAGATCCACGCCCGGGTCCTGGTGCTCTCCGGTACGGGCGATCCCGCCTGAGGCTTCGTTAAGGTGGCGGCATGACTGCCCTCGATCTGCTCGACCTGGACCCGTCGCTCAGCGAGGAGGAGCGGCAGATCCGCGATGTCGTCCGCCGGCTGGTCGACGACCGGGTCCGCCCGCACGTCGCCGACTGGTACGAGGAGGGTCGCGTGCCGGCCCGCGAGCTGGCCCGGGAGTTCGGCAAGCTCGGGCTGCTCGGCATGCACCTGAGCGGGTACGGCTGCGCGGGCGCGTCCGCCGTCGCGTACGGGCTGGCGTGTCAGGAGTTGGAGGCCGCCGACTCGGGTGTCCGTTCGCTGGTCTCGGTGCAGGGCTCGCTGGCGATGTACGCCATCTGGCGCTTCGGCAGCGAGGAGCAGAAGCAACGCTGGCTGCCCCCGATGGCGACCGGCGAGGCGATCGGCTGCTTCGGCCTCACCGAGCCCGACCACGGCTCCGACCCGGGGTCCATGGCCACCCGGGCCCGCCGCGACGGCGACGACTGGGTGCTCACCGGCGGCAAGATGTGGATCACCAACGCGCCGATCGCCGACGTCGCCGTGATCTGGGCGCGAACCGACGACGGGGTACGCGGTTTCGCCGTACCCATGGACACGCCCGGTGTCACGGCGCGCGAGATCAGCCGCAAGATGTCGCTGCGCGCGTCGCTGACCGGCGAGATCGTGCTCGACGACGTCCGGCTTCCGGCCGACGCGCAACTGCCCGGGGCCGTCGGGCTCAAGGCCCCGCTGAGCTGCCTTACCGAGGCCCGCCACGGCATCGTCTGGGGCGCCGTCGGCGCGGCGCGCGACTGCCTGGAAACCACCCTGGCGTACGCCACCACGCGCACCCAGTTCGGCCGACCGCTCGCCGGGTTCCAACTCACCCAGGCCAAGCTCGCCGACATGGCCGTCGAGCTGGTGAAGGCGCAACTGCTCGCGCTGCACCTCGGCCGGCTCGCCGACGCCGGCCGGCTGCGCCCCGACCAGGTGAGCGTGGGCAAGCTGAACAACGTGCGGGAGGCGCTGGCCATCGCCCGACAGTGCCGCACCATCCTCGGTGCCAACGGCGTCTCCGGCGAGTACCCGGTGCTGCGGCACGCGAACAACCTGGAGAGCGTGTTGACGTACGAGGGCACCTCGGAGATCCACCAGCTGATCGTCGGCCAGCGGCTCACCGGGCTTTCCGCCTTCGCCTGACCTGCCCGTTTACGCTTTCCGGCCGCTCGCCGCGCGGCTGTCGTACGGGGGCCGTACCGTCATTGACAGACGACGTGTCTGACGAGGACGGTGAGTGTGATGGCTCGCGACGCTGACATCAACGAGCCCACGAGGGAGTTCCCCGGTTACCCGACCGGCGACGACCTCAGGGAGCGCTCGGCCGCGACACCCGACCCGACTCCGGGCGGGCCGGAGGGCACCGATGGTCCCGGCACCGGCGGGGGTGGGGGTGCGGCGCGCGGGTTGCTCCTGCTGCTCGGCGCCGCCGCGCTGGCCGTGGTGGTGCTGCTCGGCGTGCAGGCGACCGGCTTTCTGCCGGACTTCCGTAACCCGTTCGCCAAGGAGCAGACCGACCGCAGCCAGCCGCCGCTGCTGAAGTCGATCCAGGATCTGAGCCGCTACGTGGCGGCCGAAGGCAACTTCCAGGTCGTGGTCGACACCCAGAACGACCGGCGCAACGTCCCGGACTTCCTGCTCAACGAGCGCACGCTGTTCGTCGGAGCCGGCAGCATCGAGGCGTACGTCGACTTCACCAAGATCGGTGAGGGTGCCGTGGTGCAGTCCGCCGACGGCAAGTCCGTCGAGATCAAGCTGCCCGCGCCGCAGCTCGGCGAGACCAACCTCGACATGGAGAAGAGCTACGTCTTCGCCGAGCAGCGTGGCCTGCTCAACCGGCTCGGTGACCTGGTCGGCAACGACCCCAACCGGCAGCAGCAGATCTACCAGCTAGCCGAGGAGCGGATCACCGCCGCCGCCCGGGACAGCGGGCTCTCCGCCCGCGCCGAGGAGAACACCCGCAAGATGCTGGAGGGGCTGCTGCGCTCACTGGGCTACCAGCAGGTCACGGTCACATACACGGCCCCCTGACCCAGCGCCTCGGCGCTTCGGTCTTCAGCGCCCCGGCGTTCTGGCTTACGCAGCGCCCGCCCCGACGATGGTCGAGGCGGGCGCTGCCCCGTCCGCCGCGCCGTCGCCCGGTCCGCCTCCGCTGCCGCGCCGTCGCCCGTCCGCCGCCGCTGCCCGGTCTGCCGCGCCGTCGAACGGGTTGATCCACTCCACATCGCCGATCTCGGCCCTCGGAAAGCCCCACATCGGCGATGTGGAGTGGATCAAGGACCGATAGAGCGATGGGCCGCCAAGATCCGCGCAACTTCGAGGATCCTGCTGCCTCCGACGATCGGGAAGCAGCAGTATCCCCGAAGTTGTGACCGGCTGCGGCCGGTCTGCACCGAGGCCGGGGGTGGGGTCAGTGGCCGGTGGAGGCCAGGTAGCGGTCCTCGTTGGGCATGAGGACCCAGAGGATCAGGTAGACGATCACCTGGGTGCCGGGCAGCAGCAGGGACAGCAGGAACAGCAGCCGGACCATCCCGGCGGACATGCCGAACCGCTGACCGAGGCCGGCGCAGACACCGGCGAGCATGCGCCCCTGGCGGGGTCGGACCAGTTTGCGACTCATCGTCGTACTCCCACTCTGCGGCGGTGTGCCGCGTCTGCAATCCACGGTAGAAAGGGGCGGCCGCTCCGCCCTCGGTCCCGAGGAGGATCGGCGACCCGTGGACCCGTAGGTACTTACCCGTGCGGCCCCCGCCCGACGCCCCGCGACCCGCGCCCCCGCCCCCGCGCCAAGGTCGTGCTCGATCCTGGATGTAGTGGCCTCCGGCCGAGCGTGAGGCCACTACATCCAGGATCGAGCGCGATCATGCGGGCGAGCGCGATCATGTCGCCGGTGTTCACGCGGGCCGGGCGATCACGCACGCCGCCCGCGGGTGGAGGAGCGGGGGGCTGCGGCGCTCGGGTAAGGGGTGAGCAGGGCAGGTAGGCTGACAGGTCGGGCACCCGCACCCCGGGTGACCGGCGGCCACCCGACCGGGCGGTCACGAGCGGGGCTGCCGATCGGCGGCCACGACCGGGCGGAAACCCGACCACGGGAGCACGCCGAGGAAGCGCAGCCATGATCAGTGTTTTCGACCTCTTCAGCGTCGGCATCGGGCCGTCCAGCTCGCACACCGTGGGGCCGATGCGGGCGGCGCGTACGTTCGTCGCCGGGCTCAAGGCCGACGGGCTGCTCACCGACACCGCGCGGGTGCAAGCGGAGCTGTTCGGGTCGCTGGGCGCGACCGGGCACGGGCACGGCAGCGGGCCGGCGGTGCTGTTGGGGCTTGCCGGCGAGTCCCCGGAGACGGTTGACACGGACACCGTCGGTCCTCGCGTCGAGCGCATCCACGCTGAGCGGCGGATCAGCCTCCTCGACGCGCACGAGATCGACTTCGACCCCGATCGGGACCTGACGTTGCACCGTCGCCGGTCGTTGCCGTACCACCCGAACGGGATGACCTTCGCGGCCTTCAACGCGGCCGGGGAGCAGGTCAGGACCCGCACCTACTACTCCGTCGGTGGCGGTTTCGTGGTGGACGAGGCGGCGGCGGGCGCGGACAAGATCAAGCCGGACACGACGCGGGTGCGGTACCCGTTCCTGACCGGGGCGCAGCTCCTCGACGTCACCACCCGTACCGGGCTGTCGATCAGCGAGGTGATGCTGGCCAACGAGCGTTCGTGGCGCAGCGAGGCGGAGATCCGGGCGGGCCTGCTGGAGATCTGGCGGGTGATGCGGGAGTGCGTGCAGCGCGGTTGCGAGCGGGACGGCGTACTCCCTGGGGGTTTGAAGGTCCGGCGGCGCGCGGCGGAGCTGCGGCGCGGCCTGGAGGCGGACGCCGGGACGGCCGACCCGTTGCACGCGATGGACTGGGTGACGCTGTTCGCCCTGGCGGTGAACGAGGAGAACGCGGCCGGAGGTCGGGTGGTGACCGCCCCGACGAACGGCGCGGCGGGGATCATCCCGGCGGTGCTGCACTACTACAGCCGGTTCGTCGAGGGCGCCGACGACGACGGGGTGGTGCGGTTCCTGCTCGCGGCCGGCGCGATCGGGGTGCTGTTCAAGGAGAACGCGTCGATCTCCGGCGCGGAGGTCGGCTGCCAGGGTGAGGTCGGCTCGGCGTGTTCGATGGCGGCGGCGGGCCTGGCCGAGGTGCTCGGCGGCACGCCGGAGCAGGTGGAGAACGCGGCCGAGATCGGGATGGAGCACAACCTCGGGTTGACCTGTGACCCGGTGGGTGGCCTGGTGCAGATCCCCTGCATCGAGCGCAACGCCGTGGCTAGCATCAAGGCGATCACGGCCGCCCGGTTGGCGCTGCGCGGCGACGGTGTGCACAAGGTGTCGCTGGACAAGGTCATCAAGACCATGCGGGAGACGGGCGCCGACATGAAGGTCAAGTACAAGGAGACGGCGCGTGGCGGTCTGGCCGTCAACGTGATCGAGTGCTGAAGCTGGTCGATTCAGGGCATTCGTTCACCGACTGCTAACCTGGCGTCCGTTTGCGGGAGGCGGGAGGCGGCGGTGACCTCTGGCGTCGCGGCCCTGTGGTCGCACCGCAACTCGCTGCGCATCCTGGTCCGGCGGGACCTGGCGGTCAAGTACCAGCAGTCGGTGCTGGGCTACTTCTGGTCGCTGATCGAGCCGCTGGGCATGGGCGCGATCTACTGGTTCGTCTTCGGCGTGCTCTACTCCCGCGACACCGGCCGGCACCTCGGCGAGGCCGCCGGTTCGTACCCGCTGTTCCTGATCACCGGCATCTTCGCCTGGATGTGGACCAGTTCGGCGCTGAGCGAGGCGACCAACGCGCTGACCGGCCAGTCCCGGCTGATCACCACGATGAACGTGCCCCGGCAGGTCTTCCCGATCGGCCGGGTCAGCGGACGGTTCGCCGAGTACGCGGCCGGCCTGCCGATCCTGGCCGCCATCGCGGTGATCTACGCGGCGCACGGGCGGATCCACCCCGGCTGGTCGCTGCTCGCCCTGCCGCTGGCGGTGGCCGTGCAGGCCGTGCTGCTGGTTGGGCTGGCCCTGTTGCTGTCGGCCTGGAACGTGCTGATGCGCGATGTGGAACGGCTGATGCGGCTGATCATCCGGGTGCTCTTCTACGCCACGCCGATCATCTATCCGCTCAGCCTGGTCCGGGAGTCCGGCCTGCCGCACTGGCTGAAGGTGGTGTACGAGCTGAACCCGCTGGTCGGGATCTTCCAGCTGCACCACGCGATCTGGTACCCGGACGAGTTTCCCGACGCCCGGCTGCTCGCCACCACGATCGCCGGCAGCCTGCTGGTGCTGGCCGCCGGCTGGTGGTCGTTCCGCCGGCTGGAGCCCGCCGTGCTCAAGGAACTCTGACGTGGCCGCGCCGATCATCGAGGCGGACGGTCTGGGCATCCGGTTCGTCCGCAACCGTCGCCGCCAGCTGCGGCTGCGGGAGCTGTTCATCCATCGGGGTGGGCGCGGTGCCCTGCCCGGCCAGTTCTGGCCGTTGCGCGACGTGTCGTTCACCGTCGAGCCGGGCGAGACCGTCGGCGTGATCGGCCGCAACGGCACCGGCAAGAGCACGCTGCTGCGGCTGATCGCCGGGGTGCTCATTCCGGACGAGGGCGACATCCGGGTGCACGGCGCGGTGGCGCCGCTGCTGGAGTTGTCCGCCGGTTTCTCTAACGATCTGACCGGCCGGGAGAACCTGCACCTGGTCGGTGGGCTGCACGGACTGTCGACGAGCTACCTGAAGCGGCACTTCGACGAGATCGTCGAGTTCGCCGGCGAGCAGGTGGAACGGGCCATCGACACGTCGGTCCGGCACTACTCGTCGGGGATGAAGGTGCGGCTGGGCTTCGCGATCATCTCGCACCTGCCGCACCCGATCCTGCTGATGGACGAGGTGACCGCGGTCGGGGACGCGGAGTTCCGCAAGAAGTGTTACGCGACGATTGACCGTCTGCTCGGGGAGGGGCGCACGCTCGTGCTGGTGTCACACAACGAAAAGGACCTGACCCGGTTCTGCCGTCGGGGGTTGTACCTCGACGCGGGCCGGTTGACGCTCGACGGCACGATCGCCGAGGCGCTCGACGCGTACCACGCCGCGGTCCCGCGGTGACGCTCGCGATCGTGCTCGCCGCCGGGAGTTCCGCGGCGGGCCTCACCACCTCCAGCGGCGAGCCGCTGGCCGACCGGCTCGCCGACCAGCTGCGCCGGGCCGGTGCGGCCGAGGTGCGCTTCGCCGCCACCCTGGACGAGCTGGCCGCGCTGGCCGACACCGCCACCGGTCCGCTGCTGGTCACCGGCACCGACCTGGTGGCGCACACCGCCGTGCTGCGGCACCTCGCCACCAGCCCGGTGGGACCGACCGTGGCTCTGGTGCTGGGTGACCCGCCGGTCCCGGGCCGGACGGCCGTGCGCGAGGAGCGCGGCCAGGTGGTCGACGCGGGCCCGCTGGGCGAACTCGACGGCGACGCGACCGGCGTGTTCGGTGGCGCGCTCCGGGTCGGCGTGGACGACCTGCCGACCCTCGCCGCCGCCGCCCGGGCCGCCGCCGTCGGCGCGCGGCCGGTCGCCGCCCCGGTCGGCCCGGCGGGCGACGTGTCGCCGCTGCCGGCGACCGGGGGCGCCGGCCACGAGGACCCCGGGTCCGCCGTGGACCGGCTCGTCGCGGGTCTCGCGGCCCTCGGCACCCTGATCTTCGCCCAGCGGGTACGTCTGCTCGTGGCGCACCGGGTCGAGGACGGTGCCGCCCTGGTCGCCGCCGAGGCGGCGGTGACGTCGGTCGACGAGGACCGGGCCGAGCTGCGGCTGTCGGTGAAGGAGCGGGACGACTTCTTCTCGACGTACTTCGTCAGCACCTGGTCGCCGTACGTGGTGCGGTTGGCGGCCCGGCTGCGCCTTACCCCGACCGGGGTGACGGTGATCTCGGTGCTCTTCGCGCTGGGTGCCGCGGTGCTGTTCGGGGTCGGTGGGCGGCTCGCGCTCGTCAGCGGCGCGGTGCTGCTCTACCTGGGCTTCGTGTTGGACTGCGTGGACGGCCAGTTGGCCCGCTACACCCGGCACTTCAGCGCCTGGGGCGGCTGGCTGGACACGATGGCCGACCGGGCCAAGGAGTACCTGGTCTACGCCGGGCTGGGCTTCGGCGTGAGCCACGCCGGGCTGGGCAACGGCTGGGCCCTCGCCATCGCCGCGATGACGTTGCAGACCGTCCGACACATGACCGACACCTGGTACGGGGCGCTGCACGACGAGGCGGCCCGCCGACCGCGGACGACGACGGGCGCCAGCGGCGGGATCGGTGACCGGCTGAACGCCGCGTCCACCCGGGTGCAGGCGGACACCGGCTCGCTGTCGTACTGGCTGAAGCGGACCGTCGTCTTCCCGATCGGGGAGCGGTGGGCGTTGATCGCGCTGACCGTGGCGCTGTTCAACCCGCTGGTCAGCCTGATCGCGGTGCTGGTGTGGGGTGGACTGGCGTTCGCGTACACCGGTGCCCTGCGGACGCTGCGGGCCCGCTGGATGTGGGTGCCGGTGCTGGACACGGTCGACGCCACCCTGCACCGCGACGACGGTCCGTTGGCCCGTCGACTGCCGGTGGTCCGTCCGATGGGGCCGCTGACCCTGGCGGTGATCGCCGCGCTCGGCCCGGCGGCGCTGCTGGTCGCCGCCGGACTGGGCGACGCGCCGGACGGGCTGCGCTGGGCGGTGCCGGTGGCGTTGCTGGTGCTGCTGGCCGGCGGCCTCGGCGCGGGGGCCGCGCACAACGGGCCGCTGGACTGGCTGGTGCCGGCCGCGTTGCGGGCCGCCGAGTACCTGTTCGCCATCGCGGTCGGTGTGGTCGGTGGCGCGCCCGGATGGCTGATCTTCGGGTACGTCTTCGTGCTCACCGTGCACCACTACGACCTGACCGCCCGGTTGGAGAAGCGGCAGGCGGCGCCCCCGCTGCACGCCGCCACGCTGGGCTGGGACGGACGGTCGGTGCTGCTCGCCCTCCTGGCGATTGCCGGTGTCGTGAGTATCGGCATGGCTACACTCGGTGCGTACCTTCTCGTGGTTTTCGTGGTGAGCGTCGTCCTGGCCTGGTTCGTCCGGCCGGCCCGTGGCGCGCGGGCGTCGGCCGCGCCGGTGGGCGCGGGAGGTGTCGCGCCGCGCTGACGAAAGGGGCGGCCGGATGACCCTGATCAGTTTCGTGGTGCCGGCCTTCCGGGTGCAGGGTTATCTGCGCGAGTGCCTGGACTCGATCCTGGGCCAGTCGGAGACCGACCTCGAGCTGATCGCGGTCGACGACTGCTCGCCGGACGCCAGCGGCGAGATCATCGACGAGTACGCGGCCCGTGACCAGCGGGTCCGGGCCGTCCGGCTGTCGGAGAACGTCGGTCTCGGTCCAGCCCGCAACATCGGGTTGGACCGGGCCGTCGGCGAGTACGTGTGGTTCCTCGACGGGGACGACTGGCTGGCGCCGGACTGCCTGTCGGAGGTGGCCGCCCGCCTGCGGGCGACCCGGCCGGACGTGCTGCTGGTGGACCACGTCCGGACACACTGGAACGACACCGCCACCCGCAGCGCGATGGCCGAGGTGTTCCCCGAGTCGCCCGGTCCGGAGACGTTCGCGCTGCGGGAACGGCCGGCGGCCATGCGGCTGCTGCACACCGCCTGGAACCGGTTGGTCCGCCGGGAGTTCCTGGTCAACCTGGGTCTGCGCTTCGCGGCCGGTTGGTACGAGGACGTCTCGTTCAGCTACCCGGTGCTGATGGGGGCGCGTCGGATCGGCGTCCTCGATCGGGTGTGCGTGAACTACCGGCAGCGCCGCTCCGGCGCGATCACGAAGACCCGGGGGGACCGGCACTTCGAGGTCTTCGCCCAGTGGCACCGGGTCTTCCTCCTGATGGATGCCTGGTCGCCGGCCGTGGACGCGCTACGGCCGGCGGTCTTCGAGCGGATGATCTGGCACTACCTCACCGTGCTCGGCAATGGTCAGCGCATCGCCCCCGAGCTGCGGCCGGTGTTCTTCGCGCAGATCACCGCGGACTACGCGCGGTGGCTGCCGGTCGGGGGGTACCCCGTGCCGGAGGGCGTCGAAGGGGTGAAGCACCGGCTGGTCGCGAGTGGCCGGTGGCGGACGTTCAGTGCCCTGCGGGCCGCCAGCCGGGCCCGGGACACGGCCCGCCGGCAGGCGCGTACCGCCCGGCGTCGGGTCGCCCCGGTGGCCCGGCGCGGCGCCCGGCTCACCCGCGACGGCCTGCTGCGCGAGTACTACCGGGCGGAGCTGCGCCGGCCCGTGGACCCCACGCTCGCGGTGTACGCCGCCTACTGGTTCCGGGGATACTCCTGCAACCCGGCGGCGATCTACGAGGCCGCCCGTCGGCTGGCCCCCGAGGTGCGCGGGGTGTGGATCGTGCGCCGCGACCGGGTGGACGCCGTGCCGGACGGAGTGGAGTACGTGGTCGCCGGCACGCCGGCCTACTACCGCGTGCTGGCCCGCGCCCGCTGGCTGGTCAACAACGTGAACTACCCGGACTTCGTCCGTAAGCGGCCGGAGCAGGTACACGTGCAGACCCACCACGGCACGCCGGTCAAGGTGATGGGGTTGGACCAGCAGCGCTATCCGATCGGCGCGGGCCGGATGGACTTCGCCGGCCTGCTGCGCCGGGTGGACCGCTGGGACTACAGCGTCAGCTCCAACAGCTTCTCCACCCAGATGTGGGATCGGGCCTACCCGGCCACGTACGCCACGCTGGAGGTGGGTTATCCGCGCAACGATCGGCTGGTCGCCGCCGGTCCCGACGAGGTGCGCCGGCTGCGCGCCGAGTTCGGCCTCGCCCCCGACGAGCAGGTGGTGCTGTACGCCCCGACGCATCGCGAGCACCTGCCCGGTTACCGGCCGCCGTTCGACCCGGACCGGCTCGTCGACGCGCTGGGTGACTCGGGCCGGCTGCTGATGCGCAGCCACTACTTCCACGACCGGGATCGCCGGCCAGGTCGTCCGGCGGAGTTCCACCGGGTCCGCGACGTCAGCGGCTACCAGCGGGTGGAGGACCTCTACCTGATCGCCGACGTGCTGGTCACCGACTACTCCTCGGCGATGTTCGACTACGCGGTGCTGGACCGGCCCATCGTGCTCTACACCCCGGACTGGGAGGCGTACCGCCTGGCCCGGGGGGTCTACTTCGACGTCACGGCGGAGCCGCCGGGCGCGGTGGCCGCCACGTTCACCGACCTGCTCGATCTGTTCCGGACCGACGCGGTGCGCTCGGACGCGGCGAACAAGGCCCGCGAGCGTTTCCGCAGCCGGTTCTGCGGGCTGGACGACGGGCGGGCTGCCGAGCGGGTGGTGCGCCGGGTTTTCCTCGGCGAGCTGCCTGACCAGCCGCAGGGCTGCTGACCGCGCGCACTCCCGTACGCCGTGTAATGGTGGCGTCATAAGCCGAACATGAGACGTTTACCCGATGTGCGGGACCAATGATCCTGGTCACAGTCATCAGGAGTTCGGCCGAGAGACGTGGGGGACCTGACGGTGAGTACCGTCGCACTCAAAGATGTGACCAAGGTTTTCAAGGACGGCACACTCGCCGTCGACAGCATAAATCTGGACGTGAACGACGGCGAGTTCATGGTGTTGCTGGGCCCGTCCGGCTGCGGCAAGTCCACAGTGCTGCGCATGATCGCCGGTCTGGAGGACCCGACGCAGGGAGCGGTGCTGCTCGACGGGGAGCTCGCGAACGACCTGCCGCCACGCGACCGCAAGATCGCCATGGTCTTCCAGGATTTCGCGCTCTACCCGCACATGACCGTCGGCGACAACATCGCCTTTCCGCTGCGGCTGGCCGGGGTGGAACCGGAACCGCGCGGCGAGCGGGTAACCGACGTGGCGAGCGCGCTCGGCATCAGTGACGTGCTCGGCCGCAAGCCGGGCCAGCTCTCCGGCGGCCAGCGCCAGCGGGTCGCCATGGGCCGCGCGATCGTCCGGCGGCCGGGGCTCTTCCTGATGGACGAGCCGCTGTCGAACCTGGACAGCGGGCTGCGCGCCGAGCTGCGGGCGGAGATCTCCGGGCTGACCCGGGAGCTGGGCGTCACCACCGTCTACGTGACCCACGACCAGGCCGAGGCGCTGACCATGGCCGATCGGGTGGCCATCATGCGCCGGGGTGTGCTCCAGGACGTGGGCACGCCCACCCAGGTGTACGGCCGTCCGGCGACGCTCTATGTGGCGGCGTTCCTGGGTAGCCCCCGGATGAACCTGCTGGAGGCGTCGGTCTACGTCCACCTCGACCGGTACATCGCGCTCAACCTCGGTGAGCAGTCGCTCTACCTGCCGTGGAACGACATCCGCAGCCGGGCGGTGGCGCACTACCACGGCGAGCGGATCGTGGTCGGCATGCGGGCCGAGGCGCTCACCCCGGTCGCCCCGGACAGCCCCGGTGATGTGCTGCGCGGCCGGATCCGTTACCTGGAGCACCACGGGCACGAGTCGCTGGCGTTCCTCGACATCGGGGCGACCGCGATCATGGTGGACGAGATGGGCGCGCCGCTCGACCCGCCGCCGGTGGGCCAGCGTGGCCTGCGCCGGTTCGGCGCGGTGATGCAGCGGCTCACCGGCAAGCCGGTGGAGTCCGAGGAGGAGCCGAGCGGAGCGTCGCGGACGACCAGCGTCCTGCCCGACCCGGGTCGGCACCACCGCCGCCCGGCGGAGCTGGCGGTGCGACTCGCGCCGTACCCGGCCGTCACGGCCGGGCATCCGCTCGCCGTGTCGGTCCGGATGGACGCGCTGCACTTCTTCGACGAGCGCGGTGCGCGTATCGACGTGGGGTGGCGGTGACGCCACGCCGGAGCGGGGTGGCGGCCCGCCTGTCCGGTGCCCTACCGTCTGCCCACCTAGTCCATTTCGTGCCTGACCGAGAGGGGTGCGCCCGTGTCGGGTGACCGTCCCAGTCCGCTCGTCATCGAGCGCATCCTGCGGGACCGCCAGGGCATCTGGCAGCAGATCGTGGCCGAGGGCGACCTCAACGCGCTGACCGGGCGGATGCTGGCCAGCTCCGCCATCGCCCTCGCCTGTTACGGGGCGGTGCTCGGCGCGTTCCACAGCCCGCTGATGGCCCTGACGTCCGCGCTGAAGCTGCCCCTGCTGTTCCTGGTGACGCTGGCCATCTGCCTGCCCACGCTGTACCTGTTCAACCTGGTGTTCGGCGCCCGGCTCTCGGTGCGTCAGTCGTTGGCGCTGGTGATGGTGGCGATCACCGTCACCTCGATGCTCGCGGTGGCGTTCGCGCCGATCAGCCTCTTCTTCCTGATCACCGCGCCCGACTACGGCTTCTTCAAGCTGCTCAACGTCGCGATCCTGACGCTGTCGGCGCTGGTCGGGCTGCGCTTCCTGACCGGTGGCATGCAGGTGCTCAACGACCACGGCCTGCTCGCCCCGGCGACGACCACGGCCACCGTTCCGGCTCAGGTCAGCGTCCCGGCGGCGGCCAATGCTCCGGCCCAGGTCGACGCTCCGGTCGCGGTGCCGGTGGGCGGCACGCCGGGCGCCGCCGAGCCGGTAGCGGTTCCGGCCGGCGCGGCCGTCGCGTCGGCGGCGAACGGTGCCGCGCCCGAGGGCGCGAGCGCCACGACCACCACGCCGGCCCCGGCGGCTGTTCCGACGCAGTGGGGTGGGCAGCCCGGCACCGCGTTCCCGCCCGGCATGGTGCCGCCGGGTTACCCGGCGCAGCAGCGCCACTGGGGCAACCCGCCGGTGCGGCGGGGCGAGCCCACACAGCGCCCGGCCAGCATGACGCTGCTCTACATCTGGATCCTGCTCTTCGGCTTCGTGGGCACCCAGTTGGCGTGGACGCTGCGCCCGTTCTTTGGCGATCCGGGTCAGGATTTCTCCCTCTTCCGGAGCATCGACGGCAACTTCTACGCCGAGATCCTGCGCACGATCGCCAACCTCTGACGGTTGTCGTAGTCGGGGAAAACCCTGGTTGCCGCCCTGGTTACCGAGAAGTAGCGTCGGGTCATGACCATCGACTCCCGCCAGGTGGCGGCCGGCATCCTGCAATCGGTGCCGTTCGCCCGCACGCTCGGCATCGAATTCGTCGAGGTGGCGCCCGAGGCGGACGGCGGGGTGCGGGCCGTCGTCCGGCTCCCCGACACGCCGGCCACCCACAACCACGTCGGCGGCCCGCACGCCGGGGCGATGTTCACGCTCGGCGAGACGGCCTCCGGCGCGGTCGTGCTGGCCGCCTTCGGGCAGCTCCTCGACCGGGCCGTGCCGCTCGCCGTCCGAGCCGAGATCGCCTACCGCAAGCTGGCCCTGGGGTCGGTGCTGGCGACCGCGCGGCTGGGGCGTCCGGCGTCGGAGGTGGTCGCGGAGCTGGAGGTCGGTCAGCGGCCCGAGTTCGACATCGAGGTGGAGATCGCCACCGAGGACGGCACGCCCACGTCGACCATGACGGTGATCTGGACCCTGCGGCCGAACTGAGCGGCCCGGCGGCGGCTCAAAACGGGTTTGCGCACCCAGCCGGGTGGTTAGATTCGTACCGTGCTGGGCCTACCTGCTCATGTGACCGCCTGTCTCTTCGATCTGGACGGTGTGCTGACGCAGACCGCCCGGGTGCACAACGCCGCCTGGACCGAGACGTTCGACGAGTTCCTGCGTAAGCGCGCCGCAGCGACCGGGCAGCCCTTCCAACCGTTCGACCCTGGCCCCGACTACAACCGCTACGTCGACGGCCGACCGCGTGCCGACGGCGTCCGGTCGTTCCTCGCGTCCCGGGGAATCGTGCTTGCCGAGGGCAGCCCGGACGATCCGCCGGACGCCGACACGGTCAACGGCATCGGCAACCGCAAGAACGTCCTGCTGCTGGATCGTCTGCGCACCTCCGGCGTCGAGGTCTATCCGGGCTCGGTGCGCTATCTGCGCGCGGCGACCGACGCCGGGCTGCGCCGAGCGGTGGTCACCGCGAGCGCCAACGGGCGCGAGGTGGTCGCCGCCGCCGGCCTGGCGGACCTGCTGGAGGCCCGAATCGACGGGCTCGTGGCCCGGGAACAGAAGCTGCGCGGCAAACCCCACCCCGACACCTTCCTGGCCGGCGCCAAGGTCCTGGGCGTCGATCCGGCGCAGGCCGCCGTCTTCGAGGACGCGCTCTCCGGGGTGGCCGCCGGCCGGGCGGGCGGATTCGGGTACGTGATCGGCGTCGACCGGGTGGGACAGGCCGACGAACTGCTCGCGCACGGCGCGGACGTGGTGGTCAAGGACCTCGCGGACCTGCTCGACGCGGGCGACGCCGCCCCGCCGGCACCCCGCCCCGCCGGCGAACGGGACCGCACGTGATCCGGGAACGGGCCTATCCCGTCGAGCCCTGGCACATCCGGGAGACCCGCCTGGACATGGACGTGCTGGCCCAGTCGGAATCGGTCTTCGCGCTCTCCAACGGGCACGTCGGTCTGCGCGGCAACCTCGACGAGGGCGAGCCGCACGGGCTGCCCGGCACCTACCTCAACTCGTTCTACGAGCTACGTCCGCTGCCGTACGCGGAGGCCGGCTACGGTTTCCCCGAGTCGGGGCAGACCATCGTCAACGTCACCAACGGCAAGCTGATCCGCCTGCTCGTCGACGACGAACCGCTCGACGTGCGCTACGGCGAGCTGCTGTCCCACGAGCGGATCCTCGACCTGCGGGCCGGCACCCTGCACCGGGAGCTGCACTGGCGCTCCCCGGCCGGCCGCGAGGTCAAGGTCCGCAGCACCCGGCTCGTGTCGTTCACCCAGCGGTCGGTCGCCGCGATCAGCTACGAGGTGGAGGCCGTCGACGGCCCGCTGCGCTTGATCGTGCAGTCCGAGCTGGTGGCCAACGAGTCGCTGCCCGCGCAGAGCAAGGACCCCCGGGTCGCGGCCGTGCTGGAATCGCCGTTGCTGGCCGAGGAGGAGCTGACCACCCCGGACGGCGGCCAGCTCATCCACCGCACGAAGGTGTCCGGGCTGCGCGTCGCCGCCGCCATGGAGCACGAGGTGCACGGCCCGGACCACACCACCATCGAGTCCGAGGGGTACGAGGACTGGGTGCGCACCACCATCGGCTGCGTGCTCAAGCCCGGCGAGAAGCTGCGGGTGGTCAAGTATCTGACGTACGGCTGGTCGAGTCGACGTTCGTTGCCCGCGCTGCGCGACCAGGTCGGCGCGGCGCTGGCCGGCGCCCGGTTGGACGGTTGGGACGGGTTGCACCGCGAGCAGCGCGCCTACCTGGACGAGTTCTGGGACGCGGCCGACGTGCTGGTCGAGGGTGATCCGGAGATCCAGCAGGCCGTCCGCTTCGGGCTGTTCCACGTGCTCCAGGCGGGGGCCCGTGCCGAGCAGCGGCCGATCTCGGCGAAGGGGCTGACCGGCCCCGGCTACGACGGGCACGCCTTCTGGGACACCGAGATGTTCGTCCTGCCGGTCCTCACGTACACCCAGCCCAGCGCGGTGCGCAGCGCCCTGCAGTGGCGGCACAGCACGCTGGAACAGGCCCGGGAACGGGCGGCGACGCTCAACTTCAAGGGCGCCGCCTTCCCCTGGCGGACCATCGAGGGGCCGGAGTCGTCCGGGTACTGGCCGGCGGGTACGGCGGCGTTCCACATCGCCGCCGACATCGCCGACGCGGTCCGACGGTACGTGCTGGTCACCGGGGACACCGCCACCGAGCGGGAGATCGGGCTGGAGCTGCTGGTGGAGACCGCCCGGCTGTGGCGCTCGATCGGGCACCACGACCGGCACGGCCGGTTCCACATCGACGGGGTGACCGGTCCGGACGAGTACACGGCGGTGAAGAACGACAACATCTACACCAACCTGATGGCCCAGCGGAACCTGCTCACCGCCGCTGACGTCGTCATGCGCTACCGGGACGACGCGTTCCACCTCGGCGTCACCGACGAGGAGGCGGCGAGCTGGCGGGACGCCGCCACGTCGATGCACGTGCCGTACGACGACGAGCTGGACGTGCACCAGCAGGTGGAGGGGTTCACCCGGTTGCAGGAGTGGGACTTCGCGCACACGCCCGCCGAGAAGTACCCGCTGCTGCTGCACTATCCGTACTTCGACCTGTACCGCAAACAGGTCGTCAAGCAGGCCGACCTGGTCCTGGCGATGCACTGGCGGGGGGACGCGTTCACCCCCGAGCAGAAGGTTCGCAACTTCCTCTACTACGAGCGTCGGACGGTGCGCGACTCGTCGCTGTCGGCCTGCACCCAGTCGGTGCTCGCCGCCGAGGTCGGCCATCCCGACCTGGCGCACATCTATCTCCGCGAGGCCGCGCTGATGGACCTGCACGACCTCAACGAGAACACCCGCGACGGCGTGCACATGGCCTCGCTGGCCGGCGCGTGGCTCGCTTTGGTCAGCGGGCTGGGCGGGCTGCGTGACCACGACGGCGAGCTGTCGTTCGCGCCCCGGCTCTCCAGCCGGCTGAGCCGCCTGGAGTTCTCCCTTCAGTGGCGGGGTCTGGCGCTGCGGGTCGACGTCCGCCCGCACCAGACGACGTACGCGCTGCGCCACGGTGGCCCGGACGACGTCGTCGAGTTGCGCCACCACGACCAGATGGTGCGGGTCACCTGCGACGAACCGGTGACGGTGCCGGTGCCGCCGGCCGAGCCCTCGGGGCCGCCGCCGGAGCAGCCGCCGGGGCGCTCGCCCCTGCTCCGGCTCCCCGAGGCCAAGCAGCAGTGACGGCCGGGGCGGGAGTGTTCCCGCCCCGGCCGTCGCGCGCGTACGTCAGACCGGCTCGCCGGTCGAGGGGCGTCCGATCGCGTCCCGCGGCGCAGCCGCCTTGGGATCGTCGGGGAGGCGGGCCGAGGCTGCCTGGTCACCGAAGTCCTGGTCACTGACGTCCTGGTTGCGCGCGGCGTCCTGTTCACGCTGGGCGCGTTCGGTCATCTGCTGCTGCCGGGAGATCTGCTGCTTGGCCATCATGATCCTCGCGATCCGTCGGGGCGCGGCTGCGCCTACACGGTCTGCGGTCTCCTCGTCGCGTACCCGGCGACCCACCCGGCAAACGCCGCGCTCCGGTCGCCTGCACCGGTCGCCTGCACCGGCGCCTGCACCGGCCGCCTGCACCGGGCGCGTGCGACGCGTCGGGCGGGGTAACCCGACCGTAGGCGAGCACGGAGGTGCGGCATGGACGAGCAGCACGACACGGTGATCATTCCGGTTCGGGACGCCCAGCTCCCCGCCGATCTGCTGCTACCCGCCCAACCGGTGGGCGTGGTGCTGTTCGCGCACGGCAGCGGTAGCTCCCGGCACAGTCCGCGCAACGTCGCGGTGGCGCGGGCGCTGAACTCCCGTGGCCTCGCGTGCGTCCTGGTCGACCTGCTCACTCCGGACGAGGAGGAGGTGGACACGCGGACGGCCGAACTCCGGTTCGACATCGGGATGTTGGCCAGCCGGCTGGCCGGGATCGTCGACTGGTTGGTGGCCGAGCGTCCGGCGGGTGACGTACCGATCGGTCTCTTCGGTGCGAGCACGGGTGCCGCCGCCGCGCTGGTGGCGGCGGCGTCCCGCGCCGACCGGGTGGGCGCGGTGGTCTCCCGGGGCGGCCGGGCCGACCTGGCGGGCACCGCGCTGGGTCAGGTGCGGTCTCCCACCCTGCTGCTGGTCGGCGGCCTGGACGAGGAGGTGCTCGCGCTCAACGAGCGGGCGCTCGCCGAACTGGGGGACGTGGGCGAGCTGTGGGTGGTGCCGGGCGCCACCCACCTCTTCGAGGAGCCCGGCACGCTCGACCAGGTCGCCGAGCACGCCGGCACCTGGTTCACCACCCATCTGACCCGGACGACAACCGCGCCCCGCCGCGGGTGAGGGCCCTGGCCCGGCGTCGGCTCTACCCCGCCGCCGGCAGGTGTGAGGTGGACCGGCGGCGTTGGACGGTGTCGACGACGCGCCACAGGACGGCGGTGATCGGAACGCTGACGAAGGCGCCGGCGATGCCCGCGATGAGGGTGCCGGCGGTGACCGCCACCAGGATCACGGCGGGGTGCAGGCGGACCTGGCGCTTCATGACCAGCGGCTCCAGCAGGTTGCCCTCGATCTGCTGCACCGCGACCACGGCGGCGAGGGTGAGCAGAGCGGTCGTCGGCCCGTTGGCCGCCAGGGCCACCAGAACCGCGACCGCGCCCGCGACCGTCGCCCCGATGATCGGCACGAAGCCGCCGAGGAACGTGATCAGCGCCAGGGGCAGGGCCAGCGGTACCCGTAGCACGACCAGGGCCAGGCCGATGCCGATCGCGTCGATGGCCGCGATGATCATGGTCCCCCGGCTGTACGCGCCGAGGGTCTGCCAGCCGTTCCGGCCGGCCTCGGCCACCAGGGGTCGGTTCGGGCCGGCCATCCGGGACAGCGTCCAGTGCCACATCGACCGGCCGTCCTTCAGCAGGAAGAAGAGCAGCACCAGGGCGAGCAGCGCGGAACCGACGACCTCGCTGGCCGTCCGGGCGCCGGACACCGGGTCCGGCGAGCTGCCGCTGAGCCCCTCCCGGGCCTGGTCGATCAGCTTGTCGAGTTGGGCCTCGCTGACCGGCAGGGTGGACGTGACGAAGTCGCGGCTCCGGTCGAGCCCCTGGGTCAGTTGCTGACTGAGCTGGTCGAACTGGCTGGCGGTCAGGTTCCACACCAGCGCTCCGACGCCCACGAGGATGCCGAGCAGCAGCAGGACGGTGAGCAGCGCGGCCAGCGCCGCTGGGAGGCGCAGGCGACGCAGCCGGAGCAGCACCGGGTCCAACAGCGCGGTGAGGAAGATGGTGGCGGCCAGGGCGATGGCGAGCGGGGCCAGCAGGACGGCGATCCGGCCCAGCAGGTAGAGCCCGGCGACGATCACCACCAGGCAGGCGCTCCAGAGCACCGCGGTCCGTACCAGCCAGGGCAGCCCCGCCCACGCGTGCCGCGCCCCGGCGTCTCCGGGTGCCGCGGTGCCCCCGGCCGTCGCCGCCGTGGTACCGGTCTCCTGCGTTCCGCCGGTTGTCGGCGCGACGTCCGCCCCGGGTTGGTCTGCCGTCATGTCGGCCCTCCTCGATCTCGGCGAGGTCGGTACCCGGCCGGCCGTGCGCCGACACCCGGTCGTCCGCGCGGATCGTACGCCGGTCGGGGGAGCGCTGGTCAGGCCTTCGCGGAGTACGCCCGAACGGAAGGCGTTTGCGCTCTCGGGACGAGGGAACCCGGGAGGAACTACCCGAGGAGGAGGAGCGCCGTGGGTGACTTCATGGACAAGGCCAAGGATTTCGCGGACAAGCACGACAAGCAGGTCGATCAGGGCATGGAGAAGGCCGGCGACATGGCCGACAAGCGCACCGGCGGCAAGTACGGCGACCAGATCGACAAGGGCGTCGACCAGGCCCAGGCGCGTACCGGCGAGGGTGATCAGGTCCGCTGACGTAGTGGACGTGTCCCGGGCCGCCGAGCGTTCGGCGGCCCGGGACTGTCGTGTGCGGAGCGTACGGCGATCAGCGCTGCTGCTGCTCGCGTAGCTCGTCCATCGAGGTCGGCCGGTCACTCAGCGCGTCACGCATCCGGTCGATCATCCCCGTGCCGGGGGCGAGCAGCTTGTTCGCCGGTGGGTGGTCCGGTGCGCTCGGGTGCGGGCGGGTCGGCGCGATCTTCTTGAACGCCGTCACCTTGCCGGCCAGCTCGACCATCTCCTCCCGGGCGGTGGCGGCGCGCAGCCGGGGGAAGAGGTCCTTCTCCTCGTCCTGCACGTGGTGACGGATGGTGCTGGTCAGCTGGGCCAGCAACTCGTCGAAGCGAGGGTCGGACGGGTCGACCGACTCCAGGTCCTTCATCGTGCGCTCGGCGTCGGCGTGCTCGGTGATCTCGTGGTCGGCGATCTGGTCGCCGTCGGGCAGCGCCTTGCGGGCCGTCGGGTAGACGTACGCCTCCTCGGCCACGGCGTGCCGGACCAGTTCGGCGATCACCACGTCGGCGAGCTGACGGCGGTACTCGGGCGTACCCTGTCGTGTTTCCAGCTCGACGAAGAGGGTCTCGACCGCACGGTGGTCGGCGACGAGGAGGTCGACGACATCCTGCTCCCCGGTGCTGTGTGGACTGCTCATCTGGGCCCCTTACCGGTTGCGGATCGGTGGGTGTGCGGCCCCTGGTACCCCCCAGCGATCGAGCAAACCTACGATCGCCGATGAATCCGCCCCCCGGTGACGGCTGGTGCCGCCGGGGCCGCTGGGAAGCGCGGGGCACGACGGCACGATTGACCGCGCTTCCCGGGGGTAACCGCCGCCATGACCGACGACCGTCCAGCCGCCGACCGCGACCAGTCGCGGCTCGACGAGGCCGCCGAGCGCAGCGGCCGGGCGGTCGAACGGGTGCGGCACCGCAGCGGCCAGGCGGGCCGGGTCCGTGCCCGGCAGTGGGAGGTCACTGTGGTGATCGCCGCCCAGGCCGGGCTGGCGGCGGCGCTCGCGGCCCTGATCGCCAAGCACTTCCTCGGCCCGGGTTCGCACGTCTTCGCTCCGGCCGCCGCCGTCGGTACGATCGCCACCGCCATCGGGCAGCGGGCCCGACGCACTTTCGAGCTGCTGTTCGGCGTCGGACTGGGCATCGTCATCGGCGACACGCTGCGCTTCTTCCTCGGTTCGGGACCGTGGCAGACCGGGGTGGTCGTCGGCCTGGCCATCGCCACCGCCCTGCTGGTGGCCGGGAAGGGCGGCCCGCTGGTCGGTCAGGCCGGCGGTACCGCCGTACTGATCGCCACGCTCGCTCCGATGGACCGGGGCCTGGAGGTGCCCCGGATCTTCGACGCGCTCGTCGGTGGGGTGGTCGGTCTGGTGGTGGTCGCGCTGTTGCTGCCGGTCAACCCCATGCGGGTGCTGGACCGGGCGGCGGCGCCGATCTTCACGGTCCTCGCAGAACAACTCGAGAAGCTGGGGCAGGTGCTCCGGCAGCGCGACAGCGATGGGACGAGACACGTCCTGGAAACGCTGCGCGGCACCGAGGGGGATCTGAGTCGATTGCACGACGCGCTGAGCGGCGCGGAGGAGGTGGTGACGATCGCGCCGGCCCGTTGGCACCGCCGCCAGCAGTTCCACAGGTACGCGCGCAGCTCGGAGCACCTCGAACGGTTACTGCTGGACAGCCATGCCCTCGCCCGCTGGTCGACGACCGCTCTGCAGTACGACGAGCCGATCCCGCCGGAGCTGCCGAACGCCATCGGGCGGTTGGGACAGGCGGTGACGAAGATGCGGGCGGAGTGCCGTACCGGCGGCGATCCACGGCGGACCCGGAAGCTGGTCGAGGAGTGCGCCGAGTTGGCCGGCCAGGCCGCCGCGAGTGGAGTCCGGTCGTTCGGCGACGCGATCGTCACCGGCCTGCGTACCGCGTCGAGCGACCTGCTCCGGGCCTGTGGCTACGACCCGGACGACGCCAACCGGATCGTGCGCCGGGCGGCCGGCGCCGGCGAGTCGGCCATCGCCCCGCCGGCCCGGCGTGAGCTGCACCGCGCCCCGCCGACACGGGCTATCCGCGCGCGTCGCCGGGCGCATCTGGCCAACCGCAGACGGAACGACCGGGCCGGCCCCTCCGCGCGGGAGAGGCCGGCCCGGTGAGCATCGGGTCAGGAGGAGTAACCGCGCTCGGCGATCCAGTTGGCGACCTTCGGCAGGCTCATCCAGTACTCGCCCAGCGCCGGGTCGGCCGGGTCGGCGACCCGGATGAGGTCCCCGCCGTCGCGGTAGCCGACAAGCGTCAGGTAGTGGCCACCCTCGTACGAGTGCGGGTTGCCGTCGGTGTCCACGGTCGTGCCCTTGATGTTGGCCACCACCGGGCGGCCGGCGTCGATCGCGGCCAGGACATCCCGGCGTAGCTGCTCGACCTGGTCAGGGCGGGCCACCGAGTCACGGATCTCGGTGGTCCGGTAGTGACCTCCGGTCAACTCGTTGAGCACGCGGGTGGTGTCGAGGGCGGACGGGGTGCCCGCCTCGGTGGTGCCGAGCAGCTTGGCCACGTCGTCCTGGGAGAGCGCCTTGCCCTGGGCCGAGAGCGCGATGCGGGTGGCGGCGGGGCCGCAGTAGAAGAAGTTCGGCTGTGCCTGGTAGTCGACGTCGAGGACCCGCTCGGCGCTGCGGCTGGTCTGGCTCGACGAGGATGGGGCCGCCGGCGCGGGGGCTGCCTGCGCGGCGACGGCGGGGCCGAGGGCGCAACCGCCGGCGACCAGCAGGCCGACGACGGACAGGCCGCTCTTCTGCACGATCGGGTTCATGGTCGAGTCTCCGTTCGGGGGTAGCCGCCTCCGTGGCGGTCTCGGCCGTGGTTACCGGGGACGTAACGGCCCTGCTCCGGGCGGCATTCCGCCGCCGGCTGCCGGTGCGGGCGTCGCGACCTGGCGTAACGACCGCCGACGGTGGGGGATTCCGCGCGCAGGGTGGCTCACGTTCACTGACCGGCAGCGGGGCGCGAATACGACACAGGCGACGTAACGGACGTCAGAGGCTGCCGAGTAGTCCCGTCACAGTGATCTCGATGACGACGCGCTCCGGATTCGGACGCGGGGTCCGATAGCGCTCGGCGTACCGGCGCTCCGCCTCCGCCACGCAGGCCCGGTCCGATCGGAGCACCGCCCGGCCCTCGATCGTCAGCCAGCGACGGCCGTCCACCTGGCAGACGGCCACCGGAGTGCCCTCCGGCCCGGCGGCGGCCACCTGCCGAGCCTTGCGGGACGTGCCGGAGGTGATCACGCGGGCCAGCCCGGCCACCGGATCGAGGGTGACCCCGACGGGTACCACGTGCGGGGTGCCGTCGGCGCGCAGGGTGGTCAGCGTCGCGAGGTGCCGCTCCGCGCAGAACGCCGCCACCCGGTCGTCGTGGATGTCCAGTCGATGATCACCGGCCACGTGCGTCCTCCGTCGTGTGCGCCAAAGCTGATCATCGTACGGAGCGGGTGCGGTCCGGGGCCGACGGGCCGTCCGGCTGCCCGGGCAGACGACGGCCCGCCGCCCGGCGCTTGTGGACGAGCCGCGTGAGGTAGATCAACGCGCCGGCCAGGACGCCCATGTCGTCCAGGTAGATCGGGTCCGGGAGGATGTCCACCGGGAAGATCGTGTAGATCAACGCCCCGTAGAAGGCCACCTTGCCGCCCGCGCCGAGCCCGGTGAGCAGCCGCCTCGTACGCACCACACGCACCGCCAGCACCACCGCGCCGACAAGTGTGGCGAGCGCCAGGATGCCGGCGATCACCACGAGGACCCACGACTGTCGGGACATGCCGTCACGCTAACCCACCGACGCCGAACCGGCCCGGAACGCCCGTCCCGCGCGACTCGTGCGAGCCGCTCCTCCGGGTCAGAACACCGGCACCGCCGCCCGACCACGGGCGACCACCGCGTTCTCCCGGGTCTGCTCGGCGGCCGGCCGGAGGACCTCGCTGAGCGGCAGCACCGAGGCCGACTCCGCCGTGCGCCGTCCGGTGGCCGCGTGGACCTCCGCACGGAGACTGCGCGCCGCCGCCACGGCCAGCTCCGCGGCCCGCCACGCTGCCTGCTCGGTCTCCACGGCGGCGGCGTGCTTGGCCGCCAGGTTGTCGCGGACGGCCCGTTGCAGCACGAGCTCCTGCTCGACGGGGTGCAGCCGCGGATCCCAGCCGTCCCGGTGGGCGAAGACGTCACTGAGTTGCTCCACCGACAGTTCCCGCCGCCAGTACGCGTCCAGCGCGGCCCGGTGCAGGTAGCGCTCGCGGTCGGCGTACTCGGCGGGAGTCCGGGCGGTCTGCGGCAACGGCATCGCGGCTGCCGCGCCGAGCCGCCGTACGCCCGCCTCGGCCGTCTCCAACGCCTGCCAGGCCGCCTCGACGGTCTCCTGCGCGGCCACCCACTCGGCCCGTCGGCGCTGGGCGGTGGCGGCGGCGCGTTCGGCGGCCACCGCGATCTCCTGCGCGTAGCGGCGCTGTTCCCGCTGCTCCTGCACCTGTTCGAGGTGGCTGGGCATGGCCGCGTCGCGGATGCGGGCGGCCGGGTCGAGGCGGAGGCGGAGGCGGCCGGGCCGTACCAGGAGCGCGGCGACGGCGAACACGACCACCCCGAGCAGGCTCAGCCAGATGGCGGCGGCCCGGGGTACGTCGGGCAGGACGGCGGAGAGGACGGTCTGCATGATCAGCACCTCGCGGTCGAATGACGGTGTCGAGGGATGGGTCCCGACCGGAACCGCCCGTCGCTTCGACGCGTCGGGCTCGGGGTGGTCGGGGTGAGCTGTTCCGATGGCGGGCCGGGGCGCAGAGCCGTCGCTGGGCTGGCGTGCCCGAACGGGCGCGGCTGCGCGTCGGGCACCCGGACGACGACCCGGAGGTGGGTCAGACGAAGCGGCGGGTGACCTGGCGGACCGGGGTCAGCGCGCGGGAGGGCCGCGTCGGGGCGGGATGCCGCGACCGGGCACGCCGGCCGGAGCGTGCTCCGTGCCCACGAGGACCGGACCGGCGGGCGCGGCGACCGCGTCGGCCGGCGTGGCAGGGGCCGGCCGGCTCGTACGCTCGGTGGTCGGTGCGGTGTCGGGCCGGACGGTGTCCACCCGGCTGCTCACGGCGGTCGGGCGCAGTTGCGCCTCCGCGGGCGGCGGGGTGGCGGCGAGGGCGCCGCCGAGACCGACCGCGAGCACCAGCGCGGTGACCGCCAGCCGGGTCAGCTCCCGTAGCGACCGCAGCACGGCCCAGCGGGCCGGGCGGACCAGAGCTACGGACGACACCCGACCAACCTATCGCCCGGCGGGGCGCGGCGCAGCACGACGGTGGGCACAACGGGAGTGACCACGACCACCGTGAGCACAGTGGACGGTGCCGACCAGCGGTCGGGCGGCGGGCCGAAGCACGTGACCCCGCCGGAGTGGGTCCGGCGGGGTCACGTGGGGTCGTGTGCGGTGGCCGGCGATCAGCCCCCGGTGCCGAGCACCGGCGGCGCGGCGTCCCCGCCGTCGCCCCACACCATCTCGTCCTCGGTGAGCCAGGTCAGCCGGTCGTCGGACTCGTCATCCTCGGCACGGCCCCGACCGCCGAGCACTCCGGGACGGCCGTTGCCCGTCAGGCCCTGCCGGCCGGCCGCGGCGGCCCGACCGGGCTCACCGCGCCGGCCGTCGATGCTCCGCCCCACGCCGCTTGCCGAACGGCTCTCCGCCCCGGCGGTGCCGCCGGTCGGCCGGGCCGACGTGGTGGGAGTGCTGCCGGAACCGGCGAGCGCGGAGGTGCGCAGCACCCCGCCGGCCGGTGCGCCGCCCGGTGCCCCGAAGAGCAGGCCCGGGCCGCCCCCGGCGCTCGCGGGCAGGGTGGTCGGCCCGGACAGGCCGGCCAGTCCGGCCGCCCCGCCGGCGAGCAGGGCCCCGCTGACCAGCGGGTCCGCGCCGGCGAGGGAGGTGCCCGCCGGGTCGCTGGCGGCGCCCTCCGGCCCGATGACGACGACCGACGTGCCACCGTCGTGGCCGGGAACCGAGTCACCCCCGGCGGTCGGCCCAGGAGCCACGCCCTCGGGTGTCGCGATCGTCGCGTCGCCCCGGTGCGCGGTGAGACCGGTGGCGATCGGAGCGCGGGACGGCGTCGTGCTGGACGGGCCGCTGCGTGGCGTCGGCCGGTCGTCGTTGACCGTGCGCGGCGTCTCCGGATGCGGCGGAGGCGGGTCCACCACCCGGTCGTAGGCGGAGAGGTCGTAACCGGCGGCCAGCTCGGCCACCAGGTTCACCATCCGCTGGTGGGCCTTCTCCTGCTCTTCCTTGTCCTGCTGGTGGCCCATGATGCCGCCGACCACCGCGCCGGGCAGGCCGAAGGCGGAGCCCTTGAGCACGCCCGAGATGGCCTGGTCGTTGTCGTCGGTCTCCTCGGGGCTCTCCGCCTTCTTGTGCGCGGTGCGCAGTTGGCCGGCCATCATGGTCAGACCCTGCTTGACGCCGGACATGCCCTCGCCCAGGGCATCGGAGTGGTCGACGATCAGCGTCAGCCGCCGCTGGAACTCCCGGCCCGCCGGGCCCGTCCAGGTGTTGCCGAGCTTCTCGAGGTCGCCGCTCAACTCACGGCCGAGACCGTCCAGGATGCCCTTGAGGGCGGCCCACTGGGCGGCGACCCCTTCGATCTGCTCCGGCTTGCCGACCATCACCGCGTCGTACAGCTCCTGGTGGCTCCGACCCTGGTAACGCTGGGTGTACTCAGACACGCCCGTCCCCCTTCGGCTGCAACGCCCGGTCGACCCCGGTCAGCGCCGCGGTGATGTCGGTGGCGTTGGCCGCGTTCCGCGCCTCGGCGGTGCGGTAGTTGGCGAGGATGGTGCCGGTGGCCTGCTGCGCCGCCTGCACGGCCTGCCGGAGCCGTTCGGCCTGCTCCACGTAGGACTGGTGGACCTCGCTGTAGCGGCGCGAATTCTGGGTTGCGTCGGTGAACGAGCCCAGGGCCGGCGGAGTGCACTGCATCTCGGTGTTGAGCTTGCGTAGCACCGACTCGGCCTGACTGAGCCGCATCGCGAGGTGCTGGTGGAAGTCCTCAAGGGACAGCAGGTCGACTTCCGTACGCCCGGTCATGGCAACATCCCCGTCGTTCTGGTTGACAACCGTCAGCGGATCCAGGTTAGTCCACCTCCGCGAGCCGGGGCGACCCGTATGAACCGCTCAGTCGTCGGTGCCGGTCGATACCTCGGGAACCCAGCCGCCGGTGCCGCCACTCGCCGGGGCGCTCGTGTCGGGCGTCGGCGAGCTGGACTGCGAGGGCGGCTGCGACGGCGGCGTGGTCGCCCCCGCGTCACCCGGCGCGAACTGCGCGAGCGCGGACTCCTGGTCCAGGGTCGGCCCGGTCGGGATCAACGCGAGCAGCGAGCCGGGCACCGCCAGCGGGGTGACCCCGTCGTAGCCGAGGGCGGACCGCGCCTCGGGCGAGCCGAGCGGGTACCGGACACCCTGAGGGCTGATCAGGTAGACCGTCGTGCCGGCGGCACCGGAGCCGCTGGTGCCGGCACCGGGCGCAGCCTGGGCCAGTACGCCCTTGCCGCCGGGCAGCAGCACCGACTCGGCCGTGCGCACCGCGTCCCGGGCGCCCTGGCGTACCGGTACCGAACCCGGCTCGGTGTCCGCCAGCTCCGCCGGCACCCGGTCGAACACCTCCAGCGTGGTGGTCGGCGGGCCACCGGCGGTGCCCTCCCGGTACGTCGCGCAGAGCAGCGTCTGTCCGGCCCGGGCCGGATACAGGGTGGGCAGCGTCCTCGGCATCCCGTCCGCGTCCACCCGCTGCTCCGTCAGGAGACGCCCGGCCTGATCGGGCGTGATGTCGGTGATCCGACCGCCGCCACTGATGAGCAGCAGCGCGGTGATCTCACTGATCGAGACGAGACCCTCGCGCGCCAGCACGTAGTGCTGCCCGGCCGCCTGGAAGACCTGGCCGATGGTGGCGGGCCGGCCGGCCACGCTCAACCCGCTGCGCTCACCCAGACCGGGCAGCGACGGCTTGCGCAGCGGCGGTCCGGCCGGTACGGCGTTGAGGAGCTGCTGCCCGACCGGCAGCGGAGCCGTACCCGTCATCCGCAGTGCCGCGACGGCCTGGTCACCGCCCCGCACCTCCAGTCGGGAGTCGGCGGCGAGCAGGTGCCGCTGCCCGTCCACGGTGACCAGCACCGCGCGGTCACCGAGCGGCGTACCGCCGGGCAGCGCCCGATTGATCACGACGCGGGTGGTGGAGTGGCGCGGGTCGACCGGGTCGGGCACGTCGCAGACCGACCACGGCAGACCCGTCAACGACTTGCGGTCCGGCAGCGCGTCCGGGGCTCCGACGATGCCGACGGTACGGCCGCGTGGCCGGTCCCGCAGCGACGCCTGCGACATGGTGCGCACCGTGGGGTCCGGCTCGTTCAGGATTAGCCGCGCGGAGGTGTAGTTGAGCGTCGGGTGCAGCTGCCCCTGGGCGTACACGTAGGTGGCGCCGGTCTCCCGCTCGATGACCAACGTGTTCTCGTCCAGCGGTGCGGTGTTCCCGGTCAACTGGCCGTACGCGCCCACGCCACCGAGGACCACCGCGGCGGCGATCACGCTGCCGAAGACCGCCATGCCGAGCCGTCGCATCGGCAGGTTGGTGGTCTCCGGATCACCCGACAGCAGCGCGGAGACGATCCGGCGGGTGACGAAGCGGTACGCCTGCACCTGATCACGGCGGGTCCGCATGACTTACCTCCGGCGGGGTGGATCCGCGACGATGTCCTCGGGGTGCCGTCGCGGGCTTCCCTACGATAAGGGGCCGACGGCCGGTCCTCGGGGCCACCGCCGGGCCACCCCGCGGCTCAGGGCCGTACCGTCCAGGAGGGACAGTCAGCGATGACGCAGGTTCAGGCGCCACCCGCGGATGCCGCCGTGCGGCCGTCCGGCGTTCCGGCGCGGGTCACCGCCGCGGCCGACCGGCCGGGCCGGGGGCGCATCGGTCCGCTGCTGGTCGGCCAGCTCGTCGTACTCGAGGTCTGTGCCGTCGCCGTCTGGGCCGCGACGGCCGGTCCGACCTGGCTGCTCGCGACGGTGGCTGTCGTGGCGGCGGTGGTCGTGCTGTCCGCGTTCGCCCGACGTGGTGGTCGCTGGTGGTTCGAGGACGTGTTGCTGCGCCGCCGGATGCGTCGCCGACGTGAACGGGCCGCCGCGGCCCTGGCCGGCGGGACGGCCGCAGACCCCCGGCTGGCCGCGCTGGCGCCCGAGCTGGGTGTGATCGAGCTGACCGACCGGGGCACCCGGCTGGGCATCGGGCAGGATGACCAGGGTTGGTTCGCGGCGGTCGCGTTGCAGCCGGCCACCGGCGCCGCGGTCGGCTCGGTGGAGGCGTCGACCGTCGACCGGGCGTTGCGGGTGCTCGGGGACTTCTCGGCGCCGGTCTCCCGAGCCCAGGTGGTCGCGCACACCCTGGTCTGGTATCCGGCTGCGGGCGCGCCACCGGCCGCACACCGGACCGTCTGGGTGGCGCTGCGGCTCACGGTCCGCGACGCACGGGTGGAGACGGTCAGCCGGGGCGGCGGTCTGCCGGGCGTCCACCGCACGCTGGCCGCCGGGATCGGCCGGTTGGGCAAGGCGTTGACGGCGGCCGGGCTGGCCCACCGGCCGCTGGGCCGCGACGAGCTGCGCGCCGCGGTGGTCTCGGCTGCCGGACTGGACCTGGTGCCCGAGCCACCGACGGAGACCTGGTCGGGGCTGCGTGGCGGTGGTTGGACGCACCGCTGCCTGACCCTGCGCGCCCGGCCGGGCGCGCCACTCGGCCCGCTGGTGGACGCGATCACCGCCACGTCCGCGCCCTCGCACACGGTGGCGGCCACGGTGTCGCCCGACGGGCGCGTGGCGGCCCCGCTGCTGCGGGTCGCGGCCATGGACAACCACGTCGAGGCGCTGGTCAAGGTCGTCGGGGACATGGCGCAACGGGCCGGCACGCCGGCCCGGCCGATGGACGGCCAGCACGGGCCGGGCGTCTACGCCAGCGCGCCGGTCGCCTCGGCGCTCGGCGGAGTCGGCCGCCGACAGCCCCGCTGACCGTTCCTTCCGGGCCCAGCCCGGCAGGCGCATCAACCTGCAGTCAGTCGCCCAGGAAATCTAGTCTCGAAAGACTAGATTTCCTGGGCCGGGCCAGTTAGTGTTGTCCCCGTTGACGAGGAAGATCGGTTGAAGACGCCGACGTAACAGGCCGAGCGTCGAAGCAGGGCCCGGAAGTTCTCGGGGCCCGCTCGGTAACCGCGGTGGAACCACATCACCGCGTGCAACATGGCACGTGCACGACAAGACCTTGACGTAACTCCAGGTCAGGGCAACCGCAGGCAGGGCCGATGCAATGTTCGGGGCTCCGCCTGACGCGGCAGGGATCCGCCGCACATGCTCGGGGCCAGGAAGTCGCGTGGGGCTCCGGCATCGACGGACAGCACAGTAGGTCGGTTAAAGCAGAGGAAAGGGAGGGTTTGACGCCGTTGGATCGCCCGCCGTCGGGACGTAGTTCCAGTTCTGCGGTGGACACCGTAATCACTTTGAACGCGAGGTGGTCTCCGGTCACGCTTATGCGATCCTCGCACCGCCTGCTGATGACGGCATGGTGCGGAAACGAGAACCCGACGAACCTGTCGGTAGATGGTGTATTCAACCCGTAACCCTGGGCCCCGGCGCGACATGCGCCGGGGCCCTCGTTCACGAAGAAGGAATGTATGGCCCAACCCGACGACATGCTCAACGATGACGACTACCCCGCCTACACCATGGGCCGGGCCGCCGAGATCGTCGGCGCCTCGCAGGATTTCCTGCGCCGCCTCGACGAGGCGAAACTGATCGTCCCGTTCCGCTCCGCCGGCGGCCACCGCCGCTACTCCCGATACCAGCTGCGCCTGGCCGTACGAGCCCGGGAGATGGTCGACCACGGCACCGCTCTGGAAGCCGCCTGCCGGATCATCATCCTCGAAGACCAGCTGGAAGAGGCCCTTCAGCACCACCGCGACCACGTATGCCGCCAGCAGGGCGGCGCCGCCTGACCCGCACGCTGCACGGTCCTTCTCGGGGTGGAGAAGGACCGTCTGCCGCCAAGGCGGCAGAACGAGATCAACGGGCGGTCGCGGTCTTCGCTGAAAACTACGGCCGTCCCGTCAGGGGCGCAGGTTGACGATCCAGTCGTACATGCCGCAGACCCAGACGGCGAGCGGCACCAACGCGATGATCAGCAGGATCTCGACGATGTCGAGCAGCCGACCCCACACCGGTGAGATCCGCTTGCCGGCGACGGACAGGCCGTAGATCAGGCTGACCACGGCCGCCAGCAGCAGCCCACCGAGGATCAGGCCGAGCCGGACCGCCAGTGCGCCGCCCGCGAAGGTCGCGGCGGCCGCCAGGCCCAGCCCGACGGTGCCGGCGAGCAGCACCGGAACGCGCTGCGCCCGGCCCAGTAGCGGACGCGCCCGCAGCAACGACAGCAGGGCCAGCACCAGACACAGCAGCACGGCCGCCAGCCCGCCGTCCAGGGCCAGCACCACCTCCGCGCCGAGGACCAGCAACGACAACGTCCACAACAGAGCGGTGAGGAACGCGTCGGCGCGGTCGCTGCGCTCAAGCACCCGCCGCCCGTCCACCGTCTCGCTGTCGGTCTTCAGGTCGTCCGGGCCGGTGGGGATCGACGGCACCGGCAGGCGGGCCAGCCGGTAGGCCACCATCGGCAGCGCCGGCACCAGGCCGAAGGCGACGGCCGCCACCACCGCGGCGCCGGCTGCGGCGTCGATGCTGAGGAGCAGGCAGAGCAGCGCGCCCACGCCGGCCCCCGCGCCGAGACCGATCGCGGCGAAGAAGAGGGGGTACCGGTCGTCACCGACCGCCAGCACGGCCACCGCCCCGGCGACCACCACGGCGGTGGCCGCGAGCAGGACGTGTGGGCTGGCCAACTCGGTCAGCTTCCGGTCCCCGGCGAGCAGCAGCAGGCCACCGGTACCCGCGTAGAGCAGCCCGGCCATCGCCAGCACCGAGCCCGTCCGACTGTCGCCCATGGCCCGGGCGAGCACCGCCGCGCCGACCAGCAGCGCCACCGCGACCAACAGGGCGGCCAGCGCGGCGGGCAGGTGCGGAGGGCCGGTGAACAGGGCCGCCACCGCGCCCGCGCCGAACGCCGCCGCGGCGAACAGCACGGCGAACGACCGGGTCGCGTCGACCTGCCAGGAGCCTGGCCGTTGCGTGGTGGCGGTGGCGACCGCGTCCACCACGTCGTCGAAGACGATCTCCGGGGCGGCTGCGGAGCGCGGGTTGAAGTACAGCACCTCGCCGTCGCGGACACCGAGCTGCGCGGCGGTACGACCACCGTCCAGCGGCGCCGAGCCCAGCCGGGACAACGCCCAGCCGCCGTGCCGCACCCCGTCGTCGGCCAGGTCCTCCCCCGCGTAGCGCAGCAGGGTGGGCAGCAGGTCGGCCATCGGTACGTCCGAGGGCAGCGCCAGGTCCATCCGGGTACGGGGGGCCACAATGGTGATCCGGCTCAGACCGCCGGTCGCCGACTTCGTAGCCACAGTGGCCTCCTGGTGTCCATCTATGATCAGCGGGCCGCGGCGCCACGGTGCGGGTGCACCGCGCCCACGGGAGATTACCTACGATGACGGGCACGTACAGTGCCCACCCGCGAGCTTCGCGTCGCGTCGGCACGACGGCAGGGCCGCTTCTGGGGAGGAGACAGCCGTGAGCACGGTGGTGTTCCGCCGACCTCCGCGTCAACCGGGGCCGGCATTGCCGCGTGGCGAGGTGGTGCTGGAGTCCCCGCCCGAGCTGCCCGAGCCGACACCGCGCGGGATGGGGCAGCTGCTCATGATCCTGCCGATGGTCTGCGGCGTCGGCGCGATGGCGTTCCTCTACGCCGGTCGGGGCAGCGGCATGATGACGTACGTCGCCGGTGGCCTGTTCGGAGTGTCGATGCTCGGCATGGCCATCGGCTCGCTCGGCAACGGCGGCAACGACAAGGCCGAGCTGAACGCCGACCGCCGCGACTACATGCGTTACCTGGCGCAGATGCGCAAGCGCACCCGTCGTGCGGCTGCCCAGCAGCGGGACGCGATGGACTGGCGGCACCCCGAGCCCGACGCGCTCTGGTCGATCGCGGCGTCCCGTCGGCTGTGGGAGCGTCGGATCACCGAGCCGGACTTCGGCGAGACGCGGATCGCGATGGGCCCGCAGCGGCTCGCCGTGGAGATCGTCCCCCCGGAGACCAAGCCGGTCGAGGACCTGGAGCCGATGAGCGCCATCGCGCTGCGCCGGTTCGTCCGCGCGCACACCACGGTGCCCGAACTGCCGACCGCGCTGTCGGTCCGCGCGTTCAGCCGGGTGGTGCTGCGCGGTGACCGGGACCCGGTGCTCGACCTGACGCGGGCGGCCCTGGGCCAGCTCGTGACCTTCCACGCCCCCGACGACCTGGTGGTCGCGGTGGTCGCCGCGCCCGACCGGCAGCCGGTCTGGGAATGGGTGAAGTGGTTGCCGCACGCCCACCACAGTGGTCGGACGGACGCCGCCGGAGCGCGTCGTCTGGTCTTCGCCAGCCTGGCCGAGGCCGAGGAGTCCCTCGCCGCCGAGCTGGCCGGGCGACCCCGCTTCGCGGCCGAGGCGAAGCCGCTGACCACCGCGCCGCACCTCGTCGTGGTGGTTGACGGTGGCGAGATCTCCCCGACCTGCCAACTGGTGGGTCAGGGTCTGCTCGGCGTCACCCTGATCGACCTGTCCGGGACGGTGCCGCGCGACGCCGGCCGCTGGTTGCTCTGCCTGGACGCGGGCGACGGCAACGCGCTCGACCTCATCCGGGGCAATTCGACCTCGCGTCTCGGCCGGCCCGACCGGCTCTCCGCCGAGGCGGCCGAAGGGCTGGCCCGGCAGATCGCGCCGTACCGGCTGTCGCAGCAGCAGACCAGCAACGAGGAGCCGCTGGCCCGCAGCATGGAGCTTCCGGACCTGCTCGGCGTCGGCGACGCCGCGGCGGTGGACGTACACCAGACGTGGCGGCCGCGCGGTCACCGCGACCGGCTGCGCATCCCGCTGGGTGTCGGCCCGGACGGCAACGTGGTCGAGCTGGACTTCAAGGAGTCCGCGCACGAGGGCATGGGCCCGCACGGCCTGGTCATCGGCGCGACCGGTTCCGGCAAGAGCGAACTGCTCCGTACGGTGGTGGCCGCGCTCGCGGTGACCCACTCGTCGGAGGAGCTGAACTTCGTCCTGGTGGACTTCAAGGGCGGCGCGACGTTCGCCTCGTTGGAGGCGTTGCCGCACACCAGCGCGGTGATCACCAACCTGGCGGACGAGCTGCCGTTGGTCGACCGGATGCGTGACGCGCTCGCCGGCGAAATGGTACGGCGGCAGGAGTTGCTGCGGGCGGCGGGCAACTACGTCTCGCGGTTCGAGTACGAGAAGGCGCGTGCGGCGGGGGAACCGTTGGCGCCCATGCCGAGCTTGTTGATCATCTGTGACGAGTTCAGCGAGTTGTTGGCCGCGAAGCCGGACTTCATCGACCTGTTCGTGATGATCGGCCGATTGGGTCGGTCGTTGGGCGTGCACCTGTTGCTGGCCTCGCAGCGGCTGGAGGAGGGCAAGCTGCGGGGTCTGGACACCCACCTGTCGTACCGGATCGGGTTGCGGACCTTCTCGGCCGTGGAGAGCCGGATCGTGCTCGGCGTACCCGACGCGTACGAGCTGCCGAGCGCGCCGGGGCACGGTTACCTGAAGACGGACACCAACACCATGCTGCGGTTCCGGGCCGCGTACGTCTCGGGGCCGTACCGGGCGCCCGGCCAGCAGGCCTCCACGTCACAGGCCCTCGTGCAGCGCCGGATCGTGCCGTACGGCGTCAACTTCATCCCCGCGCAGGTTCCGCAGGTGTCGGTGGACACCGCGCCGGAGCCGGAGCAGCCGACCGACGGCAAGGCCGTGGCGATGTTGGACGTGCTGATCGAGCAGCTCAAGGGGCGGGGCCGACCGGCTCACCAGGTGTGGCTGCCGCCGCTGGCCGACCCACCGGGCCTGGGCGAGCTGCTCGGCCCGCTGGCCGTCGACCCGACCTACGGGTTGTGCACGGCGTCCTGGCCGGGCCGGGGACGCCTGACGGTGCCGGTCGGCGTGGTGGACCGCCCGTACGAGCAGCGCCGCGATCCGATGATGGTCGAGCTGGCCGGCGCGGGCGGCAACGTGGTCATCGTGGGCGGGTCGCTCAGCGGCAAGAGCACCATGCTGCGGTCGCTGCTGGCCTCGTTGGCGCTCACCCACACGTCCCGCGAGGTGCAGTTCTTCTGTCTGGACTTCGGCGGTGGCGCGCTGCGCAGCCTCGAACGGCTGCCGCACATGGCCGGGGTGGCCGGGCGACGGGACGTCGAGGCGGTGCGCCGCACGGTGGCCGAGGTGGTCGCGGTGCTGGACGACCGGGAGACACGCTTCGCCCAGCACGGCATCGACTCGGTGGCGAGCTACCGACGTCGGCGGGCGGCCGGCGAGTTCGCCGACGACCCGTTCGGCGACGTGTTCCTGGTGGTGGACGGCTGGAACACGCTGCGCCAGGACTACGAGGAGCTGGAGCAGACCATCACCACGCTCGCCAACCGGGGCCTCGGCTTCGGGGTGCACGTCGTGCTCACGGCGGTGCGGTGGGCGGAGATCCGGATCAACATGCGGGACCTGCTCGGCACCAAGCTGGAGCTGCGCCTCGGCGACGCCGCCGAGTCCGAGATCGACCGGCGCTCGGCGATGAACGTGCCGGAGAAGTCGCCCGGTCGCGGCCTGACCCGGGACAAGCTGCACTTCCTGACGGCCATCTCGCGGATCGACGGTCGGCGCGACATCGAGGACCTGAGCGAGGCGTCGATCGCGCTCGCCGGACACGTGGCGGCGAACTGGCCGGGGCGTCCCGCGCCGAAGGTACGGCTGCTGCCGCGCCGGCTGCCGGTGCCCGAGCTGGCGCGCATCATCGACCGGTCGGCGCCCGGCCTGCCGATCGGTGTCAACGAGTCGGCGCTCGCGCCGGTCTACCTGGACCTGGCGAACGAGCCGCACCTGACCGTCTTCGGCGACGCCGAGTGCGGCAAGACCAACCTGCTGCGGCTCATCGCCCGGGGCATCACCGAGCGGTACACGCCCGCCCAGGCCCGGCTGGTGATCGCCGACTACCGGCGGGGCCTGCTGGGCGCGGTCGAGGGCGATCACCTGCTCGACTACGCGCCGTCCAACCAGGCGTTCGCGCAGGGGCTCGCCTCGATCCGCAGCGCGCTGTCCAACCGTCTGCCGGGCCCGGACGTGACCACCGCCCAGTTGCGGGACCGCAGCTGGTGGAAGGGTCCGGACCTGTACATCCTGGTCGACGACTACGACCTGGTCGCCTCCGGTGGCAGCAACCCGCTGAGCGCCCTGCACGAGCTGCTGCCGCAGGCCCGGGACATCGGCCTGCATCTGATCATCACCCGCCGGGTCGGCGGCGTGGCGCGGGCGCTCTACGAGCCGGTGCTGCAACGCCTGCGTGAGCTGGATTCGCCCGGCCTGCTGATGTCCGGCAACCGGGAGGAGGGCGCCGTGTTCGGCACGCTGCGTCCGAGCCCGCAGCCACCCGGTCGGGGCACCCTCGTGCGGCGGCGCGACGGTCAGCAGCTCATTCAGACCGCCTGGTCCGAGCCGGCCTGATCGAGCCGTCCGGGTGGTCCGTACGGGTCGTCCCACCGGTCCGATCCACCATCATCCATCGAACCGTCCCGGTCAGGGCTGCGGTGGCTGGACGGATTCCGCTACCGTCTCTGGTGGAGTGTCCGTCGGTGGGGTGTTGCTGCCTTGCCGCGGGGGAGAGGCGCGGCAAAGCCGCAGCCACACAACATGACGGAAGGGTGTGAAGCATGGCGTTCGAGGTCTCAGCTGCGAGTCTGCATACTGCCGCGAGTGACGTGCGGTCCACGCGCAGCGAGGTCGACGGTGAGCTGAAGAAGCTGTGGAACGTGGTCGACGACCTGGCCATGGCGTGGAAGGGTCAGGCGTCCACGGGGTTCCAGTCGCTCATGGCTCGCTGGAACGAGGACACCGTGAGTCTGCTGACCGCGATGGACAACATCGCGGACCTGCTCGACAAGTCGGGTACGACGCACCAGGTCAACGACGAGGAGCAGCAGCAGATGCTGGACAAGTTCCACTCTGCTCTCAACCCGTGATCCGTAGCCAGCAGAGGAGGAAAACGTGACGATCAAGGTTGACTACGCGGTCCTCGAGAGCAGCAACCAGCAGATGCAGGCCATCTCGAAGACCATCGACGAGAAGCTGGACACGCTGCGGTCGATGCTGTCCAAGCTCGAGTGGGAGGGCGAGGACCGCACCGCCTACGAGCAGCACCAGGCGAAGTGGGACTCGTCGGTCCGGGACATCAACCGGATCCTGAACGAGATCGGTGGTGCCGTCGGCATCGCCCGCGAAAACTACGTCTCCACCGAGATGAGCAACTCCAAGGTGTGGGGCTGACACAATCACCGATGCGGCTCCGGTCCGGCTCGACCGGGCCGGAGCCGCATCGTGTTGGCGTCGGTGAGATACGGGAGAGCGATGCGTACGGGGAAGCCTTTCCGATCGACACGGGCCGTGGGCGCGGCCGCGCTGGCGCTGTGCGCCGCGCTGGCCCCTGCGGTGACCGTCGCGCCGACGCCGGCCCGGGCCGCTGACACGGTCCGTGGCCTTCAGTGGTACCTGGACTATCTCAAGATCCCCGCCGCGCACCAGATCACCAAGGGTGCGGGTGTCGTGGTCGCCGTCGTCGACACCGGAGTCGAGGCAAGTCATCCTGACCTGCGCGGTCAGGTGCTCGCGGGGCACGGCACCAACCCCCTTGCGGCCTCGGACGGCCGGCGTGACGACGACAAGGTCAAGGGGCACGGCACCTCGATGGCCGGCATCATCGCCGGGCGCGGCGGTGGCGCGATGCACGAGTTGGGCATCGCCCCGGCCGCGAAGATCCTCCCGGTCTCGACCGGTGCCGACTCCGACGGCCAGGACGTGGTCCTGGGCGTCCGGTGGGCCGCGGACAATGGTGCCGACATCATCAACCTCTCGCTCGGCGACGAGGGGGCGGCTCCGCCGGAGCTGGTGGACGCCATCAACTACGCGCTGAGCAAGGATGTCGTGGTGGTGGCGTCCGCCGGCAACACCGAGCAGGGCGACCGCCAGGTCATCGCGCCGGCCAACATCCCCGGCGTCGTCGCCGTCAGCGGATTCGACAAGCGGGGCGGCTTCTCTTCCGGCTCGGTGCAGGGCCCGGAGACCGTCCTCGCGAGTCCGATGGAGAGCATCATCGCCCCGGCGCCCAAGGCGGTCTCGCCGAACGGATATACGGTAGCCAGCGGCACCAGTCCGGCGGCGGCCATCATCTCCGGGGTGGTGGCGCTGATCCGCGCGAAGTACCCGAAGCTCGACGCGCCCAATGTCATCAGCCGCTTGATCGAGACCGCTCGCGACGCCGGTCCGGCCGGCCGGGACCCGCAGTTCGGCTTCGGCCGGGTCGACCCGGTCGCCGCCCTGACCCGCTCGGTACCCACCGTGACGGCGAACCCCCTGTTGAAGGGCGAGGCGGCCGGCCCGACCGGCCCCGGCCGCGCGACCCGACCGGGTGAGGACGACGGCCCGGCGGTCGAGTTCGGCGTATCGAACAAGGCCGGTGCGATCGTTCAACTGGGACTCTGCCTCGGCGTACCGATCATCGGGTTGATCGTGCTGTTCGTGGTGCTGCGACGCCGCAAGCGGCGCACGCCGCCGGCGGCCGTCGGCCCGTACCCGGGCGCACCCGGCATGCCGCCACCCGGCTGGCCCGCCACCCAGTCGGCACCGGCCGGCTACGGCCCGCCGCAGCAGCCCGGCCCGGGGTACGGCCCGGCACCGGGCCAGCCCGGCCCGGGGTACCCGCCGCCCGGCCATCCCACCCAGGGTTATCCGCCGGCGCCGACCGCTCCGGCGACACCGCCGGCCGGGTCCGGCTGGCCGGGCTCGGGCCCGCCGTCGCCGGGCCCACACCAGCAGCAGTGAGCGCACACCACCAGTCAGGGTTTCGGGGAGGGGACCGATGACGGACGACAGGACCACCCAGCCGGAACGGTACGTGAACGACGACCTCTACATCCCGGTTCCGGTGGGCGGGATACCGACGTCGGGCCTCGCCGTGACCGGCCTGGAACTCGACAACGTCAACCACGCCGCGACGCCGGAGGGCCTGATCGCCGCGCCCGGTGAGGCCGGCGTCAAGACCGAGTGGGACGCGACCAGCCTGGACTCGGCCATCACCTGGCTGGAGACCCACGCCGCGTACCTGAACAAGCTCTCCTACGACATGGTCGACATCCAGGACCTGATGGGTGGGGCGGCCAGCGGCGTGGCGGGCGGAGCCGGTGGCCAGCCGAGCCCGCTCGGGGGGTTCGACTGGGCGGCCCGGCTGGCCGCCAAGCACCAGGGGCTCTACCAGGGCACCGAGTCCGGTGTCCGCAAGCTCTCGCAGAGCCTGTACGACGCGGCGGAGGCGCTGCGCCAGGTCAAGCAGAACTACGAGACGGCGGAGGAGCAGAACAGGATGTCCGCCGCCGAGATGCAGCGTGTCTTCGGCGACGTGGCCGGCAACGGCGACGGACGCTAGGACGGGGGAGGACAGCAGATGGGCCTGAGCTGGGAAGAGATGTGCCAGAAGGTCGTCATCGACGGCCGGCCGGGTGACGTGGAGAGCGCCGCACTCGGTTGGGAGCAACTGCTCAAGAATCTCAACAACGTCAAGCAGAGCCTCGAGTCCAACATCAAGGATCTGGGTACGACCTGGAAGGGCCCGGCGTACGAGGCGTTCAAGGGTCACGTCGAGCAGATCGCCAAGGACACCGGGCACATCGTGGCGGACGCCGAGAAGGGCAACGGCATCGTCCAGTCGCTCAAGTCCGCCGCCGACGATCTCACCAAGGCCCAGCGGGAGTTCCCGATCCCGGCGACCTGCGTCAACGACGTGCTGGAGGCGCGCAACGCCAAGCTGACCCTCGGGGTGGGCTTCTTCGAGGCGAAGGTCTCGCCGGACTTCCTGGGCTGGTTCGACCCGGTGACCGCCATCGCCGACTGGATCAACGACCAGTCGGAGGACGCCGCCCGGGTCTACGAGCAGGTGCGCGGTGACTACCAGGCCAAAGCCCCCGGCACCCCCGGCGACGCTTACAACCCTGCAGAGAAGGCGACGCAGCCCGAGATTCCCGACCTGGACACCGGTGGTGGCGGCGGTGGCGGTGGCGGTGGCGTGCCGAAGCTCGGCGGCGGTGGCGGCGGTGGTGGCCTCGGTGCCACCCCCTCGATCGGTACCAGCGACCTGCCGGGCACCGGCGACCTGCCCAGCGGGTCCGGCACCCACCCCGACCTCTCCGGCGGGTACGACACCCCCGGCACGGGTGACTACCCGGGCACCGGCGGTGTACCCGGCGTGGACGACGAGTTCAGCAGCGGCCTCGCGGGCGCGGGCGGTGGCGGTTCCCCCGGGCTCGGCTCCGGCCTCGGCTCCGGTGGCCTGGGCTCCTCCGCCGGGCTCGGCGGCGGTGGCGGCCTGGGTAGCGCCGGGGGAGGCGCCGGCGCTCTCGCGGGTGGCGGCGCGCTCGGTCGGGCGGTCTCCCCGGGCGTGGGCCCGATGATGGGTGGCGGCGCGGCGGGTGCCGGTCGCGGTGGCGGCCGGGGTGCCGGTGGTCGGCTCGGCGCGGGCGGCAAGCTGGCCGGTGGCATGGCGCCCGGTATGGGTGGCGTCGCCGGTGGCGGCGGCGGTGCGGGCCGCGGCGGCGCCGGTCGCGGCGCGACGGGCCCAGGGGGGCGTGGTGCGGGCGCGCGCGGCGCCGGTGGCCTGGCCGGCGCGGGTACCGGTGCCGGTTACGGCGAGGAGGACGGCGCCCGCAACACCTGGCTGGAAGAGGACGAGGACGTGTGGGGCGCGGACGGCGGCGGCACCTCCGGCATCCTGCGCTGAGCGCTGCGGCACGGCGCTGGTGAGGTAGACCGCATCAGCGCCGTGACCGGGCTCAGCCGGCGACCGGCTGGTCGGTGCGGCGGCCGGCACGCCAGCCGCGTTGGCGGCCCCGCGCCACGATCGGCCGAGTGATCAGCAGCAGTACGGTGAGCAGGGCGCCGACCACGGCCGCCCAGATCGCCGCGGTGCGCTGCCAACTCAGCGGATCGGCTGCGGAGGCGGGCGGGGCGAGCGCGCCGACCGGCGGGTTGGTGCGGGTGCCCAGCAGGCTCGACACCGCCCGGTACGGGTTGACCACCCCGTACCCGACCTCGGCGTTGCGGCCCTGCGGCGGGTTGTCCGCCGTACGCTCCAGCCGGTCGGCGACCTGCTCCGGAGTGAGGTCCGGGTAGGCGGCCCGGACGAGCGCCGCCGTCCCCGAGACGTACGCGGCGGCGAAGCTGGTGCCACCCGCCGGCTCGGGGAGGTAGCCGGCCCCACCGGGCGCGGGGCCGACGATGTTGAGGCCCGGCGCGGCGACGTCGACGTAGCTGCCACTGACCGAGGTGCCGACGTGCCCGTCCTGCTCGTCCACGCCGGCGACGGCGATGACGCCCGGGTAGGCGGCCGGGTACGCCGGCTTGTCCTCCTGTGTCTCCTGCCGGTTGCCGGCGGCGGCGACCAGGATCACCCGCTTGGCGAGGGCGCGTTCGACGGCCCGGGCCAGTTCGGGTCGGGGCAGGGTCACCAGGGACAGGTTGATCACGTCGGCGCCGTTGTCGACCGCCCAGTCGATGGCCGCGGCGATCTGCCCGGGCAGCGCCTCGTCGTTGGTGCCCTTGGCGTTGGGCAGCACCCGGATGGGCAGGATGCGGGCCGCCGGGGCGATACCGCTGAACGGCGCTCCGGTGCCGTCCTGGCCGGCGATGATGCCGGCGACCATCGTGCCGTGGCCCGCCAGGTCGCACTGGCCTCGGTTGTCGGTCAGGTTGTTGAAGTCGCGCCCGGGGAGAACCTGGTTCTTCAGGGCGGGGTGGATGGCCGAGACCCCGGAGTCGATGACCGCCACCGTCACCCCGGCGCCTCGCGAGATCGGCCAGGCCGAGACCGGATCGAGCCGATGTAGCGCCCACGGCATCTCCACCAGGCCGTCCTCACCGGGCGGGCCGCAGACGGGTGCCGCCGCTGCCGCTGAGACGCATGGGGCCACTACCAGGGTGATCCCGAGCAGGGTCGCGATCGTTCCATTGAGGACAGCGCGGACGGTACGGCGGGGTGGTTCGGTCGCGCTCGGCGGCAGGCATTCGCGCACCCGCAGAGATTACCGCTGCGCCGCGTCGCGCAGCGGCCCGGCGACGCCGGCCGACGTCGGGGCGCACGACGGTCGTCAGGGAGTGTCGTCGCCGGGGGTGGGGGTGAACAGCGCGAGGAGGTCACCGACCTGCACTTCGGCCTCGGCGGGGTGCCGGAACCGGCCGGCGGGGTTGAGGGTGTACTCGTTGCGCCGCCCCACCCGGGTGCGGTGCAGGTAACCCTCGGCCTCCAGGTCGGCGACGATGGCCTGGGCGGCCCGCTCGGTGACGCCCACCTCCGCCGCCACATCACGGAGCCGGGCGGTGGGGTCGCGGGCGATGGCGAGCAGCACATGGCCGTGGTTGGTAAGAAATGTCCAGTTCCGGCCGCCTCCGGCCGTCGTGCTCGCCATCGTGGGGGGCCGCCTTTCCGGGTCAACGTATGAAATCTAAATCACGCATATCTTGACGCATCTTGCCGTGCGTGTGACCGTTGAGCGCGAGCCAGCGCCCGCCGCCGGCCCGGTTGAAAAGACCGTTGAGCAGGTCAAACGCGTGAGACGAGGTGCGGGGATGAGCCGTTCCGGTACGCCCGGCGGGCAGCCGGGCACGCAGCGGACCGTCGAGCAGGCGCCGGTCGCCACCGAGCCGGCCCGAGCGTACGCCGAGCTGGTCTCTGGCAACCGTCGCTTCGTCGCCGGAGAGCCGCGCCACCCCAACCAGGATGCCGGGCACCGGGCCGCCGTGGCGGACGGGCAGCACCCCTTCGCGGTGATCGTCGGCTGCTCCGACTCGCGGCTGGCCGCCGAGATCATCTTCGACCGGGGGCTGGGTGACCTCTTCGTCGTCCGGACCGCCGGGCACACCACCGGGCCAGAGGTGCTGGGCAGCGTCGAGTACGCGGTGGCCGTCCTCGGCGCTCCGCTGGTGGTGGTGCTCGGGCACGACTCCTGCGGCGCCGTGCAGGCGGCCCGCGAATCGGCGGCCACCGGCATCGCGCCCCCGGGACATCTCCCAGCGGTGGTCGACGCGGTGCTGCCCAGCCTGCGACGAGCCACGGCCGAGGGCGTGCACGACATCGACGGCATCGTCGACATCCACATCGCGCAGACGGTCGAGACGCTGCTCGGGCAGTCGCCCGTGCTGGCCGACGAGGTGGCGCGGGGGCGGTGCGCGGTGGTGGGGATGTCGTACCGGCTCGCCGCCGGGGCGGTGCGACCCGTGACCCCCGTACCGGCCGGCGACGCCTCGGACGACCCGGCCGCGACCGCCGCCGCCTGACACGCGACGAGGGCCGCCCCGCTCGACGCGGGACGGCCCTCGAACTGTTGGGCGTCGGATCAGAGCAGCGACATGTGTACGTGGTCGGTGTGGTTCGACGGCCCGCTGTACGACTTCCAGCCGGTCGCCGGGAACCAGATCTGCCGGTTCCAGATCACGTAGTAGATGCCGAGCCGGTCGGCGTTGCGGATGAGGAACGCGGCCACGTTGTTGCCGTACATCCGGGTGTCGTCGTTGTGCCACGGGCTGAAGCCGCTCTTCTGCAACGACCAGTCACAGGCGCGACCCTTCGGGTGCTCGTACGGTCCACCGTTGCGGTGGCAGCCCACGAACCGGTTGAACCCGGCCCGCTTGACCTCCTTGTACGCGTGCAGCGTGCGCGGCGTGACGCAGCCGGAGGTGGTCGGGTCCTTCTCGCTGCACGACTGGGGCTTCCAGTCGCCGTCGGCGGTGCGACCCGGGCCGATCCGGGCGACCGGGGAGGTGGCGTCCACCAGACCGCCGGTGAAGCCCTTGCCGCCGACCAGCGCGAGCGCCTTGTCCGCGTCGCGCTTGTCCTTCGCCATCAGCGCGGTCTGCTTCTGCTGCTCCCGGACCTCGGTGTCGAGGGCCAGCTTGGCCTCCTCGGCGCGGGACTTCACCGCGTTGACCTCGGCGAGCTTCTTTTCGTTGACCATGTTCATCTCGTCGAGCGCCGCGGCCCGCTGGACGAACGAGTCCGGGGCGTCGGCCTCCAGCAGCATCGCGATCGCGCCGACCCGTCCGGTCCGGTACGACTGAGCGGCGATCTGCGCGACCTGCGGGGCCAGCGCGGCCAGGTCGGCCTTCGCCCGGTCGACCTCTGCCGCGAGTTCGACCTGCCGCTTCTTGGACTTGTCCAGTTTGGACTTGGCCGCCACGTAGTCCCGGTTGGTCTGCTCGATGACGTCGGTGAGCAGCTTGGGCTCGTCGCCGTCCTCCTCGTGCCCGGACGGTGTGGGGGTCGTCGGGGCGGCGTGGGCCGGGAGGGGTCCGGCGAGCACGGTCAGCGCGGCGAACACGGCCACCACGGGCGTCAACCAGCGGCGTAGGGGTGCCGTCACAATCTTCCCTTCCGTCGACCGCCGACCGGGTTAGCTGACGGGTTCGGGGCGGAAGTGGCCCCTACCGCTGTCGCGGATTCACCCCAGGTACCTGGGTCCCCGGCTCGCCGGTTGGCGATTGGGCGGTGGCACCGCAGGCGCCGCTGCGCGCCTTCGTCGGTGACCGGCAGCGAGGTTACCCGAGAGTCCACCGCCTGAGCTACGTCCTGATGCCGACTAAAAGCGTCATTTCGCCATGGCGTTGAGTGACCAGTGACGCGGTTCTCAGGGCGGGTGCCCGATCCGGTCACGCTGAGGAGTGTCACCATGCCGTATCCGTGCTCCTGTTCGGCTCTGGCCACCCGGTGGTGGCGGTGGATGGGGGTGTGTTCCGCTGTGGATCGGGCCGGTCGGCCCGATCCGTCGGCGGGGAACTGAGAGCGGCGAGCGCCTCCGCGCGGTCCGCGCGGGGGCGCGGTGGCGGGGCGTCCGCGTCGGGCGTGGCCGTCGACCCGGCCGCGGTCACCACCGCGGCCAGCCCGGTGGTGAGGGGTACGGCGGCGATCAGGCCGAGGGTGGCGACCGCGCTGCGGACGATCTCCTGTGCGAGGAACTCGCTGGTCAGAATCTGCCCGATGGGGCGCGAGTCGGCGGTGAGCAGAAGCAGCAGCGGCAGTGACGCGCCCGCGTACGCCAGCACGATGGTGTTGACCGTGGAGGCGATGTGCGCCCGGCCGACCCGGGTGGCGGCCCGGTAGAGCTGTCGTCGACCCAGCCCGGGGTTGGCGTTCGCCAGCTCGGTGACGGTGGCGGCCTGGGTGACGGTCACGTCGTCGAGTACCCCGAGTGAGCCGATGATGATCCCGGCGAGCAGCAGGCCGCGCAGGTCCACCTCCGCCTGGAACATCGAGAGCGTGGTGGCGTCCTCGCTGCCGAAGCCGGTGAGCTGGGTGGCGGCCGTGGCGATGGTCGCGAGGACGCCGGTGAGCACCAGGCTGCCCAGGGTGCCGAGGACCGCGACGGAGGTCTGCGCGGTCACCCCGTGTGTCAGGTAGAGCACCACGAACATGATCAGGGCCGCGCCGACCACCGCCACCAGCAGCGGTGACCGGCCCGCGCCGATGGCCGGCAACACGAAGGTGAGCAGGATGGCGAAGCTGGCGGCTAGGCCGGCGAGCGCGGCCAGACCCCGCCACCGGCCGAACGCGACGATGGCGGCGGCGAAGACCCCCACGAGCCACACCAGTGGCGTCCCGCGCTGGTGCTCGGCGATGTTCCAGGTGCTGAGGGTGGGATCGGTCGGATCGGTCAGCTCGACCAGGACGACGTCGTCGCCCACCTCGACCCGAGGCGCTCCGGGGCCGGCGGGGACGGGCGTGCTCACCTGCCGGTCGGCGCGCGGCCCGTCTTCGAGGAGTACGTCCACCGTGCCGCACGGCCCGCCGCTCGGCGTGCCCTCCGGGCTCGTCGAGGGTGGGCACGGTTCGGTCACCACCCGGGTCACCGTGCCGTGGTGGCGCGGCAGATCCGCCCCACCGCCGCTCTTCGGTGCGCCGTCCCGTGGCCACAGCACCACGGCGGCGACGACGGTGGCCACGAAGAGCGGCACCACCGTCGCGATGAGGATCCGTCGTACCCGGGGCGGGGCGGGTCGAGCGGAATGGCTGTGGTCGGAACCCAATGCGAGACTCCCAACGATCCGGTGCGGGGTACGTGCCGGCGGCCTCTGCGGTTCAGTTCCGCCGGACGAACGCGGGCACGAGCGCGTCGGTTCGCCGCCTGACGACCCGGCAATCACGGAGAGTGATGAAGTGGTCGGGTCGGCGCCGTACGGGGCCGCGCCGTGGCGGCGCCGTCGCCCGTCTCGGCGGCGGGATCCGGTGGGTCATCGCTGGACGATGCTAACCAGCGCGGCGGGGGGTCGCAGGTCGTGCGGACGTGTCGGGGGAGTCGAACCGCTGACACCGCCCCGGGCGCGGCGGATGGTGGAGTCATGCCTGAGCCACCCACCGAGCACCGACAGCACGACAAGCACGCCGGGCACGACAAGCACGCCGGGCACGACAAGCACGCCGGGCACGACAAGCACGCCGGGCACGACAAGCACGCCGGGCACGACCCGGCCCTGTTCCGTCGGCGGTTCTGGGTCTGTCTGGTGCTCACCGTGCCGGTGGTGCTGACCAGTGACCTGGTGGTGGACCGGCTCGGGCTCCGGCTGGACGCGCCGGGTCGCTCCTGGGTGGGGCCGGTGCTCGGTTCGGTGGTGTTCCTCTGGGGTGGCTGGCCGTTCCTGGTCGGCGCGGTACGTGAGATCCGGGACCGCGCGCCGGGCATGATGCTGCTGGTCGCGATGGCGATCACCGTGGCGTACACCGCGTCGCTGGCGACCAGCCTGGGCGCCTTCGACCTGGACTTCTGGTGGGAGCTGGCCGCGCTGGTCACCATCATGCTGCTCGGGCACTGGCAGGAGATGAAGGCCATCGGGCAGGCCCGTGGGGCGCTCGCGGCACTGGCGGCGCTGCTGCCCGACGAGGCCGAGCGGGTGGCGGCGGACGGGCGGGTCGAGCGCGTACCTGTCGACGGGCTGCGGGTCGACGACGTGGTGCTGGTCCGACCCGGGGGTCGGGTGCCGGCCGACGGCCGGGTCGTCGACGGCGACGCGGAGTTGGACGAATCGATGATCACGGGCGAGTCGCGCCCGGTTGCCCGGTCGGCGGGCGATCGGGTGGTGGCCGGCACGGTCGCCACCGATTCGGCGATCCGGGTCCGGGTCGAGGCGCTGGGCGACGAGACCGCGCTCGCGGGCATCCAACGCATGGTCGCGCAGGCGCAGCGCTCGGGCGGGCAGGCTCAACTGCTCGCCGACCGGTTCGCCGCCGCGCTCTTCTACGTGGCCGCCGGTACCGCCGTGCTCACCCTGGTGGTCTGGACCGCGCTCGGTGAGCCCGACGAGGCGGTGGTGCGTACCGTCACCGTTCTGGTGATCGCCTGCCCGCACGCGCTCGGCCTGGCCATCCCACTCGTCGTCGCGCTCTCCACGGCGCTGGCGGCGCGAAGCGGGATCCTGGTCAAGGACCGGCTCGCGTTGGAGCGGATGCGGACCGTCGACGCGGTGCTGTTCGACAAGACCGGCACGCTGACCCGGGGCGCGCACGAGGTCACCGACCTGGTGACGGCCCCCGGCGTGGGCCGGGACGAGGCGCTGCGGATCGCCGCCGGTGTCGAGTCCGACAGCGAACATCCGCTGGCCCGCGCGATCGTGGCGGCGGCCGGACCCGGTGGGTCGGCCCGTGCCGGCGGCTTCCGCTCGCTGCCGGGTCGCGGGGTGCGGGCCATCGTCGACGGTACGGAGTACGCGGTGGGCGGGCCGACCCTGCTGCGTGAGCGGGGTGGACCGCTGTCGGACGAGCTGCGGGAGGCGACCGGCCGCTGGTCGTCACGCGGTGCCGTGGTGCTGTATCTCCTGCGGTTGCCGGACACGGTGCTCGGGGCGTTCGCGCTCACCGACGCGGTGCGGCCGGAGGCCCGCAAGGCCATCGCCGAGCTGCGGGCCGATGGCGTCCGCACCATTGCCATGATCACCGGGGACGCGCGGTCGGTGGCCGAGTCGGTCGCCGCCGACCTGGGCTTCCGGGCCGGGGTGGACGAGGTCTTCGCCGAGGTGCTGCCGGCCGACAAGGACAGCCGGGTGGCGGAACTCCAGCGGCGCGGGCTGACCGTGGCGATGGTCGGTGACGGGGTGAACGACGCGCCGGCGCTGGCCCGCGCCGACGTGGGCATCGCGATCGGGGCGGGCACCGACGTCGCGATCGAGTCCGCCGGGGTCGTGCTGGCGTCGTCCGACCCGCGTGGCGTCGGGGCCGTGGTCCGGCTCTCCCGGGCGTCGTACCGCAAGATGCGGCAGAACCTGGCCTGGGCTGCGGGCTACAACGTGGTGGCGCTGCCGCTGGCGGCGGGGGTGCTCGCCGGGGCCGGGGTGGCGCTGAGCCCGGCGGTGGCGGCCGTGCTGATGTCCGCGTCCACCATCGTGGTGGCGCTCAACGCGCAGTTGCTGCGCCGGGTACGTCTCGATTCCGGGCGGGAGTGAGGCGCTCAGCCGCGCTTCATGAGTCGGCCGACGGCCGCCATCATCTCGCTGGCCATCTCGTCGGCCCGACCCTCGGCCGCCCCCTCGTGCATGCAGTGCCGGGCATGCCCGTCGAGCAGGCCCAGGGCCACCTTGTCGAGCGCGGCCTGGATCGCGGAGATCTGGGTGAGCACGTCGATGCAGTAGCGGTCCTCGTCGACCATCTTTTCGATGCCCCGGACCTGCCCCTCCACCCGGCGCAGGCGCGCGAGCAGTTGGTCCTTGCTGGCGGTGTACCCGCGGATCGGTGTGGGTGCGGTCATGGCGACGAGGATAGCGTACCCCTGGGGGGTATGGTAGCGTCCGTTCCTGCCGGCATACCCCCACCGGGTACCGGTACTACGAGAGGAGACGTCCGATGGTCGACACGACGTACCAGGTCAAGGGCATGACCTGCGGGCACTGCGTCAGCGCGGTCAGCGCCGAGGTGGGCGCGATCGAGGGCGTACGCGACGTGCGGGTCGACCTCGCCACCGGCCAGGTCACCGTCAGCAGCGAGCAGCCCGTGGACACCGGGGCCGTCCGGGCCGCTGTCGACGAGGCCGGCTACGACCTCGTCGAGGCGTGAGCGGAGGTCCGCGATGACCACGGTGACCAGGCTGGGCGCGTTCGCCCTCGGTCTCACGGCGGTCTTCGGCGCGGCGTACGGGGTCGGTCGGGTGGTCGACCCGGTCGACCCGGTAACCCAGAACCGGCCCGACGTCGCCCACACCTCGGGCCTCACCACGAGCGGCGAGGTGGCCGACCTCGTTCCCGGCGGGTTGCTCGTCTCCGACCGGGGCTACACGCTCCAACCGGTGACCGCGCCCGCCGGCCAGTTCGCGTTCCGGATCGACGGGCCGGACGGTCGGCCGGTCACCAGGTACGACGTCGCGCACGACAGACGGATGCACCTGATCGTCGCCCGCCGGGACCTGTCCGGCTTCCGGCACGTCCACCCCGATCTCGCCCCGGACGGCACCTGGCGGGTCGCCACCCCGCTGGCCGGCGCCGGGCAGTGGCGGGCGTTCGCCGACTTCACCCCGACCGGGGGCGAGCCGTTGACCCTCGGCGTGGACGTGGCCGTCCCCGGCGAGCTGACCGAGCGGACGCTGCCCGCCCCGGCGGCCAGCACCACGGTCGACGGTTACACCGTCACCCTGGCCGGCACGCCGGAGCCCGGCCGGACCTCGGCGCTCACCCTGACGGTGAGCCGTGCCGGGCAGCCGGTCACCGACCTGGAGCCCTACCTGGGTGCGTACGGGCACCTGGTGGCGCTGCGTCGGGGCGATCTGGCGTACCTGCACGTGCACCCGGACGGGACGCCCGGCGACGGACGCACCCCGCCCGGCCCTGCCGTCACCTTCCACGCCGAGGTGCCCTCGGCCGGCGCCTACCGGCTCTACCTCGACTTCCAGCACGGTGGGCAGGTGCACACCGCCGAGTTCACCATCCTGGCGGGCGCCGCCCCGGCCGCGACGGGCGAGCCGACACCGACCGGCGGGGCCGACCACGGCACCCCCGGGCACGGGCACGACTGACGGGACTGGACGATGACCACCACCAGCAGCAGACCGCTGCCCGAGGCGCCGAACCGGATCGAACTGGCGATCGGGGGGATGACCTGCGCTGCGTGCGCGGCGCGGGTCGAGAAGAAGCTCAACCGGATGGACGGCGTGAGCGCCACCGTCAACTACGCCACCGAGAAGGCGACCGTCCGGTACGCCGACGACGTCACCCCGGACGACCTGATCGAGACCGTCCAGAAGACCGGCTACACGGCGGCCCTGCCGACGCCGCCGACCGCCGAGCCGCCGCCGCAGGACCCGCTGCGCGGTCCGCGTACCCGGCTGTGGGTCTCGGCGGTCCTGAGCGTGCCGGTGGTCCTGCTGGCCATGGTGCCGCCCTGGCAGTTCGACTACTGGCAGTGGCTCTCGCTGACGCTGGCCGCCCCGGTGGTCGTCTGGGGTGGGCTGCCGTTCCACCGCGCGGCCTGGACCAACCTGCGGCACGGCGCGGCCACCATGGACACGCTGGTCTCGATCGGCACGCTCGCCGCGTTCGGGTGGTCGCTGTGGGCGCTGTTCCTCGGTGACGCCGGTATGCCCGGGATGACGCACCCGTTCCGTTTCGCCATCACCCGCGGCGACGGCGCCGGCAACATCTACCTGGAGGCCGCCGCCGGGGTCACGGTGTTCATCCTGGCCGGTCGCTACTTCGAGGCCCGGTCCAAGCGGACCGCCGGCGCGGCCCTGCGCGCCCTTCTCGACCTCGGCGCGAAGGAGGTGGCGGTGCTGCGGGACGGGGTCGAGACCCTGGTCCCGGTGGACCGGCTCGCCGTCGGTGACCGGTTCGTGGTCCGTCCCGGCGAGAAGATCGCCACCGACGGTGTCGTCGACGAGGGCACGTCCGCCGTGGACGCCAGCATGCTGACCGGTGAGTCGGTGCCGGTCGAGGTCGGTCCGGGCGACGCCGTGGTCGGCGCGACGATCAACGCGGGCGGCCGGCTGATCGTCACCGCCACCCGGGTCGGCGCGGACACGCAGCTCGCCCGGATGGCCGACCTGGTCGAGCAGGCGCAGAGCGGCAAGGCGGCGGTGCAGCGGTTGGCCGACCGGATCTCCGGGGTGTTCGTGCCGATCGTCATCGCCCTGGCCGTGGGCACCCTCGGCTGGTGGCTCGGCACCGGGGCCGGTCCGACCGCCGCGTTCACCGCCGCCGTGGCCGTGCTGATCATCGCCTGCCCGTGCGCCCTGGGTCTGGCCACGCCGACCGCGCTGCTGGTCGGCACCGGTCGCGGGGCCCAGCTCGGTGTGTTGATCAAGGGACCGGAGGTGCTGGAGTCGACCCGCCGGGTCGACACCGTCGTGCTGGACAAGACCGGCACCGTGACGACCGGTCGGATGACCGTGGTGGGCGTGGTGCCGGCCAGTGGCGAGGACCGCGCGGAGCTGCTCCGGCTCGCCGGTGCGGTGGAGGCCGCGTCCGAGCATCCGATCGCCCGTGCCGTCGCGGTGGCCGCCGCCGAAGCGGGCGAGCTGCCCCGGGTGACCGGCTTCGCCAACCTCGAAGGGCTGGGCGTGACCGGCACGGTCGACGAGCGGGTCGTGCTGCTCGGCCGGGTCCGGCTGCTGCGCGAACGCGGTGTCGAGGTGCCGCCGGAGGTCGAGTGGGCCGTGCGGGACGCCGAGGCCGCCGGTCGTACGGCGATCGTCGCGGGCTGGGACGGGCGGGCCCGGGGCGTGCTCGCGGTCGCCGACGTGGTCCGGCCCACGAGCCGGGCGGCTGTGGCGCGGCTGCGCGCCCTGGGGCTCACTCCGGTCCTGTTGACCGGCGACAACACCACCGTGGCCCGGGCGGTCGCCGCCGAGGTGGGCGTGGACGAGGTGATCGCCGAGGTGCTGCCGGCCGGCAAGGTGGACGTGGTCAAGCGGCTCCAGGCGCAGGGCCGCTCGGTGGCGATGGTCGGTGACGGCGTCAACGACGCGCCGGCGCTGGCCCAGGCCGACCTGGGGCTCGCCATGGGCACCGGCACCGACGTGGCGATCGAGGCGTCCGACCTGACCCTCGTCCGGGGCGACCTGGACGCCGCGGTGGACGCCATCCGGCTGTCCCGGCGCACGCTCGGCATCATCCGGGGCAACCTGTTCTGGGCGTTCGGCTACAACGTGGCGGCCCTGCCGCTGGCCGCCGCCGGGTTGCTCAATCCGATGATCGCCGGCGCCACCATGGCGTTCTCGTCGGTCTTCGTGGTGGCCAACAGCCTGCGGCTGCGCCGCTTCCGTTCGGCCGCTGGCGAACTGTGACGACCGCGATGGTTGGACCGGGGACGACGGGGGTACCTCTGAGTTCGTAGCGACGCTTGCGATGGAGGTTGGCAATGGGATTCGACGACAAGGTCAATAACGCCACCGAGGACGCGGCCGGCAAGCTGAAGGAAGGCGCCGGTCGGGCCACCGACAACGAGCAGCTCGAGGCCGAGGGTCGCGCCGACCAGTCCACGGCCAAGCTCAAGCAGGCCGGCGAGAAGATCAAGGACGCCTTCAAGAGCTGACGTACGACGTAATCCGCACGCCGGGCCGGTGATCATCACCGGCCCGGCGTGCTGTCGTGTCCGGGGCGCCGAACCCTGAGATCCCCCTGATTCCGTCTTCGTGCCGCGCCGCCGCGCCGCCGTACCTGCTAACTTCTATTGGCATGTGCAAGGGCTGGTTATGAGCGCGGCTTCGCCGCCGACCGGCGACGACCTGATCCGGGTGCTGGCCACGCTGGCCAACCCGCACCGGCTGCGGGTCGTCGCCGCGTTGGCCCGCGAGCGCGCGTACGTCAGTGGGCTGGCCCGGCAACTGGGCATCAGCCGCGCGCTGTTGCAGGTCCACCTACGGAAGCTGGCGGCGGCCGGACTGGTCACCGCCCGCATGGAGTTGTCGGAGGACGGGAAGGCCATGAACTACTACGAGGTGGAGCCGTTCGTGCTCACACTCACCCCCCAGGTCATCGCGGCGGCGATCGAGACGCTCACCGTGCCCGACTCGGGCGAGCAGCCGGAGGCGCGGTCATGAGCGAGCACGACTGGACCGAGGTGGTCGGCGCGTTCGGGGTGTTCGCCCTGTTGATCAGCGTGTTCACCGTGACCGTCGTACAGCTCGCCAAGACCCGGCGGGCCCGGTACGAGGCGAACCGCGCGGACGACTACCGCAAGCTCGCCGAGACCGCCGCACAGGCGCAGGCGGAGAACGCCCGACTGCTCGCCGCGATGGACAGTCGGCTGGGCGGAATCGAGACCCGGATGACCACGCTCGAACGTGTCCTGCGCGAGGTCGACTGACCCGCGTGTCGAGGCCCCGGGCCGTCGAGCGGCCACTCGACGGCCCGGGTGGAAGAAGCACCACCTCGCCCGCTGGGCGAGTTTCACCAGCAACGCTCCTTCCAGGAGAGGACAGCACCCCATGCTGCGCGTACGCAAATCCGGAGTCGGCTGGGCGGTGGCCCTGGCCCTCACGGCCGCCGGCCTGACCCCGGCGAGCCCGGCCGTCGCCCGACCCGCCATCGATTGGCACCCCTGCGCCGAGGACACCCCCGAGGAGGAGCCGCCCGTCGCGGAGACCCCGCCCGAGTGCGGCAGCCTGTCGCTGCCGGTCGACTGGAACCGGCCACGGGGGGAGCGTTTCGAACTGGCGTTGGCCCGCCGGGTCGCCACCGACCCGACCGCCCGACAGGGCACCCTGGTCTTCGGCCCGGGCGGGCCGGGTGACAGCGGGGTCGACCGGGTGGTGAACGGCAGTTCCCGGTTCAGCGCCGACCTGCGCCGCCGGTTCGACATCGTCAGCTTCGACCCGCGCGGCACCGGCGGCAGTCACCCGGTGCGCTGCTCCCGCGACCTGCTCGCCAGGCAGCCCCAGGTGATCGCCGACCAGGCCCAGTTCGACGCCACCCTGACCAACAACGCGCTGCTGCGCGCCGACTGCCGGGCCCGTACCGGCGCGCTCTACGACCACGTGGACACGACGAGCGCCGCCCGTGACCTGGACGCGGTCCGTGCCGCGCTCGGCGAACGGCAGCTCACCTTCCACGGCAGCTCGTACGGCACCCTGCTGGGCGAGCGGTACGCCGAGTTGTACCCCGACCGGGTGCGGGCCATGGTGCTGGAGGCCGCGATGGACCACAGCCTGGAGACCCGCGCCTTCCTCGACACCCAGGCCGTCGCCGCCGAGGACGCGTTCGACGAGTTCCTCGACTGGTGTGCCCGGTCCGCCGCCTGCGTCCTGCACGGTCGGGACGTGCGGGCCATCTGGGCCGGGCTGCACGACCGGGCCGAGGCCGGCACGCTGACCGACCCGGACCGGGCCGGTGCCCCGCTGGCCCCCTTCGAGCTGAGCCGCCTCGCCCACAAGCGGCTCTACGAGACCGACCGGTGGCCGGGGCTCGGGCAGTGGATCGACAAGCTGGCGGGTCCCCCGACGCCGGGCGTCACCACGCTGGCGGACGACGCCGTGGTCCCGTACCCCTTCGCGGTCTTCTGCCAGGACTGGAGCCTGCCGGTCCGCGACTACCGCGAGTACGACGCGCTGCTGCGCCGCAGCGCCCGGCTCGCGCCCGACCTGCGCTACCCGCCGGCGCTGTTCGCCCTGGTCACGTGCCTGGGTACGCCCACGGTCGCCAACCCTCAGCACCGGCTGCGGGTACGCACCGACGTGCCGCTGCTGATCGCCGCCACCGTGCACGATCCGGCGAGCGGCTACGCCTGGGCCCGCGCGGTGGCCCGGCAGTTGGGTCGGCACGGGGTGCTGCTCACCTACCAGGGCTGGGGACACGGCAGCTACACCACCAGTCCGTGCGTGGGGCGAGCCGTCGACTCGTACCTGATCGATCAGGTCGTGCCGGCGCGGCCGGCGAGCTGCCCGGCGGTCGACCTGTGACGGGCGGGCGGCGCGGCGGCGGTCACCGCCGCGCCGCCAGTCGGGTGGCGCGCAGCTCCAGGTATCGCTGCTCGGGCAGGCTCGTGGTGCCGCGCGCCGCCGCCAGGTACGCCTCCCGCGCCGCCGCCGGCTCGCCGGCTAGCTCCAGCAGGTGCGCCCGCACGGCCGCGAGGCGGTGGTGCCCGGCGGTGCGCTCGTCGGCGTCCAACGGGCCGAGCAGGTCGAGCCCCGCCCGGGGCCCGTCCACCATCGCCACCGCGACCGCCTGGTTGAGCGTGACCAGCGGGTTCGGGGCGATTCGGCCCAGCAGCCGGTAGAGCGCGACGATCTGCCGCCAGTCCGTCTCCGCCGCCGTCGCCGCCTCCGCGTGCACGGCGGCGATGGCGGCCTGCAGCTGGTACGGGCCGGGCGGCGACCAGGTCAACGCCTCGGTGATCAGCGCGACCCCCTCCGCGATGGCGGCGGCGTCCCAGCGGGAACGGTCCTGTTCCGTCAGCGGCACCAACTCCCCGTCCGCGCCCACCCGTGCCGCCCGGTGCGCGTCGGTGAGCAGCATGAGCGCCAGCAGCCCGGTGACCTCGCCGTCGTCGGGCAGCAGCCCGTGCAGGACGCGGCCGAGTCGGATCGCCTCGGCCGTCAGCTCGGCCCGGCGCAGGTCCGGCCCGCTCGACGCCGTGTACCCCTCGTTGAAGATCAGGTAGAGCACCCGCAGCACCGTCCGCAGCCGCTCCTCCCGCTCGGCCGGTCCGGGCATGGCGAACCGTGCGCCAGCCGCCTCGATCCGCTGCTTGGCCCGCCGGATGCGCTGGCTCATGGTCGCCTCCGGCACCAGGTGCGCCCGGGCGATCTGGGCCGTGCTGAGGCCGCCCACCGCGCGCAGCGTGAGCGCCACCTGCGCCGAGGGGGCCAGCGCCGGATGACAGCAGAGGAACAGCAGGGTCAGCGTGTCGTCCGCGTCCGGCACCGCCGGCTGCGCGTCCGCCGGAGGCGCCACCTGGGCGTACGCCGGCTCGCGCAGCGCCACCGCGACCTCGCGCTGCCGGCGGGCGCTCTCGCTGCGCCACTCGTCGGTGAGCCGGCGGGTCGCCACGGTGAGCAGCCAGGCGCGCGGGTTGTCCGGTACGCCCTGCCCGGGCCACTGCGTCGCGGCGGCCAGCAGCGCCTCCTGGACCGCGTCCTCGCACCTGTCGAACTGGCCGTGCCGACGGACCAGCAGGCCGAGGACCTGCGGCGCGAGTGTGCGCAGCAGATCCTCGACCGTCCGGTCGTCGGTCACATCTCCGTCCCGGCCTCGTCCATGATCGGGCGGACCTCCATCGCGCCGCCGTAGCGCACGTCCGGCCAGCGGGCGGCGATCTCGGCGGCCCGTTGCGGGCTGTCGCAGTCCACGGCCAGGTAGCCGGCGAACTGCTCCTTGCTCTCCATGAACGGCCCGTCGACGATCTCGGGTTGACCGCCGGCCAGCCGGACCGTCTGCGTCTGCGACGGGTCGGCCAGCGCCTGGCCGCCGATCAGCTCACCGGTCTCGGCCAGCTCCTTCATGATCTCGTCGACCTCGCCGAACAGGGCGGTGCGGTCCTCCTCGGTCAGCCCTTCGGTGAAGCCGGGCCGGTTCCAGATCAGCAACATGTACTTCACGGGGATGCTCCTCGGTTCCTGGTCGCGCCCCGGCTGGGGTGCGGCTCACCGGAGGGTCGGAGCCGTCACCCCGTTCCCTACCGCCTACCGAAGAAAATCGCAGAAACGTCCGGCCGTGGCGCTCCCACGCCGGGCGGATCAGGGTCGGCCCGGCACCTGCCGAGGCGTGGAGCCGCCGCCGACGTCCAGGGACGCCCGGTCGGCGGCCGAGGTGCCGGACGACCAGCCCTCGGCGTCGCGCACGCTGAGCCGGTGCCGGGTCACGCCGGGGAACAGCGTCTCCAGCCGCTCCCGGACCGCCTCGCCCCGCGCGGCGAGCACCGGCAACAACCGATCCGCCCCGGCTTCCGTCTGCCCCGCCGCCTCGGTCGCCGCGTCCGTGGCCGTGCGCAGCCGCTCACCGATCCGCAGCGCGAACGCGTTGAGGAAGGACTCGTCCCACACCTTCGTCCGGCGGCCCGACCCCGGTCGACGCTCGGCCCGCCCGCGCAGCATCGCGGCCGTCGCCTGCACCAGCAGCGACGTGTAGAGCAGCTCCACCGCCACGAGGTCCGCCGGCCACCCCAGCACGGTGGTGAAGCCGAGGTCGTCGGACCAGATCGCCTCACACCGGTTCGCCGCCGCCACCTCCTGCACGAGCAGCGCCTTCGCCCCGGCGTACGGGGTCTCCACGCCCAGGCGCACCCCGCTCGGCACGTCGCCCCGCTCGGTGCCGGCCGCCAGCAGCGCCTCGTCGATGCTGTGCCGGGCGATCAGCTCCTGCGCCTTGCCGGTCAACGCCTCCGCCTCGGCCGGGAAGGTGGTCGACTCCGCCTTCGCCAGCAGCGCGCGTACCCGGTCCAGCATCGGCGACCCGCTGCGGGCCGTACCGGCGGCGCGGGGGAGCGCCGCTCCGGTCGATCCCGGCGGCGGGCGCAGCACCGCGATCGGCGGCAGGCTCTCCACCAGCGCGAGTACGTCGACCGCCGCGCGCAGCGCGTCGACCCGGTCCAGCCCCTCCGCGCGGGTCCAGTCGGCCACCAGGTCCTCCGGGCCGACGTCCCGGCCGGCCTTCGAGCCCTGGCCGGCGTCCCGGCCCCGGCTGGCCTTCGAGCCCTGGCCGGCGCTTGAGCCCTGGCCTGCGGCGTCCCGGTCCTGGGCGGCGAGCACGCGGAGCTGGTCGTCCCACCAGGCGGGGACCGGCTCGGCCTGCTCGCGTCGCTGCGCGGCCAGCGCGTCGCGGACCAGTCGGGCCGCGCCGGCGTCGAGCCGACGCCGGACGATCCGGTGTACGTCGACCGGCTGCCAACCGCGCGGCCAGAGCCGCCCGAGGCCGCGAATCAGTCGTCGCGCCAGGGCGGCGTCCACCGCCGTCGCGCCGTCCGCCGTTCCGGTGCCGACCATCAGCCGGTCGAGCTGCCGTTCGGTCTGTCGTACGTCGGTGCCGCGCACCGCCGCCAGCGCGTCGGCGACGAGGTCCTCCGCGTCCGGCACCGGCACCCCCTCGGCCCAGGCGGCCCACAGCGACCCGCCCCCACCATGATCATGCCGTCCCCCACCCCGGACACCCAAAACAGGAAGGTCGACCCCGCCCGTTAGGCGGTGATCAAGAGGTTTGCGTCAGGGTGCAGCCGTTTTCTGACGCCAACCTCTTGATCAACTCTGGGAAGGGGTGGCGGCCAGGGCGGCCGACAGCCGGCGGAGGAACGCGCGGATGTCGTCCTCGCTGTGGGGGGTCCCGGCCTGGTCGTTGAGCGGGTCCGGGTAGCGCAGCGCCTGATCGATCGCGTCCCGCGTCTCGGCCCGGTCGCCCGGGTAGAGCCCGGCGTCCACCCCTTCGGCGACCCGGGTCACCACCGCGTCGTCGAGCGCGCTGTCGAACTGGACCCCGTACAGGATCCCGTTGACGTGGCCCTTCCAACTGTCCGTACCCATGCACTGACTCCCCCCGGACCGTCGGTGCACGACCGTATCAACGCGACACCGGCACGGCTGTCCCGCCGGCTACGACCAGGCGGTCAGGATCTCCTCGACCGGCGACGCGTCCCGCTCCGGATCGGGCGCCGGGACGGGCGGCCCCGTCGGCGTACGGTCGAAGCGCGGCGCCGGTGCGGGTTGCACCTCGCCGTCCACCTCGACGAACGTGCCCCGGGCCGCGTTGTGCGGGTGCCGGTGCGCGTCGCCGGGGGCGAGCACCGGGGCGACGCAGGCATCCCGCTCGGCGAAGACCGCCGTCCACTCGTCGCGCGTCCGCTCGGCGAACCGTTCGGTGAGCCGCCTGCGCAGCTCGTCCCAGCCGCGCGGGTCGTACTGGTGGGGCAGGTCCGCGTCGGTGAGGCCGAGACCGGCCAGCAGTTCGCCGTAGAAGGCCGGTTCCAGCGCGCCGACGGCCATGAAGCCACCGTCGGCCGTGGCGTACGTGTCGTAGAAGGGCGCTCCTCCGTCGAGCAGATTCCGCCCCCGCGGGGCCGCCCACCGGCCGGTGCCGAGCAGCCCGTGCAGAAACGAGGTGAGCAGCGCCGAACCGTCGACCATGGCCGCGTCGACGACCTGGCCGAGGCCCGAGCGCTCCCGTTCGAGCAGCGCGGCCAACACGCCCACGGCCAGCAGCATGCCGCCACCGGCGAAGTCGCCGATCAGGTTCAACGGCGCGTGCGGGCGCTCACCGGCCCGGCCCAACGGTTCCAGCGCTCCGGCGACCGCGATGTAGTCGATGTCGTGGCCGGCCCGTGCGGCCAGCGGGCCGTCCTGACCCCAGCCGGTCATTCGCGCGTACACCAGACGCGGGTTGCGGTCCCGGCAGACGTCCGGGCCGAAGCCGAGGCGCTCGGCGACCCCCGGCCGGTACGCCTCGACCAGCACGTCCGCCCGCTCGACGAGACGCAGCAGGTCCGCCACACCGGTCGGGGACTTCAGGTCCAGCGCGGTCAGCCGCCGGCCGCGCTGCAACGGTCCTCCGCTCGGCGCGGCCAGCCGACCGGCCCCCGGGCCGCCCGGCCGGTCGACGCGCACCACGTCCGCTCCGAGGTCGGCGAGCACCATGCAGCCGAACGGCGCCGGCGCGAGACTGGCCAGCTCGACCACCCGTACGCCGGCCAGCGGTCCGCCTCGCGACGATCCGTCCGTGCCGCGCGTGGACGCCTCAGAGGGCACGGGCGATCAGCTCCTTCATGATCTCGTTGGTGCCGCCGTAGATCTTCTGTACCCGGGCGTCGGCGTACATGCGGGCGATCGGGTACTCCGTCGTGTAGCCGTACCCGCCGAAGACCTGGAGGCACCGGTCGACGACCTCGCACTGCCCGTCGGTGAGCCACGACTTGGCCATCGCGGCCGTCGCGACGTCCAGGTCGCCGCGCGTGTGCCGGACGACGCAGTCGTCCAGGAAGACCCGACTGACCCGGGTACGCGTCGCACACTCCGCGAGCACCATCCGGGTGTTCTGGTGGCCCATCAGCGGCTTGCCGAAGGCGGTGCGCTCCTTGGCGTACGCGACGGTCAGCGCCACCGCCCGTTCCATGGCCGCCACCGCGCCGACGCCGATGACCAGGCGCTCCTGCGGAAGCTGCTGCATCATCTGGACGAAGCCCAGCCCCTCGACGCCGCCGAGCAGGTTGGCCGCCGGCACCCGGAACTCGTCGAAGAACAGCTCGGCCGTGTCGTTGGCGTGCAGCCCGATCTTGGACAGCAGCCGGCCGCGACGGAACCCCTCCGGGTCCCCACCCACCTCGCAGACCAGCAGTGAGATGCCGGCCGCCCGTTGCTCGGGGTCGGTCTTGACCGCCACGATGACCAGGTCGGCCAGACCGCCGTTGGTGATGAACGTCTTCGCGCCGCTGACCAGGTAGTCGTCGCCGTCACGGACCGCCCGCGTCCGCATCGCCTGAAGGTCCGAGCCGCCGTCCGGCTCGGTCATCGCGATCGCGCCCACCAGTTCACCGCCGCACAGGCCGGGCAGCCACCGCCGCTTCTGCTCCTCGCTGCCGTACGCCACGAGGTAGCCGGTGACGATGCCACTGTGTACGGCCAACCCGAGGCTGCCCTCCCCGGCGTACGCCTGCTCGTGCAGCACCACGGCCTCGTGGGTGAAGTCGCCGCCCCCGCCGCCGTACTCCTCGGGCACCGACGGGCCGAGCAGTCCCAGCTCACCCGCGCGGCGGTAGTGCTCGCGGTCCGGGTGCCCCTGCGCCAGCAGGCGTTCGGAGTGCGGCAGCACCTCCTTGGTGAAGAAGGCGCGGGCCAGTTCGGCGAGGTCGTCGTGTTCGGGCCGCCGCCAGGGCGCGGGGGAGCCGTCGGGCGTGGGCATGGCACCACCCTCGCGCCCTGTTGGCAGCATGTCAATAAGCCCTCAACGCCTTGATCGACTCCGCTTCCATGAAGTCGGGCCATCCGCCCGAGCAGGACACCCCGCCTTGCAGGAAATCGAGTCGATCAAGCGGCCTGCCCGGGTGAGGATCGTGCCATGAGAGCAATGCCGCCGGCCCGGCTCGACGGAGCCCAGGTCACGCTGGTCGCCAGCCTCGCGCCGGGGCAGTTGGCGACCGGGGCGACACGGCACTCCGTCAGCAACTTCGCGGAGGTTGTCGCCCATCTCGCGATCGCTCGCTACGACGAGGCCGACGCGGACTTCTACGTCTTCTACTGCACGGGCGACTGGCAGGTCTTGACGGACACGTGCCATTCGACAGAGGCAGAGGCGGTCGCTCAAGCGGTGTTCGAGTTCGGAGACGTGACGTTCACGCGGTCGGTGAGGGAGGGCTACTAAGCCCGCATGCGACCCTCATGGACCCCCGCACGGGGTGATCCACTCCAGATTGGCGATGTGGCGGTATTCAGGCGATCGGATACGCCCAGGTCGGCGATCTCGTGTGGATCAGCCGCCAGATGGGTGCTACTCGGCCTCGTCGCCGTCGGTCGGGCGGGGCGGGCGGTGCTCGGCGATCCACGCCTCCACGTCAGCACGCAGCCAGACCGTGGTGCCGTGCAGTCTCTGGAACGGGGCGGGGAAAGTCGGGTAGCGGATGAGCTGGCGCATGCGGGTCCGGCTCACGCCGAGCAGGTCTTGCACCTCGTGCGGACCGACCAGTGGACCCGGGACTTCACCCATTACCTGACGGTAGGGCGATCAGGCATGCCGAATTAGGTCTACCTACTTGCGCAGCCCTTCCGGATGGGTGAGGGTGAACGTGACGGTCCGAGAAGCGATCGGGTGGTGGCGCGGTGCGGCGAGAGGTGGGCGTGATGGACCAGGCGACGGAGTTGGCGTGGTTGCGGGAGCGGGTCGGGGGACTGGAGACTGCGTTGCACTGCGCACGGCGGGAGCTGTTCGACCTGCGGTGTCGGCTGACGTTGATCGGCCGGGTGGTGCGGGACGTCGACCGGGTGCAGCGCGCGCCGGGAGTGGCGGTCGGTGCGATCAACGCGGCGCTCTACTCCGAGCCGTCAAACCTGCGGCACCTCGGCCGACACCTGGTCCGCCGTCACCGGCTCCGGTGATCACTTGATGCTCACCAGTTGCCAGGAACGCCCGCCGAACTGGTGAGCATCAAGTGATCACTGCCCGGAAGGTGCGCACGCCCCACCGCCTCCGCCGGGCGTCGGGGGAGACGGAATCGAGACGGAGACGGTGGGGCGCGGGTCTCCTAGCGCGGGTGCTTCGGCGGGGTCGGGAACTGGCTCAGCAGCACCGCCACCTCCTGGCGCAGGGTGCCGAGGTACGGGTGGAAGGCGTCGCCGGGGCACTCGGTCGGGTCGGCCCCGATGGTTGCCCAGTCCCGGTGCCCGGAGATGACGTCGACCGTGCCACTCGCTCCGCTGACCGGGTTGACGTAGTCGGTCCGGCCGGCGGGGGCGAGTCGACCCGCGGCGGCGAGGCCCGCCAGGACGAACACCAATGACCGGTGCGCGGCGGCGCTGGGCTGGCGGGACGTGAACCGGCCCAGCAGGCAGACGCCGATGTTGCCGGCGTTGTAGCCGCCGACGTGCGCCGCGTTGACCATGAGCGGCCGGCGGTCGCTGCCGAGGCCCGGCCCGTACACCGGGAGGGGTCCCGGATCGGAGTAGCGGCCCTCGTAGATCCGCCCCGCCTCGTCGATCAGCAGGTGATAGCCGATGTCGCCGAACTCCTGGAGGACGCACTGGTCGTAGTAGATGGCACGGACCGTCGCGGCCGGGTCCGGGTCCTCGTTGTGCTCGTACACGCCGCTGTGGTGGACGGTCAGCGTCTGCACCGGAAAGAACTCGGCCGGCCACAGTTCGCTGCCGTCGTCGGCGAGGCGCAGCGACTCGTCCGCACCCCACCGGGATCGGGGCAGGTACGTCGGCTTCCGGCCACCTCGCGGAACCGGAAGGTTGTTCGTTCGCGGGTTGGCGACCGTCCGCCGGGGCCCGTCGACCGTGTTCAGCTCGGCGACGGTGGCGTCGGAGCCGTCGGCGGTCTGCACCTCGTACGCGGTCGCGCCGTTGGCGACCACGACGTTCGAGCGGGCCGCTGGCCGGCCGCCGTCCCGGCCGTTCTGGCACGCGTTCAGCTCCAGCCAGTCGCTCCACCCCTTGCCGGTGCGCAGGCGTACCGCCGCCGAGGGGCCGCCGTGCCGGATGGACAGGTGGGTCAGCGGGATGGCCGGCGAGGTCACCACCGTCCTGCTCATCAGGCGACCGCGCCGAGCGGCCAGCGGAGATGTCACTTCGGCGGAGGTGGCCGGTGCTGCCGTCGCGGAGCCGGCGAACGTGCCGGCGGCCGACAGGCCCACCGCCGCGCCGGCCGCGCCGGAGAGGACTCGACGTCGAGAAACCACAGTTGTGCTCCCTTGCTTGGTGCGCCAGGCGTCAGCCGGCATGCCGGCCGACGGCCCGGGGCCGTGGTGCCCTGGCGAGCCCTGCGGATACATCGCCAGGATGGGGCACTACAGAGGCTAAAACGGCACTCTGGACTTTTGGTTTATTGCCACTGGAGAGCCGCACGAACTCGTTACCTAGCGTGATCATGGCGAGGGCGTGGCCGGCCGGGCGCTGCCGCTAGGGTCGGGCAGATGAGTGTCGAGACCGCTCCCCGCCGCCGCCGGCTGGAGCCGGACGCCCGGCGCGGCCAGATCCTGGCCTGCGCGGTCCGCCTGTTCGGCGAGCAGCCGTACGCCGACGTGTCGACCACCGACGTGGCCCGGGAGGCGGGCGTCGCCCGAGGGCTGGTCAACCACTACTTCGGCACCAAGAAGGACCTCTACCTGGAGGTCGTCCGGGTCATGGTGACCATTCCGGAGGTCGCCCTCGAACGACTGCCCAAGGGTGATCTGCGGAACCGGGTTGACGCCAGCGTCTCGTGGTTCCTCGACGTGGTGTCCCGGCACAGCACGTCGTGGCTCGCGGCGGTCACCGCCCGGGGGATGGGCGGCGACGCCGACGTGGAGCGGGTGCTCGCCGAGGCCGAGGAGGTCGCCGCGGACCGGATGCTGGTCGCCGTCGGGCTGGCCGACGAGGCCGAGGACCACGAGGAGTTGCGGGGAATGGTCCGGGCGTACTGCGGGCTGGCGACGTCCACCGCCCGGGAGTGGCTCCAGCGCGGCGCGTTGACCCGCGCCCAGGTTCACCTGCTGCTCACCACCACGCTGCTGGCCATCGTCGAACAGGTCATCCCGCAGGTCATCGCCGCCGACGAGCCGCTGGGCCCGGTCGACCCCCGCGCCTAGTCACCCGCCCCACAGCGGGCAGGTCCTTGGGGACGACGCCCGACAGCGGAGCAGGCCCCGCGGGCAACGCCCGACGGACGGCAGGCCTCCCGGGCGACGCTCCGCCTCCCGGGCGGCGACCCTGCCCGGCTCAGGCCGCCTGGCGGTCGCCCGTCCGGTCGGCGCGCGTGGCCCGACCGGTCCGCGCCGCCGGGGCAGCGTGCCGGTCGGCGGCCTGCCCGGGGTACGCCCCCGCGTTGACCACCCGCAGCGGCCGTTCGCCCTCCTCGGTGCCGAAGCGCCAGCGCGACGGCGTGGGCTGCCGCTGCGGCGCGGGCCCGCCGGGACGCAGCCCGGGGCGGGACAGCAGCACGGTGATCAGGTAGCCGACCACCAGGAAGCCGTGGCTGACCAGCCGCTCCCCGCTCACCGACCCGGTGGCCAGGTCGTTGACCGAGAGCAGCAGCAGGGTGCCGACGAACGCGCTGAGCATCGGCAGCAGACCCGCCGGTGGGCTGCGGCGTACCGCCACGAAGAGGAAGCCGGCCCCGACCGCCACGTTCCAGGCGGCCGACTCGTGCCACAGGTGCTGGCCGGAGGCGTGCAGGTGCTCCGCGGCCGCTCCCCGGCCCACCTGGGCGAGGCCGAGCACCAGTTGGACCGCGCCGAGCAGCCCGAGCGCCGCGCGCAGCCCGACGACCAGGGTGCCGCGTCCGGGCAGGTGGAGCCGCCACCGCGACCGGCGGGCCGCCGGCGCGTCGTCCGCCCCGGCCCCGGCAGCGCCGCCGATGGCGGCCATGATCGCGTCGGTCCGGTCGGGGACATCAGTGACCAATCGGGTACGAACGCGGCGCGTCACCGCCGCCGCCGTCGCGAACCAGGCCCGGCACGTGGCGCACTCGTCCAGGTGCCCCTGCGCCGCCGCCCGTTCGTCGGCGGTCTCCTCCCCGTCCAACTGCGCGGACAGGATCTCCCGCCACTGCTCACACCCCATGTGTGGGTAGTCGGTCCGCGCGTCGCTCCGGTTCCCGGCGGTCGTCACCCGTTGTGGAATACTCGCCCGATCATGACGCGCTACGGCCTGCTGATCCTGCCCGCCACCAACCGGGTGTACGCCCGATCCGCCATCGACCTCACCCGGGCCGAGCTGGAGATCTTCGGCCGCTCGGCGCTCGACGGCCGGATCGGCGAGCTGGACACCGAGGTCGTCGGCGGCGCGACGTACGTCACGTTCGCGGGTGACGGGCTGACCGAGCGGGATCTGGCCGTCCTGGGCAACCTCTCCGCCGGGTACGCGCTGTTCGAGATCGTCGGTGACCTGCTGCGCCCGGTCGAGTGGAGCCGGCTGGACCGGTACGACGACGACCTGCTCACCATCCAGAAGTACGTGGGCAAGACCAACGAGCAGTTCACCAAGCTGCTGCTCAACGTCACCCTGCTCGCGTCGGACTGGGCCGGCGAGCTGACCGACCGTCGGTTCCGGGTGCTCGACCCGCTCTGCGGTCGGGGCACCACCCTCAACCAGGCGCTGATGTACGGCTTCGACGCGGCGGGGATCGAGCGCGACCAGAAGGACGTCGAGGCGTACCGGGCCTTCGTCACCACCTGGCTGAAGCAGAAGCGCGTGAAGCACCGGGTGCTGGAATCGGGGCCGGTGCGGCGCGAGCGCAAGGTGGTCGGCCGGCGGGTACGCATCGAGCTGGCCCCGACCCGCGAGGAGCACAAGGCGGGCCGCACGCAGTTGCTGGACGTGGTCAACGCCGACACCACCCGGGCGGGCGAGTTCTTCCGGCCGGAGACCGTCGACGTGGTGGTAGCCGACGCCCCGTACGGCGTACAGCACGGCAGTCGTACCGCCGATCAGGGTCTGTCGCGCGACCCGCTGGCGCTGCTCGCGGACGCCGCGCCGGTCTGGGCGCGGTTGCTACGGCCCGGCGGCGCGCTCGGCATCTCGTGGAACACCCACGTCGCGAGCCGGGACGACGCGGCGGCGGCGCTGGCCGACGCCGGCCTGACCGTGGTCGATGACGAGCCCTACCGCGCGTTGCGGCACCGGGTGGACCAGTCGATCATGCGCGACGTGCTGGTGGCCCGCCGCCCGGCCTGACCGGCCCGGCTCCTCTCCTCGGTCTCGGACCGTCGGGTTTGTGCCGCATTTCACCTGATCAGGTGCGTGCGTGAAAACCGCGTCAAGAAAAGGTTCGCCGCCGTCATGGTCGCGTTATGGCCCGTGCCGTCTGAGGCGCACGTGGGCTTTGCTTGCCCGGCGCGACCGGAAGGCGGTCGCGACGAACCTTTCCGGTAAGAGGAGTCAGCGTGTCTGACGTGGTGTTCGTGGTCCTCACGGTGGCGCTGTTCGCAGTGCTCGCCCTGGTGGTCCGGGCGGTGGAGAAGCTGTGAACGCGGTCAACGCCGTCGGTCTGGTGCTCGCGATCGTCCTGGGCGCGTTCCTGGTGTTCGCCCTGCTGTTCCCGGAGCGCTTCTGATGACCATGACAACAGCGGGCGTCATCTTCGTGCTGACGCTGGTGGCGGCGCTCGTCGCCGTCTACAAGCCGTTCGGCGACTACATGTTCCGGGTCGTTTCCGGGACGAAGCAGTCGCGCGTCGAGCGGGGGATCTACCGCCTGGTCGGCGTCGACCCGGCCGCCGAGCAGACCTGGGGCGTGTACGCCCGCAGCGTGCTCGCGTTCTCGGCCGTCTCGATCCTGTTCCTGTACCTGTTTCAGCGGGTGCAGAACCACCTGTGGCTGTCGCTGGGCTTCGACCCGGTGATGACCCACGGCGCGTGGAACACTGCCGTCTCGTTCGTGACCAACACGAACTGGCAGTGGTACTCGGGTGAGTCGACCATGGGCCACCTCGTGCAGATGGCCGGTCTGGCCGTGCAGAACTTCGTCTCGGCGGCGGTCGGCATCGCGGTGGCGGTCGCGTTGGTCCGCGGCTTCGCCCGCAGCCGCACCGGGCAGCTCGGCAACTTCTGGGTCGACCTGACCCGGATCGTGCTGCGGATCCTGGTGCCGATCGCGGTCCTCGGCGCAGTCGTGCTGATGATCGGCGGAGTGGTGCAGAACCTGTCCGCCGGCACCGATGTGAGCACGCTGACCGGCGGCAGCCAGACGATCACCGGTGGCCCGGTCGCCGGCCAGGAAGTGATCAAGGAGCTGGGCACCAACGGCGGCGGCTTCTACAACGTCAACAGCGCGCACCCGTTCGAGAACCCCACCACCTGGACGAACTGGCTGGAGATCTTCCTGATCCTGCTGATCCCGTTCAGCCTGCCCCGGGTCTTCGGCCGGATGGTCGGGCAGAACCGGCAGGGCTACGCCATCGCCGCGGTGATGGGCATCCTCGCCTTCCTCAGCGTCGCCATCACCAACATCTTCGAGCTGGCCGGCCACGGCACGGTCCCGCAGGCGGTCGGCGCGGCGATGGAGGGCAAGGAGGTGCGGTTCGACGTCTCCAACTCGGCCACCTTCGCCGCCGCCACCACGCTGACCTCGACCGGTGCGGTGAACTCGTTCCACGACTCGTTCACCTCGCTCGGTGGCGGGATGCTGCTGGGCAACATGATGCTCGGCGAGGTCGCGCCCGGCGGCACCGGTTCCGGCCTGTACGGCCTGCTGATCCTCGCGGTGATCACGGTCTTCGTGGCGGGGCTGATGGTCGGTCGCACCCCCGAGTACCTGGGCAAGAAGATCGGGTCGCGGGAGATCAAGTTCGCCTCGCTCTACTTTCTGATCACGCCGATCCTGGTGCTCGTCGGCACGGCTGCGGCGTTCGCCACCGGAAACAACTCCACGGCGCTCAACGTCGGGCCGCACGGCCTCTCCGAGGTGCTGTACGCGTTCACCTCGGCCAGCAACAACAACGGCTCCGCCTTCGCGGGCATCACGGTCAACACGGCCTGGTGGAACACCGCACTCGGGTTGTGCATGCTGCTCGGCCGGTTCCTGCCGATCATCTTCGTGCTCGCGTTGGCCGGCTCGCTGGCCCGCCAGGCACCCACCCCCGCGTCCGAGGGCACCCTGCCGACCCACCGACCGCTGTTCATCGGGATGGTCGTCGGCGTCACGGTGGTCCTCGTCGCGCTGACCTTCCTGCCCGCGCTCGCGCTCGGCCCGCTGGCAGAAGGGCTCTGACCATCATGAGGAACGAGGACATGTCCGTCACGTCCGCCCCGACAGAGCAGCTTCCCGGCAGCCCGGCGACGCAGGGCAACCGGATCGGTGGAGGCCTGCTCGACCCCAAGCAGCTCGTCCGGTCCCTGCCGGACGCCGTACGCAAGCTCAACCCGGCCACCCTGTGGCGCAACCCGGTGATGCTGATCGTCGAGGTCGGCGCGGCCTTCACCACCGTCCTGGCGGTGACCGACCCGTCGGTGTTCGCCTGGGCGATCACCGCCTGGCTGTGGCTGACCGTGATCTTCGCCAACCTGGCCGAGGCGGTCGCCGAGGGTCGGGGCAAGGCCCAGGCAGCCGCCCTGCGGCAGGCCAAGCAGGACACCATCGCCACCCGGCTGGTCGACTGGAAGCCCGGCGCGCGGGCCAACACCTACCGCGACGAGGCGGTGCCCGCGCCGGAGCTGCGCCAGGGCGACGTCGTCCTGGTCGAGGCCGGCGGGATCATCCCGGGCGACGGCGACATCGTCGAGGGCATCGCCAGCGTCGACGAGTCGGCGATCACCGGTGAGTCGGCCCCGGTCATCCGCGAGTCCGGCGGCGACCGCAGCGCGGTCACCGGCGGCACCAAGGTGCTCTCCGACCGGATCATCGTGAAGATCACCCAGAAGCCGGGGGAGAGCTTCATCGACCGGATGATCGCCCTGGTCGAGGGCGCGAACCGGCAGAAGACGCCGAACGAGATCGCGCTGAACATCCTGCTCGCCGCGCTCACGGTCATCTTCCTGCTGGCCGTGGTCACCCTCCAGCCGCTGGCGATCTTCTCCAAGGCGTACCAGGCCGCCGCACCGGACAGCGGGGCGATCAACGGCTCCGGTGTGACCGGCGTCGTGCTGGTCTCGCTGCTGGTCTGCCTGATCCCCACCACCATCGGCGCGCTGCTGTCGGCCATCGGCATCGCCGGCATGGACCGCCTCGTCCAGCGCAACGTGCTGGCCATGAGCGGTCGGGCCGTCGAGGCGGCCGGCGACGTCAACACGCTGCTGCTGGACAAGACCGGCACCATCACGCTGGGCAACCGGCAGGCCGCCGAGTTCGTCCCGGTCGAGGGCGTCGACGCCGCGACCGTGGCCGACGCCGCCCAGCTCTCCAGCCTGGCCGACGAGACCCCGGAGGGGCGCTCGGTGGTCGTCCTGGCGAAGAACGAGTTCGGGCTCCGCGAACGCGAGCCTGGCGTCATGCCGCACGCCACCTTCGTACCGTTCACCGCGCAGACCCGGATGAGCGGCGTCGACCTGACCCCGGACGCCAGCGTCGACGGTGGCGCGTCGGGCACGGCCCGCCGGGTCCGCAAGGGCGCCGCCGCAGCGGTCATGAAGTGGGTACGGGAGAACGGCGGTCACCCGACCGAGCAGGTCGGCGAGATCGCGGACGCGATCAGCGGCACCGGCGGCACCCCGCTCGTGGTCGCCGAGCACGTCGACGGTGAGCCGGCCCGTGCGCTCGGCGTCATCCACCTCAAGGACGTGGTCAAGTCCGGCATGCGCGAGCGGTTCGACGAGATGCGCCGGATGGGCATCCGGACCGTGATGATCACCGGTGACAACCCCCGTACCGCGAAGGCCATCGCCGATGAGGCCGGAGTGGACGACTTCCTGGCCGAGGCGACGCCGGAGGACAAGCTCGCGCTGATCAAGCGGGAGCAGGAGGGTGGTCGGCTGGTCGCGATGACCGGTGACGGCACCAACGACGCGCCGGCGCTCGCCCAGGCCGACGTCGGGGTGGCGATGAACACCGGTACGTCGGCCGCCAAGGAGGCCGGCAACATGGTCGACCTCGACTCCGACCCGACCAAGCTGATCGAGATCGTGGAGATCGGCAAGCAGTTGCTGATCACCCGGGGAGCGCTGACCACGTTCAGCATCTCCAACGACATCGCGAAGTACTTCGCGATCATCCCGGCCATGTTCGCCGGCCTCTACCCGAGCCTGGACGCGCTGAACATCATGCGGCTGGCCAGCCCGGAGTCGGCGATCCTGTCCGCCGTCATCTTCAACGCCCTGGTGATCATCGCGCTGATCCCGCTCGCCCTGCGCGGCGTGCGGTACCGGCCGGCCGCCGCGTCGAAGCTGCTCAGCCGCAACCTGCTGGTCTACGGGCTGGGCGGCATCATCGTGCCGTTCATCGGGATCAAGATCATCGACCTGCTCATCCAGTTCATCCCGGGGATTTCGTGATGCGTCTACCCACCTGGATCGCCCAACACCTCGCCGCCCTGCGCGCCCTGCTCGTCTTCACGGTGCTGCTCGGCCTGGTCTACCCGCTGGCCCTGGTCGCGCTCGGCCAACTGCCCGGCCTCAACCACAAGGCCGACGGTTCGCTGATCACCTCGGGCGGCGCCACCGTTGGCAGTTCGCTGATCGGCCAGTCCTTCACCGACGCGGACGGCAACCCCGTCGCCCGCTACTTCCAGTCCCGCCCGTCGGCCGCCGGCGACGGCTACGACCCGACGTCCACCTCGGCCAGCAACCTCGGCCCGGAGAGCGTCGTCGACACCATCGCCAGCGACCCGGAGGAGTCCAGCGAGAGCCTGCTCACCCAGGTCTGCGGGCGCAGCAAGGCGGTCGGCGAGCTGAACGGCGTCGACGGTCGGCGTCCGTTCTGCACCGACGACGGGGTGGGCGCCGTACTCGCGGTGTTCCGCGCCGACGGCCTGACCGGCCCGGTCACCCGGGTGGTCAGCGTCAACCAGGTCGCCCCGGCGACGCCGTTCGTTCCCTCGTACCAGGGGGTCACCGTGGAGCTGGCCAAGCCCGGCGAGGACTACGTGGCCGCGGGCGGAGTGGTCACCCCGATCCGGGGCGACGCGCCGGCCGACCCGGCGGTGCCCGCCGACGCGGTCACCGCCAGCGCCAGCGGTCTCGACCCGCAGATCAGCCCGGCGTACGCCGAGTTGCAGGTGAACCGGGTCGCGCGGGAGCGCGGCGCGGACCCGGCGGTGGTCCGCAAGCTCGTCGAGGAGCACACCGACGGGCGGGGGCTCGGCTTCATGGGTGCGCCCGGCGTGAACGTGCTGGAACTCAACATCGCCCTCGACAAGCAGTTCCCGGCGCGCTGAGCGTGAAAGGAAGGGCCCCTTACTAACGCATAGCGTTAGTAAGGGGCCCTTCCTTCGACATTGAGAGGATGGTTCCCGTGCCACGCGGAGAACTACGCATCTATCTCGGGGCCGCTCCCGGCGTCGGCAAGACGTACGCGATGTTGGAGGAGGCCCAGCGGCGGGCCGCGCGCGGCACCGACGTGGTGATCGGCTTCGTGGAGACGCACGGCCGGCAGCACACCGCCGCGATGATCGGCGACCTGGAGCAGGTGCCCCGCCGCACGATGACCTACCGGGGCGCCGAGTTCACCGAGATGGACGTGGACGCGGTGCTGGCCCGCCGGCCGGAGATCGCGGTCGTCGACGAGCTGGCCCACAGCAACGTGCCCGGCTCGCGGCACGACAAACGCTGGCAGGACGTCCAGGAACTGCTGGACGCGGGGATCGACGTGCTGTCCACGGTCAACGTGCAGCACCTGGAATCGGTGAACGACGTCGTCGCGCAGATCACCGGCACCACCCAGCGGGAGACCGTGCCGGACGAGATCGTCCGCGCCGCCGAGCAGGTCGAGCTGGTCGACATGACCCCCGAGGCGCTGCGCCGGCGGATGGCGCACGGCAACATCTACCGCCCCGACAAGATCGACGCCGCGCTGGGCAACTACTTCCGGGTCGGCAACCTCACCGCGCTGCGCGAACTGGCGCTGCTCTGGCTGGCCGACAAGGTCGACGAGCAGCTCGACAGGTACCGCAGCCAGCAGGGCATCGCCGCCACCTGGGAGGCCCGGGAACGGGTCGTGGTGGCGCTGACCGGCGGCCCGGAGGGTGAGACGCTGATCCGCCGGGCCGCCCGGATCGCGGCCCGCAGCAAGGGCGCCGACCTGCTCGCCGTGCACGTGGCCCGCAGCGACGGTCTGGCCGGCGCCGACCCGGCCCAACTCGCCCGCCAACGGGTGCTCGTGGAGAGCCTGGGCGGCACATACCACCAGGTGCTCGGCACCGACGTGCCGGCCGCGCTGCTCGACTTCGCCCAGGGCGTGAACGCCACCCAGCTCGTGCTCGGCGCGAGTCGGCGGGGTCGCCTCGCGCAGATCTTCGCCCGGGGCGTCGGGGTGACCACCACCGCGCTCTCCGGCTCGATCGACGTACACCTGGTCACCCACAAGCAGGCCGGCAAGGGCCGGCGGGCGTCGGCCGTGCCCGCGGCGCTGTCCCGACGTCGCCGGCTGCTCGGCTTCGGCCTGGCGGTGCTCGGCATGCCGCTGCTCACCCTGCTGCTCAAGGCGCTGCCCGACCTGACGCTGACCAACGACATCCTGCTGTTCCTCGCCGGAGTGGTCGGGGTCGCGCTGGTCGGCGGGGTGTGGCCGGCGCTGGTGGCCGCGCTCGGCGGGTCGCTGCTGCTCAACTGGTTCTTCACCCCGCCGTACCGGACGCTCACCATCGCCGAGGCCGACAACCTGCTCGCGCTCGCCGTCTTCGTCGGGGTGGCCCTCGCGGTGAGCTGGATCGTCGACGTGGCCGCCCGGCGGACCCGCGAGGCCGCGCGCGCCGCCGCCGACGCGCAGACCCTCGCCGCCGTCGCCGGTGGGGTGCTGCGCGGCGAACGTCCGCTGGCCGCCCTGCTCGACCAGCTCCGCGAGACGTTCGGGCTGCGCGCGGTGAGTCTGCTGGAGCTGGCCGAGGAGGCGAGCGGTCGCCCCGAGCGGGCCCGCGAGGAACACGCCTGGTGCGTCGTGGCCAGCGTCGGTGAGCAGCCGGCCTGCACGCCGGACGACGGCGAGACCGCGGTACCCGTCGACGAGCGCATCACCGTGGTGCTCAGCGGCCGGCGGTTGGAGGCCGCCGACCGGCGGATCGTCGAGGCGTTCGCCGCCCAGGCCGCCGTCGCGCTACGCCAGGAACGGCTCGCCGAGGAGGCCGCCACCGCCCGGCCCCTCGCCGAAGCCGACCGGATGCGCACCGCGCTGCTCGCGGCGGTCAGCCACGACCTGCGTACGCCCCTGGCGTCGGCTAAGGCGGCGGTGACCAGCCTGCGCAGCCACGACATCGAGTTCGACGAGGCGGACCGCGAGGAGTTGCTGGAGACCGCCGAGGAGTCGCTCGACCGCCTCGCCCGACTGGTCGCGAACCTGCTCGACATGAGTCGCCTTCAGGCCGGCGCGCTGGGCATCACGTCGACGACCATCGGTCTGGAGGACGCCGTACCCCTGGCCCTGGACGAACTTGGCCCGGCGGCCGCGACCGTCGCCACGGACATCCCGGCCGACCTGCCGGCGGCCACCGCCGACCCCGGCCTGCTGGAACGGGTGCTGGTCAACGTCATCGCCAACGCGCTGCGCTACAGCCCGCCCGACCAGCCGCCCACGATCACCGCCAGCGCGCACGCCGGTGAGGTCGAGCTGCGGATCATCGATCGTGGGCCCGGCATCCCGGAGGACAAGTGGGAGCACGTCTTCCTGCCGTTCCAGCGCCTCGGTGACCGGGACAACCAGACCGGCGTCGGCCTCGGGCTCGCCCTGTCCCGGGGGTTGGCCGAGGCGATGGGTGGCAGCATCACCCCCGAGACCACCCCCGGCGGGGGTCTCACCATGGTGCTGCGGCTGCCCGCCGCCGCCCAGACCAGCCCGGAGGAGCCGCAGGAATGACGCGCATCCTGGTCGTCGACGACGAACCGCAGATCCTGCGGGCCCTGCGGATCAACCTGCGCGCCCGCCGGTACGACGTGGACGTCGCCGCGACCGGGGCCGCCGCGTTGAAGGCCGCCGCCAGCCACCCGCCCGACCTGGTGGTCCTGGACCTCGGCCTGCCCGACATCGACGGCGTCGAGGTGATCCGTGGCCTGCGCGGCTGGACGGCCGTGCCGATCATCGTGCTCTCCGGTCGGGCCGGCAGCGAGGACAAGGTCGCCGCGCTGGACGCGGGCGCGGACGACTACGTCACCAAGCCGTTCGGGGTGGAGGAGCTGCTGGCCCGCATCCGCGCGGTGACCCGGCGGCTCGGCGGCCCCACCGAGGCCGTGCCGGCGCTGCGGATCGGCCGGCACACCGTCGACCTGGCCGACCACCGCGTCTGGCGCGACGACGACACCGAGGTCAAGCTGACCCCCACGCAGTGGAGCGTGCTGGAGAAGCTGCTGCGCCACCCCGGCAAGCTGGTCAGCCAACGCCAGCTCCTGCAGGAGGTGTGGGGGCCGGAGTACCAGAACGAGACCAACTACCTGCGGCAGTACCTGGCCCAGCTCCGGCGCAAGTTGGAGGACGATCCGGCCCGCCCCCGCCACCTCATCACCGAGCCGGGCATGGGCTACCGCTACCGTCCCTGACCGTTGACACCCGCCCGCCGAGATTGAAGAATTTCGCTAGCAGTGGCAGCGGCGTGCTTCTGTAACCGTCCCCTCCGGTTACCCCTTGGAGTGCGCCGTGTCCCTGCCCCTGTCCCGTCGCCGGCTGTTGACCGCCGGGGGCGCCGGCCTCGTCCTGGCCGGCCTGGCCGACCCGTTCCGCGCCGGCCCCGTCAGAGCCGCCGTCACCACCGCCGACCTGGTCGTCTACGGCGCCACCGCCGGCGGGTTGGCCGCCGCGATAACCATGCGCCGACTCGGCCGCACCGCCGTGGTGGTCGAACCCACCAGCCACGTCGGCGGGCTGAGCACCGCCGGGCTCGGGGCCACCGACACCGGCGTCCAGGCGTCCATCGGCGGGCTGGCCGCCGAGTTCTACCGCCGGGTGTACGTCAAGTACCACGGCGGGACGCTCACGCCGACTTCCCCGCTGCGGATGACCTTCGAACCGCACGTCGCCACCGAGATCTTCGCCGAGATGCTGGCCGAGGCGGGCGTCCCGGTGGTCGTCGGAGCCCGACTGTCCAGCCTCGGCCGCGCCGGCAACCGGATCACCGAGCTGCGCACCGAGGACGGCTCGGTCTACGCAGGTGGCGTGTTCGTCGACGCCACCTACGAGGGTGACCTGCTCGCCATGGCGGGGGTGAGCTTCACCGTGGGGAGGGAGTCCAACGACACGTACGGCGAGACGATCAACGGGGTGCAGTCCCGCAACACCCACCAGTTCGTCTACCCCGTCGACCCGTACGTGACGGCCGGCTCGCCGGCCAGCGGCCTGCTGCCGGGCATCTCCACCACCCCGCTCGCCCCGCAGGGCAGCGGTGACGACCGGATCCAGGCGTACTGCTTCCGGATGTGCCTCACCCAGGCGGCGAACCGCATCCCGTTCGCCAGGCCGTCCGGCTACGACCCGATCCGGTACGAGCTGCTGTTGCGCCACATCCAGGCCGGCTACACCGGGCCGTACTTCACCACCGCATCCATCGGCGGCGGCAAGACCGACTCCAACAACAACGGCGCGGTCTCCACCGACGACATCGGCTTCAACTACGCGTACCCGACGGCGAGCTGGGCCGTCCGCGAGAGCATCATCGCCGAGCACCGCACATACCAGCAGGGACTGATGTGGTTCCTGGCCAACGACCCCCGGCTGCCGGCGACCGTGCGCGACTCGACCGCCCGGTGGGGGCTGCCCGTCGACGAGTTCACCGGCACGGGTGGCTGGCCACCGCTGCTCTACATCCGCGAGGCCCGCCGGATGGTCTCCGCGTACGTGATGACCGAGGCCGACTGCCGGGGTCGGACGCGGGTCACCGACTCGGTGGGCCTGGCCAGCTACACGATGGACTCACACAACTGCCAGCGGGTGGTGGTCGACGGGCGGGTCCGCAACGAGGGGGACGTGCAGATCAGCGTCCCGCAGCCGTACCCGGTGAGCTACCGCGCGATCGTCCCGCACCAGAACCAGTGCGCCAACCTGCTCGTGCCCGTCTGCCTGTCGGCCAGCCACATCGCGTACGGCTCGATCCGGATGGAGCCCGTGTTCATGATCCTCGGGCAGGCGGCGGCCACCGCGGCGTCGCTGGCGCTCACCGGCGACCTCGCCGTGCAGGCCGTCTCCGTACCCGCCCTGCAGGCCCGGCTGCGCCAGGACGGCGCGGTGCTCGACTGGGGAACGCCCGGCGAGGTGATCGTGGACAACGCCTCGACCAGCGGGGTTACCCGGGCCGGGACGTGGCTGCGCAGCACCAGCATCGGCGGCTACTACGGCGCGGACTACGAGCACGACGGCAACACCGCCAAGGGCGTCAACCGGCTGCGGTTCCGCCCGACGCTGCCCACCGCCGGCTCGTGGACCGTGCACCTGCGCTGGACCGCCGACCCGAACCGGGCGACGAACGTGCCGGTGGACATCGCGTACTCCGGTGGGGTGACCACCCGGACCGTCGACCAGCGGCAGTCCGGCGGCCAGTGGGTGTCGATGGGCACCTACCCGTTCACCGCGGGCAGCGACGGGAGCGTGCTGATCCGCACGGAGGACACCGACGGCTACGTGGTCGCCGACGCCGTGCGCTTCGTACCGGCCTGAACGGGCGCGTCTCCGCTCAGTACTCGACGCCGACCAGCCCTTCGGAGACGGTCCACAGCCGGGCCGCGTCGTCCGTACTGCGGGCCGCACGGTAAACGGTCAACTCGGTCGGCGCGCCGGTGAACTGCCCCAGACCGTCCGGCCCGTAGAACCGGCCGCCCTGCGCCCGCTCGCTGCTGGCCGCGTAGAGGGCGGGCCGCAGGCCGGCATCCACCGACTGGACCAGGATGCCCCAGCGGGCCAGCCGGCTCATCAGGGCGTGGTGTGGCGAGGGCCGGCTTCGGCCCAGGTTGGGCCCGGACGCGTACAGGTTGGTCATGGTGGTGCCGGGGTGCGCCACGTTGCTGGTGACGCCCCAACCGCCGGCCCGACTGCGCCTGTCGAACTCCAGCCCGAAGTGCAGCGTGGCCAGCTTGGAGGCGTTGTACGCGCGGACCGCCCCGTACCGTCGGGTGCTCTGCAGGTCGTCCCAGTCCAGCCTGCCGGAGCGTGCGGCGCTGCTCGACATGGACGTGACCCGGGCTCGTCCGGCCCGCAGCAGCGGCAGCAACCGTCCGGTCAGCGCGAAGTGGCCGAGGTGGTTGGTGCCGAACTGCAGCTCGAAGCCGTCGGCGGTGGTGTGTCGGGTGGGTGGCGTCATCACACCGGCGTTGTTGATCAGGAGGTGGATCGGTCGCCCCTCGCCGAGCAGTGTGTCGGCCAGTGCGGCCACCGAGTCCAGCGAGGCGAGGTCGAGCTGCCGGGTCGACACGGTGGCGCCCGGCGCGGCGGCCCGGACGGCGTCCAGCGCGGCGTCACCCTTGGTTGGGTTGCGGACCGGCAGCACCACCTCCGCTCCGGCGCGGGCCAGCCGCTTGGCCAGGGCGAGCCCCAGCCCGTCACTGCCGCCGGTCACCACGGCGAGCTTTCCGGTCAGGTCCCCAACGGTCTCATCGAGCACGACAACCTCCACGTCGCGGCGTCCTTCATCGGTCGCCGACAACACTGGGTCGGTTCGCGCCCGGTATTCAGGGTGACCTCGTCCAGGGATCGCCGATCCCTGGCTGGCGGACCGCTGCTCAGACAGGGCGAGTAACGTTCCGAACGGACCAAGATCGGCGTACGAGGAGGCTCGGTGCAGACGACGACGGTGGACATCCCGACCAGCGACGGAACGGCGGACGCGAGCCTGACCCGGCCCGACGGTGACGGCCCGTTCCCCGCCGTGCTCCTCTTCATGGACGCCTTCGGCCCCCGGCCCCGACTGGTGGAGATGGCCGAGCGGATCGCCGAACGCGGTTACCTGGTGCTCACGCCCCACCTGTTCTACCGGGCCGGCCGGGCGCCCCTGTTCGACCTGTCCCGGCTCGGCGAGGCCGACCAGCGAGGGGCCCTCTTCGAGAAGATCGTGCCGCTGATCGGGGCGCTGACCCCCGACGTGATCAGCCGGGACACCGCCGCGTACCTGGACTTCCTGGCCGCCCGCGACGACGTCCGGCCGGGCCCGGTCGTGATCACCGGCTACTGCATGGGCGGTACGAACGCGCTGCGGGCCATCGAGGCGTACCCGGACCGCGTCGCGGCCGTCGCCAGCTTCCACGCCGGGCGGGTCGTCACCGACGCGCCGGACAGCCCGCACCTGGGCGTCGGCTCGATCAGCGGCGAGCTGTACTTCGGGCACGCCGACGCGGACCAGTCCATGACGCCCGAGCAGATCGCCACCCTGGAGCAGGCGCTCGACGCCGCCGGGGTGCGCTACCGCTCCGAGGTGTACGAGGGCGCGCACCACGGCTTCACGATGGCCGACACCCCGATGTACCACGAGCAGGCCACCGAGCGGCACTGGGCGGCCCTGTTCGACCTGCTGGACCGTGTCCTGCCGGTGCGCTGACGCGGGCGAACAGCGCGAGGTGCATGACGCTGCCCCGAACCACGATCTCCACCAACGGGGTGTCCGGGACGAACAGCTCATGTCGGTCGGCCACCCGACGGGCTACCCGCCGCCCGCACGGCCATGCCTACCCGGTCAGGGGCGCAGCAGCACCGGGCCGGCGTCGATCCTCACCCGGAACAGCGCGTACGGCTTGCGTCGCAGGTCCCGGCCCCGCTGGTACTGCGGCTGCCGGTGCAGCTGGTTCGCGGTCACGTAGAGGTGCCCGTCGGCGGCCACCGACATGGTGTCCGGCCACAGCAGGCGCGGGTCGTGTACGAAGGTCTCGTACTCGCCGTCCGGCAGTCGCCGCAGCACGGCGTTGTGCTCGTACGAGGTGAAGTAGAGCCGCCCCTTGTCGTCGGACTCCAGGCCGTCCGACCCGGTGCCCTTGTCCCCCTCGTCGACGACGGTCGCCGCGACCGCCTCCTGCGTCACCGACGGGTCGGCCAACGCCTCGGCCGAGACGCTGTGCAGGTGCCGGGACAGCAGCGGGGAGTAGTACAGCCGCTCGCCGTCGGCCGAGATGGCGATGCCGTCGGAGCCCATCGCCAGCGGCTTCGGCGGGCCGTCCGGCGGCCGGTTCATGAGCGGACGACCCTCGACGAAGGGGCGGAAGGTCGTCACCGGGTCCGCCTTCGTGGACGGGTGATCGTGCAGCCGCCGCCAGGAGGCGCCGCTGGCCAGGTCCACCACGATGATCCCGTTCGGCCCGGAGTCCGTCGAGTCGGTGAGGTAGGCGACCCCGGCCTCGCTCCGACGCAGGTCGAAGCGGACGTCGTTGAGGTACGTCGTCGGCGGCGCCACGTCCTGCGGAAAGGTGATCACCTGGGCCACGGTGTCGCTGTCCAGGTCGATCCGCACCAGCTTCGGCCCACCCGGCTTCGTGGGCTGGAGCTTCGGGCTGCCGGTGTCCACCACCCAGAGCCGGTCCGCCGGGTCCACCACGATGCTCTGCACCGACACGAACGCCCCCGCGTCGTCGATGCCGGACGGGCTGTTCCACGCCTGGTCGGGGAAGGGCACCTCCCGGCCGTCGCGCAGTTCGACCACGCCGGCCGGCGGGTCGTCACCCCACTGCGGGAAGTTGACGAAGATCCGCCCCTGGTGCGAGACGCTCACCCCGGTCGGCATCGGGCCGGTGAAGGTGTGCACCAATTCCAACTCGCCAACCGGCTCGTCGCCGACCGGCTCGTTCATGACGAACGCTCCACGGTGCTCATCGTCCAGCCCCCTGTCGGTCGACCCACTGCCGCTTCCGGCGTGGCTATTCCCGCCCCGGCGTCCGATATGCCTCTGCCGCTCGCCGCAGTCCGGCGTGGCTCGTCGGTGGCCGCCCGACGTCGGGTCAGACCGGTTCGGCGTGGGTCGTCGGTGGCCGTCCGACGTCGGGTCAGACGGCGTGGGCGTGGGAGATGGGCAGGCCGGGGACACCGACGTCGACCGCGAGCAGCGCGCCGTCGAGCGGACCGGGCGACGTGAGGCCGACCGAGGCGGTGCCGATGAAGAGACGCCGCAGGTCGGCGCCGCCGAGGCAGATGCCGGCCGGCTGGGCCGCCGGTAGCTGGATCTCCCGGTCCAGGCTGCCGTCCGGCCGGTAGCGGCGGACGGCGGAGCCGCCCCACAACGCGACCCAGAGGTGCTCCGCCGCGTCGACCGTCATCCCGTCCGGGCTGCCCTCGTCCGGGGACAGCCGCACGAACGGCGTCCGCCCGTGCAGGTCACCGGTGGCCGGGTCGACGGCGAACCGGTCGATCTCGCCACGCGGCGTGTCCGCGAGGTACATGGTGGTGCCGGTGGCGTCGAACGCCGGCCCGTTCGGGATGGACATGCCGGTCACGGCGGACACCGGCGCGGTGCCCGGGGTCAGCCGGAACAGCGTGCCGCCGCCGGGGGTCTGCGCGTACGTCATGCTGCCGGTCCAGAAGCGGCCGTGCGGGTCGGCGACCGCATCGTTCATCCGGGTGGGCTCGGGCGCGTCGGCGACCAGTTCGGCGATCGGCCGGGGAGCGCCGGCAGCGGGCAGCACGGCGACGCCGGTGCCGGCGGCGGCGAGCCACTCGCCGGGTCGGTCGGCCACCGGGGCGACCGCGCCGAGCGGGACGTCGAGCCGGCGTAGCTCCTTCAGCGGGGCGGGCCGGTCGCCGTCGGTCTCCAGCAGACGCCCGGCCAGCAGGTCGACCAGGACCAGCCGGTCGTCGACCCAGCGCAACCCCTCGCCCAGCTCCAACCGCTCCGTGTTCCAGACGGTCGGTTCGGTCAGCTCCATCTCGTTCCTCCTGCGGTTTCCCGGCGGTGGCAGGGGTCCGTGCCGTTGCGCGGACCGTACCGCGCGCCCACCCCATCCACGCTCCCGCGCCGGCTCAGGCCGGGACCAGCTCCCGGCAGCGACGCAGCGCGGCGAGAGCGAGCGGCGCGTCCCGGCCCGCGATCCCGGCCTCCAGTTCGGCGACCGCCCCAGCCGCGCGGGCCGGATCAGCCGCCGTCACGGCCGCCTCGGCCAGCACCAGTACGGCATCGGCGGCCCACGCCAGGATGCCCTTGGCCCGCACCAGCGTCAGCGCCTCGGTCGCGTGCCGCACTGCCTCGTCCGGCAGCCCGCGCAGGACCAGCCGAGCCAGCGCCGAGAGCGCCTGCACCAGCGGCCAGATCGCGCCGACCCGCCGCGCGTCCGTCACCACCAGACGCAGCGCGCCGTCGGCCGCCCGTACCTCGTCGTCGCCGGTGGCCGTGCGGGCCAGCACGGTGGCCAGGTCGGCCCGCGCGTCGAGCAGGGTCACCGGCATCCGCTCGGCGCTGACCACCAGCCGGGACAGCCGTTCGGCCAACCCGTCGAACCGCCCGGCGGCCCGGTCCAGCGACAGCTCGGTCGCCTCCACGAGGGAGGCGAGCCGCTGGTAACCGGTCTCCTCGACCAGCTCGCGGCCGTCCGCGAGAAGCGCCGTGGCCCGGGACAGGTGCCCGGCGTGCAGCGCGCCCTGCGCCCAGTTCAGGCAGGCCCGCGCGTGTTCGCGGGGTCGGTCGACCAGGTCGGCGGAGCCGCGCAGCTCCTCGACGATCGCCCACGCGCCCGGGTCGCCCAGCTCCAGCAGCAGCGAGGCGCGCGCGATGCGTACCGCGAGGTGCGCCGCCGGGTCCCGGCTGGCGACCGCGGCGGCCTCCGCCTCCGTGCACCGCGCCAGGTGGTCGTCGACGTGCCGGCCGACCACCGTGTCGGGGGCCGCCAGCACCGCGAGGGCCGGGGCCCGGCGGCGCGGTGCCCGCAGGTACGGCACGGCTCGTTCGATTTCGGTGTACCCGCGCAGGGCCTCGCCCTGCTGACGCAGCATCCGGCCGAGCACCAGACCCAGTTCGCCCCGGGTGCCGGGCGGCAGCCGGCGGTCGGCCAACAGCCGTTCCAGGACCGGGATCGCGGTTGCCTGGCTGAGCCCGTCGATGGCCGACCGGCCGAGTTTGCCGGCCAGCCGTGCCCGTACCGGTCGGGGCAGCTCCGCGACGTCCATCGTCTGGAGCAGGAAGTCGGCGGCGGTCGCGTCGTCGCCGCGCTCGGTGGCCAGGTCGGCGGCGGCTTCGGCGTTACGGACGAAGTCGGCGCCGCTACCCGCCAGCCGGTAGTGGTGGGCGAGCTGGGCGACCGGGCGGGGCAACTCCTGCTCCAGCACCCGGGCGACGCGCAGGTGCAACCACTCCCGGGTCTCCCGGGGCATCAGGTGGTACACGATCTGGCGGGCCAGGTCATGACGGAACCGCAACCCCTCGCCGTCGTCGTGCAGCACGCCGGCCCGGTGCGCGGCGGCCAGCGCCGCGCCCACGGTCGTCCGGTCCTCGGCGAGCGCCGCGGCGAGGACACGTTGATCGGGCGCCCGACCGAGCACGGCGGCGGCGCCGAGCACCTCGCGGGTGGCGTCGTCGAGCGGGCGTAGTCGCCAGAGCAGCACATCCTGTAGGACGAACGGCACGCTGTCGTCGGCCAGGGGGTCGCCGCCGCGCTCGGCGAGCGTCCGCAGCACCTCCTCCACCACGAACGGGATGCCGGCGGTGCGGTCGAGCAGGGTGGCGGTGAGCCGGGGCGACGGCTCGTCCAACCGCAGGGTCCGGGCGGCCAGTCGACGCACGTCGTCCGCGTCGAGAGGACCCAACGGAACGCGGGTGACCGCCCGGGGCGTACGCGAGAGCACGTCGTGGATCGGTGTGCTGCCACCCGGCGGCGGCGTGCGGGCCGTGAGCAGCACGGCCAGACCGTCCACCGGGCGGGCGCTGAGGTAGCCGAGGAATTCGCAGGTCGCCGGGTCGGCCCAGTGCAGGTCCTCGAGCAGCAGCGTGGCCGGGCTCAGCGCGGCCAGCACCGCGGCGGCGGCCCGCAGCAGGCGGTGCCGTTCGGCCGCCGGGTCGGCCAACGGTGGCGGCGCGGCGGGCAGCGCGTCGGCCAGTTCGGGCAGGAGCGGCGCCAGGGCGCCCGCTACCGGGTTGAGGGTGTCGACCGGTCCGAGCCGGTCCGCGCCCGCTCGGATGGCATCCAGCAGGACGCCGAAGGGAAACGGCTCCGGTACGTCGTCGCACTCGCCGACCAGGTGCGGTCCGCCAAGTGTGGCGAGGAGTTCGGTGACCAGTCGGCTCTTGCCGATGCCGGGCTCGCCTTCGAGCAGGACCAGGCAGGGCGGGGCCTCGACGAGGCGGCGTAGCTGGGCCAGTTCGGCTCTGCGTCCGACGAACTCGACGGGTCCGCGCAGGCGTGCGGGGCGAACGGAGGTGGAACCCCCGCCGCCCCGCGTCGTGTTGTCGTCGTCGCCGCTCACCGTGGGGCGAGCAGATCACCCGTGCGCGGGGGGTCGGCCGCCCGGCGGTCCGGTGGTGACTCAGGTCACACGCCGTCCGCCGGGCGTTGCCGATGTCAGGACTGGACGGTGACCGGCACGGTCTTGAGCGACCCGTCGCCGTTGCGGAACTCCAGTACCCCGAGGTAACGCCGCCCCGGCAGGAGCCCCGACCAGCGCAGGGTGAGCTTCGCCGTCGCGCCCGGCTGCACGCTGCGCTGCGCCGGGTCGATGGTGGACCGGCCGGTCGAGGTGCCCGGCGCGCCCGGCAGGTAGCTGGTGATGGTGTACGCGTTGGTCTCGTCCGCGATGTTCTCGGTGAACTCCTGCTCCACGACCACGATGTAGTCGCCGGGACCGTCCGGGAGCGTCACCTTGGCACCGTCACGGCCGCTGGCCGTGGCGGTGACGAACTTCCCGTTCCGGTCGTAGACGTTGAGGCTGAACTCCGTGCACTCCATCACCCCCTCCTCGTCGTCCCAGTCGATGTGGGAGCAGGTGGGCCGCGCCGAGGTCACCTGCACGAGTGGACTGCGGGTGCCGGACGGCACGTGCAGGGTGGTCCTGCTGATCGAGGCGGGCAGCGGGACCGGAAGGTTGTCCGACGTGCTCCAGTCCCAGCTCGGCCCGTCGCCCTTGAGGGTCACCGCGGTGCTGGTGCCCGAGGTCAGGCCGGCGAGCTGGGAGATCAGCTTGCCCCGGTAGCCGACCTCGGCGGCGATCGAGACGCTGCCGGAGGTCCCCTTGCCGACGACGGCGTCGGGGGCGACCAGCCCCGAGTTGTGCACGATCAGCGGGGTGCGTACGCGGTGCTTGAACTGGTCGCTCCAGGTGAGCGAGCCGTCGGCCCAGGTGTCGAACGCGCCGCCCGTGTTGGTGACCTCCACGCTGAAGCGCGCGGACTTACCGGGACGGATCTGCATCTTCGCCGGGGTGACCTTGACCTTGTAGCCCGGTGGGGCCTGCACCGAGGAGGAGTAGGTGCTGGTCTTGTCGCCGACGTTGGTGACGGTCCGGGTGACCGTCTGCTTGCCCACCATCCGGCCGAACGCGATCGACGGGTAGTTGAGCTGTGCGGTGTCGATGGCGCCCGTGGTGTCGCAGCCCTCCAGGTCGCCGAGGCCGAAGTCGCCGCCACGGTCGGCGGAGACCCCGCAGAGGTACCTGATCCAGTCCCGCTGGTCGGAGTCGTACACCAGGCCCGGGTCGAAGGCGCCGCCCGGCTTGACCTGACCGGCCCCGTAGTTGAGCGGGGTGGCGTCCCGGGTGCCGATCTTGATCGGGTTGCCCTTGTCGGTCTTGTCGGTGGCGCTGGTCATCAGCGCCGACCGGACCGCGGCCGGCGACCAGTCGGGGTGCTTGGCCAGCAGCAGAGCGGCGATACCGGCGATGTGCGGCGCCGCCATCGAGGTGCCGGACTCCAGCGCGAAGTCCTCGCCGCCGATGGACGGCGAGAACGCCGCCACGATGTCCTGCCCGGGAGCGCTGATGTCCGGCTTGAGCAGCTCACCGGCGTTCAGGTTTGACGGTCCCGCCGACGAGAACGCGGCGACCGACGGCGCTTCGACGATCTCCAGCTTGGCCGGCGAGATGGTCGCCGTGGGGTTGCCCTTGGCGACGTACGCGGTGACCGTAGCCAGGTCCACCTCGTTGATGTGCACGGTGGGGACCGTCTGGACGTCGGCGTTGAGGGAGTTCAGCTCGTCGTTGTAGAGCACCATCCCGATGCCGCCGGCCCGCGCCACCTCGACGCTCTTGTCGGTACGCGGGATCTCGCCGCGGAGGCAGAGCACGATCGCGCCCTTGACCTTGGCCGGGTCCAGCGTGTCGTCGGCGCAGAGGCCCGCGCCGTACGCGCCGTCCGGGTCGAGCGCGCTGTCCCGCGCGAAGACCAGCCGCGCCGGCCCGACACCGGTCTCGCCCAGGCCCGCCCCGGTGATCCGGGTGCCGTCACCGAGGGTCAGCGTCCGGTTGTTCTGCCGGTCGGTGGTGCTCGCGGCCACCGTGGTCACCCACGGCGTCGAGTTGTCGACCGTGTTGGGGTACGGGCCGGAGTTGCCGGCGGCCGCCGCCACGAACACCCCGGCCGCCGCCGCGTTGAAGAACGCCGCGTCGACCGCGCCGAACTGCTCGCTGTCGTCACCGATCGAGTAGTTGATCACGTCCACGCCGTCGGCGACCGCGTCGTCGATAGCGTGCACGATGTCGATGTCCGTACCGGACGCCGAGCCGGCGCCGTTGTCGTACAGCGCCTTGTAGATCGCCAGCCGGGCGGCCGGCGCCATACCGGAGATCATGCCGAGGTCGCGGCCGCCCTGCGTCGCCCGTACGCCGTGGTTACCGGCGGCGGTGCTGGCGGTGTGGGTGCCGTGACCGTTGCGGTCCCGGGGCGAGGCGTAGTCGTCCGGGAACGCGTCGGCGATGCCGCTGTCGTTGTACCAGCGCGCACCGATCACCTTGTTGTTGCAGGTGACCGGCGCCTCGACGCCGACATCGCAGGTGCCCTTCCACTTGGCGTCGATGATCGCCTGGTCCGGCCGGGGCGTGGGCAACGCCGCGAAGCTCGCGCTCTCCGGCCAGTACCCGCTGTCGATGACGCCGACGATGACGCCCTCACCGGCGCGGGACTCACCACCGAACTCCTGCTTCCACACCCCACCCTTTCCGGTGAGGCCGAGGTAGTCGGGCGTGTGCGAGGTGGCCGCGTGCACCGTGCGGCTCTCGTACACCGCCCGCACACCGCGCGTCGCGCGCAACCGGGCCGCCTGCGGCCCGGTCAGGTCCGCGGCGAAGCCGTTGAACGCGGTCTCCAGGGTGACCCGGGTGCGGTCGGCCGGTACGCCGACGCTGGCCAGGACAGCCGAGCGCTTCTGCCGTAGGTGCTCGCGGTAGGCGTTGGCGGTGCCGGAGGTGCGGTTCAGCTTGCCGCCGGGCGCCGGCTTCGTCGCCGCGATCCCAGGGACCCCACCGGTGTACGTCGCCAGCGGCTCCTCGGCGAGCTGGACCAGGTAACGGGCCGTCGGGCCACTGCTGGTCGGGGCGGCGGTGGCGCTACCCGGCAGGCTGGTCAGGCCGGCCGCGGTCAGCGCCACGGCGGCCAGCATGCCGACGCCGCGTCTGGTCCGTCCGGGCCGATGTGTGATCGGTTGTGGCACGTCGTTGCCTCCACGTTCGGTGCCGGCCGTCACGACTGATGACGGTGGCCGAAACGTAGGATCGGCGCCGATCTTCCAGAAGCACTCGTAACCTTCCCGTCATCTTGGAAACAAGCTCGTAACGCAACGGGTACTTTGCGCGTCATTTCCAACGGCGATTCCGCTGCTGCTGCTGCTGCCGCCGCCACTGGTCGTGCTAGTGCGCGTGCCAGGCGGTGCCTGTGTTCGTGCTCGCGCCGGGATGCCGGTGCTCGTGCCGGTGTCTGTGCTCGTGCCGGTGTCTGTGTTCGTGCCGGTGTCTGTGTTCGTGCCGGTGTCTGTGCTCGTGCCTGCCGGTGTCTGTGTTCGTGCCGGCCCGCCTGTGCCTGTGCGGCCCGACGCTGTCGAGAGAGCAGCAGGCCGTCGTGCTCGTGCGGTCCGTGCCCGTGCGTGCCCGTGCCCGTGCCGCCCATCTCGCAACCTGTCCATGGCGTGCCTGTTTCCTCTTCTGCGCACGGACGCTCCTGGTCGCGGGCATGGTTCGCCTACTGAAGGTCTTGCTCGTCGGACGGGTTGGCTTATCTGCGTCGGTGGTAGTGGTTGCGGCGTGGGACTTGTTCGGGATCGAGCCATGCCGGTGGGACGAACACCGGGTGGCCGTCACCGCCGAGTCGGACGTGCCAGTCGCCGTGATGGATGTGGCGGTGGTGGTGGCCACAGAGGAGGACGGCATTGTCGAGGCTGGTCTCGCCGCCATTTGCCCAGTGTCTGATGTGGTGGGCTTCGCACCAGCGGGGTGGGCGGTCGCAGCCGGGGAATGCGCATCCACGGTCACGTAGGACGAGCGCGCGGCGCAGCGGCCCGTTGATCAGGCGACGTTGTCGACCGACGTCGAGGACCTGTCCGGCGCTGTCGAGGACGGTGGGCAGGATGGCGGCGTCGCAGGCGAGGCGGCGCACTGTATTCGGGGTCAGCGTGGGGCCGGTGTCGAGAAGGCCGCCGCTGAGCTGCCGGGTCAGCGTGTCGTAGGCGGTGGTGACGACGAGCTGAGCGGAGTCGCCGCCCCTGGTGGGCAGCTCCCCGGTGCGCAGGGCGAGTCGACAGATGTCGGCGAGCGCGTCATGGCGGCGCTGGCCGGGACTGCGTGTGTCGTCGAGGCCGGTTGGTGCGGTCAGTGGATCGATGGCGGCGCGGAGCAGGCCGGCGGTTTCGGCGTCGAGGGTGCCGGTGAGGCGGAGGCGGCCGTCGGTGAGGGTGGAGAGACTGACGTGGCGCTCGCGGGCGGCGCGCCGGGCTTCGGCGTCGAGGGCTGCCTTGGCGGTGGCGTCGGCGGTCTCGGGCGCGACGTGGTCGAGGATGCGGGTGCCGAGTTTGCGCAGCAGGGTGGGCTCGAATTGCCCGGCCCAGTCGACGAGCACCGTGACGGCCTTGTCGGCGGCTTCCGGGCCGGCGGTAGCGTGAACGGCGGTGACGGTGTCGATGATGACCCGAGCCTGGTCGAGCGTGATGTCGGCGTCGGCCAGCGCCTGTCGTATCGCGGGGTGGCCGGCGTCGAGGGTGCTGGCGAGGTCGACGAGGCGGCGGGCCGTCGGGTTGGTGAGGTGGAGGCGTTCGCGCAGCCATATCGCCGTGGACGACGCGCCTTGAGCGATCGCCGTTCCCCTGCCGTCCAACTCTCGAATCAGGGCCAGTTTGACGGCGGCGAGGCGCTGCTCGGTGCGGTGTGCGGCGTCGAGGGCGGCGATGAGATCGTCCGCGGGAAGGGCCCAAACCGCCGTTTCGGCGCAGGCCACGACCGCAGCCTCTGCCTGCGTCAACCCCTCCAGCATGACTTGAGAATAGAACACCTGTACGACAATTCTACGACCAAGATCGATCGGTGCCTGGTGCCTGGTGCCTGGTGCGCGGTGCCCGGCCCGGTGCGCGGTGCCCGACCGCCCTGGCCGCACCGAACGGCTGCCTGATTGCCCCCGACCACACCGAACGACAACCTGACCGCACCGACCGCCTGACCGCACCGACCGCCTGGCCGCGCCGACCGCCTGACCGCCGCACCGACGGGCTCGGTCCCGAACCGCCCCGACTGGCCCTGACCGCGCCGAGCGGCCTGACCGCCCCGAGCGGCCCCGAGCGCCCCAAGTGGCCCCGAGCGCCCCGAGCGCCCGGAGCGCCCCGAGCGCCCCGAGCGGCGGCGGCAGGCCTGGCTGCGTCACTGTCGGCGGATCAGGCCCGGTCCCGCGGTGATGTCGATCTCGCCGTCCTCGACGTCGTGTCCGGCGGCGCAGCGGAGCACCGCGCGGACCGGCTCGCCGCAGTCGTGGTGGGTGGCGCGGATGCCGGGGCCGGCCTCGTCGGCGCTCCAGGTGTCGCCCCAGTTGCGCAGCGCGGTGATGACGGGCAGCAGGTCGTGGCCCTTGCGGGTGAGTTGGTACTCGTGGCGGGTGCGCTGGCCCGGCTCCCGGTAGGGGATTCGTTCGAGGAGGCCGGCGGCGACCATCTCCTTGAGTCGGGCCGCCATGGCGGGCTCGCCGACTCCGACGCGGCGGACGAAGTCGTCGAACCGTCGCGTGCCGAGCAGTGCCTCCCGCATGATCAGGATGGTCGAGCGGCTGCCCACGATGTCCATCGCCCGTGCGACGGAGCAGTTCTCCATCGACCAGGATTCGCGGTCGTCCCGTAGGTCCTCCATGTCATCCAGCTTACCTGACTTGCGTTGACGCTAGCCAGGTGATTCACTGGGAGTCGCCTGACTTGCTCACATGTAAGCCAGCCTGAACTCCGACCCGAGGACGTCCAGTGACCACCAGCAGCACGGTCCCGAGCGGAACCGCCGTCAGCACCCGAGCCGCCGTTCGCGGTTCCCGCCCGGTGACGCTGATCGCCATGTGCCTGGGCGCGATGATCACGTTCCTGCAGATCACCGCCACGGTCTCCGCCCTGACCACGATCCAGGCCGACCTCGAGGTCGATCCGACCACCGTGATCTGGATCCCCAGCGCCTACACCCTGGTCGTGGCGAGCCTGGTGCTGTCCGCCGCCACCCTGGGTAACCGCTATGGACGCCGGCGCATGTTCGGCGTCGGCATTCTCGCGATGATCGCCGGCGGCGTCGCCGTGGCCAGCGCGCCCACCGTGGCCTGGGTGATCGTCGGGCAGTTGGTCGCCGGCCTCGGTGGTGCCCTGATCCTGCCGAACAGCCTGGCTATCCTCGGCGCGACGTTCACCGACCCGCACCGCCGTACCGAGGTCATCACCGCCTGGTCGGCCGCCTCCGGCATCGGCCTGGCGATCGGCCCGCTCATCGCCGGTGCGCTGCTGCGTCAGCACTCCTGGCACAGCGTCTACGTGTCGACGATCGTGCTCGGCGTGGTCACCCTTGTCGTCACCGCGATCGGGGTGGCCGAGTCGCGGCCCAGCGCGGGCCGACTCGACCTGCCCGGACTGCTGCTGGGCACCGTCGCCATCGCCGCCGCCGTCTACGCCATGATCCAGGGCGGACGGGACGGCTACACCAGCGGAGTCGTGTCGACCGCATGGATCGTCTCGGCCGTCGCGCTCGTCGCGTTCGTGCTGATCGAGTTGCGCACCAGCGCGCCGATGCTCGACGTACGGCTGTTCCGCTCGGCGTCGTTCAGCGCCGTCATGGTCGTCGCCGCGGTGTCGCTGTTCGGCTTCACCGGTGTGGCGATCCTGCTCGTCCTCTTCCACGAACGTGCCCAGGCGCTCAGTCCGCTGGATACCGGTTGGCGGATGCTGGTGCTCTTCGGCGCGTACGTCCTCGTGGCCTTCGCCGCCGGGCGGGCCATCCGGCGTACCGGATTCAAGGCGCCGCTCACCCTCGGCCTGGTGCTCGGCGCGGTGGCCGCCTTCGGGCTGGCGGCGCAGGGCCCGACCACGACGTTCGACCACCGCTGGGCGCTGTTCGTGCTGTTCGGCGCGGCCAGCGGTCTGGTGGTGGCGCCGGCGACGGCGGCGGCGCTGGCCAGCGTGGCTCCCGCCCAGGCCGGCATGGCCTCCGGCGCGGTCAACGCCTCCCGGCAGGTCGGCTCGGTGCTCGGCTCGTCCCTGCTGGGCACGCTGCTCACCACCACGATGGCGGCCGACCTGCCGGACCGCCTCGCCGCCCACCAGGTGGGCGAACCCACCCGCAGCGCCGTGCGGGCGGCGGTCGCCGCCGGCGCGACCGGCGACCAGCCGCTGCCCGAACCGGTCCGGTCGGCGCTCGCGGAGGCCATGACCTCCGGAGTCCAGGCCGGTCTGCGGGTCACCGGCATCGTCTTCCTCGTCACCGCCGTCCTCGCGCTCACCCTCATCCGCAACCGCCCCCACCAGCGCTGACGCGAGCCCCGCCAGCGCCGGGCCGCCGCCCGGCAAGCACGAGCCGGGGGTACGCGTCAGCGCCCGGTTCCGCGATCAGCCGCCGATCGTGTCGAGGTCCTCGATCGCGTCGGCCGGCAGCGTCAGGTCGGCCGCGGCGAGGTTCTCCCGGAGGTGCGCCAGCGTCGACGTGCCGGGGATCAGCGCCATGGCGGGGGAACGCTGCAGCAGCCAGGCCAGCGCGACCTGCTGCGCTGAGGCGCCCACCCGGTCGGCCACGGCGTTGAGCGTGTCGGACTGCAACGGCGTGAACCCGCCGAGCGGGAAGAACGCGGCGAAGGCGATGTTCTCCGCCGCGCACCGGTCGACGAGCGGGTCGTCCTGTCGGTTGGCGAGGTTGTAGAGGTTCTGCACGGTGACCACCGGGGCGATGGCCTGGGCCTCGTCGAGCTGGGCGAGCGTGACGTTGCTGAGCCCCAGGTGTCGGATCAGGCCCTCCTGTCGCAGCTCGGCCAAGGCGCCGAACTGCTCGGAGAGGGGATCGTCGCCGGTGCCCTCGGCCACGCCGACCCGCAGGTTGACCACGTCGAGGACGTCCAGGCCGAGGTGCCGGAGGTTGTCGTGGACCTGGGCCTTCAGCTCGTCCGGTCGGAGCGCGGGGAGCCAGGAGGCGTCGTCGCCGCGCCGCGCGCCGACCTTGGTGACCAGGTGCAGATCCTCGGGGTACGGATGCAGCGCCTCGCGGATCAGCTCGTTGACCACCACCGGACCGTAGAAGTCGCTGGTGTCGATGTGGCGTACGCCCCGGTCGACCGCCTCGCGGAGAACGGCGAGAGCCTGCGCGTGGTCGCGCGGGGGGCCGAAGACGTGCGGGCCGGCGAGCTGCATCGCGCCGTAGCCCATCCGGCTCAGGGTGAGGCCGTCGGCGGGAGTCAGTGCGCCGCCAGGAAGATTGTCGCTCATGTGGTCCCTCTATCCGTTGTCGTAGCGGTTATGCGCACGACAACTCTCCTTCGTCTCCGCCCGACCGGCGGGGCGAGGTCTTCCTCAGCGTGACGCGGCCCGGGACAGGGGCTTGACGCGGCTTTGTTTGTGAGTGCACACTTACAAACATGCGATCCACCGCCGAGGCCCGTCGGGCCGTCGTTCTGAACGCCGCCGTGTCGGCCTTCGCGCGTACCGGCTTCCACGCCACGCCGGTCACCGCGGTCGCGGCCGCCGCCGGCATCTCCGAGGCGTACGTCTTCCGGCTCTTCGCCGGAAAGCTCGGGTTGTTCGTGGCGGCGGCCGAGGCGTGCTTCGAGCGGATCGTCGCGGCGCTGGAGATGGGCGCGGAGCGCGCCGGGGACGCCGGCCCGGACGAGATCCTGGACGCGATGGGCCGCGCCTACGCCGAGTTGATCGCCGACCGCGATCTCCTGCTGCTCCAGGTGCAGGCGCAGGCCGTCACGGACGTCCCCGAGATCGCCGCGGCGGTGCGGGCCGGCTACAAGCGCGTCGCCACCTTCGTGCAGAACCGGTCCGGCGCGGGCGATGCCCAGGTGCAGCAGTTCTTCGCGTACGGCCAGCTCTGCCACCTGATCGTGACGGCCGGCCTGGAGCAGGTGCCCGAGCCGTGGGCCCGGGCGCTGACCGCCGGCATCCAGCACCCCTGATTTCGACGTCCCACCACGGGCCGCTGCGGCGGCCCACTTTTTCCACCCGACACGTGAGTGAGTGAACACTCACAAACCAAAGGAGAGTAGCGATGACCAGCAGCGAGATGATCACCGAAGTGGTGCTGCCCGGCGTGGTCGAGCCGGATGGGCTCCAGATCAACCGACGCTCCATGCCCGTACCGGCCGCCGGACAGGCGCTCGTCGAGGTCGAGGCCACCGGCATCTCGTACGCCGAGCAGAGCATGCGCCGGGACCTCTACCCCGGTCAGCCGGCGTTTCCGTTCGTACCCGGCTACGACCTCGTCGGCACCGTTCGCGCGGTGGGACCGGGAGGGGACGCCTCGCTGGTCGGCACCCGGGTCGCGGTGGTCACCAAGACCGGCGCCTGGACCACGCACGCCGTCGTGGACGTCCACGACCTCACGCCCGTACCGTCCGGCCTGGATCCGGCCGCGGTCGAGACCGTCGTCGTGAACGGGGTGACCGCCTGGCAGATGCTGGACCGTGCCCGGCTGCGGTCCGGGCAGACCATCCTCGTGCACGGCGCGAACGGCGGTGTGGGGACGGTCCTCGTCCAACTCGGACGCCACCTCGGGTTGCGGGTCATCGGCACCGCGGCCCCGCGACACCACGAGGCGCTGCGGGCGCTCGGCGTCGAACCGCTCGACTACCGCGCCCCGGACCTGGCCGCACGTGTCCGGCAGTTGTCTCCCGACGGTGTCGACGCCGTCTTCGATCCGGTGGCCGGACCGGGCGTACGCACCTCGTACCGACTGCTCGCCCCCGGTGGCACGCTCGTCGTCTACGGCAACGCCTCGGCCAACGGTGCCGCACGGTCGATCGTCTGGGTCTTCGTGAAGCTGCTGGCCCGCCTCTACACCTGGAACGCCCTGCCGAACGGCCACCGGGTCGGCTTCTACAACTTCTGGGCCGGCAGCCGCACGCGCGGCGCGGCGTTCCGGCGGCGGCTGCGCGCCGACCTCGGCAGCGTGCTCGACCTGCTCCGGCAGGGCGTGCTCGTGCCGCAGATCGCCGCCCGCTACCCCCTGACCGAGGTCTCCGAGGCGCTGGCCTTCGCCGAGGCCCGCACCCGGCCGGGCAAGGTGGTGCTGGAGCCCTGAGCCGGCTCAGCCGGCCTCCTCGCCGAGATGCCCGCGCAGGCTGACCAGCGCCCGGGTGAGCAGCCGGGAGACGTGCATCTGGGAGACGCCGATCCGCTCGGCGATCTGGACCTGGGTCAGGTTGCCGTGGAACCGCAGGCTGATGATCCGGCGCTCGCGTTCGGGCAGCGTGGCGAGCGCCGGGCCGAGGGCGACGCGGAGGTCGACGAGGTCCAGTTCGTGGTCGTCCACCCCGAGGGTGTCGCCGAGTTCCAAAGTGCCGTCGGCGCCCATGGGCGCGGACAGGGACGTCGTCCGGTACGCCCGGGCCCCCTCCAGCCCTTCCAGCACGGCCTCCTCAGAGACGTCGAGGTGGGTGGCGATGTCGGCGACCGTCGGCGAGCGGCCCAGGGTGTGCGTCAACGTGCTGTTGGCGGCGCTGATCGACAGCCGGAGTTCCTGGAGGCGGCGAGGGACCCGTACGGCCCAGGTGCGGTCCCGGAAGTATCGCTTGATCTCGCCGACGATGGTGGGGATGGCGTACCCACTGAAGTCGACGCCGCGGGCGGCGTCGAAGTGGTCGACGGCCTTGACGAGACCGACCATGGCGGTCTGCGTCAGGTCCTCGTCGGGCACGCCGCGCCCGGAGTAACGGCGGGCCAGGTGGCGGGCGAGCGGCATCCACGCCTCGATGGCACGGTCCCGCAGGGCCGGTCGGCGCGGATCGTCGGCCGGGGTGGTGACCAGTTCGACGATGAGTTGTTCGGTGCTGGCGGTGCTCCGACGGGTGGTGCCGGTGCCGGTCGTGTGCTCCACAGTGGTGACCATGAAACTGGTCCTCTCCACGGGTGCCCATCAGCGAGGTCGACCGGAGAGAGATCCGAACCGGCTGCCGCCGGAGCGCATGGACGGACGGCTGCGCTGTCGAGGAGGGTCCACAACCCGGGCCTCGCCACCGCGTCATGTCGTTCACGTGCCGGCCCCGACGCTACCCGAAAGTGCCAGCCATTACTAGCCGAAAGTATGAGTGGGTCAAGGTAGGGCGAGGTCAGGCGCACATTGGCAGTTCGCTTCCGGGCTTCTAGGGTGGTCAGGACACGGGGGAGGTGGAGCGTGGTCGACGCTGGCGACGCGGCGCGTTGGCTACAGCTCAACGCACCCCGGGGTGGCCCCGACGAGCTGTCGCTCCTCGTCGCTCGGGTGGCCCCGGCGATCGGCGCCACCGAGATCGTGATCTACCTGGCGGACTACACCCAGTCGTGCCTCGTGCCCATGCCGGACGCCGGTCCGACCCGGGACGAGCTGACGATCGAGACGACCCTGGCCGGACGGGCGTTCACGACCCTCGACGTGCAGCGAGCCGCGGACAGTCCGGACCGACTCTGGGTGCCTCTGCTGCTCGGCTGCGAGCGGCTGGGTGTCCTGGAGGTCGTGTCGCCGGCCGCCGGTGACCCGGCGTTGGACGGGCCCGCCTGGGAGTTGGCGGTCAACGTCTCCCAGGTCCTGGTGAACCGCCGGCTCTACGGCGATGTCGTCGAGCGGATGCGACGTCGCCTCCCGATGCAGGTCGCTGCCGAGATCGTGTGGGGGCTGCTGCCGCCGCTGACCTTTGCCACCGACGAACTGGTGATCACCGCGATCCTCGAACCGTGCTACGACGTCGGCGGGGACATCTTCGACTACGCGCTCAACGGCGACGTGCTCAGCGTCGGACTCTTCGACACCTGCGGGCACGGCATCAAGGCGAGCACCCTGGCCTCGCTGGTGGTCAGCGCGTACCGCAACGCTCGCCGGTCCGGCCTCGACCTCGTCGACACGGCGATCAGTATCGACCGGTGGGTGCGCTCCGAGCACCCCAGCTACTTCGCGACCGCGCTGCTCGCCGAGCTGGACCGGCGGACCGGTCGGCTCAAAATGATCAACGCGGGCCACCCCGGCGCCATGCTGCTGCGCGCCGGCAAGGCCATCCGGGAGCTGCCGGGGCCGACCGCGCTGCCGCTCGGCCTGGGTCACCTGACGGCGGCCAGACCCGAGGTGTACGAGGAGGAGCTGCACCCGGGCGACCGCATCCTCGCCTACACCGACGGCATCACTGATGCGCGCAGCGCCGACGGGGAGCGGTTCGGGCTGGACCGGCTCGTCGACTTCGTCAACCGTGCCCTCAATGACCGGCTGCCCAGCCCGGAGACGATGCGCCGCCTGGTGCGTGCCGTCCTCGCGTACCAGGACGAGCAGCTCGACGACGACGCCACCGCCCTGATCCTGGAGTGGCAACCGCCGCACGTGCCGCTGGGGCACCTGCGTCACGTCGCCGTGCCCCACCCCTGACCGCCGAGTGGGATTTTGCACTCCCAGTGCACTTGTCTGGGGTTCGGAGGCTGTCTAGCGTCACACCATGGCTGACTCGTGGACCTTCGCCGTGGCCCGTGACGATCTCTCCCGGACCACGCTCACCGACGACGACGTGCCCGAGTTGCCCGATGGTGCGGCGCTGCTGCGCGTCGACCGCGTCGGCCTCACCGCCAACAACGTGACCTACGCGGTGCTGGGCGAGGCGATGCGCTACTGGGAGTTCTTCCCGCCCGGCCCGCGCGGGCTCGACGCGCAGTGGGGGCTCGTCCCGCTGTGGGGATTCGCCGAGGTGGTCGCGTCGACGGTCGCCGACGTCGAGGTGGGCCAACGGGTCTACGGCTATCTACCGTCCGCCGCCCACCTGGTGGTCCGGCCCGACCGGGTGGACGCGTCCGGGTTCCGCGACGCGAGCCCGCACCGCGCCGAGCTGCCCTCGCCGTACAACGCGTACCGGGCGACCAACGGCGACCCGGCCTACCAGGCCGAGCAGGAGGATCTGCTGATCCTGTTCCGGCCGCTCTTCTTCACCTCCTTCATGCTGGCCGACCAGGTCGTCGACAACGACTTCTACGGCGCGCGGTCGCTGGTGCTGTCGTCGGCGTCGAGCAAGACGGCGTACGCCGCCGCGTGCGAACTGCACGGCCGCGGCGCGCGCCTGATCGGGCTCACCTCGCCCGGCAACGTCGCGTTCACGCGGTCACTGGGCTGCTACGACGACGTCGTCCCGTACGACGCGATCGACACCCTCGACGTGGTCGACACCGCGTACCTCGACCTGTCCGGCGGGCCCGCGACCCGGGCCGCGCTCCGCGAACACCTCGGCGACCGGCTCGTCCGGGACATCGCCGTCGGGCTCACCACCCAGACGCCCAACGCCGACGCCGCCGGAGAGGTCTTCTTCGCGCCCGTGCAGATGCGCAAGCGCGGTAGGGACTGGGGGCGCGACGGCCTCGACGCGCGGTTCACCGACGCCTGGCAGCGGTTCGTCCCGAAGGTGAGCGGATGGCTCGACGTGCGGGTCGGCCACGGTCCGGAGGCGCTGCGGGACGCCTGGCTCGACGTCCTCGCCGGTCGTACGCCCCCACGGGTGGGCCACGTCATCCAGCTCTAGCCGCGTTACGGCACGATGGCGTCGACGTAGCCGCCGTCGACCCGGACCGCAGCGCCCGTCGTCGCCGAGGCGAGCGGAGAGGCGAGGTACGTGACCATGTTGGCGATCTCCTCCGGCTCGATGAGCCGCTGGAGCAGCGACTGCGGCCGGTGCAGCCGCATGAACTCCCGCTGGGCCTCATCCCACGGGAGGCTGTCGCCCACCAGATCGGCGACGAGGTCCTCCACGCCGCCGGTGTGGGTCGGCCCGGCGAGCACCGAGTTGACGGTCACGCCGGTGCCGGCCGCGGCCTTCGCGAACCCGCGCGAGACGCCGAGCAGGGCGGTCTTCGAGACGCCGTAGTGGATCATTTCGGCGGGGATGACGACGGCCGAGTCACTGGCGATGTACTGCACCCGTCCCCAACCGCGGTCCATCATCGCCGGCAGGTAGGCGCGGGTCAGCCGGACACCGGCCAGCACGTTCACCTCGAAGTAGCGACGCCACTCGTCGTCCGAGATCTCCAACGGCTCGGTCGGTCCGAAGATGCCGAGGTTGTTGACCAGGATGTCGACGCTGGGCAGCAGGTCGAGCGTGCGAGCCGCACCCTCGTCGGTCGACACGTCCGCGTCCACCTCGACGACCTCCGCGCCGGGGACCTCGTCGCGTAGCGCCTTCGCCGCGCGCCGCACGCTGGCGGCGGTACGGCCGTTCACGGCCACCCGCGCCCCCGCCCGGGCGAGCCCGACCGTGATGGCCGCGCCGATGCCCTGGGTCGAGCCGGTGACCAGCGCGGTCCTACCGGCAAGATCGATCTGAATCGTCATGTCCCGTCCCCGTCCTTGCGCACCGCACCCGCTTACCGCAGCCTCGACCGTAACGGTGTCGGCCGGACCCGGCAGGGTGAGTCGGACAGCTCACGCCCGACGGCCGCGGCCGGTGTCCGGTCCGAGCAGAAAACCGTAATCTGACCTGCCACCGCTCGTCTCCGATCAGGAGGCGGTCAGCGCGCACAGGCGCTGTTCGGACCGAGCGCACAAGGAGTGGAACCCATGTCGTCAGCCGGTCGGGCAGTTGCCGATCCCGGGTTGGTCGTCGCGGCGCGACAGGGCGACCGGCGCGCTCTAGACGACCTCGTGGCGGCCTCGCTTCCGCTGGTCTACAACATCGTCGGGCGCGCGCTGCGCGGTCACGCCGACGTCGACGACGTCGTCCAGGAGACTCTGGTACGGGTGATCCGGCACCTGCCCACCCTCAACGACCCGGAGGCGTACCGGTCCTGGCTGGTGGCGATCACCATCCGGCAGGTACGCGACTGGGACCAGCGCCGACGCCTCGCCCTCAACCGGGACGCCGGGCTGGACGCGATCCACAACGTGCCCGACCCCGCCTCCGACTTCGCCGGGATGACGATCCTCCGGCTCGGCCTCACCGACCAGCGACGTGAGGTCGCCGAGGCCACCCGGTGGCTCGATCCGGACGACCAGGAACTGCTGTCGCTGTGGTGGTTGGAGGAGACCGGCGAGCTGACGCGTACCGAGATCGCCGAGGCGGCGAATCTGTCGCCGGGGCACGTCGCGGTCCGCATCCACCGGATGAAGGAGCAGATCCAGAGCGCTCGCGGGGTCGTCCGCGCGCTGCACGAACGACCCGGGTGCCCGGACCTGCACGCCGTGACGGCCGAGTGGGACGGCAACCCGAGCCCGCTGTGGCGCAAGCGGTTGGGCCGACACGTCCGGGACTGTGCGTTCTGCGGTCACCTGGGCGCCGCCTTCCTGCCGATCGACCGGCTGCTCGCGGGGATGTCGCTGCTGCCGCTGCCGGCCGGCCTCAGCGCCCACCTCCCGCAGGCGACCGCGCCCATGGCCGTCGCACCGACCGTCGGGCCGTCGTCGAACGTTGCCGGCCTGGCGGCGCACGCGCCAAGTGGCCTGCTGCCGTCCCTCGCGGCTTCGGTGGCGGTGGCGGTCACCGCGGTCACCGCGTTGGTGGTGCTCCTGCCGGCTGATCCGGCCGCCGCGCCGCAGGCCACGCCCTCCTGGGCGGCGGCGCCGCCCGCCTCGCCCACCGTCGTCGCCTCGCCGAGCAAGGCGCCGTCGCCGAGCGTCCGTCCGTCGCCCTCGAAGGCGCCGGTCGTACCGGCGGTCAGCTCCGCGCGCAAGGGCGTGGGGGTGTGGAACTTCGCGGGCGCGAGTCAGGCGTTGGCCAACTCGAAGGCCGGTTGGTACTACACCTGGGGCACCCAGCATCCCGGCATCACCACTCCCAAGGGCGCGGCGTTCGTTCCCATGATCCGCAGCGCGGAGAACGTCAACGCCGGAGAGCTGGCCCGGGCCCGGGCGGCCGGGCCCTACCTGCTCGGCTTCAACGAGCCGGACCTGCCCGAGCAGGCCAACATGACCGTCGACCAGGCACTGGACCTGTGGCCGCAACTGATGGCGACCGGCAGCAAACTGAGCAGTCCGGCGGTCGCCTGGGGCGGGGCGGATCCGCAGGGTTGGCTGGGCAGGTTCATGGCCGGCGCCGAGGCCCGGGGCCACCGCGTCGACTTCATCGCCCTGCACTGGTACGGGGGCGACTTCACGACGGCCGCGGCCGTGAACCAGCTCCGGCAGTACCTGCAAGCCGTCTACCAGCGGTACAAGAAGCCGATCTGGCTGACCGAGTTCGCGCTGATCCGCTACGACGGCGGGCGTCAGGTGTTCCCCAGTCAGGAGCAGCAGGCCGCCTTCCTCACCGCGGCCACCAGCATGCTCGGCCAGCTCTCCTACGTGCAGCGGTACGCCTGGTTCGGCCTGCCCGCGACCGACAAGGACAAGTCCGGGTTGTTCAGCGACGGTTCCAAGGCGACGGCTGTCGGCCGCGCGTTCCAGGCGGCGCGCTGATGACCGGTTCCGCGCTCAAGACCCCCGCCTGGCGGATCGCCGGCGTCGCCGTGACCCTGGCCGCGACGACGTTGGCCGTCGGTCTGACCTGGAACGCGAGCCGCCCGGACCAACCCGCCGCGCCCGCGTCGTCAACTCCCGCGCCGGCCGCGTCGGTGCTGCTCAACGGCACCGACGACGCCTTCATCCAACTGCTGCTCCCGATGGACGAGGGTGTCCTCGCGCTGATCGACCATCTCGACACCCGTCCGTCGGCGACCGACCCCGCGCTGCGCGCCATCCTCGGTGACATCCGGACGGCACACCGGGCCGAGGCGTCGGAGCTGCGGAGTCTGCTGGCCGCCGGCAACGTCCCCGAACAGAACATCCACGAGGGGCACCAGATGCCCGGCATGGTGACGGACGACCGCCTCACCGAGCTACGCGCCGCCCCCGACGCCGAGGTGCCGTCCCGGGCCGTGGGTCTGCTCCGGGCGCATCTTGAGCAGACGGTGGTGCTGTGCCGGGGCGAGCAGAACGCCGGGGGCAGCCCGGAGGTGCGGGCGCTCGCCGGCCGGATCCAGACGACGCGGGCCGCCGAGCTGAGCGCTCTGGCGGGTCGTCCCGGCTCGACCGGCGATGCGGACCACTGACCTGTACGACACCGTCGGCGGTCCGGCGCGGGTGTCGCGGGCTGCCCATCGTGCCGCGACGACCGGGTACGCGGACAGCGTCCGGCGAGGTCGTACCGGTGGGGCAGGGTCACCCCGCCCGGGTGCCGCGACCACACCGACGGCGGGTTGGCGCGGTGGGCACCGCCGTGCCACGGGTCACGCCACCCTGGTTCGGGCGAGCGCGCTGGTGGGCCTGGGGTGGCTGCTCGCGATCCTCGCCGCGCCGCACGTCACCCTCTCCCCGGGCGGGCGGATGCTCGCCCTCTTCTGCCACCTGACCTGCCTGGTGGTGGGCTTCGGCGCGGTGTTGACGGTGGACTGGTTCAGCCTGCGCTGGCTGTTGCGTCGCGAACCGCTCGACGCCGTGCTGAACGCGGCACGGGCGGCTCACCCGCTCATCTGGCTGGGCCTCGTCGGTCTGGTGGTCAGCGGCGCGGCGTTGGGACCGGACACGTCCTCCGCGCTGGTGTGGGTCAAGCTGGTCGCGGTGCTCGTGGTCGGCGTCAACGGGCTCTTCCTCGGCCGGGTACGGGATCGACTCGTCGCGGTCCAGGACGGCCCGCGCTGGTCCGCTCTGCTGCCCGGCGTCGCCGCCGCCCTCACCTCCCAGCTCGGCTGGTGGGCCGCGACGCTGATCGGCTTCCTCAGCGCGAATCGCTGATCCGGTGGTCAGCCGGCCGGGTGGTCGGCCTCGAAGCGGGACCGGGTGAGGAACGCGAGCTGGGCGCGCTTGTCCGGCATGTCGATCTCGGCGTCGAAGGTGAACCCCTCGATCTCCAGGCGGCGCAGCGCGAGGTGGTTGCGGACGTCCGGCTCGACGACGATCCGCCGCGCGGCCGGGTCGCGGAACAGGAACCGCGCCAGGGCCGGACCGACCGCGTCGGTGAGACCACGGGCGAGGTGCCGGGCCGGGCTGAGCAGCAGGTGCATCCCGATGTCGCCGGGCTGTACGGCGTACCGCTCGCCGACCGGGTCCGCCTCGGGCTGGTAGGTCTGGAACAGGCCGACCGGCTCCCCGTCGACGCGGATCAGGTACGCGTGGTGCGTGGGCAGGCCGTCGACGAAGGTGTAGATCTCGCGGACCTGGTCGAGGGTGTGTGTCCCCATGCCCCAGAACGAGTTTCGGGGCAGCGTGACCCAGCGGTGCAGGAGTGCCGCGTCCCGGTCGGGCGCCACGGGTGTCAGCGTGAACTCGCCGAGGCCGGTGATCTTCTCCTGGTATGTCATGTCGTGCTCCTTTGCTGCTGCGGGCTGGGGTGGCGCGAGGGGGACGCGCGTTCCGCCTGCGGCGAAGGTAGGTTAGCCTGCCCTAACGAAGGCTCGCCTTACCTGGAGGGGTGCGTGAAGCGGAACTGGGAAGCCCTGGTCCTCAAGGCCATGGGAGGCCGGGACTTTCAGTTGACGGTGCGGGCCACCGAGTCGGTGGACGGGCACTACCAGCGGCTGCTCCTGGACGACGGCGGCCTGCTGGCGGCGTGCGGCGTCCACCCCACGATGTGGGTCCGACTGTGGTTCGACAACGACGGGCGGGCGCACCAGCGGGCGTACACGCTCGTCGACCCCGACCCGGCCACCGGCCGGTTCAGCCTCGAATTCGCCATCCACGATGGCTGCGCCGCCCGCTGGGCGACCTCGGCGCGGGTGGGCGACACCATCGTCGCCACCGTGCAGGGCAGTGCCTTCGCACTGCCCGACCCCGCGCCGGAGCACCTCTACCTCGTCGGCGACGCGGCCTCCCTGCCGGCGGTCAACAGCCTGCTCGACGCCGGCGCCGACATCCCGGCGACGATCTGGCTCGAGTACGCCCACGAGGGCGAGAAGGCCCTCGCGCCGCGCGCCCGGGCGCACCACGACGTGACCTGGGTGCCCCGGGACGCCGACGGCCAGCACCTCGTCGACACCGTCCGCTCCGATCTGCCGGCCAACGACGCGGCCCACTACTGGGTCGCCTGCGAGGCGGCCACCACCCGGGGCATCACCCGGCACATCCGCCGGACGCTGGGCGTGGACAAGGATCGGCTGACCTCGCTCGGCTACTGGAGAGCCCCGTGAGAGGCCGGCTCGGCACCCTCACCGCGCTGTACGTCACGCAGTACCTCGGCATCGGCTTCATCACCGTCGGACTGACCGCCATCCTGCGCGACGGCGGCACCTCGCTGGACACCCTCGCGCTGCTCCAGGTCGTCGGCGTGATCTGGCCCGTCAAGTTCCTCTGGGCGCCGATCCTCGACCGGTACGGCTCCCGTCGGCACGGCCACTACCGATCCTGGCTGCTCGTCCTCCAGAGCGCCCTGGTGTTGGCCCTGCTGGCCCTGCTGCCGTTTCCCCGTCCGGCCGACGCGCTCGGTCCGGTCATCGCGATCTGCGCCGCGTACGTCTTCTTCTCCGCCACCCAGGACATCGCCGTGGACGCCGTCGCCGTGCGGATGCTCCACGAGGCGGACCGGGGGACCGGCAACGGCATCCAGGTGGCGGCGAGCTACCTCGGCAACCTGCTCGGCGGCGGCGCCTGCGTACTGGTCTACGACCGGTTCGGCTGGGTGCCGGCGGTCGGCCTGCTGGCCGCGATGACCGCGGTCGGGCTGCTGGTGGTGTGGCGGTTCGCCGAGCCGGCCCGTACCGATCGGGTCGACCGCGTCGGTACCGCCTACCGGGCGCTGCTGTCGGTGTTCGGCCAGCCCGGCTGCCGGCGGTGGACCTTCGGCGTCGTGCCACTGGTCTACGTCGGCGCGGGCATGGCGTACGCGCTGGTCACGCCCGCCCTGGTGGACGCGGGATGGTCGTTGGGCCGGATCGGGGTGGTGACCGGTGTGGTGACCAGCGCGCCGGCCATCGTGGCCGGGCTGGTCGCCGGGGTCGGCGTCGGCCGGTTCGGTCGCGGCCCGATGCTCGTGGCGGGCGGGGTGGCCCTCGTGGTGTCGACGACGATGCTGCTGCCGTTGCTGAACGGCCGTGCCCCGCTGGGCGGGACCGTCATCGCGCTCTGCTGCTTCATGGTGGCCTACACGATCGCCAACGTCGTGCTCTACACGGTCAACATGGACTATTCACGGCCGGGAACCGGTGGCACCGATTTCACCGTCCTGTCGTCGTTCGGCCTGGTGTGCTCGTTCGTCGCCTCCTCGCTGGGCCTGGCGGCCGCGGACCGGGTCGGCTACCCGCCGGTGGCGGTCGCCGCCGTCGTGCTGGTGGCCGCCGGGGTCGCCCTCGGTCTGGCGCACCAGCGTCGGTTCCCGCGCACACCCCACGCCGCCTCCGACCCGGCGACCGAGCGCAGGTCGGCCGGCGTACGGGCGGCGGTGTGACGCTCACCCAGCCGGTCGCCGCTCCCACGGCGTCGGCCCGACCACCACACCGCTGGCTCGTCCTGGCCGTGCTCTGCGTCGCCCAGCTCGTCGTGGTGCTGGACAACACGGTGCTGACCGTGGCGGTGCCCGTGCTCACCAGCGAGCTGGGCGCCAGCACCGCCGACGCGCAGTGGATGATCAACGCGTACGCCCTGGCCCTGTCGGGGCTGCTGCTCACGGCCGGCGCGGCCGCGGACCGGTACGGGCGACGCCGGATGCTGCTCGCCGGGCTCGTCCTGTTCGGACTCGGCTCGCTGGCGGCGGGCCTCGCGAGCAGCAGCGGTCAGTTGATCGCCGCACGGGCGGGGATGGGCGTCGGCGGGGCGCTGCTGGTCACGTCGACGCTCGCGGTGGCGATGCAGGTCTTCGACGGGCCCGAACGCTCCCGCGCCATCGGCATCTGGGCCGCCACCAGCGCGTTCGGCTTCGCGGTCGGGCCGCCGATCGGTGGCACCATCCTGGCCCACCTGCCGTGGGGTGCCATCTTCCTGCTGAACGTCCCCATCGTGCTGGTCTGCCTGCTCGTCGGGCGGGCGCTCGTTCCCGAGTCCCGTGGCACGACCGGGGGCCGGCTCGACGGGTGGGGCGCGACGCTCTCCACCGCGGGGCTGACCGCGGTCGTCTTCGCGATCATCGCCGGGCCGGAGCGGGGTTGGGCCTCGACCGAGGTGGTCGGTACGGCGGGTGCCGGCGTACTCCTGCTCGGCTGGTTCGTCCGCTGGGAGCGGCGGATCGCCCACCCTATGCTGGACCTGCACTTCTTCCGGAACCGGCAGTTCGTCGGCGCGGTGTCCGGGGTCGTCCTGGTCACCTTCGGGGCGACCGGCGCGCTGTTCCTGCTGACCCAGCACCTCCAGTTCGTCCGTGGCTATCCGGCCTGGGAGGCGGGCCTGCGCATGGCCCCCTTCGCGCTGTCCATCGTGCTGCTCAACGTCAGCGGGGTAGCGGCCGCCGTGATCCGTCGTCTCGGGCTGGCCGCCGCCATCGCCGTCGGCATGACCCTGCTCGCGGCCGGCCTCGCGGCGGTGACCCTCCGGTCGGACGACGGGTACGGGGTGCTGCTCGCTGGCCTGCTCGTCATGGGCGTCGGCTGCGCGCTGGCCAACCCGGCGATCGTGGAGGCGGTGATGAGCGCGATCCCGGCCGAGAAGGCCGGCGCCGGCGCCGGAGTGGACGGGACCATGACCGAGGTCGGCAGCAGCCTCGGCATCGCCGTACTCGGCGCGGTCCTGAACGCTCGGTTCGCGGCGCTGCTGCCCGCCGCGCTGGCCGGCGCGGACTCGTTCCCGGCGGCGCTCGCCGCCGCGGGGGAGGGACCGCAGCGGGCGGCCGTGACCAGCGCCTTCGCCTCCGCGCTGGAGACCGGGCAACTGGTCGGCGCGGCCGCGGTGCTGGCCGGTGGTCTGCTCGCCGCCGCACTGCTGCGCCGCGCGGACACCGCCCGGACGTCGGCGGCCGGCGGCTAGGCCGGCGGCTCGACCGCCTCGGCGAGCACCTCCAGCACGTGCCGGTACGGCTGTCCGGTGGCCCGACTCATGCCCATCTCGCAGGTGCGGTTGCAGGAGGCGTACGCGTCGTGCGGGCGCTCGTTGACCTCGGCGGCCTGGGCCGCGGTCGCGCCGGCGGTGACCTCGGGGTGCAGCAGTCCCCGGTCACCCGCGAAGGCGCAGCAGCCCCAACTGTCCGGCACGGTCACCGTGTCGGCGACCGCCCGAGCCACCGTGTGCAGGTCGTCGACGCCGTCGAGGTGCACGGTCGAGCAGGTGGGGTGCAGCGCGAGCGAACCGAGTCGCCGGGGCTCGGGCAGCGCCGGCAGCAGGTGCCGCGCGGTGAAGGTGACACTGTCGACGAAGCGCAGCCCGGCGTACCGCGCCCGGTCTTCCTCGGCGAGCGCGGCGGTCAACTGGGCGAGACCGTGGGTACAGGACGACGCGTCGCACACGACGGGCAGCCGGCCGTGGTCGCTGGCGGCCCAGAGCACGGCCAGGGTGCGCTCGGCCATCTCGCGGTGCCCGGCCGGGTAGCCCTTGGACTGCCAGGGCGTCCCGCAGCACAGACCCGCCGTGCCGGCCGGTACGACCACCGGCACCCCGGCCAGGTCACACAGGCGCAGGAACGCCGCCGCCGAGCCGCCGGACGGACCGTCCTGGGCCGCGAAGACGCTGCCGATGCAGGCCGCGAAGAACACCGCCTGGGCGTCCGGCGCGCTGCGCGGCGTCGGACGGGACGCGCCGGCCCGGGGGATGTCGTCGCTCCACTGTGGTACGAGTTCGGTGCCACCGAGGGACCGGATCACCCCGGTAGCGGCGCGGACCACCGGCGTCGGGGTGACGTGCGCGGCGTTCAGCCCGACCCGGACACCGGTCACGGCGGCCTTCCAGTGCCGCGCCACACCGGCTGCGGTGCGCTGCGCGCGCGGGCTGTGCCGCTCGGCGCGCAGCCGCTTCATCGCGGCTCCGGTGTCGATGCCGACCGGGCAGGCGGTGACGCAGAGGCTGTCGGCGGCGCAGGTGTCCACCGCCGCGTACGCGTAGTCGTCGGTCAACTCCCGGCGGCGCTCCTCGTCACCGGCGGCGGTGGCGAGGGCGATCTGCCGTTGCAGCACGATGCGCTGCCGGGGCGTGGTGGTGACGTCGGCGGTGGGGCAGACCGGCTCGCAGTAGCCGCACTCCACGCAGGCGTCCAACTCCTCGTCGACCGTCGGGACGGCTTTGAGCTGCCGCAGGTGCACGCTCGGGTCGTCGTTGAGCAGCACGCCCGGGTTGAGCAGGCCGCTCGGGTCGCACAGCCGCTTCAGTTCGCGCATGACGTCGTACAGCTCGTCGCCGTACTGCCGGCGGACGAAGGGCGCCATGGCCCGGCCGGTGCCGTGTTCGGCCTTGAGGGTGCCGCCCTCGGCGAGCACGAGGTCGACCATGTCGTCGGTGAACCGCGCGTAGCGGTCGATCTCGGCCGGCGTGTCGAAGGACTGGGTGAGCATGAAGTGCAGGTTGCCGTCGCGCGCGTGTCCGAAGATCACCGCGTCGGCGTACCCGTGCCGCTCGAACAGGTCGATCAGGCCGTCGCAGGTGCCGGTCAGGCGGGGCATCGGCACCGCGATGTCCTCCAGCAGGGCCGTGGTGCCGGGTGGTCGGGCCCCGGCGACCGCCGTGTAGAGGCCCTTGCGCAGGTGCCAGAGCTTGGCCCGCTCGCGCGGGTCACGGGTCAGCTCGGTGCCGGTGACGGCCGGCAGCCGGTCGAGCACTCGCCGGGCGTCGGCGAGCGTCGCGGCCAGGTGCTCCGCGCTGTCCTCGGCGAACTCCACCAGCAGCGCCGCGTGACCGGTGACGGTCATCCCGCGCAGGGTCGCGCTCGCGCCGGGGTCGCGCTGGCTGACCCGCAGCGCGGCCGCGTCCAGCAGCTCGGCGGTACGCGCGCCGGCGGCGAGCAGGGCGGGCAGCGCGTCGGTGGCGTCGGTGAGACCGGGCAGGATGAGCAGCCCGGTGGCGGCATGGGGGTGGATCTCGACGGTGCGGAAGACGGCCTCGGCCACGAAGCCGAGGGTGCCCTCGCTGCCGATCATCAGGTGGGCGAGCATGTCGACCGGGCTGCTGTGGTCGAGCAGCGAGTTCAGTCCGTACCCCATGGTGTTCTTCATCGCGAACAGCCGCTCGACGGTGGCCCGCGAGCCGGGGTCGGACCGCACCCGGTCGCGCAGCCGCAGCAGCCCGGCGTGCAGCTCGGGTTCGGCGGCCCGCAGCCGCTCGTCGGCGTCGCGGGCGGCGGAGTCGACGACCGTGCCGGACGGCAGCACGAAACGTAGCGACTCCATCGTGCGGTACGCGTTGTCGGTGGTACCGCAGGTCATCCCGCTGGAGTTGTTGGCCACCATGCCGCCCACCGTGCAGGCGGCCTCGCTGGCCGGGTCCGGGCCGAGCCGCCGGCCGTAGCGGGCCAGCCGGGCGTTGGCCTGCCGGATCGTCAGCCCTGGCTGGAGCCGGATGCGCCGCCCGTCGTCGAGGACCTCCGCGTCGCGCCAGTCGGTGCGCACGTCGACCAGGACCCCCGCGCCGCCGGCCTGCCCGGCGAGGCTGGTGCCGCCGCCGCGCAGGGTCAGCGGCACCCCGGCCTCGCGGGCGCCGGCCATCAGCGCGCCCACCTCGGCCGCCGAGGCGGCGCGGACCACCGCCTGCGGCTCGAACAGGTACGGCGAGGCGTCGTGCGCCGCCGCGAGCCGCCGGGGCAGCTCGGCGCTGGCCCGGCTCGGGTCGTCGAGGCGGGAGCGCAGCAGGTCGGCGACCTCGCGGGCGCGGACGCCGGCGGCGGTCGGCGCGGGTACGACGGTGCTCATGGGCGGATCCTCCCGTGCGGGGGCGGTCAGTCGGACGCGACGATCAGCAGCCTGGTCGGGGCGGTGCCGCCCGGCGCGGGTAGCCGCAGCGGCTCGCGGCCGGGGGTGATGCTGCCGAGCACCGAAGCGTGCCGCGCGCCGGTGCCCGAAGGCAGGGTGCCCGGCAGCCCGTGCACGGTCAGGTAGCCCAGCAGCGCGAACGCCAGCGCCTCCTTGGCGTCCGACGGGACACCCACCTCGTCGCTGGACGTCAGGTCGACGCCCGGCAGCTCGTCGACGAGCATGCCCATCAGCGTGGGGTTGTGCGCCCCGCCGCCGGAGACCACGAGCCGGGTGACGCCGTGCGCGCGGCAGGCGTCGGCCACCGTGACCGCCGTCAGCCGGGTGAGCGTGGCCAGCACGTCCCGCGAATCCGGGGTGGGCACGTCGGCCAGGGCGGCGAGCAGGTACGGCAGGTGGAACAGCTCCTTGCCGGTGCTCTTCGGGCCGGGCAGCCGGTAGTACGGCTCGTCGAGCAGCCGCCGCAGCAGCGCCGGGCTCACCTGCCCGGCGGCTGCCCCGCGCCCGTCCCGGTCGTACTCCTCGACGCCGCCGCTGAAGTGGCGTACGGCGGCGTCGAGAAGCGCGTTGGCCGGTCCGGTGTCGAACGCGAGAGGGTCGGCGTCCGCTGCGACGACCGTGATGTTGGCGATCCCGCCCAGGTTGAGGGCGGCCGGGATGCCCGGCAGACCGCGCAGCAGCAGCGTGTCGAAGAGGGCGACGAGCGGTGCGCCCTGGCCGCCGGCCGCGACGTCGCGGCTGCGCAGATCGGCCACGACCGGAAGTCCGGTGGCCTCGGCGATCCAGGCCGGCTGACCCAGTTGCAGGGTGCCCCGGACCGTGCCGTCCTCGACCCAGTGGTGCATGGTCTGGCCGTGTGAGACGACCAGGTCGGCCCGCCCCTCGCACAGCTCGGCGAGGGCTCGCGTGCCGGCTGCGGCGAACGCCTGGCCGATGCCGGTGTCCAGCACGCAGATCGCCTCGGTGGTGGTCGGCGCGGGTGGCAGGGCGGCGGCGATCCGGGCCCGCAGCTCGTCCGGGTACGGGTGGCTGAGCCGGCCCAGCGGGCGCATCCGCAGGGTGTCGCCGGTCAGCTCGAACTCCGCGGCGGCGGCTTCGATGCCGTCGTACGAGGTGCCGGACATCAGGCCGATCACGCGCATGGCGGTCTCCTTCATGCCCGGCCCACGGGTGCCGCCGTCGTCTCGTCGTCATCGTCGACGCGGCTGTGGTCGTACGGCGTCGGGGCCGGGTGGAACCAGCTCGACACCACGCCGACGGCCAGGGTGATCAGGACGCCGATCGGCACCAGCCACTGGGCGGCGATGGCGGTCGCGGTGGTGGTGCCGGCCGTCGTCACATCGATCTTGACGTAGCGGACGATGTACGTCATCACCGCGATCGTGACGAGGAACGCGATCACCGCGTCGACCTGGTTGGCCCGCTTCACGAGGCGGCCGAGCAGGAACGCGCCGAGCAGCGCTCCGTAGGTGTAGCCGGCGATGGTCAGACCGGTCAGGTAGACGTTTCCGGTGCTGGAGCTGAACGCGCAGGCGAAGATCGCCATCAGCACCGCCCAGACCAGGGTCATCACCCGGGCGAGCCGGAGCATGGCGTCGTCCGACGGGACCTTCTTGAAGAAGCTGTGGATGAAGTCGGCGACCGTGGAGTTCGACATCGAGTTCAGCGCCGACGACAGCGACCCCATCGCCGCGCCGAGGATGCCGGCGACCAGCAGGCCCGAGATGCCCACCGGCAGGGCGTGCAGGATGAAGTTCGGGTACAGGTTGTCGGTGCTGTTCAGGCCCAGCTCCTTGAAGGTCTGGCCCTTGTTGTACGACCAGAGCAGCGCGCCGACCAGCGAGAACGCCGCGAACTGGATGACCACGAAGATGCCCGAGGAGACCATCGCCAACTGGCCCTCGCGCAGCGTGCGGGTCGACAGGATGCGCTGGACGATGAGCTGGTCCGACCCGTGGCTGGCCATCGCGAAGATGGCGCCACCGATGATCGCGGTCGGCAGCGCGAACGGGCTGGTGAGCACGTGCGCGAGGTCGAAGTTGGTGTCGAAGAGCTGGAACTTGCCGGCGTCCAACGCCTGCGAGTAGCCGTCGAACCCGATGGCGTGGCTGAGCACCGCGACGGCCAGGATCGCCCCGCCGAGGTAGAGGCCCATCTGGATGGCGTCGGTCCAGATGACCGCCTTGATGCCACCGAGGTAGGTGTAGACCACCGTGATCAGTGTCAGCACGATGATGATCGCCTGGTAGCCGACGTTCAGCCCGAACTCGTCGAGGAGCAGCTTGATCGGGATGGCCGAGGCGAACAGTCGTACGCCCTCGGCGAGCAGGCGGGTGAAGACGAAGGTGATCGACGCCAGGCCCTGGAGTTTCAGGCCGAACCGCTCACCGAGGTACTGGTAGGCGCTGACGAAGCCACCCCGCTTGTAGAGCGGGATGAGCACCGCGGCCACGATCACGCGGCCGATCACGTAGCCGAGGGCCAGTTCGACGTTGCCGAAGCCCTGACTGCTGTACGCGCCGCCGGGCACGCTGATCACCGTCAGGACACTGGTCTCGGTGGCGACCACGGAGAACGAGACGGTCCACCAGGGCAGTTTTCCCTCGCCCACGAAGTAGTCCTTGGACGACTTCTGTTTACCGGACAGGCGTAGTCCGACGGCGGCGATCACCACGAGGTACAGCACGATCACGACAAGGTCGAGTTGACGCACGGTTCACTCCCAACCAGCGGGGTTGTCAATAAGTGACGTTGGCCCACACTAACCCGAAACTTTTTGCCAGTGCCCGTCCGGTCTGGTTACGCTGTGGTCTCAGCCTGCCGATACGGGGCGGACGCGAGGCCCAAACGGTGCGTTGCCGGCGGATTCTCAACGATCTGGCGCGCGTCGCCGAACTGGTCAGGGAGCACTCGCCCGGTCGGCGACTGAGTCACCAGCGAGAGGAACGAACACCCCGTGGACCTCAGCACCCTCGGCACCGAGACCCGCAACGACAACACCACCGACCTCGACCGCATGTCGCCCACCGAGATGCTCCTCGCCATGAACGACGAGGACCACACGGTCGCGGACGCCGTCCGCCGGGCCGTGCCGGACATCGCGGCCGCCGTCGACGTCGTCGTGGCCTCGCTGCGCCGAGGCGGTCGGTTGATCTACCTGGGCGCCGGCACCAGCGGCCGGATCGGCATGCTCGACGCCGTCGAGTGCCCACCGACCTTCGGTACGTCGCCCGAGCGGGTCGTCGGTCTGCTCGCCGGCGGGGCGGGAGCGTTCGGCGTCGCCGTCGAGGGCGCGGAGGACGACCCGGACCGTGCCGTCGCCGATCTCGACGCGATCGGGGTCAGCGACCGCGACACGGTGGTGGGGCTCGCGGCCAGCGGTCGTACCCCGTATGTGGTGGGTGGGTTGGCGCACGCCCGCGCGCGGGGGGCGAGCACCGTCTCCGTCGCCTGCAACACCGACGCGGTGATCAGCCGGCACGCCGACGTCGCCATCGAGGTGCCCACCGGCCCCGAGGTGCTCACCGGCTCGACCCGGCTCAAGGCCGGCACCGCCGAGAAGCTCGTCTGCAACATGCTCTCGACCGCCACGATGGCCCGGCTCGGCAAGGTCTACGGCAACCTGATGGTGGACATGAACGCCACCAACGCCAAGCTCGTCGACCGGGCGCGTCGCATCGTCGCCGAGGCCGCCGACACCGATCTCGACACGGCCGCGGAGGCGCTGGCCGCGGCGCACGGCCATGCCAAGACGGCCATCGTGCTGCTGCTCGCGCACTGCACCGCTGAGGAGGCCGCGGCACGGCTGCGCGAGGCCGACGACGACGTCCGGGCGGCCGTCGCGGCCTGACCGGCCGTCGCGCCGGGGCGGTCAGCGGTTGACGTACGCGGCGAGGCCGCCGAGTTCCTCGTTGGCGATGAACACCGACCGCACGTTGAGGATGGCCTCCTCCACGTGCGTGTCGCAGCCCCAGGCCGAGTCGCCCCACGAATCGGCGATCTTGATCCTGGCGGGTGCGGAGCAGCCCTGGACCCCGCCGAGCTGGCAGTGCTCCGGATGCGGTCGGGCGGCCTGGGCGGCCGCGGCGTTACGCATCCGCTCGGTGAGCTCCGCGGCGGCGGCCGCACGCTGCTCCGCCTCGGCGCGCAACTGCCGCTCCGCGCGCACCGCCTTCGCCAGCTCCTCGTGGGCCGCCCTGGCGCGGGCCTCGGCGGCCGTCTTCGCCTGCTCGACGTGGTGACGCTCGATGGCCAGGGCCGCCGTGTCGGCGAAGACCCGGGCCAGGGCCAGGTCGGTGTCCTGCGGGACGCGCGGCGTGCGGTGGTACATGGCGAAGGTGCCCAACAGGCCGCCGTCGCGGGCCAGGATCGGCATCGACCAGCAGGCGGCGAGACCGGCCCGCTCCGCCAGCTCCCGGAAGTCCGCCCAGAAGGGGTCGGTGGCGATGTCGGTGACGATGACCGGCTCCCGCCGGTAGGCGGCGGTGCCGCACGAGCCGACACCCTCGCCGGTGGCGATCCCGTCGATGGCCTGGTTGTAGAACTCGGGCAGGCTCGGCGCGGCGCCGTGGCGCAGGTGCCGGCCGTCCTCGTCGGCGAGCAGCACGGAGACGAGCACCTGCTCGGGCGTCAGATCCTCGATGCAGCGGGCCATCCCGTCCAGCACCTCGGTCAGCGGCGCTTGACGGGCGATCTGCTCCAGCAGGGCGCGGTGCTCGACCATCAACCGCTGGGCGTGCTTGACCTGGGTGATCTCCACGCCGATCACCCGGATCCCGGTCACCGTGCCGTCGGCGTCGCGGCGCGGCTCGTAGGTGAAGTCGAAGAACGCCTCCCGCGCGTACGGGCCGACGCCGAGCATGATCCGGGCGTCCCGACCGGTGTACGGCTCGCCCGTGCGGTAGACCTCGTCCAGCAGGTCGAGGAAGCCCTGACCGGCCAACTCGGGCAGCAGCTCGGCGACCGTGATCCCGGTGCGGGCGCGTTCGGAACCGATGGCGGCGAAGAACGCCGGGTTCGCCGCCTCCACCACGTGCGTGGGCCCCCCGAGGGACGCGAACACCGCGATGGACTGCCCGAACAGCGCCCGCAGATCCTCCTGCGCCGCCTGTCCGGCGTCCGAAGACCGTACGGCGGTCGCCCGCTGGTTCGGTACCGCCGTCATGCTGTGGTCGCCTCTCTCCGGTACGGCTTCCGTCGCTGCACCGCTGGATCGCGGTCCACTCACCCCGGCCAGGATACGAAGAGGGCCGCGAAGCCGCCGGGCAGGGCGCGGATCAGTCGCTCTCGTCCACGAACTTGTAGTAGCTCGCGCGGAATCGTTGCAGCAGCGCGCGCATGAACTCCGGGCCGGCCTCCGGCGACACCCGGTGCGCGCCGGCCGGCACGCCGTTGTCGTAGAAGTCCTGTGCGACTGCACCCCACTCCGGATCGAGAATGGTCAGCGACACCGGTTGGCCGGGCTGCCAATTGAACTCGGCCACCCGATGTTTGGTGTGCTTGGCGAACGTGTACAGCGCCACCCTGGTCGCCGCCTGCTCGGTCATTCCTGCCTCCTGGTTCACTGCGTGCGGCTCACTCACCACGGGCTCGGCGGGCGGAAGGCGTTCCACGCCTCGCCCGTGATCGTGCCGCGGGCACGGATCTCGTTGAAGCGGTCCATCGCACCGGACAGCGCCTGCTCACTCAGGCCGGTGCCGCGCAGCCGCTCGGCCAGCGCCGCCGGGTCGGTGTCCTGGAGCCGGGCCATCGTCTCCGGGCTCAGCGGCCGGTTCATCTGCTGCGTCACGAAGTCCGAGCGCAACGGTTCGGCGTTCGACTCGGGGAACGAGTAACCGTGGTCGATGGCGACCAGCCGGCCGTCGGGCCCGGTCAGGTAGTTGAGCATGTGCCGGTCGGTGTTGCCGCTGATGTAGTCGAGGACCGCCATCCGCTCGCCCTCGACGGCCGAATAGGCGTTGGTCGGGCGGCCCGGGGTCGTGTTCTCCACGAACTCCTGCATCGACCCGGCCCCGTGCGGTCCGTCCCAGCGCGCCGTCGTCGGCACCAGGCCGAAGCCCAGATCCTCGTCCAGGCGCGAGGCGGCGACCTCACGCGGGGCCAACTCGTTCTCCGGGATGGACGAACGAACCTGGACGAACTCGTTCTCCGGCACGTTCGGCTTGTAGACGCCGTGCGTACCGTCGGTGAACGTGACCTCGTACGCGTCGTTGACGTGTCCGCCGGGGTCGAGTTCGGTCATGCTGTGTACCTCTCTGCCGAGCAGCCGCAACTCGGCCTCGCTCGCGTGATCAGGCGTCAGCGGATCGGCGTTGGAGCCGGAGTCCGGCGCGGCATTCCCGTCGGGGTCCGTCGGCTCTTCACCACCGTGCGACGTGCCACCGTCGTGCGACGTGCCACCGTCGTGCGACGTGCCACCGTCGTGCGACGTGCCACCGCCACCGCCCGGCCCGCCACCGCCCGGCCCGCCACCGCCCGGCCCGCCACCGCCCGGTCCGCCACCGCCCGGTCCGCCGCCGCCCGGTCCGCCGCCGCTTGGCCCGCCGCCGCCCGGTCCGCCGCCGCCCGGTCCGCGGTCGACGTCGGGTGGCCAGTCGTCCTGCCGGGCCCACGGCGGCGGCTGGCCGCCGCCCGCCGGGTCGGTGTAGCCGCGCGCGCCCGGACCGGGGGCCGGCATGTCGGTGGAGCGCGACCCGCCCGGGGTACGCCGCAGGCCCCGCAACGCCGTGCGCAGGGCGTCGAGCAGTTCGCCGAGCTTGGAGAGGATTGGCCGCAGGCGGCTGACGCTGCGGGCCAGCGCCGTGAGGAGCCCGGAAACCTTGGCGGCCCACTTGGCGACGAGCGAGGAGACCTGCGCGGCGACCAGGGGAGTGGCCGCGCCCAGGGTCAGGCCGGCCTCGGCGAGCCACACCCACAGCCGGACGGCGAGGACCGAGACGAAGTCGGCGATGAGGTCCCGGACCAGTTCCCGGACCAGCGCCACCAGCAGGCCCGCGCCCTCGACGACGGTGCCGATCAGATCGGTGGCGTCCGCCAGGCCGGCGAGATGACGCAGGTGCTGGTCGCTGTAGCGGCGGTACGCCTCGGACGCGGGGCCCGTCCAGGTGGCGATCTCGGTCCGGACCGCCTCGGACAGGGCGGTGGCCTGGTCGCTGACCTGCCGGGAGACGTTGTGCCACGTCTGCGCGTACGCGGTGATCTGGTCCGGGTCGCCGGCCAGCCAGTCGAGGGCGTCGGAGAGTGGCTTGACGTGCTCGATGAGCCAGGCCACCCCCCACGAGACGATCGAACCGATCGGGTCGACGCAGGTCGCCAGCACCTCCATCGACGTACCGAAGCCGCCGATGGTCAGGTCGACCCAGGAGCCGCTCTCGATGCCGTTGCGCAGGTCGACCAGGCTCTCGACGAGCCCGAGGCCGCTGTACGAGGTGGTGGTGTCCTGCCGGGCAGCGATCAGCGGGTTCGCGACGTCGGTGCTCACCGGTGCATCCGCCCGAGGGAGGTGGAGATCGTCGCGTCGGTGTCGTGGTAGGCGTCCACCGTCTCGTCGAGCGCCCTGGCCGCGCTGTGCAACGCCTCCTGCGCCGCCGCGAGCGCCTCGGCGGCCGGGCCCTGGAGGAAGTCCAGCAGGAAGGGGAGCGCCTGACAGACGGGCAGGTGCCCGTACGCGTCGGCACCCATCCGCACGTACGCGGCCGCGTCGTGTGCGATGCCGATTCCCGTGGAGATCCGGTCGACGGAACGGGCGTGTGTGCTCACCGCCGCCGTGGTGACCTCGAAGCCGGCTGCCTCAGCGCCCACGGTCACCCCACGGGCCGTACCCCTGCTCGTCCTCCTCGGGCACCTCCGGGAAGCGCGACTCGTAGCTGCCCACGACGGCGCGGGCGGTCTCGGAGTCGGCGCCGACGGTCTCGGCGGCCGCCTCGGCCACCTGCGGCGTCAACCGGCCCTGCGCCCGGCGCATCACGGCCAGCACCTCGGCGGCGATCTCGTCCGCCCGCCAGCGCAGCACCCGGTCGTCGAGCCGCAGGTCGGTCATGGCGCCGGACGCGGCGACGGTGACCTGGACCGCGCCGTCCGCGCCCTCGGCGGTCGCCGACATCGCCGCCACGCGCTCCGACAACTCGTGCGCACGGGCGGCCCGCTCGGAGATGCCCGCCGCCCAGGAAGCGACGAAGTCTTCGGTCGCCGCGCCGAAGTCCGCGTTCGGGAACTGCGCCATCAGACCTCCCCCGGGTGACCACCGCCGGCCGCACCCGGGGTCGGCCCGAGGCGGCGCAGCCAGCACACGATACGCCCTCACTCTCCGACGTGGAGCCCGCGCCGTCCGCCCGAACGGCGACTCCCGGCCGCTCGGGTGAGCGGCCGGGAGCCATCGATCGGGGGTACGGGTCTGGCGTGGACCCGCTACCCGCTCAGCCGCGGATCCACTGCTGGTTGCTGCCGCCGGTGCACGTCCAGATCTGCACGGCGGTGCCGTTGGCCGTGCCCGCGCCGTTGACGTCCAGGCAGAGCCCCGAGGCGACGCCGGTGATCGTGCCGTCGCCGTTGACGCGCCACTGCTGGCCGCCGCCGCCGTTGCAGGTCATGATCCGCGCGCGGCTCCCCGTCGAGCTGCTGGCCACGTCGAGGCACTTGTTGCCGTAGACGGTGAGCTGGTTGCTGCTGGTGAGCGTCCACTGCTGGTTCGCGCCGCTGTTGCAGTCCCAGATCTGCACGACCGCGCCGTCGGCCTGGCTCTGGCCGTTGACGTCCAGGCACCGGTTGGAGCCCGCGCCCCGGATCGTGCCGGTCGCACCCGGTTCACCGGAGTTGCCGACCGGCGTGACGGAGAGGTTGTCGAACTGGGCGCTGACTCCCTGACCCGTGCCGTAACCGATCTGGCCGGCGACCCAGGTCGAGTCGGAGGCCGTGCCGACGGTGGTGCCGTCGATGCTCGCCGTGAGGGTGCTCCCGTTGAGCGTCAACGCCAGGGTGTGCCAGCGCCCGGTGCCCAGCGCCGAGGTGTTCCCGCTGGCCAGCGTGCGCCAGTTGCCGCTGGTGTTGTTGCTCCGGATCGACCACGCGCCACCGTCGGTCACCCGGAAGTAGTAGCCGTTCAGGTTCTGCGGCCCCTGGTGGTTGTACGTGTTCGCCCGCCCGATGAGCTGCGCGTAGCCGGACTTCTCCAGCATGACGTCGGAGGAGAGCGTGTAGTTACGCCAGCTCAGGTCACCCAACAGCGTGTACGGCTCGGCCTGGCCGGACGTCCAGAAGATCGGCGTCTGCTCCGACATCTGCCGGACGCACCGGCCCGAGTGGCCGCCCCCGCAGGCCGCGATCTCGAACGAACCCTGCTGGTCCATCAGGTACTTGGCCTCACGCCCGACGTCGTAGCTGTCGAACGTGTCGCTGTACGGCAGCTTCAGGGTGCCCTGCGCGGGGCTGGTCGCCGTGCTCTTGCCCTGCCCGCTGGTGGTGGTGATGCTGTAGACGTAGCCGGGCTGGACGGTGAGCGAGAAACGCCCGCCGCTCGGCGTGAGGTCGCTGCCCCGCACGAAGTGGTCGGCGCTGTTGTTCGACCTGACGTTCGTGGCCCAGACGTGGACGGTGCCGGTGGACAGTCCGCCGGTGACGGTGAAGTCGAGGGTCTGCGCCGATCCGGCGTCCATCGTCTCGATGATGGTGCTGTAGTCGCTGTTGTTGGTGGACTTCAGCGACACGTAGCTGCCGTTGTTGCGGTTGCCGCCGAGGTAGCCGCTCGAAGAGTCGAGGTAGCGCCAGCCCGGGGCGGTGAACTGCGTCGTCTGTGCCATCACCCAGGTGCTCTTGCCGATCGAGTAGGCGCCGGACCAGGGCTGCTGGGCCACCGCCACGCCCGTGGTCGCCCACGGGATGTTGGGGGTGATGGCGGCGATGGCGGGCCAGTTGATGTAGCCGGTCATCTTGCCGTCGATGTAGCCACGGTTGATGCCCCGGGCGAGCGCCTGCGCGCCGGCGTTGTAGTCGTCGGAGCCGTTCTCGCTGGCCCAGAGCGCCTTGCCGGTGGATATCGCGTTGTTGGAGCTGGGGCAGCTGCTCTGGGCGCTGCGGTAGCCGCAGACGTAGTGGCTGCCGAAGACCTGTACGGCGTTGGCGAACGCCGGATCGCGCAGCGACTCGTCGGCGGCGCCCCAGCCGAAGTCGTCCGAGGCAACGATCTTGACGTTGCTGTAGCCGCGGGAGTTCAGGGTGGACCGCAGGTTCTTGTACCAGGTGGCGTTGTAGCCCTTCTCGTTCCATCCGCCGAGGTAGTTGATGGTCAGCCCGTGGGTGCCCGCGCAGTCCAGCCAGGCGACCAGGTACTCGATCGAGTCGTTGGACCAGAAGTTGCCGTTGCCGATCCAGCCCGGTGCTCCCCACGCCAGGCCCGCCAGGGCGATGTTGGGGTTGCGCGTCCGCGCCTGCTCCATCAGCCACCACTCGTAGCCCCGGTTGCAGTTGATGCTGCCCCGGGTGTGCTCGTGACTGGGCTCCGCGCCGGAGGTCGAGTTCGTGTCGCCGCCGATCTCCGTCTTCAGCAGCTGCATCGCAGCGCCACGGCCCGGCTTGAACAGGTAGTCCAGGATGTCACTGCGCTGCGGTTCCGGGTAGTCGATCAGAAGTCTGCTGTTGCCACCGCCGCCACTGACCGCGCCGATCCCGTCGAGCGCCCGTCCACCGGACCCGCCGTTGATCGTGATGGCGGTCGCCGCCTGAGCGGGGGAGGCGACGACGGTCAGTACGGCTGCCGCCCCGACGAGCGCCCCCACCAGGGCGGCCGTTAACCGACGTGGACGTCGCGTGTGTCGCCATGACCGGCGTCGTGCCGCCTCGCCGGCACCGCGCCGCCGACTCTCTCTACCGAACATCTGATTCGCCTCCCGGACCGTCCCGACACCCGAAGCCGTACGGCAGGTTGTCGAGCTGTCGCAAGGCGCTGGGGCCGATGATCGAAGATCGTTGATGAGCAGACGTCGTATGTTAAGCACCGCATGGATCGCCGGTCAATGCCACTACTACGCTCAATTACCGCCATTTGCATCGACGGACTTCGCGCAGAGACCTAAAAAGATTTGATGAATGTGGCCTGTCGGAGTACGGCCGAGTGGCTCGGCGGCGGAACCTGACGGTTCCGCCGCCGAGCGCGATCCCTACCCTTGCGCGCTGGAGGCGACCGCCGGGCTCAGCTTCGGGTCCACCGCTGGTTGGCGGCGCCGCTGCAGTCCCGGATCTCGGCGCGGGTGCCGTTGGCGGTCCCGTTGTTGACCAGGGCGAGGCACCGACCGGACCCGACCCCGGTGATCGAGCCGTCGGAGTTGAACCGCCACCGCTGGTTGGACTGGCCATTGCAGTCCCAGATGATCACCGAGCTGCCGTTCGCCGTGGCGGCGCCGTTGACGTCGAGACACTTGCCGCCGAACACCCGCAGTTCCTGCGACGCCGTCGAGGTCCAGCTCTGGTTGCTCTGGCCGTGGCAGTCCCAGATGATCGCCGCCGAGCCGTTCGTCTGCGAGGCGCCGTTGACGTCCAGGCAGCGGCCGGAGGCGGTGTTGCGCACCGCCGACGTGCTGCTCGGTGGCGGGGTGGTCGGGTTGCCGGTGGGCGACACGGTCGGGCTCGGCGTCGGGTCGGTGCTGCTGAACTGCGTGAAGAACCGCCACACCTCGCCCTTGGTCCAGGTCCGCGCGCCGCTGTCCCCGCCGCCGTCCACCGGGCCGGGGGTGTGCCCGCCGTCGAAGGCGGCCCAGACCACCGGATAGCCGGACCGGCAGCCGGAGTACGTGGTGGTGATGTGGGTCAGGCTGCCCGCTCTCGGCTCGGGAGGGCTCTGTGCCGTGCATCCGTTGTTCCGCACGAACGTGTCCCGCAGGGACCGCCCGGCGGAGATGTTGAGCACCGGGTCCCCGATGCCGTGGATGCCCATGTACGCGATCGGCTGGGTGCCGCCGCCGCAACCGCTGAGCTGGCCGCCGGAGTAGACGGCGACGGCGCGGAAGACGTTGGCGCGGGAGCAGGCCAGCGAGTAGCTCATGCCGCCGCCGTAGCTGAAGCCGAGCGCGAAGAGTTGCGACGTGTCGACGCAGAGGTCGGCCTCGATCAGGCTGATCATGTTGTCGACGAAGGTGACGTCCTGGCCGCCGGGGTTGGCCCAGCCGTTTCCGTTGCCCTGGGGGGCGACGAAGATGGTGCTGTTGTTGGCCTGCTGGCGCAGGCCGTAGTAGGACCAGGCCGCACCGTCGGACCCGCCGCCGTCGACGTCGTTCATGGTGCCGCCGTTCCAGTGGAATCCGAAGATCAGCCGGTACGGGTGGTTCCGGTCGTAGTTGTCAGGGATTCGCAGGATGAAACTACGGTTCTGACCGCTGCTCTGGATGGACCGTTGACCGCTGGTCAGCGTGGGCGCCTTGCCGCACCCGGCGGTTGCTGCGGCCGCTGCGACGTTCGCGGCCGACGCGGTGGTGCTCACGCCACCGGTCACTATCGCCGCACCCACGGTCGCGACGACGAGCGCCGCCGTCGCAAGAGAACCGAGGATGGGTCTACGTCCTGTCATGATGGGCTCCCGCCAATCGGCACGAAGTGATAGGTGAGGGGATCCACGGCGACCACGACACGCCACCGCTCACCGCTGCCGACGCCGCTCGGCGCGGACGAAACCCCGACGCGGTGTGCCCACGGACCGACCGGCTCGTCGCCATGGGTCTGCACCGCTGGTTCCGCCGCCCAAGCGGGACCAGAGGGTCGTCGAATCGTCGGCGGCCACGTCGTACGCCCGAACGCCACGCCCGGCCGTCGATCGGAGCACCCGGTCCACGGCCGAATCGATTCGGCCCCGACGCTAGATCTGGCAGTGAAATATGTCAATGCTGTGTCGAGTGGGTTGCGACCCGACGCGAGGGTCGGCGCTACGGCGCTGCTCGTACCCCGCTGAGGTTCTTGGTGATGCGCAGCAGCACCTGGTCCGGTGGCCCGTCGACGAACGCGGCCACGTCCGAGAGCGCGGCGATCAGCGGTAGTCCACGGCCGCCGATGGTCAGCGGCGCGGGAAGGTCGGCGTCGAGCTTGGCGGCGTCCGGGGTGCTGCCCCGGTTGCCGACCTCGAGGACACAGACGTCGTCGTCGATGCTGATCGTGAGGTCGACGGCGCCGCCGGGATCGGCGTGGATCACCGCGTTGGAGCACGCCTCGCTGATGAGGACCGCCAGGTTGGCGCGAACGTCGTCGCCGATGTCGGTCAGGCTCAGCAGGGTGGCGAGTATGTGCCGGGCTCGGGCCACCGCCGACGGCTGGCGCGGGAGCGACGCAGTCATGTCCACCCGCATCGCTCAGCCCCCTTCCAGACCCGTGCGTCGCCAGCCCGGATCACCCTGTCATACCCACGGCCGGGTGCCCCGATACCCGTGCCGCCACGACGGATCGGGAACCTTCGGAAGGCGTTCGGTCTCGGCATCTGGCACGGTAGGGGGCGAGCAGGCACCGCACAGCGGATCGGCGCAGCGCACGTGAGGGGGAGTGGTGGATTTCGCGTTGGCAACCCGGCGAGGGCGCGTCGGCACGGTGGTGGAGGTCGCCGGCGATCTGGACATGAGCACCACACCGCGTCTGCGGGACGGGCTGCTGGAGGCGGTCGAGAGCGGAACCCGGGTGGTGGTGGTCGACCTCGCTGCCGTCGGGTTCATGGACTCCAGCGGCCTGGGCGCGCTCGTGATCGCCTACAAGGCGATGCGGGCGCGGGACGGCTGGCTCTGCCTGGCTGGAGTCCAGCCTTCGGTACGCAAGGTGCTGTCGATCACATCGGTGGATCGGGTCATCGAATCCTTCGACACCGTGCAGGACGCCGAGGCGGCGTCCCCGGCGGCGTCCTGAGCGTGGTTCAGCGGGTGCTGGCGCGGGCGATGTCAGCGCCGGCGGCGGTACGGCGTGGCCCGTGGCTGTCGTACCAGTCGATGATGAGCAGGGTCGCGTCGTCGGCCAGCACCGGGCCGGCCGTCGCCAGCACCTTGTCCGAGAGCGCCCGGACCGCCTCGCGCGGGTGCAGGTGGGCGATCTCGAGCAGCGCTGCGGCCAGGTCCAGGTCGGCGGCATTGCGTTCGCGCATCCCGTCGGTGACGATCACCAGCCGGTCGCCGGGAAGCAGGGAGATGTCCCCGCTGCGGTAGCGCTCCTCGGGAAACATGCCCAGCGGGAAGTTGCTGGGCAGCTCCACCGGTACGACCCGGTCGCCCCGGACCAGCAGCGGCGGGACGTGCCCGGCGTTGAGCAGTTCGCAGCGACCGGTACGCAGGTCCATCCGGCCCAGCACGGCGGTCACGTACGCGCCGGGCACGTTGGCGTGCTCGGCGACGGCCCGGCTGGCCTGGTCGGCCTGCGCGACGAGGCTGTCGCCGCGACGGCGGGTGTTCCGCAGGCTGCCCACCCCGAGGGTGGCGGTCAGCGCGCTGGCCACGCCGTGCCCCATCGCGTCGGTGACGCTGACGTGCAGCAGGTCCCGGGCGAGGCTGTAGTCGAAGGTGTCCCCGCCGACACTGGCCGCCGGTTCCAGCCATCCGGACAGCGCGAAGGCGCCGGCCTCGCAGGTGAACGCGGCGGGCAGCAGCCGGCGCTGGATCTCCGCGGAGAGGGTGAACGGGCTGCTGCGCTGACCCCACTCGAACAGGTCGGTGTGCCGGCGGTTGGCGATGACCACGAACGCCAGCGCGTGCGCGGTCCGGGCGATCTGCGCGATGATCGACTCGTCCGGCTCCTGCGGAAGGTCGATCTCCAGCAGACCGATGGCCTCGCCGCGTTCGGTGACCGGCGCCAACACGGTCCACCGGCCGTCGCCCGTGAGCACCTGGGTGCCCTGCTGACGAAGGACCTGCTCGCGGGGGCCGCCGTCGAACGGCAGGACCTCGGCGGCCTCCTCGTCGTGGCGACGGCCCGGACCGCCGGGGGTCGGTTGGTGGGTCAGCCGGACCAGCGCGCGGCCGCTGAGGTCGGCGATCAGCAGCGAGACACTGGACGCGTGCAGCGCGGCGGCGATGGTGCCCGTGACCGCCTCGACCGCCTCCACCGGGGCGGCGTCCTCGGCCGCCTGCAACACCCCGGTCAGCACCGCCTGCCCGCTCTCGTCCACCCGTCGAGCATAGGCACCCGCTCGTCGGGCCGGGTGCGCTGCCTCGGCCCTCGCCGGTGCCGTTCAGGCCCAGCGCACCGCCTCGTCATGCCCGAGTCGGGGCAGTCGGACGTGTTCATCGCTGAGTAGTCACACAACTACTTGTCCGGCCGATGCAACTTCCCGGTACGGCGGTTCCGTTCTACCTCAGTCACGAGGAGGCAGTCGACGTGAAAGCCGAAGACGAGCAGGCATTCCGCGAGTTTGTGACGTCAGAGATGGCGTCATTGCGCAAGCTGGCGTACGTGACCTGCGGCGACTGGCACACGGCAGAGGACGCCGTCGCCAACGCGCTGATCAAGCTCTACCCGCGGTGGCGCAAGTTGGACCGACCCGATCTGTACGTCAAGACCATGGTCTATCGGGCCGCGATCGACGAGACCCGTCGGCCGTGGCGGCGCGAGCGACCGACCGGTGATGCCCTGCCGGACGTGGTGGTGCGGGATCCGGCCGTCGCGACCGACGAGCGGATGCGCCTGCGGGTGGCGCTCGACGCGGTGCCGGCCCGGCAGCGGGCCGCGGTCGTGCTTCGGCACTACCTGGGTCTGAGCCTGGAGGACACGGCCGGCGTCCTCAACTGCACGGTCGGCGCGGCCAAGAGCCAGGCCTCGCGGGGCCTGGCGAAACTGCGCGAGTCGCTCGCCGCCGAACGCGTCAATCTCAGCGGGAAGCCGATGGAGGAGTGGACCAATGCAGTTGCGTGACCTGGTGGACACGGTGACGGGTGACGAACCGCCGATGGCCCGTACCGTCGACGACATCATCGCGTTGGGGCGGCGTGCCGAGCGGCGTCGCCGCGTGGGGTTCACGTCGGCCGGTGCGGCGGGCCTGGTCGCGGTCGCGGTCGCCGGCGTGCTCGTCCTGCCCGCCCTGGGCGCCGAACAGAACACCACTCCGGCCCCGGCCCCGGCCGGCGCAACGACGTCCAAGCCCGGCCAGGCCGCGTGGTCCGACGCCGAGCCGTTCACCTTCACCTTCACCGGGTACGACGCCGGCACGCTGCACGTGCAGGACCCGATCGTCGCGTCCACCGCTTACCAGATCGCCTCCGTCTACTCCGACCGTCACGACTCGAACGACAGGCCGGTGAGCGAGGGGGAGGCTGATGCCCCGGGCGTCGGCACCGAGATGGAGAGCAAGAAGGGGGCCGCCGACGACAAGCCGAACCTGTGGGCCTACCTGACCGTCTACCGACCGGGCGCCTTCGACGCCACCGGCATCAAGGGTGGTAAGAGCGTCACCGTGGCGGGGCGCAAGGCCGTGCGGGCGACCCTGCCGGTCGGTCTCGACCCGCGCAATGAGCCGGACACCCGCAACAAGCTGTTCGCCTGGGAGTACACCGACAACGCCTGGGCCGCTGTCACGTCGGTCTCCTCGGACGAGGCCACGCCGACCTTCGAGGACCTGAGCGGCCTGGTCGAGGGCCTGAAGCCCAGCCGGCCGACGCCGGCCCTGGTGCCGTTCACGATGGGCTACGTCCCGGCCGGCTACCAGCCGCTGCAGATCGGCACGCACGCGATGCCCGGCCTCAGCGGCATCGCGGCGGCCCGCGCCGGTGACTACGGGGGCGCGACGTACACCAAGCCCGCCGCGCCCACCTCGGGTCTGACCGCGCCCTACGACTCGGCCGAGGACGGCATCGAGAACGGGTTCAACATCTTCGTCACCCCGAACACCAGCTCGAACCAGTCGCCCGAGCCCGGTGCCACCAGGTGCTACGACGCATCCGAAGAGAGTGGCCGGAACGCCGACGGCGGCTTCTGCAACATCTGGAGCGCCGACGGCAGGGTCGTCCTCCAGGTCAGCTCCGCGGGTCTCGGTGACCAGCTGTCCCAGGCCGAGCTGAAGAAGATCGCCAAGGGGATCACGGTGGCCGACGTCCGCAACGAGTCGAGCTGGACGCCCGCCGCGACAGCGCTCCGCCCGTAACCGCGGCTCCACTGCGCCCCGGCGGTGACCCCTGGCGACGTGGTCCGTGGGTCACTCGTCGAGCAACAGGGCGGCGACGGCCTCCGGCGCTTCGCGCATCGCGTCGTGGCCGGTGGGGAGGTCGTGGACCTGCCAGTCGGGTTGGGCGTCCAGCCGTGCGCGGAGTTCGGCGAAGGGCGTGCGGTCCCAGCCGGAGCAGTAGACGAACTCGCGGCGCGGGACCTGGGTGACGGCGCCGGTGAGTCGGATCGTCTGCAGGAGCGAGGCGAGGGGGTGCGGCCGACGGCGGGGGTCACCGCCGTCCGGCGGTCGGACGGCGTATCCGGTGGCGGCCGCGCCAGCGGCGAACACGTGCCGGAAGTGGTCACTGGTCGCCGACCAGCACGACTCGCCATCGCGCGGTACGTAGGCGTCGAGATGCACCAGCCGTGAGACGCGGCCCTCGGCGCGGTCGGCGGCGGCGGCGATCACCATTCCGGCGTAGCTGTGGCCGACCAGCGTCGCGTTGGTGACCTGGTGTCGATCGAGGTGCCGTAGTACGTCGTCGGCGTGTGTGTCGAGGTTGGCGGTCGCCACCGTCGCGATGTCGTCGTCTGGCCGCAGGCCCGACAGCGTCAGGGCGTGCACCCGGTGGCCGGCGCCCTCCAGGAGCGGAACCACCGCCTCGAACGCCCAGCCACCCTTCCAGCCGCCCGGCACGAGCACGAACGTCGCCATGTCTTCCTCCTCTGCCGCCACCCGAGGCTGGTCGCCGCCGGGGTCACCGTCACCGTCCTGCTGCGCCGAGAGGCGTGCGGCGGCATCCGGGTCCGGGCCAGGAACGCCCGGCGGCGGCCGTACACCGGAAGTTTCGCGCACCTTGGCAGCGGCGCGCGCCTCCGCTACCTTCATGGGAACGCTCCCATGAACTTAGATACATCAATGTGATCAGGAGGAAACACGACGTGGCTATCCTCTCCCTCCGGCGACGCAGATCCACGGCCCTCAGCGTGGCCGCGGTCGCGGGCGCTGCCGCGGCCGGCGTGTGCCTCGCCGTCAGCAGCGCGTCCGCCGGCACGATCTCCGGCCCGCTCTATCGCGACCCGAGTTCGGCGGTCGTACGCTGGGTCGCCGCAAACCCCGGCGACTCGCGCGCCGGCGTCATCCGCGACAAGATCGCGAGCCAGCCGCAGGCCCGCTGGTTCGCCAACTTCAACATCTCGACGGCGCAGTCCGAGGCCGCCGCGTACGTGGGCGCCGCCAATGCCGCGCAGCAGATCCCGGTGATCGCGGTGTACCAGATCACCAACCGGGATTGCGGCGGTGCCAGCGCCGGTGGTGCGCCGGACCTCAACCAGTACCAGAGCTGGGTGTCCAACTTCTCCCGGGGACTGGGCAACCAGACGGTCATCATCATCCTGGAGACCGACTCGCTCGCCCTGCTGACCTGCCTGAACAGCAACGAGATCAACGCCCGTAACCAGGCGATCTCGACGGCCACCCGCACCATCAAGTCGGCCAACCCCAACGCCAAGGTCTACCTCGACGCCGGCCACTCCACCTGGAACAGCGCGGGTGAGACCGCCAACCGGCTCCGGGCAGCCGGCGTGCAGTACGCCGACGGTTTCTTCAGCAACGTGTCGAACTACAACTCGACCTCCAGCGAGGCCAACTTCGGTCGGGCGGTCATCTCCTCCCTCAACGGCATGGGCCTCTCGGGCAAGCGCCAGGTGATCGACACCAGCCGCAACGGCGGCGCCAGCGGAGACTGGTGCGGCGACGACAACACCGACCGCCGTATCGGGATGTACCCGACGACGAACACCGGCGACAGCAACATCGACGCGTACCTCTGGGTGAAGCCTCCGGGCGAGGCGGACGGCTGCCGCTACACCGCCGGTTCGTTCCAGCCCGACCTGGCCTACAGCCTGGCCAACGGCGTGCCCAACCCGCCCACGACGGCCCCGCCGACGACTCCGCCGCCGACGTCCGCCCCGCCGACCACGCCGCCCCCGACCACGCCTCCGCCGACGACCCCGCCGCCCACCACGCCCCCGCCCACCACGCCTCCGCCGACCGGTAACGGCTGCTCCGCGTCGGTGGCGCTCAACCAGTGGTCCGGTGGCTTCACCGCGAGCGTGACGGTCACGGCCGGGTCCGCGGACATCAACGGCTGGACCGTGACCATCACGCTGCCCAGCGGCGCCGCGGTCACCGGGGTCTGGAACGCGCAGGCCAGCGGCACGAGCGGAACCGTCCGGTACACCAACGTGGGCTACAACGGACGCGTGGGCGCCGGGCAGTCGACCAACTTCGGCTTCCAGGGCACCGGCACCGGCCCGGGGGCGACGGCCAGCTGCGCCGCCGCCTGACCCCGACCGAAGTCATGGCCCGGCGCGGAGGACCGCCTCCGCGCCGGGCCAGCACCATCGGGGGGTACGGGCCGGACCGGCCAGCGTCAAGGTGACGAGTCAGCGATCGCCACCGTACGGCGGCCTGTGCGCGGAGACTCAAGCGTGAACTGCGGATTGTCCGATCGGTTGCGGGTCGGGATCACGACGGGCCGTTCCGTTCGCTCGTCTTCGCCCACGGGACATCTCGTGGCCGGCGAGCAACGCCAACGCGACGGCCGTCAGCAGTCCACCGAACAACGGGACGACGCGTACCCCGGCCGTCGCGAGCAGGCCCGCCCCGATGAGCGAGCCGGCCGCGAGGCCGACGTTGAACGCGACGCTGAGGCTGGCCGACGCCATGTCGGTGGTCGAGGGGGCGACCTGCATGATGCGGTGCTGGATCCCCGCGATCAGTGAACTGAACGACATCCCCGCCACGGCGAGCAACGGTATCGCCGCCACCTTGCTCGCGCCGATCCCGTAGAGGCCGAGCATCGCGGCCGTTAGGAGCCCGAGCAGGCCCAGCACGACACCGAGCGGAAACCGGTCCAGGACCCGACCGACCGCCCAGGTGCCGACGACGCCGAACGAGCCCTGGACGAAGAGCAACAAGCCGAGAGACGCCGCGGCGAACCCGCTCACGTCGAGGAGGAAGACGGTCATGTACGTGAACGCGCCCATGGCGCCGGTGACCGCGAGAGTGGTGGCGACGAGGAGCACGACGAAGCGCTGTCGGTCCGGCATCGGCCCGATGTCTCCCGCACTCTGGCGCGGTGTGACACTCGGCAGGAGCAGGGCGATCGCAAGGCAGATGGCGAAGCCGAGGACGGCCATCGCGGCGAAGGCGGCCCGCCACCCGAACTCCCCGCCCAACCAGGTGCCCAGCGGTACGCCGAGGACCGGTCCGAGCGCGTTGCCGATCGAGAGTCGAGCCACGATGCGGCCTCGAACGTTCGCCGGAAACATCGAGATCGCTACGGGAAACACCACTGCCCAGAAGACGCCGTTGGTGGTGGCGGACACCAGTCGTGCGGCGAGCAGCACCTGGTAGGAGTCGGCGAAGGCCGACACCGTCGTCGCGGCGGCGAAGACACCCAGGGTGCCGGCGAGTAGTGGACGCCGTGGCACTCGCCGGGTGACCCGGGTCAGCGGCAGGGCCACGATCATGACCACGACGGCGTACCCGGTCACCAGCAGGCCGGCCTCGGACCTGGAGCGTCCCAGGTCTGGCGCGATCAGCGTGAGCAGACCGATCGGCAGCACCTCGGTGGTGACGTAACAGAACGTGGCGGCGGACAAGGCGACGAGGGCATGGACCGCGCGTCGAGGGTGCGCCATCGGCTACCTCCCAATCCTCACAGGTCGTTATGTGATTCCACCTAACCATGATTAGACGGTAGCGTGAAGCCATAGATGCTCTTTGTTGTCGCGGAGTGCCGGGCCAGGGCCGCACGCAGGGCAACCGCCTTCAGCGGTATAGGTGGTAGCCTCGTCGATATGCCCCTCGATGTGTCCGAGCTGCCGTTGGTTGGCGGGCACCCGGCGCTCGACCTGGTCAACACCCTCGAACGAGGCGGCAACTCGCCGCCCCACGACTTCCTGTCCGACAGCTCCGCCCTGCTGAGCTGGTCGGTCCGGGTGGGAGTGATCAGCGACGCGGAGGCCGACCAGGTCGACCGGGCGTGGCACGACGAGCCGGCGGCGGCGCACGCGGGGCTCACCGCCGTGCGGGACATCCGTGCGGGGCTCCACCTCGTGCTGCTCGCGGTCATCACCGACCCGGACGGTGACACCGTCGCGGCCGGTGCCGCGCTGGTCGGACTGCACGAGCGTTGGTCGGGCGCGGCCGCTCGCGCGAGATTGGTGCTCGGCTCGTCGCGGGTGCGGCTGGCCTACGGCACGGTGCCAGCCATGTTGGTGCCCGACCGGACCGCCGAGGCCGCCTTCGACATCATGCTGACCGCCGATCCGACCCGGGTGCGCCGCTGCCCGGTGCGCGACGGTGGCTGTGGCTGGCTGTTCCTCGATCAGAGCCGCAACGGTTCCCGTCGCTGGTGCCGGATGGCTGACTGCGGCAACGTGGTGAAGGCGCGACGGCTCACCGAACGCCGCCGGGCAGCCCGATCCTCGCCCTCGTAGACATCGGGCGACCTTGACGGGCCGTGCGCCGCAGCCGCACGGTTTCCTGGTCGGCCTCGCCCTGCGGTGCCTAGCCCTGGCAGGGAGTGGTTGGCACAGGCAGGGCTGGCGATACTTCGAGTCATGAACGCGAGAGGACAGCTCGGCGACTTCCTCCAGGCCCGGCGCTCTCAGCTGCGCCCGGAGGACACTGGCGTGCCGACCTACGGTGAGCGGCGGCGCGTTCGAGGACTGCGCCGGGAGGAACTGGCCCTGTTGGCCGGAGTGAGCGTTTCGTACTACTCCCGGTTGGAGCAGGGTCAGGCGGTGAACGCCTCTCCTGAAGTGCTCGACGCGCTCGCCCGGGCGTTGCGGCTCGACGACGCGGAACGCCGCCACCTCGGCGAGCTCGCGGCGGGCACCCGCCGTCGGCCCGCCGCGCGTCGCCCGACTCCGGAGCGGGTGAGCCCAGCGGTCCGCCAGCTCGTCGCGGTGCTCGGGGACGTACCGGTGGTGGTGCTCGGCCGCCGGGCCGACGTGCTGGCCTGGAACACCGCAGGCCATGCCCTCTTCGCCGGCCATCTGCCTCCGGAGATCCCCGAGCGGCCGGGCCGGTACGTGAACATGGCGCGGCTGGTGTTCCTGGACGCGCACACCCGCGACCTGTATGCGGACTGGCCCACCAAGGCCCGCGCGGTGGTGGCGACGCTCCGGATGGCCTCCGGGCAGAACCCGGACGATCCGCTGATGGCCGCGCTGGTCGGCGAGTTGACGGTACGGAGTCCGGAGTTCGCCGCCAGGTGGGCCGACCACCGGGTGAAAGCCGGCGGCGACACCGTCTACCAGATGCGTCACCCGCTGGTTGGCGCGATGGACGTGACGCAGCAGACCCTTCGTACCGAGGACGGCCAGAGCGTCGTGGTCGCCACCACCGAGCCCGGCTCCGCGTCCCACGCCGCGATGACGTTGCTCGTCCACGGTGCCGTCACCACCCGTGCCGGCGCTGTCCAGCCGGCTGCCCTGCGCGACTAACACCACCCCACCGGCCGACAAGAGGTGCTCCGACAGGAGCGCCGGACGCGTCGTGCCCGCACCAGGCCAATCACGAACAGCATGAGTAGGGGAGAGAAATGCGCCCAAGAACGATGACCATCGCAGTCGCTCTCGCGGCGGCCGTGACCGGCGTCGTGACCGTCTTCCCGCCGAGCGCGACGAAGGCTGCGACCGCGCCGGCCCCGCCCGCGGGGCTGGCCCGACCATCCGCCCCGCCGGCGTCCTCGCGGATCGCGGTCCACTTCGACCTGGCCAAGGGGCAGATGCCGGAGAACATCGCGGTCGGCCCGGACGGCACGGCTTACGTCACCTTCGCGGCCGCTCGACAGGTCGCCGCGGTCACCCCGTCCGGCGGGACGCGAATCCTGGCGACTCTGCCCGCCCCGGCCGACGGCGGCGTCAACACACCCGTGCTCAAATTCGCGCTCACGACGGGCATCGTCCGGATGACGGACGGCACCCTCTATTTCCTGTACGCGAGCGGCGATGCCGCCTCCACCGGCCTGTACCGACTACGTCCCGGAAGCGTCCCGCAGCGCATCGCCGCCCTGCCGGCCGGCGGGCTTCCCAACGGTCTGGCGTTCGACGCGGTGGCGAAGAGGTTCTACCTCACCGACTCGGTGCTCGGGACGATCTCGACGGTCGCGCTGGGAGGCGGCCGTGTCGAGGTGTGGTCGTCGGCACCCGAGCTGGCTGCGGCAGGGTTCCTGGGTGCCAACGGCATCAAGGTACGCGCTGACGCGGTGTGGGCGACCAACCTCGACCAGGGCACGCTGCTGCGCATCCCGTCGCGGCACGGTCGGCCCGGACCTGTCCAGGTGGTCGCGACCGGGCTGGTCGGTATCGACGACTTCGCGTTCGTCGGTGTCGGTGACCAACGGGTCATCGCCACGCTGAACGGACCGAACACGGTGGTGAGCATCGACGCGGCCGGTCGGGCGCGAACGTTGCTGACGGCCGGCGACGGGCTGCAGAACCCGACCTCGGTGGCCCTGCGCGGTCGCACTCTCTACGTGCTCAGCGCCGCGTACACCACGGGCGTCGACCCGAACCTGGCCCTGGCAACCCTGCCGCGCCGCTGAGCTGTCCCCGTCGGTCAGACCGCGCCCCGGTCGACCAGGCTGAACGTCGTGTCGATCGGGGCGTCACCGAGATGCTCGACGTAGATCGCTTTCTTCGTCGGGCTCCACTGCACCACCCCGTACTCGTCGCTGATGATCGAGTAGGAGGTGCGTCCCTTGTCGTCCTTGCCCTCCCGGGACAGCGCGAACACGGTTGCGGCGGAGGCGTAACACTCGGCTCCCACCAACGACGCGTACTGCTCTGAATCGATCTTGACGCCGAGGCACGGTCGGTGGTCGACGTCCGGATTCAACGATTTGATCATGAAGTCGACGCCGACCGGCTCGAGCACGAAGAGCGCGTCCTTGCCGGTGCCGTCGCCGGCCTCCAGCTCGCCGTGGAACGGCAGCTTGAGGTCACGGTCGATCTCCACCAGGTGCAGCAGGATCCGCCGCTGACCGGTCAGTATCGCCCGGGTCGGGTCCGTGCTCCTCGACGGTGACGCGGTGGGCGTACCCGATGTGGCCGCCGACACGGAGGTCGCCGGTGCGCTCGCTAGCGGGCTGCCGGTCGGCGTCGAGCCAACGTGATCCGGTCCGGACCCGCTGTTGAGCAGTCGCGGGCCGAACAGTGTGGCGGACACCAACACCGCAATCACCGCCGCGGCTGCTCCGCCCGCCGTGAGCCAGCGACGCCGGCCCCAGCCCGGGCGACCGGCAGCGACGAGACCGGGTGGCATCGACCGCCCGTCCTGGTCACCACCACCCGCGCCCGGAAGCTGGGCCGACTCTCCAGCACCTCCCGCGTACCCTGCCGTCAACAACCCATCGAGCAGGTCGCGGGCGCTGGGACGAGCAGCGGGATTCTTCTCCAACGCCCGGGAGACCAACTCCCGCAACGGCCCATCGAGCCCGGTCAGATCCGGCGGTTGAGTCAGGATCCGCATCGCGGTGGCGGTAGCGGAGTCGCCTCCGAACGGGTTGCGGCCGGTCGCGGCATGGGCGACCAGGGCACCCCAGGCGAAGATGTCCGCAGCCGGGCCCACCGGATAACCGGACGCGGTGTCCAACCGCTCGGGAGCCATGTACGAGACGGTTCCAACCATCTGGTCGGTCCGGGTGTGCTGGCTCGTCGCCTCGAACGCTCGGGCGATACCGAAGTCGATGACCTTGATCCCGCCCGGCGCCACCAGGACGTTCGCCGGCTTCAGGTCCCGGTGGATGACCCCGGCGCGGTGGATGGCGGTGAGCGCGGTAGCCACCCCGACCGCGATGCTGTGTAGCTGCGCCGCCCCCAGCGGCCCCCGCTCCCGGAGCACCTGGGCCAGGCTGGGGCCCTCGACGTACTCCACCACCAAATACGGCGGGTCGTGGTCCGGGTCGGCGTCCAGAACCTCGGCGGTGCAGAACGGTGGGACCTGGCGCGCGCGGTTCACCTCGCTACGGAATCGGCCCCGGAACTCCTCGTCGTGCGAGAGTTCCGGACGGACGACCTTGACCGCCACCCGCCGTCCCTGCGGCGAGCGGGCCAGGAAGACAGTTCCCATGCCACCGTCGCCGAGCCGGTCCAACACGTCGTATCCGCCGAGGCGGGCCGGGTCACCGGGACGCAGCCCGTCGTTCACGCCCGATGCCCGCAGACCGCGACCACCACGTGAACTGTTCCGCCTATCACCCGTTCCCCTTAGGTCAGTCGGACGCCGACCGCAGCCTATCGTCCGCGGCCGGTGGAGACGATGATCGTCGACAGGTGCAGGTGCCGGGTGTAATTGCCCGAAGGGCAAGGAGTAGCTGTGGTCACCGCTCGGGTCGCGCTCCTTGCCGGACGTGGGTGGCCGGAGTGCTGCCCGGCCACCCACCACCCGTCAGATGACGATGTTCACCAGCTTCGGTGCGCGCACAACGACCTTGCGCACCTCGGCGTCCCCGAGCGAGGAGACCACCGCCGCCTCGGCGAGGGCGAGACTGCGCAGCTCGTCCTCGCCGATCTCGGGGGCCACCTCGAGCCGGGCCTTGACCTTGCCCCGGATCTGCACCACACAGGTGACCGTGGGCTGGCGCAGGTATGCCGGGTCGGCCACGGGGAACGGCTGACGAGCCAACGACGTGGGGTATCCCAGCCGCTGCCACAGCTCCTCGGCGATGTGCGGGGCCAGCGGAGCCACGAGCAGCACCGCCTGCTCGGCCACCGTGCGCGGCGTGCTGCCCCGCTTGACCAGGAAGTTGACCAGTTCGATGGCCTTGGCGACCGCGGTGTTGAAGCGCAGCCCGGACAGGTCGGCCGCGATCCCGTTGATGGCCCGGTGCAGGGCCCGCAGGGTCTCGGTATCGGGCTCCTCGTCGGTGACCACGAGATCGCCGGTGTGCTCGTCGACGATGGTGCGCCACAGCCGCTGGAGGAACCGGTGGGAGCCGACGATGGCTCGGGAGTCCCAGGGGCGGGACGCGTCCAGGGGGCCGGTCGCCATCTCGTACAGCCGCAGCGTGTCGGCGCCGTACTCCTCGCGGATCTCATCCGGCGAGACCGCGTTCCGTAGCGACTTGCCCATCTTGCCAGCTTCTCGGCTGACCCGTTCGCCCTTCCAGTACCAGCCGCCGTCGCGCTCCTCTACCTCCGCGGCCGGCACCGGAAAGCCCCGGCTGTCCCGGTAGACGTGGGCGGTGACCATGCCCTGGTTGTAGAGCCGGTGGAACGGCTCGTCGGACGAGACGTGCCCGAGGTCGAAGAGGATCTTCTGCCAGAAGCGCGCGTACAGCAGATGCAGGACGGCCTGCTCTGATCCGCCCACGTACAGATCAACTCCGCCGTGCGGCTTGTGCTCCGTCGGCTCCATCCAGTAGCGGTCGTTCGCGGGGTCGACCATCGCCTGCTGGTTGTCCGGATCGATGTAACGGAACTGGTACCAGCTCGAGCCCGCCCAGTTCGGCATGGTGTTGGTCTCACGCCGATAGGGTCGCGGCCCGTCCCCTCGGCCCAGATCAAGCTCGACCTCGACCCACCCGACGGACCGGGACAGTGGCGTCTCCGGGGTGCTGCTCAGGTCTTGGGGGTCATAGGTGCGCGGAGCGTAGTCGTCGATCTCCGGCAGCCGGACGGGCAGCATCGATTCCGGCAGCGCATGGGCGACGCCGTCCTCGTCGTAGACGATCGGGAAAGGCTCCCCCCAGTACCGCTGCCGGCTGAACAGCCAGTCCCGCAACCGGAAGTTGACCATGCCTTCGCCCGGACCATGCTCCGTCAGCCAGGCCGTGATGCGCTTCTTGGCCTCGGCGACGGTGAGCCCGTCCAGGGACACCGACGTGTTGGCGGAGTTCACGAGTCGTGCGTCATGGGAGACCATGGCATCGGGCCACTCGGCCGGGTCCGTGCCGCGTCCGTCCTTGGGCTCCACCACGCAGCGGATCGGCAGTGTGAAGGCGCGGGCGAACTCGAAGTCACGCTGGTCATGGGCCGGCACGGCCATGATGGCGCCGGTGCCGTACCCCATGAGTACGTAGTCGGCCACGAAGATGGGCAGCAGTTCCCCGTTTACCGGGTTACGAGCATATTTGCCGACGAACACGCCGGTCTTGGCGCGATCCTCAGCCATTCGCTCCAGTTCCGACCTGCTGGCGGCCTGCCTCCGGTACGCAGCGACAGCCTCGGCGGGTGTGGCGTACCCGCCGGTCCAGGTTTCCGGAAGCGACGACTGTTCCGGCCACGTCGCGGTCACCAGTTCGTCCACCATGTCGTGCTCGGGCGCCAGCACCAGATACGTGGCGCCGAACAGGGTGTCGGGACGGGTGGTGAAGACGTCGATCGATCGCTCGACGCCGTCGACGGCGAACTCGACGCGTGCGCCCTCGGAACGACCGATCCAGTTGCGCTGCTGCAGCTTGATCGCTTCGGGCCAGTCCAGCCCCTCCAGGTCGTCCAGGAGGCGATTACCGTACGCGGTGATGCGCATCATCCACTGACGCAGCCGGGTGCGGAAGACCGGGAAGTTGCCACGCTCGGAACGCCCGTCGGCGGTGACCTCCTCGTTCGACAGCACGGTGCCCAGCCCCGGACACCAGTTGACGGGCGCTTCCTTGGAGTAGGCGAGCCGGTACTCGCTGAGCACCTCATCCTTGTCGAGCGGGGACAGCTCCGCCCACGCCTGACCGCCCGGAACCGCGCGCTCACCGCGCTCGAACTGCTCCACCAGGGTGTCGATGGGCCTCGCCCGATCGAGCTCAGGGTCGTACCACGAATTGAAGATCTGCAGGAAGAGCCACTGCGTCCAGCGGTAGTAATCCGGTTCGATCGTCGTGATCGAGCGTCGGTAGTCGTAGGACATGCCCAGCGATCGAAGCTGGTCGCGGTAGCGCTCGATATTGGCTTCGGTCGTCACCCGCGGATGGGTGCCCGTCTGAATGGCATGCTGTTCGGCGGGCAGCCCGAAGGCGTCGTACCCCATGGTGTACAGGACGTTGTGGCCGTTCATCCGCATGAAGCGCGCGTAGATGTCGGTCGCGATGAACCCGAGAGGGTGCCCGACATGCAGCCCCGAACCGGACGGGTACGGGAACATGTCCATGACGAAGCTGCGCTTGGGACCGGCAAGACCTGCCAGGTTCCCGGTGGGGTTGGCGGCGTAAAAGGTGCCTTCCTTCTCCCAGCGCTGCTGCCATTCCAGCTCGATACGGCCGGCCAATGCGGCCGAATAGCGGAACGGCGGCGTACCGTCGTTCTCCGGGTGCTCATGACTGTTCGAAGTCATGTCGCTCATCGTCCTGTATCTCCATCTGGTCCGGTCGGGCCTGGCCCCGACTCGCGTGGACGCGGAAACGCGTGCGGGCTGCGCTCGGAAAAGGAGAAGAGCAAGCCCCGGTGCCCGGAGGCCTAGCCGCACCTGCTCCGGGGGCTGTCATTCAATTGCTCCGGGACTGCTCGGCGCTGCTCGGGAAGACGCAGTCGCGACGTATCCATCTGGAGAGACTAGCCTAGTACCTCAGCCCGAGTCGTCGACGTTGGCTGATCTGCCGGCCCGATGCGTTGCGCGGACCAGGACGCCGACTGTCGAGCATGGATGGTCCCGAGGCCACGGCGAGTCACGCAGGTTGGTAGGACCGTCGTACGAGGTGCTGGCCGACGAGATCCGGGGCGGGGGCGCGCAGGACCCGCAGCGACCCGCGAGTCGGGCGACCATGTACGGCGTGCGCGCCGTGGATGATGTCGGTCAGCCGTCGCGTCGCGCCGTCGGCGAGCAACCTGTCGGCTCGGCCGAGCAGCTCAGGCAGGTCCTGGTGAGGGTCGTCGACCGGGTACCAGCGGGAGTAGTCCTCCACGAGAAGCGCCGCCCTGGCCTGCCCCGGCACCCAGAGCACCGGTGCCAACGCGCCGGCGGGGACCGGCCTGCGTTCCACCCGGCAGCGCAGCCCGGTGTCCATGCTCTCCGCGCGGGGGTCTTCGCCACGAACATGGACGTGAAGGGGCGCGACCGTACTTCCGAAGGCCGCGGCGAGACCGGTCTGAAGCTGGGCCAGGAAGGCCAGCAGACGTCCCGAAATCCCAATCTCGAGGACTGCGGTGTCCGGGGCGTCGAGGTGAGCGAGGAACTCCGGCCCGAGCTCGTAGGCCAGCGACCACGGCTCGAGCGAGTCCCGCGGATCGGGCATGAGGGCCGCGAGGCACCGGTCGGCGTAGTGAGGCGGCGGAGGCTGCTCGACGAGCAGCAGGGGAGCGCCGACCGCGGCAGCGATGCCCGCCAGGATGTCCTCGACGGCCGCCCAGCCCTCGGCCAACTGGCCGCGAGGCACGACGACGTGCATTGCCATGAACGGCGCGATGTACTCGTCGCGGATCAGGGGCTCGGTGCGCGCGACCGGTCGGTAGATCCCACTCGCGGACACGACGGCACGGGCGGTCCGATCCAGCGCTGCCGCCCGAAGCCAGCGCAGGTGCGCGAGGTTGAGATCGAAGAGTACGGGTCGGCCGTCCTCCAGCAGGTAACAGTCGAAGTTCTCGGACATTGCACGGGCGGTGTCGAGTCTCGTCCGGTCGCTCATCACCGCGTCGTGCGCCACCCAGTCCACGGACCAGTGCGCGGCGACGAGGTCATGGAAGGTCGCCATCAGGCGCTCGGCCAGGTCGAGACCGTCGCCGGTGAGATTGGTGTAGCCGGCGCCGATGTGATGGCGGCTGAGATAACCGGCCGCGATCAGTCGTCGCCGGTAGGCGGGGATCTTCCGGCTCACGTCGGGGATCATCGGGCAATCCTCACTGCGCATGTCCGGACCCGCCGCAACACCGACGTCAGGTCGGTGGTCTCGTGCGCGACCTGCCATCCGGAGGAGGCGAGAACGGTCATAAGGTCATCGCTCGCCGAGTGCTCGGGCCGCGACCATTCCTCGGCGAGCAGCACGTCGTGCTCGATGCTCCCGTCGGTCCCGAGAGCATCGCCCACGGAGTACACCGCCAGGGGGAGCCGCTGTCGGCGCAGGCGCTCCCCGGGCACGAGCTGGAAGTCGAGACCCACGGTGCGCACCGAGAAGGCACCGGTGGCGCCGGCCGCGGTCGTGAAGTGTTGACGGGGCCCCAGGCGTGAGCCCGCCGAGACCGGGATGCCGACGAAGATGCACCGGTTGTCGGACCATGGCGCGATCAGCGGAGCCGACAGGCGGTCCCAGTTCGCCGACCTGAGCGTCTCGTGCAAACCCCGCAGGCTCGCCCACTCCCGCGGATCGACCCGTCGCAGGCCCATCGCACGGGCTTCGGCGTACGGAGCGGGCCGGTTCACGGCTGCCTCGGGTCGGCCGTGCCGTCCGGTGCGTCGAGCCCGAGTTCCCGCGCGGCCCAGTCGAGTGAGATCTTCCCGAGATCGCGCTGGAGCAGCCGACGACCCGAGGGCGGGCCCGTGTCGGGAAGGCCCATCTGGGAGCACCAGTAGCCGGCGAGCACGGCCGCGAACTCGCCCTGCCCGGCCAGCACCTGGTCCGGCAACGGGCCGCCTTCCCTTCGCAGGCTCGGCAGCCAGGCGCAGATGTCGAAGACCGGATTGCCGATCGCGGCCCAGTTCCAGTCGACGATCCGGACACCCGCCGACGTGAAGCACAGGTTGTCGCTGCGGATGTCGAGGTGCAGCAGAGAGGTTCCGTCGACCGACGCCGCGGCCGACGCCTTGCTCAGTGCAGGTAGGGCCCGGTCCAGCCAGCCGGCCGACACCAGCCCGGTCGCGAGGAACGGGTTCCTGTCCTCAGCCACCACGTCCCAACCACCAAGCAGCTCGACGTCGTCCCGCAGGAGCGGAAGCGGGAAGTCAGGTTCGATGGCATGGACCGCGTCGAGCGTTTCCAGTACCAGGCTGATCATGGTGGCGTCCCAGGGTGGGGGCCACTGCGCGTCGTGCAGTCCTTCGAGAACGAGGACCGGGTGACGGCTTCCGCCCGCGTCCCAGGCGATCGCCTCCGGCAACCACGGCGCATCGACGCGTTCGTAGATCACCGCCTCGTCCCGGAGCCATCGGGCCGTGAGCTCGTCCGTGGCCGCCTTGACGAACCGGGGGCCGCCGTCGTCGCCGACCACCAGCCATCGTTCGGCCCCGGTGAAGCCGCGCACCACCTTCTGCCAGTCCCGGACGGGACCGAGGAGCAGCTCCACCCGGCGTACCAGATCAGCCGGTGGGCGGTCCTGGGCCAGTTCACTTCTCATGTCGATCCTTGTCGGTCTCCGGCACTACACGACCGCGTTCAACGACGCGAGCAGCTCACCGGCGAGCTGGCGACGAGCGGGGTCCGGGTCGTGCACAGCCATCCGTTGGAGGGAAGAGATCGCTCGCGTGTCGCCGCGCCTCGCGTACTCGATCGCCTGTCGGTTGCGCTCTTCCTCGTAGCGGAAGTCGAACGAAACGGTCCGTAGCTCCGGCCGATCCCAGTGGTACTTCAACGACTCGTTCTTCCAGGCGGAGTAGAGCGCGTCCCAGGCGAGCGCGGAGGTCGACGGTGCGAGGCTACGGTCGCAGATGGGCTCCGTGAGCGGCTGGAACCTGAAGTCGGTCGATATCCGGAACCGGTCGGAGCGATTCGGCAAGCCGCGGTGGACCGTCAGCGAATTGAAGATGACGACGTCGCCGCGGGTGAACTCGCCGCTGCGCCAGTCCTCGTCCGGGACATCCTCGATCACTGTGCCGCCGGTGCCGCGGGCAGGGACACTCGGTCGTACGCCGCAAAGGTGCGAGCCCTCGGCGACGGCCAACGGCCCGTCCTCCCAGGAGACGTCGTGCAGGGGCACCCAACAGGTGTACGCGTTGGTCGTGCCCTGCACGGACACGAAGTCCTGATGCGCCGGCGTGGTGAAGTCCATGTTGCGAGGAGCGCTGGAGGCCGGAAAGACGATGCGGCCGATGGGGCGAGGATGAATGAGCGCGGCCTCGCCCAGGAGCGGCTCCAGGAGACTGTCCCGTATCGAGTGGCCCACGCTGTGGAACGCCTCCGACCGGTACGCCTGGTGGTAGACGCGTCGGTAGTTCTCCTGCGGCTCGACGGTGAACTTGGCCGGATCGGCTCGCCGGTCGGCCGGATCACCGAGGAACCAGCCGTTCTCGCCGATCGGTCGGGTGAAGTCGGCGAGTACGCGTTCGAGCAGCTCGGGATCCACGACCTGACGGAGGAAGAGGTAGCCGTCCCTGCGCAGTCTGCCGAGCAGCGCCCCAGGATCGTCGAGATCCGGGGTGGAGTCATGGAAAGCGGTGATCTGGTGCCTGTCTTCTGTCACCGGCCCTACCCCCTCGGGAGGATGTGATTTCCGGACTGGAATTCGTGCGGCTCAAGGATCAGCCCGCGGGCGACGTCGACCCATCTCGTCATCGAGGTCTGGGGAGCTCGATGACCGCGCCCGACAGATGGTGAAACTCCGGCGTTGTCAGCGCGACGATCGTCCGGGCGACATCCCCCACGTCCAGGGCGGTCGCGGGATCTCGGCCAGGGAATGCGGTGCGGAACATGTCGGTGTCCATCGCCCCAGGACTGACGTAGTTCAATCGGATCCCGTCTGGTTCCAGCTCCATGGCCAGGCATTGCGTGAGGAACCCCGTTGCGGCCTTCGCCGTTCCGTACCCGTAGCCGTGCGGCCGTGGGCGGCTGCCCATCCGTGACAGGACCACAATCACGTGGCCGCGAGCGGCGGCCAGCTGCGGACGGAACTGCCGGACCAGTCGATAGGTCCCGACCACGTGCTCGTCGAGCATCGTGAGAAACGTGGTTGGCTCCAGCTCGGTCATGCCACCCAGCGACGCGCTCCCGGCACTGATCACGAGGAGATCCAACGTCCTGCCACGCGACGCCTGGGCGTGGGCGAGACGCGCCACCGAGCTGTCGTCACGGAGATCGAGCGGCTCGTAGTCGCGAGCACGACCGTCCGCGGATTCGAGGTCCGCCCGTGAACGGCCGGTGCGCAGAACGGACCAACCTGCCTGCTCCAGCTGCTCGGCCACCTCCCGGCCGAGTCCGCGCCGGCCGCCCACGACGAGCGCGGAACTCATCGCAGCTCCTCGCCGGGTCGGGGTGCCAGCACGAGTTCCCGCGCGTCCGCGTCCAGCGATGCCTGATGGCCGATCGGCAGGGTCAGCATCGGATCGGTGTGCCCGATGTCGACGTTGAGGACGACCGGCATCCCGCTGCCGCCGTGTCGGCGGACCATCGCCTTCTCGATCTCGGCGGAGAGCTCGGGCGGTGCACGGAAGGTGCGGCCGACGACCACGCCGGCGAGGTCGTCGAGCGCGCCGGCCTGTTCCAGATGATCCAGCGAGCGCTCGATGGGGCCGAGCGACGTGTTACAGGTCTCCCAGAACAGGATCGCACCGTTCAGACTCGGGAAATAGGCGGTGCCGAGCAGTGCCTCGAGGGTCTCGAGGTTGCCGCCGATCAGCGGCCCGGAGACGCTCCCGGCGCCAAGCCAACGCTGCTCCGGCCCGGACGTCTTCGTGCGGGGCCGGACATCGTCCTGATCCCACTGGAGGAATTCATCCGTCCACGCGGGCACGTGCGGAAGAGGGCCCGCCCAGGCCCCGGAGAAGAACCGCAGCAGTTCCTGTTCCGAAACGGGTTGCGGCGCCGGGAATTCCGCCAACTCCGGCAGCAGGGTCGGCCCATGCAACGAGACAACTCCGGCCCGGCTGAGGATCCCCAGGTGAAGAGCCGTTATGTCGCTGTAGCCGACGAGGAACTTCGGGTCTCGACGCAGCGCGTCGAAATCCAGCATCGGTAGGAGGGCGTTGCTGTTGTAGCCACCGATGCTGGCGATGATCGCGCGCACGGAGGAATCAATGAGCAGAGCGTTGAGCTCTTCCGCGCGTTGCGCCGGGGATCGAGGCTCTGACCTGGCTGCTCCTTCAGGCACACGAACCTCGAACCCCGACGCACGGAGAAAGGCGACACCACGACGAAACCGCGCAGGGGTTGGTGGCGGTTGGCTCGACGGAGAAGCGATGGCAACCGTGTCACCGGGCCGCAGTGGCGAAGGGTAGAGCAGCTTCTGGGTCATTCCTTGACCAGAACGAGGCAGCGTCGCATGGTGTCCGGCGTCACGGCGTTGTCGGTGTAGTCGTCGAGATCCTCCAGAACCCGAAATCCCGACTCCGCACAGGCTGTCTCGAGTTCGTCCTCGGTGAACCACCGTTGCCGGTGATACTCGGTCGCCCGGCTGAAGCTCGCGCCATCGCCGCGCGTGAACAAGGTGATCAGGAACTCGATGCTCCGGGTCGCCGCGTCGTAACGATTGCGCCAGACATAGGCGAAATCATCGAGATCGTCGCCGAAGTGCGAGGAGCCGAAAACCTGTTCGATCTTCCGCTGGGTGTTCACGTCGAAGATGAAGACACCCCCGGGCCGCAGGGCGGTAGCCACGCCGCGAAGCAGCTCGGCGAGCGCGCCGTCCGCAGCCATGTAGTTGACGCTGTCGAACGTGCACAACCCGGCGTCGTACGTGCCGCCGAGATCGGCGGACGGGAGGGTCCGCAGTAGGTAGTCCGCCCCCTCGCCGTCGATCGCACGGGCCTGCGCGAGCATCTCCTCGGACCCGTCGATCCCCGTGACGTCGAAGCCTCGCCCGCGAAGCAGCCGCGTCAGGCGTCCGGTGCCGCAGCACAGGTCCACGACGCGCCGGGCGTCGTGCTGCTTCAGCCGTCGCTCCACGAAGTCGGCCCACCGGTCGTACGGGTTCTCGGCCGTCCACCGGTCGTAGATGGGAGCCAGTTGCGCGTACGGCATCTCGACGCCGGCCCCTACGTCAGGCATCGGCGGGCTTCCGGACGTGGACCATCAGGTTGACCCCGCGGTCGGCCCACTCCGGGCGTTCCGACGCCTTCAGCTCCGCCGCCAGCGCCGCGTTGAAGAACTCCTGGTCCTGAAGCGCGTTCGACACGAAGCCGAGCTTCTCGTACGGGTAGCCGAAGTCCTCGGGGCCCGGGTAGGTGAGCAGCGGGACACCGTACACGCGGGGAACCTCGAAGCCGGCCCTTTCGCCGAGCTCCCGCAGGTCGGACGCGGAGTACACGCGCAGCGGCGGAACGTGCTCGGCCCAGCGCACGATCTGGTCGTTCAGGAGGGTGTCGAGTTCCTCCGGGGTGACGCCGTCCCGGCTCAGCTTGGAGTGCAGCGCGTTGGAGAGCGAGTGGGACATGAACATGCCCTGGGCGCCCGGCTTGAGCACGCGTGCCAGGGTGTCGAAGGCCGCCGCCGGCTGGTCCAGGAAGCTGAGTACCCCGTAGGTCGAGATGGCGGCGTCGAACGACTCGTCCGCCAGCATGGGAGCGTCCTCGAGGTCGCACAGCACCACGGTGACGCGTTCGCCGAAGGGCGACTTGGCGACGTTCTGGAGCGCTTCCTCGACCATCTTCTCCGACTTGTCGGCGACGGTGACGTCCACGTCGAAGTGCTCGGCGGCCCAGAGCGCCCAACGGGCGGTGCCACCTCCGGCGTCGAGGATGTGCTGACCGGCCTGGATGCCCAGATGTTTGTCCATGAGCGCACGCACCAGCGCGTCGGAGAAGGCCCAGAAAGGTGCCTCGTAGAATCCTTGCACATTGGGGGCGTAGGGCTCGAAGAACTTTTCGAACTGCTCAGTACTCATGAGTGACATAGCTACGCGGCCTCACTGGTCGAGAGTAAAAGGGCATTGATCAACGAAGAATGCGCATAGTCGCGGATGCTTGAGACAAATGTTTGGTTCGGTCATTACCGGGCATCTCGGCGCGTAGGAACTCGTTGCGTCACCTCGGTGGGGTTGGAGCGGCTGTTCTCGATATCTAGGAAACCTACCGGACGACAGTGACGTGCGACAAGGGGCTTCTGATCAATTGATCGACGGTTTCTTCAGGGTCTTGGGCAGCCAAGTGCACGCCCGCTGAACTCGGTGTTTCGCACCCGGTTCGGTGGCTGATCATTGGCTGGTATGCCTTTTGTGCGTGGGGTAGGAGTGCGGTCGTGGCATGAAGTGCGGAGTGCGTCAGAAAGCGGATTCAACCCCGTCTGACAGCCCGTGCCGACACGTTGTTCGGGATCACCGTCACCTTGCTGGGCATTGGCGGAAAAATCGGCAGACGGTCATCCGGCGGCGGTGTGCTCCGGAAGCGGACTGACCGTGTAGACCAGGGCGTCGCGCACTGCGGCAGCGCGAGCCCGCAGGGTCGCCACGTCCGGTGCGGCCAGGAGAAAGTGAGCGAAGAAGTTCTCCTGGTCGATCGACTCGGCCCGGTAGGGGGAGAGGACGAGACCGTCGACGACGCCCGGCAGGCCCAGCAGGTCGGCCACCGCACTGTGGCACGTGACGATTCCTGCCTCGTCCGCCTGGATCGGAAGCGCGCCCCACAGCTGGGCCTCGACCGGATGAGGTTGTCGAGCGGGCTCCCTCGGCTTGCGCTCGTCGGGGTGGAAGAGCGCCATGTCGATCAGGGTGTCGATCGGGTTCAGCCCGGTGAGTTGCGTGACGGCGTGCAGGTTCACGCCGCCGCCCACGCGCGGGTTGATCTCGATCAGCTCCGCGACGCCGCCGGCGGCCCGGCCCTCGACGTGGAACCAGGCCTCGTCGACACCGATGGCCGCGCAGAGCTGCGACACCCGGTCGGCCAGGCGCCGGGCGGCCTCGTCGACCCCGTCGGACGTGGGCGGGGAGACGAGTAGCCCGGTGTCGTGAAAGCGCTGCCCGACGTGCGCGTCCTTCTCGAAGATGACCACCGGGGTGAACCGGGAACCGGTCACCGGACCGTCCATCGAGAACTCGGTGCCGGGGACGAACTCCTCAAGGATCATCTCGCAGTCCGCGCCGAAATCGTGGGCCGCTTCGAGCAGGAAGGCAGTCGCCTCCGCACGGTCGTGCAGCAGCCGTACGCTCCGGGACGCGCCGCTGCGTTGCGACGGCTTGCCGATTACCGGGAAGCCCGGCACGTCGTCCAGTGGGAACGACGCGGCCGGCCCGGCCGTGAACCGCAGGTCGGAGAGGCCGTGCTCGCGCATCGCCGACCTGACCTTCGCCTTGCTGAGAAGTGTGGCCAGACCGGGCGAAGCCCCATGCACGCCGAAGTGCTCCACGAGGTGGATCTGCCACGGGATCAGGGCTTCGACGAGATTGATGAGGGCAACCGGCGCCGGCGCCAGGGCAGCCACCTTGGCGGCAAGCTGAGACTCCGAGTCGTGCGCCCAATCGACCAGGACGTGGCCGTCGCACAGTCCTCGATTGAGGTCGTCGGGCTCGTTGGACACGAGTACGGGCGAGTACGCCCGCTCCCGGAGGGCGTGCACGATGTAGCGCACTCCGCCGGCGTTCAGCTCGGAAAGGATCAGGACCTGCGGTTGGACTTGGCGGGGGACACTCATCTTCGGTCTCACCGTTCCTCGGGAACGATCGCGAACGCTCGCCCGCCGAGGTGGACGGCGCCGGACGCGATCACGATTACGCGACAGAAATGCTGGTGATAGGGGAAGGCGTCGTTGTTGACGTGCATCTGCGCCGACAGCAGGACATCGTCGGTGCTCCCGGGCGTCACCCGTACCTCACCGGGGTCCGGAACGTCGACGCCCTGGAAGTACTGCCCGTGCAGGAACCAGCCGACGGTGAGTCGGTCGGTCCTCCAGCCGTCGGCGCCCGGACGCAGTCGAACCGTCCCGCGAACGTCCTCCCCGCGATGCCAGACCTCGGGTATGTCGATCAGCGGCACCTGTAGCTGAGGATCGGCGGGGGCGTCCCACACGTGGCTGCATCGATGGCAGAACGCGGCCGTGCGGGAGGTCCAGGGTCGGTCCGGGCTGGTGCCGACCAACTCCTCGACGGTGGCGTCGCAGTAGGGGCACGGCGTCCGCGACGCGTGGGTCCGGGTGGCCAACACGGGCTCCCAGATGCTGTCGAACCCGGAGTAGGTGGCCGATGTGTAGTCGATGAGTTCGGCGGCCGCCGCCATCTGTGCCCGGGCCAGAAGGTCCGGGTCGGGTACGGACCGGGCTTCCAACTCGGCCACGCAGGTTTCGAGGGCCGTCGAGTTCAGGCCGAGATCGAGCAGGCTCCGCAGCAGCTGTTGCGGGGTCGCTGCCGTGCCGTAACCGGATGTCGGGGCTGTCGCAGCGGGCGCGACGTCGGGATCGGCCGAGCGTGCGGCGTCGGCCGCCCAACGCCTCAAGGTGGCCTCGTCGGCCGGTGCGACTCCACCGGCCACCAACCACGGGAACCCGAGCAGGGCGAAGTAGGGCAGTTCCGTCCCGGTCTCCCTCGCCCTGCCGTTGAGGGCTGCGACCACCTCACCCAGCGGGACTCCCGCGTCGCACAGACGGTGGAACGTCTCGGTGGCCCAGTCCGTCGTGTGGGAGGGGAACATGGGGCCGATGGCCGCCGCGGCGTAGCCGGAGCTGAGCGCGTTGGTCAGGAGGAACTGACGGGGCGCCCGGCCGCTGTGCGGGCGCCAGCTGAGGCAGGAGTTGGTGAAGACGACCTCGGCTCGGACCGATCTCGCCTCGATCACGTCGTCCAGGCTCACTCCGGGCAGGAAGCACGTGCCCTCGAACGCGCAGTGCGGAGCCCCACCACCCGTACCGAGCTCGAGCCACTGTCGGCGGGACTCGTGATCGCTGCCGCACAGGACGGTGTCGTTGAGCAGTACCGCGTGCTCCCGCCCGGACGACGTGATCGACAGGAAGGTCGCGCTGCCGGCGACGACTGCCTGGTGGACCGATTCGCGGGTGACCTGCGCCCCGCTGAGGACCAAGGCGCCGGCGCTCAGCAGCGGACCATTGGGGAAGGGGCTCAGGAACACGTGTTTGCGAGAGGCCGGTTCACGATGCCCCGACGCCAGGTTCTTCAGGATCAGCCAGGAAAGCTGGTCCAGGTCGCCCGCCGTCAGGAACCCGAGCCGGGGTACCCGCCCGCCCGGCCGGTCCCGATACGCGTTGACCCGATCGACGACGGCGAGGGCGTCATCGACGGACACCTCGTCGGCGAGGGCGATGACGAGTACGTGGGCGGCCTGATCGTCGAGGACGAGATGCTCGCCGAGGCCGCCGGCCGGCAGCGTGATGACCGTTCCACCGAAGCGGGCCGCCAGCGCCTCGGCGACGCGGGCGACAGGCGAAGCTGAGACGCACACGACGCGAAGGTCGGCGACCGGTCGGGACCTGTCCGGCGTTCCCAGCGACGTGACGTCGACCGGTGCACTCCGGCTCCGCAGCACCGGGAACGAGTCGGGGTCCGCGAGCTCGCGCACGTACGTGTCAAGGTCGTGGTGTTGCGAGAGCATGCTGGTCTGTGTCATCGGGCGACCGGCCTTTCATGCTGCGGGGCGGCCGGGTCACTCACGTCGGGCCGTTCGCGGAGACGTCGCGAGGCTTCCTCTCCTCGGAACACCGGCACGGCACAGACGGTCGCGGCGAGCAGCGCCACCGCGACGGCGGATATGACCACGACGAGGAGCGGGCTCGTGGCGGCAGCCACCGGAACGGCCAGCAGCAGGCCGAGAGGCCGGCACCCGTACGAGACGAACCCGTCGAGCGCCGACACCCGCCCCAGCATCTTGCCGGGCACGCGCTGCTGAACGGTGGTGCCCCAGAGGGTGTTGAAGATCGCGAGAGCTACGCCGTAGACGAACATGCCGGCCAGGGTGATCGGCAGGGGGGCACCCGTCGCGAGCAGGATCAGGCCGGGCGCGACCCCGAGCGCGGTCGCCGTGTACGCGGCCAGCAGCGGGCGCTTCGGAACAAAGCGGGTGGAGGCGAATCCGCCGGCCAACATCCCGAGCGAGCTCGCGAGTAGCAGCGCGGACCAGCCGGCGACGCCGTCGTAGTGCTTGATCGCCAGGAGCGGGCCCAGCACCGGCAGCATGCCGAGCACGAGCATCTGGAACATTCCGGCGTTGGCGAGCCCGGCGGTCAGCCATGGCGTCCGTGCCACCTCTCTGACCCCGGTCACAAAGTCGGCGGCCCAGGAGCTGTCCGACTGGGCGACAGTTGCCGGGATCCCACGGATGCGCGTCAGGAGCAGGGCACTGGTGAGGAACGTCAGGGCATCGGCCAGCAACGCGACACCGGGCGAGGTCACGGACACCAGGAGGCCCGCCAGTGGGAACCCGAGGATGCCGACCGACGTGAAGGTCATGGACAGACCGGCGTTGGCGGTCTGCAGGTCGCGGCCGGTGGCGAGTCCGGCCAGGATCTTGCTCGTCGCCGGTATGTAGAGCGCCGCGGCTGCCCCGTTGACCGCGAACAACGCCACGAGCTGCCACGCCGAGGGGTTGCCGAAGACGATCAACATGCCGATCGAGGCCTGGGTTCCGAAGGCCACGAGATCCGCGGCGATCATGAGCGGCCGAGGCGGGAAGCGGTCGACCGCGACGCTGCCGAGCAGCAGCACCGCCACCTGGGCGATCGTGCGCGCGGCGAGGACGAGCCCGGTGAGGAATCCACTCTTGTCCAGCGCGAGCATCGCGAACGGAATTGCCACGAGGGCGAGGACATCGCCGAAGCCGCTGACGCCCTGGGAGGTCAGCAGGAGGCGGAACTCGCGCTTCAGCCCCGGACGGCTCGGGGTCTGCTCCATCTCGTCGGTCACTTGACCCGCACCGGGAGGGAGGTGAAGCCGCGGATGAAGTTGGACTGCAGTCGCACGGGCTCACCGTCCGGGATCAGTCGCACGTCCTTCAGCGCTGCGACCGCGTGAAGGAGCGTTTCGAGCTCGACCAGCGCCGGCGTCGCCCCTACGCAGCGGTGAATGCCGACGCCGAAGGCCAGGTGGTTCGTTGCCTTTCGGTCGAGGCGTAGTTCCAAGGGATTCTCGAATTCTGAAGGATCACGGTTGGCGGAGTAGATCCAGAGCAGCACGGTCTGCCCGGCCTTGATCGTCGTGCCGTGCATCGTCCTGTCACTGGTGGCCACCCGCTTGACGTAGGCGGCGACGGAGGTGAGCCGCAGCATCTCCGTGAGTGCGTTGGGCACCAGATCGGGGTTCTCGACCAGCGCGGTGTACGACCACGGCTCCTGCATCATGAGCAGCAACGACCCGGACGCCGTGTGGGCGGACGTCTCATTGCCACCGAAGACGAGATTGACGAGGTTGTAGATCACCTCGTCGCGGGTGAGCGTGCCGGTGCGTTCGGCGGCGAGGAAGTGGCTGAGGGCGTCGTCACGGGGCTGCGTGGCGTGTCGTTCCTCGAGAATTTCGTCGAGGAACCCGAGCAGCTCTATCTGTGCCACGGCCCGTCGGGTCTCCTCGGGCACGGAGAGGTCGGACAGCGTCTCGTCCCGGTAGCCGACCACGGCGTCGGTGAGGTCGACGACGTGATTGGCGGCGGACTCGTCGATGCCGAGCAGCGTCATCAGCGCGGCGACCGGAAGTTGACGCGAGATGGAACGCGCGAAGTCGCCACCGCCGTCGGCCAGGAGGATGCCGAGTTCGCGATCGAGCAGGGCCTGGAGCTGCTGGCGGATTCGCTGCGCCATCGCGGGGCCGAGAGCTCCGAGGAACACCCGGCGGAAGTTCCGATGCTCAGGCAGGTCGCTCGCGACGAGCATCTTGCTCCTGGCGGAGTCCTGGTCCGAGTGGAAGGAGCTGCCCATGATGGCCCCGCTCAGCGAGCTCAGCCAGTCATGGTCGCGGTAGCAGGCGGAGACGTCCGCGTAGCGGGAGAGGTTCCAGAAACCCTCTTCCGACCCACCGTCATTCCAGTAGACAGGCTGCTCTTTCCGCAGCTGCGCGAACATCGCTTCGGGGGCGTTGGTGCGAAAGAGATTTGCGTCGCGCAGGTCGGGAAAGGACTGCGTCATCGCGTGGCCCGCTCATCGATCAGTTCGGACAGCGCGGTGAGCGTCTTCTCCTGGAGTAGATCCTTGAAGCCGAGGTCGACCGAGAGCTCCGCTTTGATCATCTTGTTCAGGCGGAACAGCAGGATCGAGTTGCCGCCGAGCCGGAAGAAGTCGTCATCGAGACCCACGGGGGAGACCCGCAGGAGCGTGCTCCACATGGCCCCGACCCGCTTCTGCGTCTCGGTCACAGGGGGAGTGAAGGCCGACAGGCGTGCGCTCTCGGCGAGAGCGAGCATGCGCATCTCACTCACGTCGCGCTTGCCGTGGTCGGTGGAAGGGAGTCGATCCACGGTGACCAACGAGTGCGGAACCAGGTGCGCGGGGAGCCGCGACTCGGCGAACTCCCGCAGTTCGGCGACGCTCGCCCCCGAGCGCAGTACGACGATGGCGACCAGGGACGGCTCCACCGACTGCCGTTCCACGATCAGCACAGCGTCGTCGACGGACTCGTGATCGAGCAGAACACGCTCGATCTCGATCGGGTCCACCCGGTGCCCGCTGACCTTGACCATCCGATCGCGCCGGCCCACGAACTCGAGCCAGTCATCGTGCTGCACGAGGATGTCTCCGGAGCGGTACGTCGCCACCTCGGCGTCCCCGATCACGGCCGTCCCGAAGACGGCAGCGTTCTCAACCGGGCTGTCCTGGTAGCCCAGGCTCACGCCGGGCCCGGCGATGACTGCCTCGCCGGGCGTGCCGGGAGGCACGGGGCGACCCGCCTCGTCCACCAGTTCGATGGAGCAGCCGTCCAGGGTGCGACCCAGGGGGATGCTCGGCTCGTCCGCATCAGCCGGGCGGACGGCGTGGATCGTGCACGCGGTGGTGATCTCGGCGGGGCCGTACAGGTTGTACAACGCCCCAGCGAAGCCTCCGTCGTACAGCTTGCGCACCGCGGAGACGGCGAGCACGTCCCCACCGACACCCAGCACCCGCACTCCGCTGAACGCCCGGGGATCCGCCTCGATGATGTGGTTGAACGCCATCGTCGGCACCAGAAGAGCGGTGATCCTTCGCGAGGTCAGCTGCCGCTCGATGCCGGTGGCGAGCATCTGGGGAATGTGCGGCAGCGTAACCAGCGTCGCGCCCGTCGCCAGGGCACGCCAGATCTCGTAGTGAAAGGCGTCGAAGGACAGGCTGGAGATCTGGCCCATGCAGTCGTCGGTGCCCAGGTCGGGCAGCGCGTCGTTCAGGGCGAACCAGGTCAGGCCCGAATGCCCGAGCACGATGGCCTTGGGCTGACCTGTCGATCCGGAGGTGAAGACCAGGCCGGCCGCATCCGACGGCGACGGCGGGGTGAGGTCGTCGACCGCCCCGGACGCCGCCGGAAGGTCGCCGGCATCGAGTACGAGAAGTTTCGCGTCGCCGTCGACGCGGTGGACGAACGAACTCGACACCATGACAAGGGCCACCCCGGCCCGGGAGAACATCTCCTTGCGACGTTGGTCGGGGTCCCGTGGGTCTGCGCACACGTAGACGCCTCGGGCCTTGAGGACGGCGAGGAGTGCGACCGGAACGATGGCCGAACGCTCGAGAAGCAGACCGATACGATCGCCCGGCTCGGCGCCGGCCTCCACGAGGGCCAGCGCGAGGTCGGTCGAGAGCCGGTCGAGCTCGCGGTAGGTGAAATCCATCTGGTCGTCGCGGCACGCGCTGTGGTCGGGATAGGCAGCGGCGGTCGCGGACACGAGCTCGACAAGGGTCTGCGGTGACGGCGGTGGCACTGTGTCAACGGCCGGGCGTGTCGATCTGTGGTCTACCACGGGCGCTCCCTCGTTTCGATCTCAGAAATGTCTGGTTGAAAGGCGATGTGATCGGTGCTGTTGGGCTGCCAGTCCGGGGGAATCCAGCCGGAGTCCCGCGGCGCCTCGGTCGCCTCGCCGAAATCCGTCAAGGTCGGATTGGCGTCGGCCTGCAGCCTCCGAGATCTCCTTGGCGACGTCGGCCTCTTTTGGTCTTCGCTCCGGGCCGGTCATGCCGTCGCGATCCGGATCGTCGTGCGCGACGCCTGAAGGATCCGCAGTACGTCGTCGTGGGTTGCCGCAGCGCCGAGCAGGAGGACGGTCTCGCCAAAGGTCCCCATACCGATCGACACGACATCTCCCGGATGTTTGAGCACCCGGATCGATTCGACTCCGGGGTGCCGCGCCATCTCCTCGATCCCCCGGATGCCGGCGATGGTCCCCTCCAACTCGGGATAGAGGGAGATGTGATAGCTGACGGAGTCGGAGCCGATCGATGCCAGTTCGTTCCGCGCCTCGTCGGAGCGGCCCAGCGCGATGGCATACCCGGCCCGGACGAGCGCTCCGGGACTGCGCTGACAGAGCAGGCTGTCGACGAGCCCGCCCAGCCGGCCGTTGACCTCGATGATGACGGGGCCATCGGGCGTGAGCTTGAGTTCGGTGTGGCAGAGACCGTTCTCCACACCGAGGGCTTCGATCGCCTTCGTCGCCTCGGCGTACGCGTCGGCCCTGACGGTGTCGGGGAGATTGTCGGGGAAGACCATGCCCGTCTCCCGGAACGGGGACGTGATGGGGAACCGCCCGGAGACGCCCACGTGCGTCGGCGAGCCGTCGATCACGGCCGACTCGACGGAGATGTAGTCGCCCCACTCCGCTCCGGCGGCCGTGGTGTCACCCTGGAGGATCGACTCCAGGATGAAGGCCTCACCGGGCAGCCCCTGGGCGGCCAGACTGTCGAGGAGCGGACGCAGTGAGCCCGGGTCCGCGACCCGATAGGTGTGCCGGCTGCCGTAGCCGGCCCTCGGCTTGATGATGGCCGGGAACCCGATGCTGTCGAGTCCTGGCGACGAGACGCCGTCGACCGGGACAAGAAAATCGGGACCACGCGCGCCCTTTGCGCGCAGGCGTGAGCGCTGCAGGAACTTGTCCCGCAGGAGCCGCGCGGCCGACGTCCCGACCGAAGGGAGCGACAGCGCCTCGGCCAACTGGGCCGCCGGAGCGATGCCGGGGTCGGCGAACGACACGACGCCGTCCGGCTGGCCGATCACATCCAGCAGGGCGAGCGGGTCACCCGGGGTGAACTCGTGAACCAGAGCGATCTCGTGTAGCAGGTCGAGATGAGCCGCGACCTCGTCGGAGCCCTTCGGCACCGCGAACGACAGCTCCGCCGTACCCTCGGCGTTCGACAGGAGCTCGAGAGGCGATGCGGATCCGCCGTCGAAGACGACCACCAGATGAGGAAGCTTCACTGCGCCATCCACTCTGGAGTCCGTGCGCGTGCTCGATCGCCGGCCGACCCGGAAGTGTTCAGCGTGGCCACGGCGGCACCTCGATTCATCCTCGATGGTGGTTGGTCGGCTGGGGACAGTCAGGGGAGGATGGCAACGCCGTTCTCACGGACGAATACCTGGAAGTCGCGGATGTCCGTCTGCTGGGTGACCCACATGAGCAGTCGTTCGACCCCGAGGCCGAAGCCGCTGGTCAGCATCGGCGCGGTGTCCTTCATCGCGACATACCACCCGTACTCGGTCTCAGGTACCTCGTGCAGGCGCAGCGCCGCCCGTACCGATTCGCCGTCGACGTGGCGCTCACCGGCACCGACGACTTCGCCGGGGCCGAAGAGCAGATCGCCGTTGAGCGCGTGTCCCTCGCCGTCGTTCGCCTGGTAGAACGGCACGGAGCGCTCGTCGAAATGGGTGATCCAGACGAACTCGCCACACAGTTCCATGAGCTTGCGCTCGCCGGCGCGGGTGAGCCCCCGGAAGCCAAGGTCCGGATCGGTTTTGACCAGTTCCGGGTCGCCGTCGAGCATGTCGATCGCCTGATCGAGGGTGAGACTGCGGAAAGGCGTTGGATCATCGAGACGGGCGAAGTGGTCCAGAGATCCGCTGGCCCTAGCGATATCCGGGCCGCACTCGCTGCGAAGGCGCAGGAGGATGTGCCGAATGTATTCCTCGACGAGAACCTGAGTGTCGGCGAGGGTTCCGGGAATCTCCGCCTCGCTGTGGAAGAACTGGCACAGGTGGGTCGAGTCGGAGGCCTCCCCCCGGAAGGACGGCATCATGTAATAGGCACCCGCCTCGCTGAGGCGGCAGAGGTATTCGAGCCCGAACTGCATGGAATCGGCGAGGTACGTACGCACATCGAACATCGACACCGACACGGGGGTCGAATCACTACCCAGGCCCATCGGTGACGAGATCGACCCGGTCGTGACCGGGAGGTGCCCGAAACGGACTCCGCGCGCACTCCAGAATTCAACCGTGGCTGAGGTGACGCAGTCCTGGAGTTTGACGACGAGGCGGTACCATTCGCCTTGGAGCGCCTTTAGGTAATGGGTCTCCGAGTCCTCCCAGGTGCGGGGAGGGGTGATGTTTTCGTCGGTCATGTCAGATTCTCCCGGACTGCGGGCGCCGGAGCCCCTGCGGAAGCTGGGGCTTGCAGATTGCAAGCACCTTGGTCATATTCTCGAAGGTCACCAAAATCTCCATCCTTCGGTGGTTTCGGGAATTGCGGCGACGTCGTCGTCGCACTGGCCGGACTGTACGGTGGTACACCTCCTGCCAATCTTCGGCAGGAACGCTATGAAAACGTCTGGGCAGACCTGGGCGCCGGATCACCGGCCGCTGATAAGGCAGGCTCGGCCCCACCAGGTGGGTGGCACGTCCAATTCGCGCCGACCCGCCAAGGCGAGTTGGCCGATGCCACTTCCTGCGCGATCTTGTCGGCGACTTCGCGTGAGCGGCTCGACGGCCCTTGGATCAACCTGAGATGAGACCGGGCCCTTGCGTTGACGGGCCCGGCAGCCTCAGCCCGAGGGCGTCGGTGGGTGAAGCCATCCCCGGAGGGTGCGGCGACATTGGACAGCGCACCGACCGTGCGTCACTCCTGGTGCTTGATCCACAACCGCAGGAGATGGCGCCGCTCTTCGGGGTTGGGGCTGTCGACGAAGCCTGTCCGGCCGTGGAAGATCGACGTGTTGTCGAGGAGGAACAGGTCCCCCGCCTGAAGTCTCAGTTCCGTCGCGAGCCCGGCGTCCTCGATCACCTTGGGGAGGCCGCGGATCAGTTCCTGATCCTCGGCCGTCACGGACCCGGGGTGGAAGTCTCGCCCACGGTCGAGCGCCCCGATGCTGAAGCGAGCCACCAGTTTGCCGGAATAGCTTCTGAAGACGGAGTCTTCGACGAACGGGCCGTCTTTCAGGGCTGCCGTCGGCCGGCCGCCCCACCACCTCTTCTCGCACAGAATGCGGAGATAATCGGGGCGGTTAGCTGCCAGCCATTCGTAGACGGCGGGTGCGCTGGCAAGTACCGACCTGCCGCCGTCTGGCGCCTGCTTCATGCAGAGCAGCCCGAGGATGCCGATGTCCGGCCGACCGCCGGGCACCTCGCCTTCCTGGGCGCTGGCATTGTCCGTGTGCATGGGCTGCGCTTCGACAGAGAGGCTTGGCTCGGGTGCGGGCTCAGCGCCACTACGAACGGTGGCCAAGACTTTCGCGGTCATCGCTTGCGAGATCGTGCCAATGGCCCCGTCCCGGGCGGTCGGCTGTTCGAAAACCGGGCCCAACAATGGACTGACCGTTTTGATGACGCCCGCGTCGATGTCCTCGATTCCGGAAATCGGCCATCCTCGGAGAACGGCAAAACCACGTCCCGAGAGCACCCGTTCGTCTGCGACCCCGCGTAGGAAGCTTCCAACGCGCTGCAACTTGTCTTCCGGAACACGCGCCGCGTCGACGCCGTGAGCTTCGACCTCTTTCTGAATGTCGAGCAGATCATCGACAATTGCAGAGGGCACGGATACAAGCCAGTCGTCTTCTTCGATACTTTGCTGATCCCATACGCGCGAACGCGGATAGGTCACCCCGCTTAGCATTCAGGTCTCCTATGGCATCCTTGCCGCCGTGGCTGGCGGCGTCCATATCAACCGACCTGATCCCCCGTCGGCTGGCACCATCATAGACAGACGAGCCGCCGGATGAAAGAGGAACTTCGAAGTAAGGGGAGGCTTACCTTAGTAATTTCATGCCCGAAGCAGATTATATCCGGCGGTGACGCCAATATCAACGCCGGTCAACTTCGCCACATTTCCAGCCGAATGTTGACCCCCCTCGTGTCGTGGGTTCGAGTCGAAAATGAACGTCATTAAACCGGCTGATGATCGGGATGCCGTCGAACCGCGCTACTGCCGGCCGGCGGGTGCTGGACCCGGGGACGCGACATCGTGATCTTCGATGGTGTGCGCGGTGCGCTCTCCCGGTGGGTGCCAGCCCAGGCCAACCCATGCCAATGCGGGGTCGCGTGGCGGACCGCCGGTCGCAAACCGGGGTCCGTGTGCTCGCGCTGTGGTCTGGGCTGGGAGAACGGCCCTCCGGGAACGCGGGTGCACGTGGGCCGCTCCCAGCCACCCCGGGTGAACCCCAGATCGCTAGACTAGGCGCTCGCGGCCCCGTAGCTCAGGGGATAGAGCATCGGTTTCCTAAGACGACGCTCTATCTGCACCCATATGCTGATGACCTGCAGGTTCCTATTTTGTATTCACTTCAGTGGGTCGCACACGCGCGTTGCTGTGGTCGCTTGCTGAAGCTCAGCAGAGCTGACGTAAGTCCTGCTCAGGCCGTACTTTGGTCGGTCCGACGCGTTCATGCCGGAATCCGGCGAAGTTGCCGCGCCGCGTCAATCTACGGTGCCGCGAAGGCCGGCGCCAGCAGCGTGACGGGTGTGGCTGCGCGTGCCGGGTGGTGGTGACCGACCCAGAGGGCTCGTCCGGTGAGATATTGGGCGAAGTCGGGGTGGCCGGTCCAGTTTTGCAGGGCGAGGCTGCTCCGGGCGGTTGTTGTGCAGGGCGGCACGGAGCTGGTCGTACTCGTGGCGTGGTGTGGCCGGGCTCGCTCGCTGGAGGTCAGCAATCGAGGCGGTGCGTGCGATTGGCCGCGCTCCTGCTGCGGGCTTGGTCAAGCCCGCGGGCTCTTGCGGGGGACGCGCAGGCAGTAATGAGTCCGATCAGACTTGGATTGCGACGGGAACGCCGATCTGCTGGGCGACGGGTGTCCAAATGTCGACGTCTTGTTCCGGGGTCTCGATGGATACGGCGAGAGCGTAGCGTGCGCCGGAGTCGCTGCCGTCACGCTTGGGGTTCTCCTTCCACCATCCAGTCACGGGGAAGATGGCTATGGCGCCGCACCCGGCGAGATCCGCCGCTGATCCTTCCCAGATATCGGTATGGAGGGAGCCTGCGGTTCGTTGATTACTCCCGAAGATCCACTGCTTGGCGTCATTGGTGCTACTCGGTCGGCGCTCCTCTTCGGCTAGCGCGCGTTGATTAATGCGCTTGCGGAAAAGATCAGTGGACTCTGTAGGCCGCCGGATGTCGAAACGAAGGCCGTGGGATGCGTAGCTGTATCTCCGTTGCCAACCGCGGCGTCCGGGGTTGGGCTCGATAAAGTACGACAATGTCACGCGCAACCTGACCTGCGCGGCTCCGAGTCCTATCAGGACGTCAGTGGGCCATGGCAGGTCGTGAAGGTGCATCTCCCTCATGGTTCCATCGCGGTAAGGGTGGATTGTGTCCTGAGCGATAAGGGTGAGTGCGTCGCTTGCGCTGCGGGTCGCACGATCTAGGCTGGGTAGACCCATTCCGTATCGTCTGTGGAGCTGATGGACCGCGGCCTTGCCTACCCTGCGGGCTCGGTCGACGCGCTGCTGCATGGCAGTCGTCCACTCCGCAGAATGGACGATCAAGGCGCGAACCGTCTCAGGCCAAAGTGTCGGGTAGTCAGCAAGGATCGATGCGGCTAGGTGAGCAGCCTGGGCTGTGGCGGCGCTGGTTGCGCAGGTGGTTGTGAGGAGGCGTGCATCGACGCCCGGGTGTCGGGTGGTCAGTACCTGCAGGGCCTCTGGAGTGTCATAGCTCGTTCCCGCAGGCGAGCAGGCGACGTTGCCGCCTTCGAGCACGATGTCGGGCTTGATCGGCCATCTACGGCTGAACGGGACGGAAGTTCGGCTGTGTGGTGATAGCTCACCGCGGGGGGCAAGCGGTATCCAGCCGTCCCACATCTTCCCTGCGGATGCGAGATTATCCAGGCTTGTGTAGGCCCCCACGGTCAACGCGTTCCACGCTTGTCCGGGGTCCTCGACCGGCTCGACATCGTTTCGGTTCAGGTAGTCCTGCTGGAACTTGGTGCGCTCCACGTTCCCGGCGCTAATGAGGAAGAGGCGACGAGCTGCCTCCTCGGCCTGGTCAAGATAGACCAAGCCGTTGTCGGTGACGTCGATGCTTCTTCCGGCCGCGAGCGCATCGACAGCTGCAGACCACGACGTCGGTTCGCCCGTCACGCGACGGCGGCTGCCGTCCTCTTGGACCGGTCCTCCTTTTGCCGTAACAGCCATCGAGAATACCCGGCGACGCGCAGGGGCTTGAACCTCCACAAGGCTCGCCGCTGTGGCGGTAACTGCACCATGCAGCTCGGGTGGATGCGCCTGAGGAGGCGGCGGTACCAACTTGACAGACTCTAGGCGGTGCCGAAGCTTTACTGGTCCCGCTGATCGTAGGACCTTGCCAAGATCGCCATAGAGAGCGAGGCCGGCCATCTCTGTACCATGGCCACCGTGGTCGTCAAGCCGCCAATTCGGATCGCAAGAGTGGCAGTCGGTTAGGTCGAGTGAGTGTGTCAAGAGCGCATGGTTTTTGTGAACACCGGTATCGAGGATGCATACGGTGGGGGCTTCGGCTGAAGCGGCGCTTGTTCGGTCGACGAGTTGGTCTACCCACTCACGCTGTTCGCTGGCGGGCTCAGAGGCAATTTGTTGCGCGAGTTCATGAGGTTGACGTAGCTCAGCGAGGTCATCGAGCACGTCTAGGGCGGTTGCCAGATCCCGGGCGGTCGCTTCGACCAAGACGACCGTTCGGTCCGAGAAGCCCAGGGTGCGCGGGCCCATCCGGACTCTCGCCCGCTCGGCGAATTGCTGAAGACGGCCGATCTCGTTGCCGTCGCGGCGACGCAGCCACACTTCCCACCAGACGCGGGCATCCGGCTCTGGAAATTGCTCTGGCGGATCGGTCCATAGCGCCTCGACTGAAGCTAGCCTAACCGCTGCGATCCGGTCGACGAGGTTGGCGTTTTTCGGCTTGGCGTCATTAGTGGTCTCAGCGTAGCCCTCGAGCTTGGAGAAGAAGTGACCAAGTTTGCCGTCTGGGACGAAGACGGTCGCCTGCTCCACCGGTCCTGTTGGCGTTTCGACTTCATGGACCGAGACCAGTTCTGGTTGGGGACCCCTGCGCTGCGATTCCAGCGATTGGAGTGCTAGGCCGACGCCAGGAAAGCTCTCGAACACTAGATACAGGCCGTCGATTGCTCCTTCGACGGTCGCCTCTCGTTCCGCACGCCTAGTCTGTGCGGCTATGTCGACTTCTCTCAGTTGCTCGGAGAGCCGTTGCGCGTGAGCCTGACGATCCGAGGGTGCAGCCACGGTGCCGTTGTCGCCCCCGCTACCGGGGCGGCGGTATGGCTCGGCAGTGGCGGCTCGCGTGAGGAGGAGATGGGGGCGGTTTCGAGGGGCCATCTTTACTGCTTCTCGTGGGCCATGTTCTGCCGATCGCGCAGGGCTGCCGCCAGGGTGGCAGGAGTGACGTGTTGCTGACCAGACAGGATGGCCTCCTTGGCGGCTAGTTCGCAGGCGACTGTGATCTCGGCGTGACTCAGGCCTGCTGCGGCCTCGTCGATAGCACTCCACGCCCACTTTTTGGGCCCCATCGTAGCCAACCGATTGCGGATAACAGCCCTGCTGACCTCGGGCGTGGGTAGCGGATACCCGACAACGAGGTCGAACCTCCGGAACAGCGCGCGGTCGAGCAGTTGAGGGTGGTTCGACGCGGCCACCAAGAGGCTGTCCGAGTCCTGCTGGTCTAAGAACTGCAAAAAGGAGTTCAGCACGCGTCGGATCTCACCAACATCGTTGGTCCTGGAGCGCTCTCCCCCAAGAGCGTCGACCTCATCGAACAGGTAGATTCCCCGGGTCTCCGCTAGCGCGTCGAACACAAGCCTCAGCTTTGCAGCCGTCTCGCCCATCATCTTGGTGATCAGGGCGTCCAAGCGGATGGTGAAGAGTGGTAGTCGAAGCTCGCCGGCGAGGCTGCGAGCCGTCATCGTCTTTCCGGTCCCGGGCGGGCCGACTAGTAGGAGGCGACGCAGAGGGTCGAAGCCGTGTTCCCGGAGTCTGTCTTGCTGTCGCTGCTCAAGCAAGACACGCTCCAACCGTTGCCGAACTTCCGGCTCCAGCGCGAGGTCTGCCAAACGCGTGGTCGGGTAGGCGACGCTCAGGAGGTCAGCTAGCTCACCTCGTGGTCGAGCGACAGGAACCGGGCGACTAGCTGGCCTGTCTGCCCTCTCAGAAGTTGCTCGGAGTCCATCGACTAGATCTCGCAGCTCTTGGGCGAAGTGCGCTTGACCGCTTCGAGCGGCCTTCGCGGCTACCTGCAGGGCTACCGAGTAGAAGCGGGCATCGTCACCCTCGCCATGACTTCTGACCAGGGCCTTGACTTGATCAGCTGTCGCCACGTACGCCGCACCTCCCCCAGCTGCCGTGCATGAAACCGCCGCAGACGCTGACCTGACCCTAGCGTCAACGACTGACTTCCCTGTGCGACATGATCTAAAATGATCTTGAGTATCGCGACCTTTGCGATTCCCCCACTTGCCGACCAAGCTTAGAGCCAAGACAGGTGGCAGGGCCGCCGCGGTTCGGTCGCAGGGAGCCTGCGGGGCGGAGACTTCATCCGGCCAGCGCCACCATCATTGCGGTGATGCACCGGATCAGCAAGGCCGTCCCCGCCGAACACCGCATAGGCCCACCACTGGTCCGAGTGCTCCGTCTCATCACGAATCACCTGGCGACCCTGGAGCACCACTTCGGCCTCGCACGGGAGTCCGACCTGGCCGACGACAGCGTGGTCCGCTTTCACGACGACCTCAACATCGTCGTCCGCCTCGTGACGGCGCCGAGGTCGGGGCCAGTGTCCGGACCCGACCCGGACAAGAAGGAGACCGGCGACGCCACGCTCCAGTTGCACACCAACCATCTCGCAACGGATGTTCTCGGCAGGAGAGCGACTGTCTGGGCGCCATTGTCGGACTGTAGGACGCCGCCTTCTTCCAACCTGCCAGGCTCATCGACCCGCAGTCTGGCCTGAAGAGGGCCTTCGTCCGCACCAACCGGCGCCTGCAGTGCTGGAGGCAGCCCAGCTGTTCACCGAGCCCAAAGACCTGGCCGAGAACCCCAAACGAAAGAAGCCCGAGCCCTACCTCGGCACCAGGTTTTTGGGGCCGGCGCGATCCTGCGGGCTTCCGCCTCACCGCCCCGAGTGGGACCGTTGCGCAGCCGTCTCGTATAGCGCTGCGGCGGCTTATGGATACTCGGCCCGGATGAGGGTGGCGAGGTCATTGCCGGCTTCGGTGGTGTCGACAGGTCCGCCGGCCAACTCGGTGGTGAGTGCATCAATCGGATAGCGGGCAAGGACGTGGTAGCGGGCCAGGTACGCCGCAACCGCGGAGACCTAATAACCGCTCACAGCGGCGAGCAGCGTGTAGGTAAGGACCTGGTCGATGAGACCCTCGAACTGGTGGGTCTCGGTGAGGTGGCCGGTCTTGACTTCCACGATCGTGGCGCCGGCGAGTAGGTCGGCGACCCTCAGCCCATCGAGTAGGGCGGGACCGGCGGTTAGGGGGCCGTAGCTACGCAGCGCAGCACGGAATCCGCTGAGGTAGCTGGCCCAGAAGGCGGAAAATTCTGGTCGGGCGGCACGGGTCGCGGTCGCGCAGATGGCGATGGTCCGGCGATGCCGCAGCGGACCTTGCAGCTTGGGATGGGCCTCGTCCGGCGTGGTGATGGGAAGCTGTCGCAGGGCTTGTTCGAGGATGGTGAGCACGCTGCCCACCGTGAGCAGGCGGGCACCTGGCACTTCAGAGTCGGTCCTGCGCCACGCCGCGTCGCCTCTCCGGTGGTCGGGCCGGTATCCGGCGGTGGTGAGGAGGGTCTGGCGCTCGGTCTTGGGCAGGCTGGCTAACAGGTGTGGGTACGGCGGGGTGTCGCACAGATCGAGTGCGAAGGTCTTCTCGATAGCGTGGCCGAAGTGTCGCGGATTCGGCGGGCACGCGGTGATCGGCGCAGGAGCGCGGTGGATGCGGTGGCGTAGGTCGGCGATCAGCTCCTCGCGGTACGGGAGGCGGCGGGCCAGCCACCGTTTCGACGACAACGGCTCGAGGTCGGGGCGGAACACATCCATCGGACACTCCTCGGCAGGAGGGCACGCCAGTGCGGCTTCCAACACGGCCTGGTCAATGACCGGCAGGCAGCCTGTGGCGGGAAGGACAGCAAGAACGACCGGCTTATGCGTGAGCGCGTGGAAGAGGCGTGAGCGCTGCCGCTGGCGGGGTCTCAGCCCTTCGGCATCATCGGCCGATGTCGGGCTCGGCTACTGCAGGGCGGCGTGGTTAAGAAGCGTTCGGTCACACGAGCCGAAGCCGCTCAGTAACTCTACGCGACAACGAAGTTTAGGGATACCCGTGTAGATGCCGGCGGTCACGACCAGCGGTACTCCAGACGCAGACCCTGGCCGACGAAGCGATACCGGCCGCGGCTCGCCGGGTCGAACGGGTTCGGGAGCATACGGATTTGGCGGTTCTCATTCATGACGTTGGTGATCACTAGGAGCCGCCACCGCCGGTTCCGGGCGTTCTCCTGCGCCGCGATGACCTGAGTCTCGCCCAGCTCGATTCGACCGCCCTCGGCGAGGGTGGCCTTGACCTCGTAGTACCAGGTGCCGCTCCGGCCGGGGACTTCAAAGTCCCAGCCCCGGCTGTCGTCACCGGTGCCGGGAAAGACCCGCTCACGGTATCCCGACACCCAGCATTCCGGGGTGAAGTCGGCGCCGTACTGCCGCTCCAGCCATCGATAAGCGAACCACTCGCCAGCGAAACCCACCCCCAGTTTTTGCAGGTTTGACAGCTCGGACGCGAACCCACCGCCGCCGAAGCCGCCACCCGCGATCCGGCCGCCGGGGCCGGACCGGGCGTGGGTTTCCTTGAGGCCGGTGAACCTGCGTTGAGTGGCCAGGAACGCGGGTGTTCGGTCCAGCGAATTGTCGAGAGCCGCGCGCAGCGAGGTGAAGCCGTCGTCAAGGTCGAATGGTTTGTCGTCGATGTTCACGGTCCGCCGCTGCAGTTCCCGTTCGGCGCGTTGCTGCCGCTCCTCGGCTTTCTGGCGGTCGAGGTCGTCGGGGGTGAGACCAAGCGCGTCAACGTCATCGGTCGCGGGCATGTCCGTCGGCCAGACGCCGAGGGTTTGCAGCCAGCGGAGCACGTCCGGAAGCGTCAGCATGGCGAAGTCGAGCGCGCCGGCCGAGTCGAGCGTTGCGCGCAGCGCCGGGCCTGCCGACGCCTCGTCTGTCCACGGCGCGGGGACCGGGCGGCTGTGCCGTTCGAGCCAGGCGCGCACGAGCTTGGCCAGCCTGCCGGCGGCGGTATCGACCAACTCGGCGTTGGCCTTGGCGCAGTCGCTGCGGCGGGGCAGAGGGGGGCCGCTGTCTGGCGGCTGTTCGCCCAGTCGCGCCGTGAGTTCTTCCTCGACGCGCGCCACCATGAGATCGGTCGAAAGAACGTCGACGGTGGTGCCCCACTCCGGGTCCGGGGCGAGCAACTCAACCCGCCGTAGCTGGGGCCAGTCCGGCTGGGGGTCGCCGGCCGCGAAGCGGTCCCACCGGTACCAGCGCAGCCGGTCAAGCAGCGAGTCGCGATGGTGGCGTACGTAGTCGGCGAAGTCCTCGGAGTGCTGCGCGCCGTAGTCGATGAGCGTATAGCGCCCGTCCATGCCGGACAGGGTGGCGTTGAGTTCGCGTACCGGTATCTTCAGCTGCTGCTGCAGCGCCGCGAGCGTCGGAGCGTCGAGCGCCGCGGCAAACAGCTCGTCCGGCTCGTGGTCGAGTCGGTCGGCCAGCGCAGTAAGCCGGTCTCGGGCCTCCTGCTCGCTTTCCATCGACGGTGAGTCAGGGTCGAACGGCGCGGCCGACTCAGCGTCCAGGTAATGCGCGACGACGGGATAGAGCCTATGTAGTAGGGGTCGTAGGGAAGATTGGATTCGCCGCGCCATCGTCCGGACGTCCTCGGCCGTGACGTCGCATATCTCGGCCACGTCGTCATCGGCGAGTTGGGCGACGGGGACGCCGAGCCGCCGGGTCCGCTCTGCGGCCCACCGGAAGGTGCGGGCGTAGTCCCGCCGGCCGATGAGGTATGCCAGCGGCTCCGCCATCGCCTCCAGCATGTCCCAGTCCAGCTCCGTCTCCGCGCCCTCGACGATCAGGGACGGATGCGCGGCGTGCGGCATCGGCAGCACCCCGTGCAGCCGGTCCGGGAGCCGCCGGGTTTCCTCGCCGAGGCGCACCTCGACCGTGCCAGCGAAGGCGACCCGCACCCGCCGCAACGCGTCGAGCGTGTCGTCGAACGCCCGCTGACCGAGCCGGCTGAACTGGCTGCGCTGGTGGTCGAGCAGCGTCGCCACGAACAGCGGCAGCCACGGCAGGATGCCGACGATTGGTCGGGCGCCGGCGACGGCCGGTGGCCCGAACTCGTGTCCGTCCAGCAGCACGACCGGCGTGACGCCGCTGGCACGTGAAACCCGGTCGCCGAGGCGGCGGCGCAAGATGGCGGTCACCGTCTCGGGATGCGCGTCTACTTCGAGGACCCGCCACCCGAAGTCGGCCATCAGTCGGAGCAGGCTCTGCTCGTCGTCCCGCGACGCGACTACCACGTCGGGCGGCTCCTGGTCGCCACCGGCCGGCTCGAGCGGCAGAGCTGTCGACGAGCCGCCGACGTCGACAACGAGGTAGCCCCGGGTGTGCGGCGGGAACGGCTCCACCTCGGCGGCACGGGTGGCACAGGCCGCCCACGCCGCCCGGTACGTGTTGTGGAACTGTGCCGCGTGCATCTCGGTAACCGCGCCGGCGTGAAAGAGCGCGCCCAGGTGGCGCACCAAACGTGGGGCATCGGCGTCCCGGCCCCACACGCCCAGACCCAGCTCGGTCAGCCGCCGCAGCGCCACCGGGTCGTCGTCGATCAGATCCCGCATCGGCTTTGCGAGCAGCGTCGCGAACCGCGGCGGCACGTCGTCACTGCGAACCGGAAACGTCCAGCACTCGGCCGGCGTCGCGAAAGCCCCGCCGCTCTGGCCGGGTCGTTGCGTCGGCAACCAGGCCACCGTACGCAGGAACGCGCCGAGCGGCGTGCATCGCCATTGCGGGTTCTTGTCGCCGGGCCGGTCGCGTTCCCAGACGGTCGCCAAGGCGTCGGCCGGCCAGGCGCCCTTGAGTCCGCGCAGAATCTGCCGTGCCAGGTGCAAGCGCACCCGGTCGGTCAGCCGTTCCCAGTCGGGCTGTCCCGGCATCCACCAGAGCGGGCTTTTCACCACGTAGGGGGTGGACGGATACCACGCAGCGGACGTCGCCGGCAGGACCTTCGCCCACTGGTCGCGGACCGGATCGGGCAGCCCGGGCACGGCCGAAAGCCGATCGCGGGTCAGGTTGCTGCCGTAGATCCCGCGACCGTCGGATACAGACTTGAGCGGCACCACCTCGCCAACGCCGATGCGCCGCAGGAAGGCAACCCAGTCGGCAACGTGGTCGCCGGCTCGCATGACCTGCGCCGGAGGTGCCAGCAACCGCCCTGCGAGCGAGTACAGCTCGGCCGACCGGTCCTCTGGAGTGGCCGCGATCGCGGACAACTCCTTGCCGGTGGTACCCGGCCAGTCGGACGAGAACAGACAGTCGCCGGCGGCCATCCAAACGCCGTTCGCAGTCGGCAGTCGCAGGCCCAAGGCGGCTAGGTCGGTTTTGATGCGGGCACCGCTGCGGCTCAGGTTGAAGATGAACGTCAGCGCGTCCCGGGTGACCCGTTGCGCGCGGCTGTCGGCGAGCACGGCTCGGATGTGTTCGAGGATGCCCCGCGTCTCGAATCCGCGGACGAGCCGGTTCTCCTGCAGGAACTTGCGCGCCGGGGTCTGTTGCCGGTTGACGTGCCAGGTCAGATCGCCGTGCAGATAGAACAGCCGGCTGGACAGGCTCGCTGGCAGCGACAGGTCGGCGCCGGGGTCGACGTCGTCCTCGTCGGCGATCCGCTGGGTTGTCGGCGGGAAGAACGGTGCGGCCTCCCGGCTCGCGGGGGTCTCGCCGGTCCGCCGGCCGGCGCACGGCGCGAGCTCGTCCGAGTCGGTCAGCAGAATGCGCCGCGCCCGCAACGCCTCGGGCGCCTTCTCGAAGAGGCGCGCGATGTCCGCGTAGGCTTGGTCCCAGTCGCTGATCGGGCGGCGGTCGCGCTGCATCACCGCCATGATCTGTTCGACCCAGCCGGCCAGACGCTCCGGCTCTGGCGTCACGTCGAGTCCGAGCCGCGACAGCAGGCTCCTCAGCCGCGCCTGCCGGCGCGTCGGCAATTCCCGCAGGAACTCGGCGCCGCTGGCTGCTGTCGCGAAAGCTGCGGTCAGCATGCCTGTGTCGGGTACGGGCCAGCGCCATGCCGCGGCTGGTGTGAGCCAGCGGCCGGCCGCCTGCGCGGGCAACAGCGGGCGTTCGCCCAGCGGTCGGCCCTGCTCCTCGGCGCGAGAGGTGAGCAGCCCCAGACGGTCGTCGTCCCAGCACAAAAGATCGAGCACAGCCGCAGGGGCGGCGTCGTCCGGCCAGCCGGTGAGCGCCTCGGCCGCGTCGAGGCAGAGTCCCGCCGCCGAGGTGAGCAGCAGCCGGTTCAGCGGGTTCGTCTCGTCGATGTCCGTGCGGGACAGGTCGGTGAAGAACGGCGCGTTGAGGTGCCCCGCGAACGGCGACGGCGCCTTACGGCCCATCGGCAGGAAGGTGTAACACCGGCCGACATGCGCGTCCGCAGCCCCGTACGGCACCGTGACCGAGACTTCGACCGCCGCCGTCGACTCGGCATACCTGGGGTCGAGCTGACGCCGGTCGATCGCTTCCTGCACCGCACGCCGGTAGGCGGCCGGATCGACCCGCCGAGACAGCACCAGATAGGTGCCGTCCTCGTCCAACGTCACAAGGTCGCAGGTGAAGTCATCGGCCGCCACCGACGCGCTGCTGCGTACCCGGGTCAGCACCCGCTCTTCGCTGGCGGAACCGTCCTCTCTTCGGACAGTGACACTTTCCAGCCGCTTCAGGAACAGCATGAGCGGCACCTCTGACGCTTCGAGCTCGTCGAGGCGCTCGGCCACCGCATCGACGGCGCCCTCGTCGAGCGGCAGCCGCACCACGGTGGCATAGCCGTCGGCCCAGAGCGTGGCCACCCGAGCGGGCGTTCCCTCGGCTGGCAACGTGATGCTGTAGAGCGAAACCTCGTCGATGATCTGCCGAGTGAGCACCGGATCTGCGCCGACCAGCCCTGGCACGTCGTCCTCGGTAGCAAACCGGAAGCAAAACCCCGGATCTCCGCTGTCCAGCGTGCTGTAGACCTCCGGAGTCGCGCATATCTGGAGCACGCTCTTGAAGCCGACACCCTTGTTGCCGATGCCCTCGCCGATCGGCTTGTCGCTCAGCCCGAGTGAGCGGATCCGCCGGGCGTTGCTGGCGGTGAACCCGCGCCCGGTGTTGGCGACGTAGAGAGTGCCGTGTGTGCCCTCGCCGCGCGCCAGCACCACCGCGATGCGCCCGCTGCCGGCGTCCGGCGGCTGCGCGTCGTACCCGTTCTGAATTAGCTCGAACAGGAAGCGGCCGCCGTACTCCCGCATCGTCTGGCCGATCATGCTCTTCTGGCTGCGCGCGAAGTCCTGATCCTCCCGGGTCATCAGCTGGGCCCGGACGAGGCGGTCGGCCCGGTCACGCAGCTGCGCGTCGGCCTCGGCGCGTGAAGCCGGCTCGGTACCTTTCATCTGCTCTGTCTCCCGGGGTGGAACTACCGCCTCTTGCGTTCCAGGCTGCTGCGGAGGTTCTTCGCGCCCATCTCCGAGACCCCGGCGTGGGCCAGGGCATACCCCACAGCGGTGTCGACGTCGATCAGCCCGCCGCGCAGCACGGCGTCCAATACCTTGCGGGCGTGCTCACGCTCGTGACTTCCGGTCCAGTTGTTGTGCCCGCCGAAGAGCACGGCCCGGTCGAGAGCCTTCTGCGCCTCGGGGTCCAGCACCGGCACCTGCGGATACACCCCGGACAAATCCTCTGCCCGGGTTCCGGCAGCCCATCCGGCCAGGGGGGTCATCGCGCTCTCCAGGACCACCAGCGCCGATCCGCGCGCCAGGTCAGCCGCTCGTCGCAGGGACCGGGCGTCGGGGTGGTAGGCCACCAAAGCACCACGTGGCCGGTCTCGGTCGAGCGGGTAGCTGAACTGGTAGCGGCTCGCCAGCCGGTGGACCGGGCCAGGGCCCCCGTGCGCCTTCGCCGCGTTGTAGAACACCACCGGGGTAACCCCGTCGGCGGCAGCCTGCTCCTCGATCCACTGCACCGCAATCTGCTCGAGTTCCTCCCACCGCTCCAGGTTCTCGTCGACGTCAGGGATCCACGCGGCTACCCGCAGCAGGCTCGGGTGCTGCCGCGAGGGTTCGTCCGGCTGATCGGTCACTCCCCGCCTCTTTCGTCAGTCACTCACGGCCAAGTGAACCAGCAGGGTCCGACATGGAGCCAGCCGTCAAACGGCCTGAGGTTCCCCGGTGCGTCGAGGGCGGCCGAACGGGAAGCCGCGGGCGTGTGGGCCCCGAGAGTGTCAGGGGTGGGGTGTCTACTGGAGCCGCCCCTTGCTCGGGAGTACCGGTCGGACTTGACCACCACGGGTCAGTTTCAGGCGGAGCCGACAGTTCTGTTCGTTCTTCGGTCCGGGCTGCCATATACGGCCGTGTCCAGCTCCATCGAGTACGCCGTGCCCCTTACTGTCGGGTGGTGCAGCGATGGGATTCGCTCAATGAGCGGCAGCTCGACCTGCTTCGCCGGATCCACGACGGCGATGACCTCAGCGGCCCGGACGGCGTCGAGTTTCGCCGGTCGGCGCGTGCGCTCCAGGACCGGAACTTGGTGACGGTGACACGCAAGGCAGGGGTGTGGAGGGCGTCCTCGACCGATGCCGGTCGCTTCTACCTTGAGCATGGCCACCATCCCGATCACCCCGACCGCCGTGCTTCCCTCCCGCGGCCAGAGACGCCAGCACCCGGGAGCGTCGCCGGCGGCGCTTCGTCGGCGGACCTGCTGCGATCGGCTCGTGAACTGCTCGACCGCCTACAGCACGAGGGCGGCATGGTCCGTATCGAGAGTCCCGACAGTGAAACGCGAGCCCGGTACCGCCGGATCATTCACACGTTCAAGCAGCAGGGACTTGTGCCATCGGGTCACCATCTGCGCCACACTGGCCGCGACGCCGGCGACATCGTCATCCGCCTCTACACCGATGCCGGTCCGGACGAGACCGACTGGAACCGGATCCGGCTCAACACCCGACGTGTCACCACCGACCCGCATCTGGCGTTCAGCGCCCTCGAAGCCGATCCGACCAACCTCGCCGTCAGCCCGGACCTACTGCCCCGGGCGTTGCTGCTGATCCGGCAGCTCGCCGGTGAGGCAGCCCGGCGTGGGCACCGGCTCGGGGTCAACACCAAGGCGAAACACCCGCGGATGTTCCTCCAGGCAGGGCAGGTGCGACGCACGGTCACCCTGACCGAGGAACGCGACCACGTCCCGCACGAACCCACCGCCGAGGAACTGAAGGTGCTGCGCCTGCGGCCGTGGATGAAACCCCCGGAGTTCGACGTCGTCGACTCCGGCAGGCTCCGCTTGGAGATCGCCCGGGCCGGACACGACAACCGGGACACCTGGACCGACACCCCACGCGTACGTCTGGAACAGCGCGTCGCGCAGATCATCCAAGGGTTCGAGGCCGGCGTCACAGCCGACGAACAGCAACGGCGGGCAGCCGAAGCCGCGCGGGAGAAGGCCGAGGCCGAACACCGGCGGCGGCAGGAGGAAGCCGCGGCCGAACGCAGACGGCAGGAGGAGGCCACCCTCGCGCAATGGCACGCCGCAATGGCCGACGCCCACGACCGGGCCGCCGACAACATCCGCGCGGAAACCTTCCGCAACGCCTACCAGGCGTGGACCACCGCAGCGGACATCCGCGCGTTCTGCACCGCCCTCGAACAGGCGGCCGAGGGGCGGACCGGCGCCGGCGGGTACCTCGCCAGCTGGGTCGCGTGGGGCAGGGCCGCCGCCGACCGGATCGACCCCATCCGCAATCCCCGCGTGCTGGCTGATATCAACTACAACCCCGAACCCGGACCCGACGACCTGCGCCCGTTCCTCGGTGACTGGAGCCCCCACGGACCACGCAAGGAGCACCGCCCTGATCACGACCGGCAGGCCCACGCCGGCATCCGCCGACAGGCCGGATCCTGGCACCACGGGCTGCTCGACCGCGGCGACTGAAGTGCATTCACACCTCAACCGTCACCACACCCCGGCCGGATGCGCACGAGCCTGCGCCGGGACCTGCCGCCATCGCGGCGCGAACCGCCAGCACGACCCGGTACCACGCAACAAGCGACGCTTACCCGAAGGACGGCTGGATGAGAACCGACCCCTCCCGCTTCACCGTCGGCGACGAATGGGCGTACCGGCAGTCGGACCACGGACCGTCCGAACGCGTCCGCATCCTGGCCGTCGAGCCGAAGAAGACCAGCGCCCGCCTCGAGATCAGATTCCTCGACGACCCCGACGAACGCGTGGAGAAGGTCCCCGGATCGCGGCTGCGGGTGCCGTGGAGCGACGTCGGGACCTTCGACGCGCTGATGGCCAACTGGCAACGCGTCGACGACCTGACCCTCGACCGTACAGAGGAAGCTTGCGTCGAGGAGATCTCCGGCCTCTTGATCAACGATGACGTAGCCGAACTGCTCTGGTCCCCGGTGTCATGCGCCACCGACATCCGAGACAGAGCCCAGCTGAGCAAGATCATCGGCGGCCCGGTCGAGGACATCCTCGCCTCGGCTGAATGGTTCGACCACGACGGCCGGACCATCCTGTCACCGGCCGGCACCCTCCAACTGGTCGAGGCCGCGTGCCGTGCCCATCCGACCCCGGTCCTCGCTCTCGTCATGGAGCAGGAAGCCCAGTCCCGCCGCAAATGCAAGTTCGGCGATGAGCACCGCGTTGGCCGCGACAGCCGGTCGACGACACCGGCATGGGAGTACGACTGGTATCGCCGCCACGACCGGCCCCGTCACGAACTACTACGCCAGTGGTGCGGCCATCGGGCAGTCACCCACCACGAACGGTTCCTCGCCGCCGAAGCCGAAACCCACCGCCTCGACATCCTGGTAACCGACCTCCTCAAGGCCCTGGACAACCTCGGCGAACACGAACAGGCGGCCCGGTTCGCTGAGGAACACGAACGCGACCGCATCACACCCCACACGATCCGCCCCGTGGTCGAACGCCCCCTACACCCCTCCGAGATACCCGTACGCGAGATCAAGGTCAGGAGCCGTTGGTGGTCCTGAAGGCGTTGCCCCAACTGAATCTGCTCGGATCAAGGCCTTGAGGTCAGGTCCAGGGGTCCGGTCGGTCGCGATTGTCGCGACCGGTGACCGCTGGGGTGCCGAACATCTGAGCACCGACAGAGCGATACCTGATTCGCGCCCAGCTTCCGCTCAAATTTTGGCCGCTTAGCTATTTCAGGTGGCTTAGCAACTCGGCAAGCGGCGCGCCGTGAACGTCCTCAGGGTCACCATTCATTAACGGCGTGAGGCCACAGGACCGGAAGAAGGCCACTCGCTTCGCAACATCGTCATCGCTCTGGTCAGGCGACAGGGCGACGAAGGAACATCCTGCCATGGCTGCCTGCTCGGCGAAGCAGCGCAGCAAAGCTGTGCCTATGCCTTTCCGCTTCGCGTCGGGGCGGACGCCAATCAGGTAGATCCACGCGTGCGGCAAGGGGTGGTCCGGCTGCTCGATGCGCTCGTCGTACGTCGAGTCGAAGCGGCCCTCGACCAAGCCAAGAACCTCGTCCCCGTCTACCGCCACCCAGCTCGGCAGGGACGGTTCAGGGCCTCCCTCGGCGGCATACTGGTAGTCCCAGCCTTCCTGGTCGTGGCCCATGCCGTAAAGGATGTCCGCTATCTGTTGGTAGTCACCGGGCTGGGACGTGCGGAGCAGCATCAGACCAGGGTACGTACAGCGCCGCCCCTCGTCAGCGCCGACAGCGTGGCGTGGTCTGCTCGACTCAGTCACCCTATCCAGCCGATCCACGACGACTACGAAGACGAGCCATCCGGCGATCAGTAGATGATCATCTGCGATCAGGTCCCACCCTGCCCGCCGGAAAGCGTGCTCGCGGCCCAAGCGCGTGGGCCACGAAAGTGTCAGGGGCGGGGTGTCTACTGGAGCCGCCCGTCGCTCGGGGAGAACCGGGTCGGACTTTAGCGGTGAGGAACGGCTCCAATGGACGTTCATGCTCAGGCGCCAATCGTTGGCGGGCATCTCGGACGGGTTCGGACCCCGGATGACGACTACCTGACGGTGATGATGTTGTCCGCTGGACTGGCCGGCATCGTTCAGCGGAGGAGACAGGCGGCGGGCGGGTCGGCGAAGGAGGCGGGGTTGTTGCCGGCTCCGTGGCGGGTGGGCTTCTCGCGTCTGTGGTGGCGTTTCGCCGACCAGAGTCTGCAGCCGCTCGACAGCGACCTCGCCCTGTTGGAGCTCTGTGCGCAACCGCTGGCGACGTGGCCTGTGCAGCTCGACCTATCGATCACTGACCTTCAGAACAGTCTGTTGGCCGACGGCGACCTGACCGAGTTCGCGGTGCAGGGTTCTCGGCTCGCGCCGCACGACGTGGAGGCCGAGTGGACCGAGAACCAGGTGCACCTTGCGCTGCGGGAAGCCGCGGCCGCGAACGGTTCCTCGGACGAGGAGATCGGGGAGGCGTACGCGGTGCTGCGGCGCTACCTCATCGACCACGCGGTCGTCGCCGACCGGGAGGTCCGCGGCCTTGAGCGGCGTTTCCCAGCGACGGACAACAGCGGACAGACGCACGTCCACCGGCTGATCAGCCTCGCCTACCACTCGAGGCCCGCCCGGGAGCCGCAGGAGTACCTCCTGTGCCCTTCGTGCCGCAACGTGCTGGCCGATCCCTCGGCGCGCTGCGGGACCGCGGGTTGCCCCGAGGGGTCACCGGAGACGTGGACGGCCGTGCCGATGGCGGTGGTGTACGAGCAGCACCGGGCGACGCGCAAGTACATCCATGATCCGGGCCTGGTGGAGGCGCGGATCATCGATGCGCTGTCGGTCGACTCGCTGGCGCAGACGGTCAGGGTCACGCCGTACCCGGGAGTCGACGCGCTGGACGTGTTGATCGAGTTTTTGCGTCCAGGCCCGAGTGGCGTGCCGGAGGTTGTCGAGACCTGGGGCGTGGACGCGAAGGACCAGGTCAGCGCGCGGCTGTTGGGCCGGGGCTTCACCTGGCCGCAGGCACCGGTGTGCGACCGGCGGTACCTGGCGCTTCCCGCTCACCGGGCGGTGCAGCCGGGCTACATCAGTGACTTGGAGGTCGAACTCGACGGGCGGGTCGCGGGCGTGCGCGTCATCGACGAGAACCAGCTGGTGGCTCGGGTCAAGGAGCGGGTGAAGGAGTTGGCCGAGTGAGAGAGACCTCGTCGTGGCGCGACAGCTTGATGAAGCAGATGCGCCGGGAGCAGTTCCCGGAGGCGGTGATGGCTCGGGACGCGTTCTGCCGGGTCGAGCTGGGGCTGCACTTCCTGACGAAGCACTTCCCGGGCGAGCCGGTGGGGGCGCTGCAGCCGCTGCTATCCGGGTACGTCGACCTGCCGCCCGAGCTCGTGGCGGCGTGCCGGCGGGTGCGGCACCGTATGGGTGACGTGGCCCGGCGCGGCTACTGGCGCAGGCTGCTCAACCACTACCTGCGGGTGCCGCAGGAATGGCGGCGCTTCGCCCGCACGGATGCCGCGGACGGGCAGGTCAACGACAACACGGTGTTCACCGTCGCGGGCTCGGCGTTGTGCCAGGACCGCGTGGCGACGTACGACGCGGCGCTGGCTGACCCGCTGCAGTACAGGCTGACCCCGCCCCGCCCGCCGGCGCCGGCCGGGCGGCGGTACGAGTTCCGCGTCGGAGACAGCGTTGAGGTGGTGCACCTGCCGTCGATGCTGCCGCCGGCCCCGCCCGTCACGCGGCTTCCCCTCGTGCCTCGCCGCTCCCGGGAACCCTGGACGGTGTCGTTCGAGAAGGAATTGCTGGAGACGGCGAAGGAGATCGACCGCAGGCTCGTCGGCAAGCCCCACATCACGAACCGGAACTGGCACAAGCGCCTGACGGAGAACATGCGCTTCAGCTCCGTCGACCGCAACGGCCCCGGCCTGGTAGACAGACCCGAAACGTTCGTCCTCGACGGCGTCTCCCACATCGTCGGGCTCATGAACTCCGGCAAGACCACCCTCACCGACGTGTTGACGGTCAACCGCGTGCTGAAGCACGGCAACCGGGTCGGGATGGTCCTGGGCTCGGTCGGTGACGTCTACGCCAAGGTGTCGTTCCTCCGGTCGATCGGCATCGACGCCGTGCCCCTGATCGGACGCAGCAACCGAGCCGAGCACGCCGCACGGTACTGGCGCTCCGCGATCGAGGAATCTCCCGTCCTCGTGCCCGACGACGACAACCCCGCCGACCCGGCTGCCGCCTACGCCAACGCCTCCTGCCTGCTGGAACCCTTCCGGCGCTCGGCCAACCCCGACTGGAAGCCGCTGGAGCCGAACGAGTTCCCGTGCCACGGCAAGCTCCGCGACGCCGAGGCAGACGAGCCGGCCACCTACGACTGCCCGCTGCTGTCGATCTGCCCGGCGCAGAAGGCCCACCGCGAGATCGCCAACGCGCAGGTCTGGGTCACCACCGCGCAGTGCCTCATCGCCAGCCGCGCTGAACCGGCTGACGCGTCCATGCGCTGGTTCGAGGCCTTCCAGCCGCACACCGACCTACTCGTCATCGACGAGGCGGACGCGGTCCAACAGGTGCTGGACTCCCGGTTCGTGCAGACCGAGCCCTTGGTGGCCGCGGGCAAGGGCTGGACGCACCGGATGGTCCAGCACACCAACGCCGCCCTGGACAACCAGAGCATGGCGCCGGCCGCCGACGACGAGGTCGACCGCTGGCACACGCAGCTGCAGATCCACCAGAACGCGGTCTTCGTCCTGAACCGGCTGGCCCTGTCGCCGCCCGGACAGCGGCTGAAGGAGTTGCTCGGCGACGCGCCGTTCACGGCGCACTCGCTGTTGCGCCGCGTCGCCCGCACCCTGTTCGGGTTGCCCTCGCGCGGCGAGGGGGACAAGCGCGTCGAGGACCTCGCCGACGACTTCTACCGCCACGAGCTGCAGGAATTCGCGGAGAGCCCGCTGAGCGAGCAGCCGCACAGCCTCGACGAGGTCGTCGCCCAGGTGACCCGCCAGCCACGGACGGACGCTGCGGTGGCACTGGCCATCGACGACTGGCTCGACCGGTGGCTGGAACCGAACATCGACGCAGGGCACGTGCGCCGCGAATGGTTCAACCAGCGTCGCGGCCTGCTGCGCCTGGTCGTCGAGGCGGCGATCTGCGCCGGCCGCATCACCACGACCTTCTTCGCGATGACGACGATGTACCCATCGGTGCGGGAACACCTGCAACTGCCCGACGAAGAAACCTTCTGGGCCGACCAGCCGCCACGCGACTACCGGCCGATCGTCCCCGAGGCCCCGATGGGGAATATCCTCGCCCTGCGGTGGGCCGACAGCCGCAACGGCGGAGCGTCGCTGCAACTGCTGTGGGTCCACGGTGTCGGCCGGTGGCTGCTGCACCACGCGCACGACCTCCTCGCCTGCGAGGGCGTTCAGGGCCCCCACGTGGTGCTCACCTCTGCCACCAGCTGGGCGCCCGGCTCGTCGTTCTACCACATCCCCATCGAGCCCACGGCCGTGCTGCGCCCACCCCCCGAGGACGAGACCGCCCTGCGCCAATCCCACATGGCAGTCAAAGCCCAGCGGAACGCCGCCGACCCGATCTTTGTGTCGGGAAAGACCGGCAGCCAGCGCCACGATGCCCTGCGGCTGCTGGTCACCGCGCTGTGCCAGCCCGTCGACGGCCGGCCGCGCAGCGTCGTCGACGAGCTGAGGGCGAAGCTTCCCGAAGACCGGCGCAAGATTCTGTTCGTGGTCCTGTCCGGCGACGAGGCACGCACCGTCGGCGACCACATCAACGCCCGGGTGCCCCAGCTCAGCGCGCGGATCGTCGTACCCGATGCCGCCGACCCCGGCGTCGGCGGCATCCAACGCCGTCTCGTCGGGCGCTTCGGCACCGGCGAGGAAGACATCCTCGTCGCCGCCGAAATGTCGATCCAGCGCGGCTACAACATCCTCAACGCCAACGACACCGCCGCCCTCGGTGCCGTCATCTACCTGACCCGCTCCCACCCGCCGCCCTTCGACCTGGCCTTCCCCCTGTCACTGGTGAGCCAACTGGCCATGGACCACCTCCAACGGCCGCCGGCCGCAGAGCCTGGTGAAGTTGGCAGCCTCGTGAAGCAGCTCCGCTCCACCGCCCGCAAGGTCTGGTTCGACGCCATCGGCCGCCCCATCCAGTTCCGCGCCCTCGACCCGCAGGACCGGCGCGTCTTCGTCGCCAACAACCTCGTCCCCATGAGCCAGACCATCGGACGCAGCATCCGGGGCAACCAGCCGACCACCGTGCTGCTGTGCGACGCGGCCTTCGCTGAACGACTCGCCGACCCCGAGGAGAAAACCGCGGACACGGCGCGTACCAGCATCGTCGTGGCCACCGACCAGTACCTTGGACAACTGCTGGCCACGCCCGCCGACGGCGCAAGCCAGCACCGCCTGCGAGAGCACGCCGTCAACACCGCCGTGTGGGGCCTGATGGGCCACCTGGTCCGCACCAACGAGCCCCTGGGATCGAGGAGGACCCCCCGGTGACCGACACCGAGACCAGCGAGAACACGGCCAAGCCGCCCCGCAAAACCACCGGCGACCACCTGCGCCTGCTCGCGTTCGACATCGAGCCAGGCGCCCGCTGGGACGTGGAGTGCGACGTCGCGGCGATGCCCGCCACCTGGTTCACGGAACTCGACAAGCAATGGCGCGCGAGGCCGTTCGGCCGTCCTGGGCACTCGCTGCCCACCAACAGCCTCAAAGAGCTCCTCTGCGGCATCGACCCGGCGATCATGTACGTCAACTGGGACCTGAGGTCGGACGACTTCATCGTCGCGTTCCCCGGCATCGACACGTACGTGGTCACCGACGCGATCGCCAGCTGGGCCACCACCGAGATCACCGACCAGGTCGACTGGTACCAGATGCTCAAGCCGGCCGACCTCGTCTTCGACCGCCGCTGCTTCAATCTCCTCGAATACGCCGTCCGCGCCAACGGCACCGCCGCGGTGGCCCCGCACGTCTACCAGATGCTTCCCTCGTTCCTCGCCAAAGAGGTCTTCGACCAGAAACTCGACCTGCTCGGCAAGGCCCGGCGCGACTTCATCCTCGGGCCACCCAGAAGCGACGGCCGGCGCAGCGCCGTCCTCTGGCCGCCCCAGCGAACCGACGACGACCGCGCCGGCCCCGGACTCGTCACCGCCAAGATCGACTTTCACGTGGAGACGGCACCCAACTTCCCCGTACCGCGCATCCACGCCGACGTCAGCATCAGCCGCTTCCCCCTCATGCCCGTGGCCTATGTGCCGTCCCGAGGCAAAGGCCCCACCTCGGCCACCATCTGGCTGCACGGCCCCCAAGGCTTCCTCGGCCGCGACGACGAACCCCACACCCTGCTGTCCGCGCCGGCACGCCAGATGCGGCTCCCCGGCGGCGGCTGGCAGTGGCAGTGGAGCCCCGGCCTGGCCCGCGCTCTAGCGAAGCTCACCCAGCTCTCGTTCCCCGACCCGCACAAGACCCTCGCCGACCCGGCCGCAGCCGCCGACCTGCTCGACGAACGGGCCATCCGCGCCTACGTCCTGTACAGCGAAGGCACCAAGAGTCAAACGGCGGACGCCGACGCCGCACCCAGCGTGGACGCCGACGGCAAGGAAACCAGACGAGCCAAGACACTTGTTCACGCCGCCAACACCGGCCTGGTGCCAGGAGACCACGTCGACGTCCACGACAGGCTGCGCGACCTCCTCGCCACCCTCGGGATCCGGCCGCTGCCCGACCTCGAGCGTGTCGGCTCACGCGCCACCCGCAAGATCAAAGCCGCGTTCGACCCGAACACCATGTACACCATCGAACTGTGGACGCAGAGCGACATCACTCGCGAGGCCGTACTTGCGACCCTGGAGCACCACTTCGGCCTCGCACGCGAGTCTGACCCGGCCGACAACAGCGTGGTCCGCTTTCACGGCGACCTCAACATCACCGTCCGCCTGCGCAACGGTGCCGAGGTCGGCGTCGGCGTCCAACCCGACCCGGACAAGAAGAAGACCGACGACGCCATGCTCCAGCTGCACACCAACCGGCTTGCAAGGGAGGTCCTCGGCGGGAGCACCGACCGCCTGGGGGCCATCGTCGAACTGCAGGACGCTGCCTTCTTCCAACGAGCCAGGCTCATCGACCCGAAACCCGGCCTGAAGAAGGCCTTCGCCCGCACCAACCGGCGCCTGCAGTGCCTGCGACCAGCCCAGCTGTTCACCGAGCCGAAGACCTGGCCCGAGAACGCCAAACGGAAGAAGCCCGAGCCCTACCCCGGCACCCGGTTCGGGGCCGGCACCATCCTGCGGGTGGCGTCCGCCATCAACGACTGTCTTCGCCAGCTCGGCCGTTTCGGTTCCTACCAGATGCCCGTCGGACTGCCCGACATCGAGCAGGTCGGGATCTGGCTACACCACGACGGTCCCACCTGCATCCCGATCGTCATCCGCCAACAACCAGACGGCACCGCAACCGCCTACCTCACCGGCGCAGACGGCAGCCCCTCTCACACGGTCCCCTACGCCGACCTACCCGCCCTCCTCGCCGACGGCAAAGGACGGATCGGCCCCAGCCGACAACAGAAGCAGATCCTCGCCGGCTTCCTCGTCAACGTCTTGGGCATCGGCGGCGCCGCCGACTCAGCAACCCACGACCGCATCGTCATGGTCAGAGCTGCCGGATTCCGGAACTGGGGCTGGGACTGGATGCAGGACAAGCACCTTCGTCCCGACCAGGTCATCCTGCCCGGCGTCGGCATCGAAGACGACGCCGACCTCCCCGAAAGCATCGGACCGGACAAGACACCGGGCCTGCGCATCGTCCGCGTCCGAGACCGTTCCAGCACCATGGAAGTCCCCCGCGGCTTCGCCCACGACCTCGACAAGCACCACCCCAGGGTCAGCGGGCTGTTCCGCGCCAGCGATCGCGTCTACTACTCCGTCAACCCCAAGTCCGACCAGATGCAAACCCCGCACGGCCGCACCAAGCTCGACCCCGACATCCACACCAACTTCTCCGTGCAGGCGTCGAACCCAGTGCCCCTGGAGATCTGCGTCGCCCACCAACAGCCCGACGACGATCCGGCAGCCCTCGCCACTCTGGTGTCACTGCTGCGTAGAGCACATGCCCACACCGACCAGGCCACCAAATATCCGGGCGTTCTGCACCTCTGCTCGCTAGCGGACGAGTACCTGTGAGGCGCCCATCGATCGGTGGATTGCCGGAGCTGCGGCTTCTCTATTCGGCACCGGGGGCGGCTCCCGAGTTGGTGCACCGCCAGATTCCGGCTGAGGCTGAGCTACTCGGGCCGTCCGGACGGCTGCGTACTGGGCTATGCCTCGAGAGTGACTCGCGGGGCAGCCTGCGAGCCCGCGGCGACTACGACGAGCGGTCGGCCGACATGCCGGCCTGCTGCGCGAACCCGAGGCATGAGCATCGTCAGCGGCGACGTTCATCGTAGGCGATGACCAAGTGCGCGGGAGGCATCGCACGCAGGCCCGGTAGAAACCGGTGGAGGGCAGCGCTGGCCTTGCCCGAGGTGCCGATCCAGCAGTCGCGGACCAGCCGGGAGAACGTCTCAGGGTCGATGCTGCGCTCTGGTGGGAAGCGGAGCATCTTGCCACCGTCGCGCCCCAGATCCGGATCCGCATACATCAGCTGGACCAGCTCTGCGGGAAGATAATGCCCGTCAATCAGCTGGTGGTTGGTATGCAGCTTGGTCATCGGATGGGCGAACTTCACGAACGCGCTGGTACCGGCCAGCCGGAAGTCAGCGACCTTCGCGGGAGGGACGCCGTCCGGCCGGGTGCAGGCCAGCATCGCCTCGAGTTGGCCGAGCAGGCGATCGTTGCCATTGATCCGGTGGATCAGTCCTTTACTGTCACGGTCCAGCACCTTGTACTGCACGATAACGAAGGCGTCCGGCTCGCTGCGCCAGTAGACCAGGTCCGCGCCGGTCTGCGTTTCAGCCAGCTTGAAGTTGATGTTTTTCACCAGCAGCCGGCGCCCCTCGGACTGAAACTCCACCCAGCCGCCCTGCGACCGATGCTGCTCCCAGCCCTCGAAGGGAATAATGTCGTCCTGGATCAGGTCGTTCTCGTCCGGCCTCAGCTCTGCGACGAAAGCCGCCACCTCGGCTGACGGCTCGTCGGATAGCGGGACCGGCTCGAGGTCACGCCAGTCCGGGGAGAACAGGCGAGCCGCGGTCATGTTGGCGTCCCGGGCTTCCTGCAGGGCGGGCCGCCCTGCGACCGCGGCGCCACCGGCCGGTGCGGGTGGGAGCAGCACGGACCGGACTATCTCGTCGAAGCCGGTGATCCGTTGCCGCAGCTGGCGAAGAGTCGCCTCGTCGGTGCTGGGCGGGATGGGCCTCGCCGACGCGTGCAGATTCCGCCGCCACCAGTGGGCCTCGTTGACCGGCAGCCCGCTGATGATGGCGTCCACCGGGATTGGTGTGGCCAGCACGGTCCAATTCCGGATCTCCAGATTGCGTACGCCGGTCGTCCCGCTGCCGAGCCTGCCGAGCGCGTGCGCCCGGGCCAGCGCCACCACCGCCCATCCGGAGCCCTGCGAGCCGGGCAGGTCGACGTTGCCGATCAGCAGGGCCAGCTCGATCGTTTGGTGCTTCCAGTATTCGGCGGCGACCTCGCGGTCTAGGGAGTCAATGCGCCGGCGAGGCTCAGCCGCTTTCCGGACCGGTGCACGGCGAGCGCGCCGTGTTCCTTCTCGTGCCAACTCGAACGACTTGACCGCCGCCATCGGCATCGGCTGAAAAGTGGCATCGGACAGGACACCGTAGCGGACGAGCTCGACTTGCTCGGCCGTCAGCTGGATCAACGTCGACAACGGGTCAACCGCCCTTCGCGAGTGTGCGCCGTCTTGGTAGGCACCATACGGTTGCGACGATGCGGATCACGTTCGCCTTGCGGCTGCTGCGGTAGATGCGTCACTCGACGCGGGTATGGGCAGTTTCCGTCAAGATTGAGCCGATGCGCGAACTCGACGTCGTGGTAACCGCAGCCGCTGACACCGACCGAAGCCGCAAGGCTGAGCTGGGAGGGCGGTGGGCGCTGCGCGGCTCCCCGAGGGTTCATGGTGACCGATGTGCCCGTCAACTTGGTGGACACCGGTGTCGGGATGTCTACGAAGCCGTGGCACACGCGGTGCGCTCCCGGCCGGGGCTTCGGGTTCTGGCCGAGTTGTGGTTCAACAGAGACCGGTCAGCACGTACGCCAAGAACATCATCATGCGGGCCGCTCGAACAGCCGGATGGGACGCCGAACCGGAGGCGCGTGAAGACGGTTGGGTCGCCGACGTTTTGGCCAGCAGAGGGACCAGCAGGCTCGCCTTCGAAGTCCAGTGGAGCGCGCAGACCCGGGACCGGTTCGAACACGGTCAGCAACGGTATGCCGCAGACGGTGTCCACGGCGTGTGGTTCGCTCGGTACGAGCGCAGCGTCCCGCTTCCCAGACGTGACCTGCCCGTGTTCTGCACCGCCTTTGCTGCCGACAGTGTCACCACGGTCGTCAACGGCACCGCGATGCCGTTGGCCGACGCCGTCATCGGTCTGCTCACCGGCCGTGGACTGGTCCTTACTGCCCAGGCCGCCGCCGGTGACCTGTGGTTGTCCGACGGGTCCCGCGTCGACCTCGCGGAGGTCGTCATCCCGAGCGGCAACCTCATTCGCCTGCGGCCTCGCCCCGCCCGCGCCGGCACGGCCGAGCTCCTGCACGATCGGCAGGCGAGGCGCTTCGGTCAGCTCGGCCAAGAGTCCCTCAGCCGCCTGCGGGTTGCCGTGGTCGGCCTCGGCGCGGTCGGCAGTATCCTCGTCGAATTCCTGGCCCGCCTCGGCGTCGGCGGCCCTGTCCTGATCGACGACGACATCGTCGACGAGACGAACCTGCCCCGGCTGCTCGCCGCCGAACGGCGACTATGTCGGCCGGTCGAAGGCCCTTCCCGCGGTCCGGAACGCCCGTCGGGCGAACCCAGATATCGGCCTGACGGTGATGGCGGAACGGGTCGAGACCAGCACGGCGCGACAGTCGTTGAACTTCTGTGACTGGATCTTCCTCGCCGCGGACAGCCACTCCGCCAGGTACTGGGTCAACGCCGCCGCTAACCGGTACCTGATCCCCACGACTCAGATCGGCGTCAAGATCCCCGTGAACGACGACGACGGCGCCGCCGGCGAGATCCACGCTGTCAACCGGTTAATCGTTCCGAGGGGCGGCTGCATGTGGTGCAACGGCCGCCGTGAGCGCAGTAACCCATTCCTTCGCAGCCGTTGGAGCGGCCCTACCGCGAGCTCCGACGACGGCCGCGCTCAAACGTGCTCGCGACGACCTTCATGCTCAGCCTTCTTGCCTGAGCTCGAGCTTGAGGCCGAGGGCCCGCGCGATCTTGGCGATGGTCGCGGTCGTGACGTCGTTGTTCGCCTCGACGCGCGCGATTGTCGGGCGCGACACCCCGGACTTTTCGCCGAGCTCTCCCTGAGACCATCCCTGCCTCTTGCGGGCCTCCCGAATGATGTTGCCGAAGCTCGCCTCGTTCATACCCCTTACACCTCGGCCTTAGAGCCCGCGTCAGGGTCGGAGCGGTGCTGGGCGTGGAGCGCATCCGCGGCGATGTCCGTGATCTGCCCGATGAACGCTGGGTCCGTCATGTAGGACTGGATCTCATTGGCCTCGTTGACCGTCTTCAGCACGGCGAGTCCGACGGCACCGCTGAATCCGTCAGACGCCTTGAGCTGCGCGACGGTATTGTTCTTTGCCATCGCCACCGCCTCCTCGTTCGCGTCGAGGAAGCCCCAAAACGTCGTGATGAAGCCCGAGACGCTTTTGGGGCTCACGTCGACGCCCTTGGCCTTGAACATCTCGTTGACCTTGTCGATGGCCTCGCCCAGCGGGCCACGCTTCGGCGCGGCGCCTCCCCTGTGCTCGCCGTCGAAGTTCGGCAGCCGGATGCCTTCGCCGTCCCCCTCGCTCAGCGAGTGGTCCTCCTCGATCGCGGAGGGCACGAGCTTGACGCCGGAGAGCTGCACGCCGTCGAGGAAGCTGTCGTCGCGGTCATCACTATCTATATGAAGGTTGCGGACTAGCAGGGTCGCAAGGATCGCTCGACGGTGCAGCTCCGGGTCCTGGTAGTCGACGATCTGGCTGAGAAACTGCCAGGCGTTGCGGTAGGCGAGCACGTCGGCGCGGAAGGACTCCAGATGCTCCTTCTGCGCCTTGTCCTTGGCCAGAACCGCCTGTCGCCACTGGCCGCTCCAGCGGTTCTTGATCGGCGACAGGGACTTAGCGATCGCCTCGCCGCCGGCGTCATTGAGGAAAGCGTCGGCGACGGCGTTCATCTCCTCGTGGGTGTAGAGCCCGGCTGTGTCGAGGCGCTCCCCCACCGTGATCAGCGCATTGGGGTCGACGTCGCCGTCGACATGCGCGTCGGCGTAGTAGAGCTTGAAGTCCTGTTGGACGCTCGCCGGAGTGTTGCGGAAGTCGACGACCATCGGCGCAGTCTTGCCGGGGCAGATCCGGTTGAGCCTGGAGAGAGTCTGCACGGTGGCGACCCCGGAGAGCTTCTTGTCCACGTACATCGCCATGAGGCGCGGCTCGTCGAAACCGGTCTGGAACTTGTTCGCGACGATGAGGACGCGGTAGACGCCATGCTCGCGGAATGCCCGACCAACGTCGCCGACGCCGTTCAACGACACCTCGGTAACGACTTCTTCATTCTCGTCAATGAGAGATCCGGAGAACGCTGTGAGGGTGTGCAGACTATAGCCCTTCTCGGCGATGTAGGCGTCCATCTTCCGCGACCAGCTCAGCGCTTCCATGCGCGAGTTGGTGATAACCATTGCTCTCGCTTCGCCGCCGAGCATGTGCATGACGTTGCGTCGAAAGTGCTCGACGACGACCCGAACCTTCTGCGCGATCGCGGTCGGGTGAAGCCTCGCGTAACGGACGATGCTCGAGACTGCCTCGCCGGTGTTGACCTGGACCTCGCTCTCCAACTCCCCGCCCTCAAGAATGCTCTTCACCCGGAGGAACATGTCGTACGTTGAGTAGTTGGACAGCACGTCGAGGATGAAGCCTTCCTCGATCGCCTGGGCCATCGTGTACGTATCGAAGGCCTCCCAGCGGCCGTCACGCTCAGTGCCGAACAGGCGCAGCGTCTTCGCCTTCGGGGTCGCAGTAAGCGCGATGAAGGTGATGTTGCTGGAGGCCGCGATGGCCGAGTCCTTGGCCATCAGGAGATCGTCAGCGCCGATGTCGTCCTCCCCTGCGTCCAGCTCGACATCGGCGAGCAGCTCCTTGAGCTGGCGCGAGGTGGAGCCCGACTGTGAGGAGTGCGCCTCGTCCGCGATTACGGCCCAGTGCCTGCCGCGCAGTTCCTGGGTGTCTTCGATAAGCTTCATGACCTCAGGGAAGGTCTGCAGAGTGCAGGTGATGATGTGGTCGCCGTCGAGCAGTGCCTTCTTCAGTTGCGGCGACTTCGCGCCGGATTTCTCGCCAACGGCGACCACGAGGCCCTTGCTCGACTGCACAAGGTGCATGTCATCGCGGATGTTTTCGTCGAGAGCCGTCCGGTCGGTGACAACGATGACCGAGTCGAACGTCGACTTCGAGTCGGCGCTCATGTGGCGGATCAGGCGGTGGCTTAGCCACGCGATCGTCTTGGTCTTTCCCGAGCCCGCCGAGTGCCAGATCAGGTAGCGTTTGCCGGTGCCGTTCGCCTCAATATCGGCGACCACGCGCTCGACCGCACGCAGCTGGTGGAACCGGGGAAAAACGAGGCGACCTTCGTCCTTCTTGCCCGGCTTCCCCGGCTCGAAGAGCGCGAAGTCCTTGAGGATACGCATGAAGGTCGGGCGGGCGAGGATCTCGCGCCACAGGTAGTTAGTCGACGAGCCGGTGGCCGACGGTGGGTTGCCCTCGTGGCCATCATTACCCTGGTTGAAGGGCAAGAACACCGTGTCCCCGCCCTGCAGCTTCGTCGTCATGTAGACCATGTCGTTGGAGACCGCGAAGTGCACAAGCGCCCGGCCCGGCGCGAGCAGCGGACGGCCCCTCCCCGGCTTGCGGTCCTCCTTGTACTGGCGGATCGCGTGGTTGACGGTCTGCGTGTTGTCGGTCTTGACCTCGAGCGTGGCGACCGGCAGGCCGTTGGCGAGGAGCACGACGTCTATGCTCTCGTTGGTCTTCGTGTCGAACCGCACCTGACGCAGGATCCGCAGCCGGACCGAGTCGGCCGCCTCGACGACCTCGATCAGGTTTGGGTTGGCCGGCGGGAATGCCATGATCGGGCCGAACTTCGCGGCTGGACGGCCGATCTGGGCGTATGAGAAGCCCTTGCGCAGCACGCCGAGCAGACCGCCGACCGGGTGCCCGGTCGTCGGGTCCATCCTCGTGGTCTTGCTGAGCTCCTTGGTGATGTGCTCGAGGAGCCTCCGCTCCGCGTCGGTCTTCTGCTCACCGACCAGGTTGCCGGGGACTGCCTTCTCGTACTCGTCCGGGTACTGCGTATTGAGCCAGTGCAGCACGTCGGCTGGCACCATCGCGAGGCCGACGTCCCAGCCCGTCGGCTTCCCGTCGTCCTCGTACAGCCAGCCGCGCTCGGTCAGCTCGGAGCAAAGGTTCTCCTCGAACTCTCGCTCCATCAGCTGGGCATGGCTCATGCTTTTACCCCTCGGTCGATCAGGATGTTGGTGATCAGCGTTCCTCGCCGTTCGATCAGGAGCCGGCGAAGCGTAGAGACCTTGTCCAGCATGCGATCGATACTCGCCGTCACATCGTCGAGTTGGTCTGCGATCCGCTTTTGTTCCTCAAGCGGGGGAAGCGGAAGTGGAGTCATATCGAGAGCCGTCTTCGTGACCCGCTGAGCGTTCGGGCGAACCCCTGTGCCGATCGTTCCGAAGTAATCGACGTAGCGAGGGCTGCGGAGTAGGTGATGGACGTAGCGGGGATAGAAGCGCGGCGAGATCCAGAAGGCCTTGTAGTCAGGGCTGATGTAGCCCATCAGCGACGAGACCCCCAGCCCACCATGGTTGAGCCACATCATGTTGGCAGCCAGTTGGTCCGGTCGAACCACTCGGTAGTTCGACACGTCTAATGAAGCCTGCTGCCCGTCGGTGCGGGTGTTCAGCTCGACGCCGCGGTACTCCGAGATCGAGAGCAACGGGCCGATCGGGTCGTCGCCGTTCCTCTCAGTGCTTTCGAAAAAGTCATAGCCGAACTTCGTGCGCCCCCAGTGCTCCGGAACTCCCTGCAGCGGAGAGCGCGCGCCCTCCACGCTGGAGTAGTCGTCGGTCAACCCGAATACTGCAGCGGTGTCCGCAGTTCGCTGACGAAGAGCATCGGAGAGTTTGTCGAGCGTCGCGATCATACTGTCGACCTTCGCAAGGCTGGCTGCGATCTCGCGCTGCGTGTCGATGTCAGGCAAGAAAACACGCATGGAATCGAGCATCTCGGGTTGCAGATCCCACTGATTGGGGCGAATTCCCTTCGAGATGCTGGCGTAGAAGCCGATGCAGTGAATTGAGCGCAACGCGTAATGGAGGAAACGCGGATCATCATCCGTCTGTGGCTTGTAGACGAAGTACGCCGGGGAGACGATTCCTCGGAGCGAAGAAACACCCAGCGAGCCCTGCCATGTCTTCATCTTGTTCAGCACTAGATCGCCAGGTTCGACGAGCTGATACGCCGACATGTCCTCGCCGGCGCGGTTCCAGTTGTCATTGCGCTCTGACTTCTTGATCACTCCGTAATCGCGATATACCGACAGAAGCTCCTCAGTCGGGAAGCCCGTCTTCTTGTCGCGTTGATAGAGGGTCCAGAAGGGAACTGACTTCCAACCCACCGCCTGCGTCATGATTCGTGCACCATTGCAAACATGGCGGCGAGTTCGCCCATGAGCTGGGAAATATCCGCATCGATCTCCGCGAGAGCACGTGGCTCCTTCGGCGAGTAGAAGGCTCGCTTAAACGCGATCTCGTTGCCATGCTTGGCCTTGGTCGTGTCCCAGCGGGCGTCTGGGACAAACGGCAGCACTTCGCGCTCCATGTGCTCTGTGACATCTTCGGTCATCGGGATGCGTTCAGTGATCTTCCACCCATCGGCGACGACCGGTCTCCCCTTGCGGTCGACTGCAGGGAGTGCTGACTCGTCGGGTACGGCCATCGCGTCCATGACGGCGTCGACCAGGCCCAGCGGAGCCTTCAGACCTGCCGCCTTCGCGGCCTGCGGGAAGTTCTTAGGCAGCTCGTTCCAAGCCGTCCCGTCAAGCGATCGAAGTACCTCAACGTGAGCATCGGTGAACTCACGACGGGCCCGGAGCGCCTCGACCGCCTCGTCGCTGAACCGTGCTGCCAACCGCGCTTGCTTGAAGACCGGGATGTCCTGAAACATGAAATCTTCGGGCGTCAGGATGCGCGAGATGGCGGGATCGGCGTTCTCGAATGCTTCGTACGCCTTGACCAAGATCTCCCGGTGCTGCTGGAGCATCTCCCGACGCTTCTCGCCCATGGGCCTGCGCAGCAGAGTCCAGTGTTCCGATCCATCGATCAGCTGGATCTTGCCACGGCGATCAGGATCCTTATTCGTATCCAAGAACCAGACGTAGGTCGCGATGCCGGTTCCATAGAACATGTCGGCGGGCAGGGAGACGATTGCGTCGATGAGGTCCTCTTCGAGTAACCACTGCCGGATCGCGCTGGGACCCTTGTCGGCTGCGAATAAAGGAGACGCATTGGAGACGACGGCTGCGCGACCGCCTTGGCCATCCCTTGACGCAGGGGTGAGTTTGGAGGCGCAGTGAGCCAGGAAGAGCATCTGGCCGTCAGCGGTGCTTGGGAGGCCGCGGCTGAATCGGGAGCCGGGTGTCTTCGCCTGATCACGCACCGACTTCTCGTCCGCAGACCAGTCAGTGCCGAACGGAGGGTTTGAGAGCACGTAGTCGAAGGTCTGCTCCGCGTAGAGGTCCTCAACGAGGGTGTTGCCCTGCTTGATCGCGTCCGGGCGGCCGCCCTGGATGAGCAGGTCCGCCTTGCCGAGGGCGTACGCGGATGGCATGAGCTCCTGCCCGTAGAGCGTGACGTCGATCGTTTCGTTCATGCGCCGCAGCGCTTCCTGAGCGATGAGCAGCATGCCTCCAGAGCCAGCCGTCGGGTCATAGATCGACCGTGCCGTGCTCTCCCCGGCAAGGGTGTCGTCGTCGTTCGCGATCAGGATGTCGACCATCAGCTTGATGGCGTCGCGGGGGGTGTAAAAGTTGCCGGCAGCCTTGCCCTTCTTGTTGAAGGCCCGGTACATGACATCCTCGAAGACGTCGCCCATGCCCGTGTTGCTGAGACTGCCGGGGCTGAGGTCGAGCGTGGAAAAGTGCTTGACGACGGCGTGGAGGCGGTTGGCGTCGGCGAGTACCTTCGCGCGCCGGTTGAAGTCGAACGAGACCCAGATGTCAGCGATGTTGTTTGAGAAGCCGTCGATGTAGCTCTTGAGGGACTTGTCCACGTTATCGTCCACCGACGCGATCGTCGCCAGGTCCAAAGGCGAGACGTTGTAGAAGCCGAGACCGAACCGGTCCTTGACCGCTATGTCGATGAGGTGCTGGGGCAGGCCGGAGAACGCGTCGACATACTTGATGACGTCGTCTTTGCTGTCGGTAAGCATGCATTCCAGACGCCGGAGCACCGTGAACGGCAGGATGTAGTCGCCGTAGTCCTCCTCATCGACGATGTTGCGCAGGTACTTGTCGGCCGTGTCCCAGACGATCCGCGCCGTCGTCTTCCTAGATGCTGTCGACTCGGCCATGCACACTCGTTCCTCATCGTCGCGGTAGTGTTTTGCATCAAGGACTTTACACGGAGCGCTGTATCAGAGATGTGACACCCTGCCTCATGTCCGAGGCGACCCCGGATGCTCACGGCACACCGACCGGCGACGACCGAGCAAGGATTCCCCAACTTGGACGGCCTGAGGAAACGGACCAGGAGCAATCCTGACACCGCCTCTCAGGCTGACTCAACGCTTCCGGTCGAGACGTAGTCCGCTCTGGTCGCCTCGGTGCGCGCCCAATCCGGTTCGGGGTGATGGTTACCAGCCCGGCGAGCTGGCCGATGGGGGTGGGTTCGGCGGCTTGTGCGGCCTGCAGGCCGCCGCACGCGCCGTGTGTTCCGCTTCCCCTCATTAGGCGGTCCGCTCGTCGGGGGTGGGCTGGTGGCGGGTTGGGTATTGGTCGTCGTGGTGGGTGTCGGTGTAGGGCAGGTCGATGAGGCGGTGACGGCCGGTACGGCCGGGTAGTTGCCAGATCTGGTGGGCGGGGCTGGCGGCGCGGGCGGTGCGTAGTTCGGCGGTGGTGGTGGCGATGACCGCCTTCGGGTCGGTGCCGGCGAGGCGGTGGTGCAGGTTCGCCTCGCGGCGGGCTGAGGGGAGGTGGAACAGCACCGGCCATGCCCAGGTGCTCAGGAGGTAGAGCCGCTCGTATCTGATGATTTTGTCGATGAGGACCTGCAGGTTCTCGCCGCTGGTGTCGTACTCGAGGAAGAACGGCACGGACCGTCCGCGCTCGGTCCATATCCCGGCGCCGTCTGGGCGGGGGAAGCCGGTCGCTCCGGCGATGATGATCTGCGGATCGCCGCCTTTCCGGTAGAGGGTGCCGGGTTCGTGGTAGGCGGATGCGGGCTGCCAGCGGACCAGGTCGCTGTCGGGGTGGGTGCGGGCGTGGGCGGCGAGGTCGATGAAGACCTGGTTGCCGCCGAGCAGGTGCGGCAGGTCCGGCCGGCGGGTGAGGGAGTGTTTGCGGCGGCGGGCCTGGTCGCGGCGGCCTCGGGGGAGTCCGCGTTGGACGTGGACGTGGTCGTAGCCGAGTTGGTCCAGGACATAGTGGTAGGGGTGCGAGCCTCCGTCTGCTTTGTTGGGTCGGAACCGGTCGACCGCTCGCAGCAGGGTGAGGCGGCGGAGGCGGCGTTGGGTGAAGTCCAGGGATGGGAACAGGGCGGCGGCGATCTGGTCGGTGGTGAGCACGCCGTGGTCGTAGAGCCAGCCCAGGAGCCGGTCGTCGCGGGCGGTGATGCTGGCCTGCAGGCGCAGCAGCGGGTCCGCGGCGGGTAGGTGTTTACCCATGGGCACAAGCCTTTGGGGAAAGACCCGAGACTGGAGGGTCTGTCTGGAGCGCTCCCACACTCCTGACGGCGGGGCTGACCTGGGCTGTGAGCGGCCGTGAGGGGTCAGGTTGGGGGTCAGGATCAAGACGGACGGTAGAACGGAGATCGGCACTGACCGCTGAAGCGCCGGGCACAACGGGTTCGGCCAGACGGCGCGGTAAGGGTGGGTGTGAGTCGGGCCGGTGACGCTGGTGAGGTCCGCGGTGCGGGGAGATCATCGTTGTTGCTCCAAGGTCACAGGTGCGAGTGGGTGTGAGGTTGGTGCGCCCCGGGGCTGCAGCGGGCGAAAGCAACCGGAGGTCCGTAGTCGCTGTCCGCAAGCCTGGTTGGACATGCCAACCTGCCTGGTCTCGCGCGTGTGACGAACGTCCGGTGATACGGGCAGTCAGCCAGCCGTCGATCGAAGTTGGTCACAGCGCCTGCGACCTGCGGTGTGAGAGCCGCACGCGTTGCCGTTCGGGTTCGAAGCGAACAGCAACCTCCGGTAGTCCTCCTGACAGTGACCGGGTAAGCGCTTCGGTGGGCCGCCCCGGTCTGCTCCTCGACCGGCCCGGGTGGGCCGGTCGAGGAGCAGCGGTCGGTTGGTCAGGGGCGCGGCGGGTAGTGGTACTCGCCGTCGGCGACGGATTCCTCGTAGGGGCGCTCGGGGTCGTAGATGGGGTGCGGGGCTCGGGGCCGTACCTCCTTGAAAGTCACGGTGTCGGGCGGCCACTGCTCGGGGGTGTGGGGAAGGTCGGTCAGGGCGAGGCGGTGTGTCTCGCCGATCGGCTGCCAGACCGGGTCGGCCGGATGGCCGTGCTCGGGGTTGCTGGTGACGACGGTGAGGTGCCGCGTGTTGCGGCGCTCGAGGTAGCGGCGCAGTTCCTGCTCTCGCTGCGGGTCGGCGGTATGAAGCAGCAGGGTCGCCAGGCCGGTTTGTTCGGCCAGGTGCCGGTAGGCGTGGACGCGGTAGGCGAGGTCGGCGGGACGGATCTCGGCGGGGTCGGGCTGGTACCAGAACGCGTGGCGGTTGCGGTCGTGGATGTACTCGCCGTGCCAGGCGGCATGTCGCGCTGCGGTGACGTGTCGGCAGGTGCGCGGTGACCCCCAGGTGCGGAGGTCACTCCTGGGTTCGGTGAGCGCGCGGGTCGCGAGGTCGACGAAGAAGGCGTTGGCCTGCAGCATGCCGGGCAGCTCCGCGTGTTCGCGGAGCCGGTCGCGGGCCCGGTAGGCCTGCGCCGGTGTGACGTCGTGGTCTTCGTCGAGTGGGGTGAGTTGGGCGCCGATCGGGCCGAGGCACCACGAGGTGTCGGTGGTGGCCGCGGTGCTGGTGTTCCAGAGGCGGTCGATCCCGCCGCGGCGGGCGAGGATCGTCAGACGTCGGGTGGCTGACGCCGTGGTGGTGGCGAAGCCGAGTGCGGTGAGCTGCGCGGTGGTCAGGACGCGGTGCTCGGCGAGCATCTCGACGGCCCATCAGTCGGGCAGTCGCATGCGGCCCGCTTCGGCGAGGAGCAGCTCCGCCGGGATCGGTCGGGTGGACGGGACAGTGAACTGGGGATGGTAGGTGGTCGCCATGACCGGTACCTCCAAGATGGCACCACCCCGGATAGAGGGTGGCAGGGATGGATGAATGCCTGGGCGACCGCGTCGATGCGGCACACCTCGGGCGGATCACGCCACCGCGGTCGTGCGTCGCAGCGCGTGACGGGGCAACGGCTCGCCGGTTCCGTGCCCGGGCACGCAGCTGGCTGGTCCGCGCGGCCGGATCACCGGCCGGTCGTGCGGTACGGCGAGAATCCGAGCGCGGCTTGTGGCGCCGTCATTAAGGAACCGCCGTTTGTGTGCTCTGGCGAACGCCTGCCCCACTCACAGCCACTCACAGCCACTCACAACGAGGGGTTTTCTCAGTTGAGGTGATCCGTCCCAGGAGCCTCACCGGGGAGGGTGACGGCGCCGCGAGAAGAGGGAGCCGGCCTAGGCGACTGCTGTCGAGGTGGCGGTAGTGGTGGCGAGGCGGCGGCGGCTGGCGGCGCGCAGACTGGCCCGGCGTTCGGCTCGCGCGGCCAACGCCTCGGCGGCCTGCGGGGACGCCGCGTCGGTCAGCATGCCGTTGGCGAGGGCTTCGGCGAGGCGGGTGTCGATGCGACCCAGCCGCATGCGCAGGGCGTCGGTGCTGATGCCCATCTGGGCCGCGATGGGTTCCATGGCTCGCCGTCCCAGCCGTACGTCGATGTAGGGCTGCTCGTCGTCGGCGTCGAGGATCCCCAGGCGTGCCGCGCGGCGTACCAGCACGTCCGGATGCCCGTAGGGCACCCGCGGGGTCCGGGGCCCCGTGACATGCTCTACGTCCTCGACCGGAACGAACTCGTTGGCCTGCTGGCGCAGCGCGTGCCCGGCGCGCCACCCGGCCCGGCACAACGACGCGTACGGTGCCCGGCGGGTCACATCCACGTGGTCCCGCAGCGCCGCCAGGAATCCCGCGAGGATCTCCGCGCTGATGTCGTCGGGGTCACCGCGGTAGCCGTCGGACAACCGTCTCGCGTAGCGGCGTAGCGCCGGCATTGCCATGCCGACTGCGGCGATGACCCACTGCGGCCCGTCCAGGCGGGCGCGACGGATCAGCTCCCGCCACACCGCGTCGCGAGCGGTGTAGGCGCGCGGGTTGGCCAGTAGCCAGTCCCGTAGCGTCGGCAGCGCCACGACGCCTCTTGGCGGGCCGTCATCCGGACCGAACTCGTCGAGGTCGAGGGACAGGGGCACAGGGTTGCTGGTCAGCGCGGCGAACGCGACGTCGATGGCGTCCAGGGGTGCGGCAGGGAAGATCGTGTCGGACACACTCATGATCAGTACTCCTAGGCTCGTGAGGCCATCGGGCGTCGCCGCCGTGTTCTGGCGACGCTGGAATGCCGATTACGCCACGACTGACTCACAGGCACTCACAGCGCAGGTCAAGCCGGCTTTCGCGCCCAGCCGGCCGCTGCGGTGTCTCGCGCGAACTCCGGACGCGAGGCGGCACTAGGCAGGCGATGCGGGACGGGTCGCGGTACGCCTGAGCAGGGCTGTGAGCCACTGAGGCACGCCAAGCGCGGCACTTAGACGGCTCAGCGACGAAGCTGCGATGGTTGGGCCCCACCACCACTCACAGCGACTCACAGCCGCTCACAAAGACTCACAGCGACTCACGGCGGCGTTGCACCCGCTGCCAACGCCCGAACGCCGACGGCGACGCCGGTGGTAGCGCGAGCCCCGACCACCTCCTGCGTCCCCGGGGCGGGGCCATCGTGCCTGGCACCGTCCCGTGTTGGTCGCCGGTGCAGGCACCAGTGATGAGGACTCCACCGGTGACGGCTGCCTTGTCCGGGAACGGGCGACCCGGTGTCAACGGTGGTGATCGATGGACATCTTGTCCCTGCATCCGGCGGTGACCGTGTCCGAAAGGACAAGAACGTCGGCAGTGGCGCTACGTCACCTTGTCCGGCCACGCGATCGGCCGGCGGTCACATGACGTCGAGATCTGTTGACCGTTTCCGTGCGCGCGGCCATGGCCTCAAGGCGGGAGGAAGGTGTCCTCAACGTCCGGCCAGAGTGTCCGCGGCGTCGCGCATGTCATCGATGTTCGTCGTTGACAACGTGTCCGGCGTGGTTGCTGAGCAGGGCGGGGACAGTTTGGCCACGCGCGTGTTCCTGGCACGGAGTGACGCTGGCGCCGACCGCGACAGTCCGTCCCGTGGTGGCGGTGGTCAAACCGGCATGACATCCCTGCGCCGCATGGACGAGCGTCTCAACCGTCCGCAGGCTGTGTCCGCGCCTGCCGGGTAAGGACATGTCCGCGGACATCGTGTCCATCGACCCCCAAGAGTGCCTGACTGGTCGTCGCCGCTGGACGTGTGACACGCGAGCGCCCTGGCCGAGCCCTCAGGGGACACGCTGTCGCGGCATTCGTGACCGCCGCACCCCCGCCGTGTCACCGATTCCTGCCACTGCCCGGGTGGTGGGCGCCGAGGCGGTGGCCCATCCGCGTGGGATCGGCGCCAGCCCCTGGACGGGTGGCCGGACGGGCAGCGCTGTGAGCCTCTGTGAGTGGGTGGTGAGTCACATAGGCGTTCGCCAGAGCACACAAGTGCGGGTTTACAGATGTCAGCGCCTCACCGGCGCGACGTGAAGCGCATCCGGCCTCACCGCGGTGCGCCCCGCGCCTGAGCCTGTACGCCCGTACTCACCGCCGAGGAGATGACGATGAGATCGTCAAGACGCACTCGAAACCTGTCACCTCAGTCCGGAGAAGGACCGGCCGGCGGTGAGCGGGAGCCGACGTGGACGGCCGAACGGGTCCGCGCCCTGGGCGCCAGCACCGACCTGGCCACCGCCGCGGCGGTGCTCGGCATGTCCCGCTCCGCCGCATACAAGCTGATCCGCCGCGACGCGTTCCCCGTGCCGCACTTCCGCGTCGGCGCCCATTACCGGATACCCACGGCCCCGCTGCTGGCCACCCTGCACCTGGACGACCGCGACACGTCCGCGCCGCAGCGGAACCCCGACGCCCTGGAGTCACCGCCATAGGCGCCCTCCCGTGCCGACGGACACCACCCGTGCAGCCTTCGTGCCACAGCCACGCGGGCCCTCTGCTCCAGCCCTCCCACTCTTCAGCCGGACCCTGTCGTGACGGGATCCGGCGACTTGATCGTGCCCGCGGATGACGCGTGGATGTCGATCAGCGGAAACCGATGCACCCCAACCTGATCGAGGAGCACCACCTGCCATGCCTGACGGAAGCATTTTCAAGCGCTGCGGCTGCCGCCACCCTGACACCGGCAAGCCGCTCGGCAACGACTGCCCGAAGCTGCGCCGCCCGAACCGCTCCTGGAGTTTCGAGCACGGCCACTGGACCTACCAACTCGAACTTCCACCCACCGCCGACGGCGGGCGTCGGCAACTACGCCGCTCCGGCCTACCCACCCGCCGCGCCGCCGCCGACGAACTCGACCACGCCCGCGACCTGCTCGCCCTCGCCAAAGGCGACCGGCGCCGCCGGACCGAGATCGGCGACCTGCTCCAGAACGCCGCACGCACCAAACGGCCCCTGCCCGAGGTCGACCGGATCCGCCAGCGGCTGCGCGGCGACGGCCCCCTCGCTGACGCGCCCACCGTCGCGGACTATCTCACCGGCTGGCTGACTCACCTCAGCGTGGACGACAACACCCTGGGCGGCTACGAGTCCATCGTGCGGGTGCATTTGATCCCGCACCTCGGCGAGGTTCCGCTGGACAAACTGCGCACCAGCCACGTCCGTGCCATGTTCGCCGCTATCGAACGCCGCAGCGACGACATCCGCGCCGCGAGGACCAGCCCCGATCCGGCGGTGCGCAGGTCCGTCGCCCGGGTGCGGCCCACCGGCCCCACGACCCGCCAGCGCATCCGCGCCTGCCTACGCAAGGCCATCAACGATGCCCTCGCCGACGAACTGCTCGTCGGCTCCAACCCGGCCGCGCTGGTCAAGACCCCGGGTGACCGACCGCTGCCGATCGTGTGGGAGGACGAACGCGTGCAGCGTTGGAAGGACACCGGCGAGGTGCCCGGACCGGTGATGGTGTGGACCGACGCGCAGGTCGTGGACTTCCTCGACCACGCCGCACGGCACGCCCCGGACCTGCATCCCATGTGGCATTACATGGCCTACCGCGGACCCCGCCGTGGCGAGGCCTGCGGACTGCGCGACAGCGAGGTCCGCCTGCACCGCCGGGAGACCACCATCAACAACCAGATCGCCACCCACGGCTACACCCCCGTGCAGAAACCCCCCAAGAGCAGGGCCGGAAACCGTGACGTCGCCCTCGACACCGACACCGCGAAGGTCCTCACCGCCTACAAGGCCCGCCGCGCCGAATGGCAACTCGCCGCCGGCCCGGCGTGGCCCGACACCGGCCTGTTCTTCGTCCGCCCCGACGGAAAGCCCTGGCACCCCAACGCCGTCACCCAACGCTTCCGCCGGCTCATCCGCAAGGCCGGCCTACCGCCGATCCGGCTGCACGACCTGCGCCACAGCGCCGCCACCATCGCCCTCGACGCCGGCGTCGACATCAAGGTCCTTTCCGACCAACTCGGGCACTCCACCACGACCCTGACCCGCGACACCTACCAGAGCGTGACCAAGCAGCTGCACCGGGACGCCGCCGACGCCGTCGCGGAAAAGATCAACAAAAGGCGCCGCGGTCCCCGCAAGGCGGGGTGAACCCACCGTCACCGAAGCGGTAGCGGCCGGACTCCCGGTCAGGCGAGCGAACACGCGGGGCGCTGTAGGTCCTGGACCGGATCTCTGGGATCAGCGGGGCGCGGGGGCATCGCGGCGGGCGGGCGACGCTCGTCGCGCCCGGCACCGGGACAGTCCCGTCCGAAACCACGGGTTACATGGCGCAGGATCGGCCACGGTTCGGTTCGTGTGGCTATCGCCCGGATCGAACGCCCAGACATCTGGCCTGCGAGCCACCGGTGGGAGTGTTGATCTAACGGTGTTTCCGGCCTGACCCGTCAGGCGTTGTGCCTGGTGAGGAGGGTGCCGTGATGACCGCGACGCTGAACGACCAGACCGGAAGTAGCAAGCGGCCCGAGCCGTCGGCGGAGGCAAAGGCCGCCGCCGAGCTGGTGCGGGCTGCGAAGGAACAAGGGCTTTCGTTGACGGGCCTGGACGGGCTGCTCAAGCACCTGATCCGCACCAGGTTCCGGCTGACCTCACGGCGCTACTGGGACGAGTTGAAGCGCGACATCAAGCCGATCTACGCCGCAGTCAACGTCGACGCCGCCCGAGCGGCGTTCGACGACCTGACCGACAGGTGGCGCGGCCGATATCCGGCGGTGATCCGCTTGTGGCACAACGCCTGGGCCGAGTTCATCCCGTTCCTCGACTACGACCTGAAAATCCGCAAGGTCATCTGCTCCACGAACGCGATCGAGTCCCTCAACGCCCGCTACCGGCGGGCTGTCAAGGCCCGCGGCCACTTCCACAGCGAGCAGGCCGCGTTGAAGTGTCTGTACCTGGTAACCCGGTCCCTGTACCCACCGGAGCAGGCAGAACCCGATGGACGATGCGCTGGAAACCCGCGTTGAACGCCTTCGCCATCACCTTCAGCGACCGCTTCCCGGCCGCTGAAACCTACTAACCAAGATCGCCGGAAACACCGTTAGCGAGACAGCCCCTAGTGGTTTGCTCGATCCAGGTGTCGAGCTCGTGTGGGCGGTGGGGGTTCGTCACGAAGAAAGGGTCTCAGTCTCCGCGTGGAAAGGCCAGTTGCTAGTGGCTGGCGGGGCGGGGTAAGGCGGAGTTCGAAGAGCGCCGTCAGGTTAGGGTTTGGGTCCTTGGTAGGTCACGCGGTGTAGCGTCGATTCGCCTGCATCCTGCCAGCTGTCGATAGGGGTCTACATGCGTGAGGTTCTACGTCGGTCGGTGCGGGCGATCCTGTGGGACGAACGCAATCAGCTCGTGTTGATCAAAAGGACGAAGCCAGGCCAAGCCCCTTACTGGACCGCGCCCGGTGGCGGCCTTGAACCGACTGACGCATCCCTCGATGCAGCCCTGCGCCGCGAGCTGCGGGAGGAGTTGGGCGCGGAGGCAGAGCAGCTTAGCCAGGTCTTCTTGTTCAGCTCACCGTCCGGGGAGGGGGTGTCCGTACAGCACTTCGTCTCCTGCCGGCTCACCCAGGTAGACGAGAGCGCTCGCACGGGTGCGGAATTCACTGATCCGGGCCGCGGTGGCTATGCCCTGGACCGAGTGGCCGTCGACCGCCTTTCTGAGGTGGATCTGAAACCTGAGGCTCTGAAAAATTTCATCCTTGCGAACACTGACGCGTTGCTATCGGACTTCAGCTAAGGCGGGCCAGGTCCCTGCCGGTGCGAGCGTGAATCGGCGCGCAGCTTCGAACACGTCCTGAGGGCGATTCGCTCCGGCGGTGATGGCTGCGACCGCGCCGATGAACACTCGGTGCGAGACGATCAAGGCGGTGTTTCGTCCGGCGAGGTGCCCGAGGACCACTGCGGCGGCCATCGCCCGTCCGTAGAGCGCTGTGAGGCTCTCGCCCCCGGCCAGGGCCGAGTCCGGGTCGCGGAGCCGGTCCGTACGCCAGGTCTGGTACTCAGATGGGTACTCATCAGGTCCTTTACCGAGGACACAGTCGGGGGCGCGCCACTCGGCGTAGAGCGGGTTTGGGGTGGCGCGCGGCACGCCGAGCAGCGCGGCCAGGATCTCTGCGCTTGTGGCGGCGCGCGGATGCGGGCTGGTCAACACGATTGCAGGCTGGACACCTCGGTCACGAAGTGCGTGGGCCGTGGCGGCAATCTGTGCCGCGCCGCGCGCGCTGAGGGGTGTGTCGGGGCGGGCATGGGCGTGGGGGCGGGTGATTCCGTCGCGGCTGGTTCCGTGGCGGATCCAGAGGGTCGTCATGACAGGTGCCAGCCGCCGTCGACGTTGATCGCTTGGCCGGTGATGAATCCCGCTTCCGGGGTGGACAGGAACGCGATGGCGGCGGCGACGTCCGAGGGTTGGCCCCGTCGTTTGATGCACTGTCGGTCGAGCTGGCGTCGGACCATGGCCTGGTGATCGAGTACGACGCTGTGTTCTGCGGGAACCTCGATCGAGCCGGGCCGCACGGTGTTGACGGTGATGTTGTGGGGGCCGAGTTCGCGGGCGAGCGCGCGGACGAGTCCTTCCAGGCCGCTTTTCGCGGCGATGTAGCCGGCGAGGTCGACGCGTCCAAGCTGGGTCATGACTGAGGAGACGACGATGATGCGGCCGTAGTCGTTGGCGATGAAGGCTGGTGTGGCGGCGCGGATCGCGGCGGCGTGCGTGACGAGGTTGAGTTCGAATTGGTCGCGAAGGACGTTGAGGTCCGTCCGGCTCCAGGGGATGCGTGGGTACGCGCCGGCGTTGCTGATCAGGACCGCGAGTTGGGCGGCGTGTTGCTCGATGGTGGCGCGGAGTGTGGTCTGGGTGTCGGCGGCGGTCAGGTCGCCGGCGATGGTGTGGGTCTGTGCGCCGTGGCGGCGTGCGGCCTCGACGACCGCGGCGAGGTTGGTGTCGTCGTATCGGTGGGTCAGGATGAGGTCGAAGTCGGCGGACAGCTGGGCAGCGATGGCCGCTCCGATGCCTGTGCCTGCTCCGGTGATGACGGCGATGGGGCGGCTCATAAGGGCGGCTCCGCTGGCGTCTGAGTGGTGAGTGCGAGAATCTGCTCCAGGTCGGCGTCGGGTGCGTAGAGGTCGGCGAGGAGGCCCAGCGACAGAGCGGCGTCGCGGGGTTCCAGGAGCTGAAGTGGGTATACCGCGAGGATTCGCATAGCGAGGTACGGGCGTATCCAGGTGAGTAGATCCGTGGCGACGGAGCGTGCGAGCGGCCGGGCGAGCGTCGTGAGGTATCGGGTGATGGCTTGCTGCCGGGCCGGCGATGGTTGGTGCTGGTAGTCGATGCCGACGGCTCGGTGGGAGAGTCTTCTGAGCCGTACGGTGGGTTCGACAGCTTCGGCGAGTGCCTTCCTGTGGTCGGTGTAGGCGTCGGTGTTGTAGTGAGGGACGAGCCAGGCGCCGTGCAGTCTCTGGTACCAGAGGAAGCAGGCGATCTCGCCGGGGATGGCGTTGAGGCCTGCGGTGTCGTAGTCGAACCAGACGGGCTGGTTGTCGGCGTCGAGGCCGATGTTGAGGTCGGTGGGGTCGCCCTGGGTCATCGCGGCCCAAACCTGCTCGTCCGGGTGGAAGGCGTCGCGTAGCTCGCTGACAAGGGCAGGAAGGTCGAGCCGTCGGGGCTGTCCGTTGACCGTGAGGGTGGTCTCCCGCAGCTCGGAGGGCCGGAGACCGTCGGCGTCGGTAAGTTTGAGCAGGATTGGGTTGTGGCCGTAGTAGTGGTCCAGCCTGCCGCCAGGCTGGGCCCGGTCGCGGTAGAGCTTGCTGTTGGCGCGTGTGGCGGGGACTCGGCAGATGGTCGCGTCGATGGTTCGGCGGTAGTGCCGGAAGATCGCGTCGAGCCCGCAGTCGAGGTTGGCCGCGCTGTCGGGGCCGGTGGACGTGAGGGCGTCGAGGAGCAGGCCGGTGTCGGGAAGATCGGGTTGGTGGCGGTCGTAGAGGGTGAGGGTCCAGTGCCCTACGCGGTGTTGGGAATGCAGCCTCGGTAGCCGGTAGTGGTGGCGGATTCGGTGGTACCCGGCGACTTCGGCCGCAGCCTCCATGGGGTTCGGGTTCACCTTGGCGAAGAGGCGGTGTGCGCCGATGTCGAGGTGGAAGGTGCGGTTCATGGTGAAGCGGCGGTAGCGGCCGACGCGGATCATCGTTGCCACCAGCCGGCGCACTGCCCCGCAAAGTCGGCTACGACTTTGGCGGGGATGGCGCGAAGGTCACTCGCGGTGGCCCAGAGAGTGTCGTCGTAGCGGTCGCGCACGGGACACGCGTCGGCGAGCGACATCAGGTGCGAGAACGGGGTGGCCACCGCGTGGTGGCCTGGTGATCCGGTGATCCACTTGGCGTAGCCGTGCCGTCCGTAGAGGCCGACCACATGTGGCTGGGTGCCGTCCGCTCGGATGGTGAGCGCGGCGAGATGGGTCAGGCCGGTGTCGTTGCCGATGACCAGCTCGGCGGCGGCGAACAGGTCAATGCAGTCGACCGCCGTTGGTCCGTGAAGTACCTCAATCTGCCCTACGGACGCCGGAGGCTGGTGGCCCGGTGGTGTCACCAGGCTGAAGCGCCAGGCATCCGAGTGGCGGGCCGACAGATGTTCGGCGAGGGCGACGAAGTTGTCGATGCCGTAGTCCTTGCGGTCGGGGCGACTCGTCGTGGCTACGAAGATCACGTGGAGTGGCTTGGGCGCTGCGACCGATGACCGGAACCTGGGGGACGGGTCATCGGATGCGGGGAGCCTGATGCCGAGGGCTTGCTCGATGTGGAGGTAGTAGCGCATCGGCAGCGCGGCATGGACCTCGACAGTGTCGGCGTCGATGAGGTCGAGCAGCGTTGGAGGCGATTCCGGTACCGCGTCGAATTCCAAGGCGTCTTCGCTGCCGAGCGTGCCCAGTTGGTGCCCGTCGCCGCCCGTGACCGTTACTGGAAGGGTGCACCGGGCGATCAGTTCCGCTCGGCTGCCGGCGTACTCCAGGGTTCCGAACTGATCGTGTGTGGCGTCGTGAAGCGCCTGTGCCATGGCGAGGCCGAGCAGCAGGTCGCCGAGTCCGCGAGAGCCGAAGTCGGCACGCCACCCGGTCTGACGCACCGCGTCGAGGTGTGCCCGCCGGGGTGGGGTCTCTCCGTTGGCCCGGCGGTACGGCAGGAGCCGGCCGAGTGGCGCCTGTTCACGTCGGACGAGGTACCGCCCGCCGCGGTGGCACACCGGTTCCTCGACGAGGGTCACAGCGTTGTCAGTACGCACAGCGGGACCCCATCGCGCTCGAGTAGCTGTCGGCCCTCGCCAGCGGTGTCTTCGACGAGGCAGAGCACGCCGGTGATGTCGGCGCCGGCCGCGCGGAGTGCCTCGACGAGATTGGCCAGAGTGAGCCCGGTGGTGATCTCGTCGTCCACGATGAGGACGCGCAGTCCTTCGAAGTCGCCGTAGGCGAAGACCTCAAGACGCCGGGCATGCGGCTCGTGGAACACGAGCTTCCCGGGTAGGTCGAGGTTGACTTTCCAGGCGAGCCGGTACTGGCTACCACTGGCCCAGGCCACCGCGATTGTCGGCACGATGCCGCCGGCGTCTAGGCCCAGGAGAAGATCGTGCGGCCGGTACGCCGGGTGCTCGCACCATCGCTTCCACAAGTTGCGTCCCGTCGCCAGGACCTGTTCGGCGGCCACGTCGGTGCGGATGCCATCAAGGCCGTGGACGACGCGGATCGGACGAGTGGTGTCTCCCACCCCGAGCCGGGTCACCCGATCGGCGTGCAGAACATCGTCAAAGGCGGTGGTCATCGAGGATCTGATCCTTCCGTCTGGGGCGTGTTGGACGCGACCGAGCAGCCGAGCACGTCGTGGTAGGCGAGGATTTTGGCGGCGGCTCCGCAGACCCGACGGGAGAGGGTTTCGTCCTGCCGCCACCGGTCGCCACTGACCTCGGCCACCGACGGGAGGTCGATGTCGGCGTCCCGATGGCTGGTGGTGAAGGCGAGACGGACCTCCTCGCTGGCGTCGAGGTCCACCCCGTCGGCGCGCAAAATGATCTTCATGATCAGCACGACGTGCTTGTAGACAGCGCGGACATCGGGCTCGGGGTTCGCGGCGAGCCGCCGCAACACCATCGCCACGAGCGGCAGCTCGCCGCGTGAGGCGCGGTCGTCGGTTGGTGCGTCGAAGGCGTTGAGGACGAGGTCACTTCGGCGGTAGAGCAGGCCGCAGCCATCGCGGGCTATCTGCCGCACCGCGTGCAGTACTCGGGGTGGGACCAACCCGGCGAGCATCTCCCGGGTGGTGAACGACGACAGTGCGATCTTCTCCCCGGCCGGTCCGCTCTGGGGTACACGCCTGGTCTGGAGCCAGTGCAGCGGCAGCGTGTCGCGTACAACAAGGAGGTCGATGTCGCTCCACCCCGATTGCCAGCCCTGATGGGCGAGGCTCCCGGTGGCGGCGACGAGCGCGGTCTCAGAATCGGTCAGTCCGGCGACGCAGTCGGCGAGTATCGGTTGCAGGGCCTCGGGGATGGCCGTGCCCGCGTGCGGTGGAATCCTGGCCCCGGACCTGGGGTGAACAACTTCCGTGACCGCCCTCTTCAGCGCGGCCAGGCTGTGGCCGTTATCGATGACCGTATCGGCGATCGACGCGATGCGGTCTCCGCCCCGGCTTTGCTTGATCGAGTCGCGGGCGGAGAGCGACTCTATTGCCTCGGTGGCGCGCTGCGCGCGAAGCCTGTCCGGAAGGCGGAGGAACACAATCTCGCAGCGCGCACCCCAGATCCTGCGGAGGTGTGCTGTGGCGTCGAAGCGGTGCGCGCTTTCCAGGCTGATCCGGTGCGAGCCCGGGTTCATCGCGGCGAACCGCAGGACCTCTTCTGTGAGCATCTGCGCCTGGGTTAGCTCGTCCCATTCGCGATACGGATCTGCCGCACCAAGCCGATCGGCGGCAAGCTGCATGAGGTAGCCGATCTTCAGCCGGGTGGCTGTGTGCTCCGTGCGTAGCAACTCACCGGCCGTACTCTTACCACTCTCAGACATACCAGCGAGCACCCATAGGTGCTGGATCCGGTCTGGCTGCAGCGGAACGACGGGCACGTCGAGTTGCGTCAGGACTTTGCGGATTTCGCACTGCACATCAAGGAGTGGGCGCTGCCCGCGCACCACGATGGCCTGGTAGTCCCCGCCATCGACTTGAAGGTCGATCGCCTCGGCCAGTCGCCGCTGGTACTCGACGTAGCGTTCGGTGGTCGGCACAGGCTCGCGTGCCACGGCGTGGTGCGCCTCGGCGACCGGCTGGTCGCTGTGGCGCAGCAGCAGGTGTAGCTCACGGCGCGGCGCGGGGGCATAGCGACGTGCTTTGGCCTCAACTTGGGCGAGCGCCTCGGCGGTGGAGATGCCGTCCTTGACCGCCGCTGTCGCCGCGCAGGTCGCCACAAGCATCGGCCAACCGCGGTCCTCCAAAGCCAAGGGGCCGCCACCGGCACACCGTGCGGCGTGGGAGCTGAAGACGAGGTCGATGTGTTCGTCGGTGGTGCTGTCGACGAACCACCACTGACTGAAGTCTCGTCGCGACACCTCGGCCCATCGCCGGTCCCACCGATCGACTGTCCCGGTGAACTCGACATCTGGCATCGCCGACGCCAGCCAGCGGGCGTTCGTGGTCTTGCCGACATTGTCGGCGCCGTTGAGGGTGACGGCGATCCTCATCGCCGCTCCCGATAGCTCTTGAGCGTGCGCCAGTGAGGAATGCGGCGGCGACCTTCATAAATGTCAAGCACAAGGGTGTCGAAGGCTTCGGTGAGCTCGGTGAACTGCTGGAGCGCCAGCGAAGGATCGACTTGGTTCGGGTCCAGCTTGGCGGTCTCCGAGAATCGCCTCCACCGAACCCACGCGATGGCCATGCGGTCGATTACGGAGCCGATCGTCTCGGTGTGCAACGGTGCCCCGCCCGGAGACCGGATCACACGCTCAACCCAGGAATCGATCTCCCCGATGAGAGCGACGCGCGTGGCGTTGAGACGATCGATCGATCTCTTGGCAGCAGCCACCACGTGGTCGTCAGCGGCTGGGTCGCGGGAGATTGTCTCCGCCGCCCATTGTTCGCGGTGGTGCGAGGCGAGCCGGGACGCCGTGTAGAGGGGCACCGCCCAAGCCTCTGGCAGAACCTGCGGACGGCCGCCAAACGTGCTGGTGATCAGGTCAGAGGTGGGCAGCGGTGGACAACGCTGCGGGTCGGGGGCGAGTGGTGGGTCACCGACGGAACGGAGGGGCATGGGTGAGCCTCCTTGATCCTAGGTAGGGCGGCGGCTGGTGCTCGGCCTGTCAGGGCCGGAGGGTGGTGGCGGTGTCGGTGGTGTGGCCGCGTTCGAGGATGAGGACAATGGAGAACAAGCCCGGCCGGCGCCCGCTCAGCCGCTCGTGCGCGGCGAGGATCTCGCCACTGTGCGAATTGACCAGCAGTTGGGACGTGGATCCGTCGGCGGTGATCGTGAAGGTCAGGCCGGTGCGGCCGACGATGTCGGCGCTCGGTCCTCGATAGGTGATGCCGGGGATGGCCGCGAGGACGCGCAGGCTTGTGGCCCGTTGGGCTTGGTTGAGGTACTGGGTGCTCGCGAGTGCGACGACGCCGTTGGCGAGTAGCCGCGGGTAAGCCGGTTCGTTGGCCAGTTCCCTGGGGGCGAGCATGTCGGCGAGGGTGTGCGCATCACTGGGCAGCGGCTCGGACAGGTACGGATGTAGGCCGCCTGACAGGTGCTTGGTCGTTGCCTCAGGCGCCTGCGTGAACAGGGCCGGCTCGTGGCGCTCGGGTTGGTGGTTCAGTCCCGGCAGGTCGGGGAGGCGTCGAACCTTTTCCTGGCCCGAGCCGTCGATGTCGCGGCGCCATTGGCGCAGGTCGGTGCGGGTGATGGCGTTGGTGGCGCGGGTCCAGGACTGGGTGTGCAGGTAGGTGTAAGGGCGAGCGGTGGTGGTGTCGCCGGGCGTGGCGGTGACGGTGTTGGCGAGGGCGGTCAGCCGTTGTGACGGCGTGAGACCCGGCCCGGTAGTGGCCGGCTGCGTGGCGACAGTCCGGCTGTCGGCTATTGCGGGCGGCGTTGACGCGGGCTTCTGGTGGGCCGGGGTGGTGGTGTGGCAGCCGGTGAGGAGGATGCTGCCGAGCAGGCTGACGGCCAGGCGGCGGGCGGGGGCAGTCGGGGTGGCTATCACGGTGTCGGGGTTCCTCCCTGGCACTGAGCAGTCGGTGGCGACGGCAGTGCTGGCGTTGTGAAGGTGAGGGCGCTGACGAGTCCGGTGAGTGCAGGGAAGGCGATGATCTGTCCGAGGGGGGTGGGCGGGTTAGGCGTGCTGGTCTTGCCAGCGGTCATCGACCGGGCGCGCGGGATTGGCCGGCATGGTTTTGCTGGCGTGGTGGGGGTTGCGGCGCATAGGTCGCAGGCTCGGCCCGTTCGGCACGGTGAGGGGCGGGCGGAGCATGTACCCATAGCGGGCGAGCAGGTGCTCCGGTTCTGCGGGAACGGCGGTCCAGGAGGGTATGCCGATGCGGTCGAGGCAGGCGCGGTGATGGCTGAGCAGGGCGCTGCCGCAGCCGGCCTTCTGCTGCTTTGGGGATACGGCGAGGAGCGCCAGGTGGTAGTGCGGTTCGGTGGGCTGCTGCTGTGCGATCAGGCACTCAAGGGCGGTGAAGCGCTCAGCGTGTGCTCCGGCGGCCTCCACGAGGCGGGTCGGGTAGTTGGCCGGTGGCGGGATCGGTCGGTAGCGGTGAAAGCCGACGATGGCGGCGGTGAGGTCGTCGGTGAGGTGTACGTCGCCGAAGAACATCGCGTGCTCCACCCACACCGCGATGACGTCGGTCATCACCTGGCGGCGCTGCGCCGCGTCCGGTACCAGCCAGGCTCCGAGCGGGCTGGGGTGCAGGGCGTCGGCGATCAACGCGGCGACGGCCTGTCTGTCTGTCCAGCGGGCGGCGCGGATACGAACGCTTGAGTCCACGGCGTTGTCGTCCCTCTCGACGGTCTATCGGTAGGTGGCGGTGGCGAGGTCACCGATCGCGGCGTCGACGGCGGCGGTGATCTCCCGGATGGGGCGGTGGTGTTGGGCGGCGATGGTCTTCAGGTGAGCGGTGAGGGTGGCGATGTCGTCGTCGAGGTAGAGATGGTCGGCGAGGCCGAGGACGGCGACGAGTCCGGCGAGCGCGGCGGTGTGGTTGTCCGGTTGCTCACGGCCGGCGGCGAGGTAGCGCAGCCGGGCGCGGGCGACGACGGCCCACTTGGTGTCGGTGGCCAGGTAGGCGTCGGCGCGGACTAGGCCGCCGAGGCGGCGGCGGGCGGTATGGCGCAGGATCCCGGCGGCGACGAGTCCGGCGCGAGTGCGTTCGTACAGGTCGTCGGCGAAGCTACGCAGGAACGCCTTCACGGTCGGGGTGGTCCGGGAGTGATGGATCGCGGCGAGGGCGGTGTCGGCGATCAGGTCACCGACTGCCCGATCGGAGTTCAGGCGTAGCCACCTGTCCGCGGCCGGATGGTCGCCGTAGGAGTCGAGGGTGACCCGTCCGGCGAGGAACAGGTCGATCAGCACTGCGCCGGCCATGCCGAGGGCCAAGGCTTGACGATGCAGGTGCGGCTGGCCGGTGTCGTCGTGGTGCCCGAGCAGGAACAGCTCGTCGCGCAGCGACAACTGAGGTATCGACGCGGTCATCACATGCCCTATTCCTGGACTGCGGCAAGGGCCCGCAGCCGGGCGTGCGCGTCGCGGTAGGCAGGCTGCGGCTGCGGGAGGAGGGCTTTGTCGACGGCGGCCAGGAGGGTGTAGTTGGGGTCGCAGACGTTGCCGATGGGTGCCCGCCCGGCCTGCGAGATGAGCTGATAGGCGTCGAGCACTTGTAGGCCGCACAGGTCGACGGTCCAGGCGGTGAGGTCCTGGTGGGCCATGCGGTAGGCGTCCTCCAGGGGGCGGGCGCAGCCGACCGACATGATGGTCTTGTCGCTTTCCAGGCGCGGCCAGGCGGTGGCGGCACCCTTGATGACCTCGACGGCGAGGGTGGTGACCGTGGCGATCTCCACGCCGACGCCGCAGGCTTCGCCGTGGCCTTGGCGGGCGTGACCGTCGCCGAGGGCGAGCATCGCCCCATGCACGTTCACCCCGAGATACAGGGTGGTTCCGGCGCGCAGTTCCGGGGTGTCGAGGTTCCCGCCGTAATAGTCCGGAACGATCGTGGAGCGGGACTCCATGCCACCTGGGGCTACGCCGATGGTGCCGATCATGGGATCCAGCGGCAGCTCGATGGTGTGCTCGCTGGCGGTGGCCCGATAACGGACGATGCCCGCGTGCCGGTCGATGTCGTACACCCACACCCGCTCGTCCAGCGGCGGCTGCAACGTGGCTGTGTGCGAGGTCGACGTGAGTGCCCCGAAGTACGGGAAGGTCGCCGATACACCCCAGTTTCGGGCAGGTTGGATCGACACGAGGTGCACGGCGAGGGTGTCGCCGGGCTCGGCGTCCTCCACGAAGAACGGCCCCGACACCGGGTTCAGATACGGCATCTGGCACACCTGCGACGGCAGGTCCGCCGGCCCCCGCACGAGACCGCCGAAGCAGTCCTGCGTGTGCACGGTGAACACATCGCCGGAGCGGACGTGGGCCACCGGGAGACGGCCGCCGAAGGTGTAGGCCAACTCGTCGCGGGCGGGCCGGTAGGTGAAGTGGCTCATCGAGATCACACCCGCTCCATGTCACGCCCGGCGGCCTGGGTGGGGGCCAGGCCGGACAGCACCGGCCGGCGGCCGGTCAGGTACAGGCCGGCCAGGACGACCATGCCCAGGGACAGCCAGGCCAGGCCGAGGCGCTGGGCGGCGATGTTGGCGTTGACCACGACGTAGGCGAGGATCACGAACCCGATGGCGGGCATGAGCAGGTGCGCGAACCAGTTGCCGCTGCGACGGCGGATCAGGTGGTGCACGACCACGGAGACGTGCAGGACCAGGAACGCCACCATCGCCCCGAAGTTGATCAGCGACGACAACAGCGTGATCCCATCCGCCCGCGTCGCCATGTACAGGCCCAGGGCGAGGGACACGACGCCGGTGAGCAGGGTCGCGTTGATCGGCACGCTGCGGCGCACCGACACCTTCGCCAGGAACGCGGGGAGCTGCCTATCACGGGCCATCGCGTACAGCAGCCGGGACGTGGCGATCTGCGCGACCATCGAGTTCGGCAAACCCCAAGCGATCGCGGTCGCCACCGCGCACACCGTCGCCAGCCAGCTTCCGCCGGCCACCGCGGCGGAATCGTAGAACGCGTTGCCGTTCACATCGCCCTCGGCCAGCAGCCCGCCGGGGTTGGGCACGAGCATCGCCGCGAGCCACGTCTGCGCGATGAACAGCACCCCCGCCAGGACGAGCACGGCCGCCATCGCCCGGCCGATCTGCCGGGCGCCGTCACGGGTCTCCTCCGCCAACATGGAGATGCCGTCGAAGCCCAGGAACGACAGCACCGCGATTGACACCGCCCCCGCCAGGAGGGACCAGGTGAAGGTGTCGGCGTTGTAGAACGCGTCCCAGCTGAACCGGCCCCTACCCGTCGCGAGGGCCCAACCGGCGACGACCAAGAACAACGCCAAGACGATCAGCTCACCGACGAGCATCACCCGAGTGACCACCGCCGTCATGCGGATGCCGACCGAGTTGACGATGGTGTTGACCGCGACGAACCCGAGCAGCCACAGCCACACCGGCACCGTCGGCACCGTAGAGTGCATCGCCACCGACGCCACCAGGTACAGCAGGCCAGGAACGAGCACGTAGTCGAGGAGGATCACCCAGCCGGCGAGGAACCCCACCGGCGGGCTGATGCCCCGACCGGCGTAGTTGTAGACGCTGCCTGACATCGGGAACGCCTTCACCATTTGCGCGTACGAGAACGCGGTGAACACCAGGGCCACCACACCGATGGCGTAGGCGAGGGCCACCATGCCGCCGGAGCCCGCATAGACGCTGCCGAAGATCGCCATCGGCGCGATCGGCACCATGTACACCAAGCCGTACGCCAACAGGTCCCGAAACCGCAGCTGGCGGCTGAGTTCCTGCCGATAGCCGTAGCGGGCCAGGTCGTTCGAGGTTGTCATCGGTAATCCTCACGAGGATGAGAAGCGCGGGCAGGGCGCGGAGACGCCTGCCGGGTGGTCGTCAACGACCCGACAGCGACGGGCATTCGCGGTTGACGTTGCTGTGGCAGCCACTCCACTCGTCACTGGTGGTGGCTACATCCGGACCGACGGTGATCCGGCTCGGCAAGCTTGCCAAGCGCATCCACGTGAATGGATCCCCAGTGGTGGTGAGATTTCTCCCCACCCCGCGCACGCCCACGACCTGCAGATACTTTGATCAATTAGCGGCGAGCTACCCACTCCGGGGCCGCTGGCCTCGCCGCGCCCCGTACCGATTCCGGTGAGAGGGGCGATACCGTGCGACAGGAAGCCGCACGTAGGAGGTGACCGCGATGGCAAGAACGACGGGCACCAAGGCGCAGCGTGATCACGTACGCCAGACACTGGCCGGTTTCGGAGCGACACCCACAGCCATCGCCGCCGAGCTCCAGCGCCGCTTCGGGCTGCGCCCCCGGGATGCCTTTCGCCAGGCCCATGGTTGGACCCAGGACGCGGTAGCCGAAAGATTGAACGCCAAAGGAAACGGTTCGGCGACGTTCACCGGGGCGCGGATCAGCGACTACGAGCGGTGGCCCTTCGGCGGTCGTCGGCCCACCTTGGCTGCCTTGAACGCGCTGGCGCAGGTCTTCGGCACCGAACCGGGCAGTCTGGTCGATCTCGACGACCTGACCGCTATGCCGGAAGCAGACCGAGCGGCGCTGAGCGGCGGGAACGCCGCCCCGATGCCTGCACCACTGGTCGCATCCTCGGCACCGCCTGGCGCGATTGCTGAGCCTCTGCGGTGGGACCTCGGCGCTCTGCAGGACGAGACGGAACTGGTGATAGCGGTGGCAGAACGCACGGCGAGCTTCGGCACATGGGCGCAGGCCTCCAACGTCGGGCCTTTCACCCTCGACGATGTCGCTGCCTCCACCCGCAGGATCGCCGTCGACTACCTGACCGAGCCGCCCGTCGTCGTCTACGCGCGGGCTGGGCTCCTGGCCGACCGCGTTTTCCGCCTTCTGCAGACCGGGCGTCAGAACCCTGATCAGTCTCGGGAGCTCTACACCTGGGCGGGCTACCTCTGCACACTGCTCGCCTGGATGGCAGGCGATCTCGGACACCCGGCCGCAGCCGAGTCCCAGGCACGTACCGCCTGGATGTGCGCCGAGACCGTCCGCGACAACACCCTCCGCGCCTGGGTCCTCTCGACGATCAGCAAGACCCACCTATGGGAGCGGCGGTTCGAAGATGCGGCCAACGCCGCCGTGCGCGGCTACGGTCATGCCGCCGAGGGCAGTGCGGCGGTCATGCTGGCGTGCCAGGAAGCGGACGCGTGGGCGGAGATCGGCGCTGTCGAGCCGGCCCGGGCAGCACTGCAACGCGCCGAAGAGGCCCGCCAACATGCCAGTAGCGACCCGGTGGGTGGCCTTCTCGCCTGCGGAACGGTACGTCAACACAACTACGCTGGTTCTGTGCTGCTCCGCATCGGCGAGGCTGCCAACGCCATCCAGCACGCCGAGCACGCCCTGACGGAGGCCGCCGCAGACCCCTCGATCGCCTACGGCACGCTCGCCCAGATTCGCATCTGGGCCGCCGCAGCACATCTCAAAGCCGGCAGCCTCGACGGCGCGGTCTCGGTCCTCTCACCGGTGCTCGCTCTGCCACCCGAACAGCGGCTCGACCCGCTGGTGCACCGCCTGCGCGGCGTCGGGCGCAACATCGCCGGCAACCCGTCGCTGCGCACGAGCATCGAGGCCCGCAGTGTCCAAGCAGCCATCACCGAGTTCTGTGCCACCGGCGCCGCCCGGCAACTTCCATGAAAACCTGGAGAACCCATGGCAGTCCCGCACGCCACCAATATCCGTAACCACTGGTACTGGCGACCGGGTTGGGGCATCGGCTCCCGCTTCTACACCTGGCATATCACCTTCGACGGGCAGCCCGAGGTCGAGAAGCTCGCTGACCAGTACCGGTCTCTACTGTCTTCGCAGCCCAGCCTCGACGTCATTCCTAACCGATGGCTTCACCTAACGATGCAGGGCATTGGCTTCGTCCAAGACGTCGTCAACGCCATCGTGGCCGCCGCCACCGACCGGTGCTCGCGCCTGTCACCCTTCGAGCTCACCATCGGCACCCCCCACGTCGATCCCGAGTCCATCCAGATCGCTGTCGACCCGATCGAGCCCGTGCGGCAACTCCGCGCCGCCATCCGTGCCGCCATCGCCGACGTCTGGGGGCAGGACCGCGTACCCGAGGCCGCCGAGCCCTACAACCCTCATCTCAGCCTGGCCTACACGAACACCGACGGTCCCGCGGCGCCGCTCATGGAGGCGCTTTCCTCCGCGCCGAAAATCAGCGCCGACGCGCTGATTACCTCGTGCCAGCTCATCGTCCTCAACCGCGACAAGGGCATGTACGTGTGGGAACCGTACGCCACTGTAGAGCTCGGTTCCTGAATCATTTTGTACGTCCGCCAGGACACCTCGCGGTGGTGATCGTCCAACCCATGCCTCCTGGCTCCGCACCTCATCGCGAGCGGCAGGAGTCGCCGCCTGCGATGGCTGCTCACTCGGCCGGCGATCCGTGAAGGAGCCTGCGCCCGCTCCAACGGGGAGTGGGCGCAGGTCACGCGGCGCGTGGCGGTGCGGGTTGGTGCAAGCGGAGCAGGCGGGCGAGGGTGGCGGCTTGGTCGATGGTGGGGAGGCCGGCTTCGGCGGCCAGAGCTTGGATCTCGGTCTCGGCGGCGGGGTCGGTCAGGTAGCGGGCCATCAACAGCGTCCGGGGGAGAGGATTCGGAAGAACGAAGTGCGGGATCTCGTTGAGCACGGCCCGTGGCTGGTGCGCGCGCTGGCATCGTCCTGGACTTCGGACTGCTGGGCGCCTGGATCGGCGCGGGCACCATGCGGGACCTGGTCTGGAGCGAGCGCTACGGCTACGGATTCGACCCCTCGCTGGTTCGGGACCTCGACGTCGTCTTCCTCGACCCGACGCCCTCAGCCCTCACCGAACAGATGTGGTGTGGCTGGCTCGCCAGCACGCCCAAGGCGCAGCACTTCCGCCTGTACATCGCCGTCATGTATTGGCACTCGTTGGCGCGCCTGGCGGCCGGTCATACGCTCAGCGACCAGTACTTTCAACGCTGCGTCGCAGAGATCGCCGCAGTCTGGCACGGGGAGCGCTCCGAGACCGGCCTTCGCCAGCGGATCATCGACTCGATCAAGGAGACCGCCGATCTCGTACACGCCGCCTGATCTGCCTGGCTCAGCAACCACGATCGGGCTGACCATCGACACGGTGCTACGGCGCACGGACAAGACCCTGCTGGCGCGAGGCTCGTTCCGCGGCGAACCGGCAGCGGTGAAATATCTGATCGACCCAGATCCGTTCTGGGCGGCCAGGTGGCGGCACGAACTGGACGTGTACGAGGTCTTCGGTGACACCAGCCCGCCGGTCCGCGTTCCTCGGCTGCTCCATACCGACCGTGACCGGCTGCTGGTCCTCGAATGGGTCGACGCATCACCCCTCGCGGTCGAACGCTACCCCCAGCGAGAGCTCGATACCCGAGAGGTCGATGCCGTCCTGCACTGCATCACCGCGTTGAACGAGTGGACCTACCCCGCCGCCCGGCTCTCGCCCACCTTCGACTACTCCGAGCGCGCGGCTCGGTACCAGGCCAAGGGGTACCTCACTGAGGGCCAGCGAGAGGCTCTGGACCGCCTGCTGGCCCGCTGCGACGCGCCGGCACAGCTCAATCACGGCGACCCGCTGGCCAGCAACATCCTCCTCGATGCCGGCCGATCCGACAACGATGACGAGGCCGGAACCACGGCGGTGCTGGTCGACTGGGAGTTCACCGGGCTGTTCCTTCCTGGCTTCGACCTTGCGATGCTCCACACCCAGGTCGGCGCGAGTACGCCAGTGATCCGCGAGCGCATCGAGGCGATCGTGAGTGAGACGGGCATCGAGGCCGCATTCGCGCTCAACCTCGCTGTGGTCCTGACCCGCGAGCTGCGCCTGCACCACGAACTGCCCGAGGACGACCCGACCCGGAGGCGGTGTCTGCCGATCATCGAGGCCGCCTGGACCTCGGCCAGCACCCGCCTACAACGGATCGCCGCCGCGAGGCCAGCATGGCCCAAGTAGCCCTGGTCCACCGGGACCTCCACGAAGTAAGCCGCAGCGGCATCTGCACCCTCTACCGCACCCTGGCCCGCCAGCTGACCGACCTGAGTGGCCCATCGTCATGACCGCTCCGTGGATGCTCACCGATGACGGCTCCACCGGAAAACTGCACCTCGGCCACTATGTCGGCAGCATCGCCAACCGGGTCAAGCTGCACCAGAGTCAACCACGTTGGGCTGACCACCGACGCGATTGCATTACGGGTAAGTGATCCAACAACATCATCGCCGATTGGAGACCGCTCCACGTGTCGAACATCGAGAAGGTAGACGCCGAGCTGCGTGCCCTGACAGCCGGCGTCGACAGAGCTCGCGGCCTTACCGCCGCAGCCGGCACCCAGGCGCAGGAGGTCGGGGTTCGTGCCGCGGGCGCCGGCTTCGCCGCGGTGGCTGCCGGCATGGCGCGGGTCCACAGCGCGATCGGTGAGATCCAGGCTGGTCTGGGCCGCCTCTCCGCCTCGATCGGGGAGGCGGCGCAGGCCACCGCGACGGTGCCCCGCCAGGGCACGCCGCAGGAGACAATCTCCGGGCTCGCGCCGGTGCAGAGCGCGGTGGACGGCGCCCGCGACGCGGCGACCGCAGTGATCAGTCAGGCAGGCGCGGCGCAACAACTCGTCACGGCCGTCCTCCTCGGCGGGCAGCCGGGACCCCTGTTGCAGGCCCTGGACGGCGTCAAGCAGGTCATGGTGCTCATCGTGCAACGTACCGGCGCCGCCCGGCAGTTCGTCGACGCGGCAGCCGCCGAAGCACGACAGCTGGGATCAGCGGGAAACTGACGAGGGCTGGCGGTTCCTCGCCGGCCAGCCCTTCCCTCGACACCGATGGCAGTACGGCCGCAACCACACCCGCCAAGGAAACCCCCGACCTCCCCGGATCGGCCTTCACCCGCTGGAGCAGGCCACCCACAGGCGTTTCCGGCGGCTCACCAACCGGACCACGAACCAGGATCCCACCGCGGGAGGACGAAGCGGTACGGCGCTCACTGGAGTTGGAGAACGAATGCGCCGACACCCTCGCCCACGACGGCTACCGCGTACACCAAAACCCGACACGGCGGGAGATCGCCGATGCACGCCAGAGCACCGGCGACGTGGGCAAGCCCGACAAGGAACCCGACTACCTCATCGAGGGCCACGTCTTCGACTGCTACGCGCCCACCCCCAGCAAAGCGGTACGCGGGGTATGGACGGAAGTGTCGCAGAAGGTGGCGAGGCAGCAGACCCAGCGGGTGGTGCTGAACCTGCAGGACTGGCGCGGTGACATCACCGTCCTGCAGAAGCAGTTCGACGACTGGCCGGTCCCACAGCTCAAGGAACTGGCAGCGGTGACCCGAAGCGGTGCGATCATTCAGATCGTCCGACGAGACTGAGAAAGCAGGCAGCACGTGGGCATCGAGTACCGACTGACCCTGGCCGGCGACATCCCGCTGGAGGACCTCGCCCCCCTCGTCGCCCCACACGGCGTCGAGGAGTCGACACAGCCCGGCTACCCCCGGCTGCTCAGCGCCGACCTCCGGGAGGAACTCGGCTACACGGTCACCATCTACGCAGGCAGCAACGGCTACTTCGACGCCGAAGCCGACGGCGGCGCCCGATGGGAATGGGAACCCGACACGTACACCAACATCGTCTTTGACCTGCGCAAGAACGACCCACCCGAGGACGCGGTCCCGACCATGGTGTCGGCCGTCGGCCGTGTTCTCGCCAGCCGGCAAGAGGATGCCGCGCTCGTGCTCAATGGCAACTGGCTCCTGCTGAGGCGAGTCGCGGGAGAGCTACGCGAACACCGACAATCGTGGTGGGACTTTTACGGCGTTCGGGAGATGATTGTGCGGTAGGCCGGTCGACGGCGGACACCACTCGTCGGCTGTTCCTGCCGGACTTGGCGGTGGGCAGCGACGGAGGCAGCGGGCGCTGAGAAATTGGGGTGTACGCGGAACGGTGTTGTGCTGCCTCCAGACTGGCGGGTGAGGCCGTGGCCAGCTCGCCTGCGGACCCGACGGCGTCGGCCGATGTCTTAGTCGGCACGCTGCGACGCAGGCGGACCCGTGACCGCCTGCGCGGGGCCTTCCTTTCTGCGACCGGCGGATCGAGCCGCCGGTCGTCCTCTGTCGTCGCCAGGGGTATGTCTTCGACTGCTACGCGCCCCACTCCTCCCGTGCCGGGCCGCGCAATCTGGAGCGCGGTATCGAGAAAGGTCGACGCCGAGCAGACCCAAGGCGTGAATTTGAACCTCCACGCCTGGCGAGGAAACCTCGCCGCCCCGCACAAGCAGATCCACGACTGGCCCGCGACAGGGCTGGAGGAACTGGCGGCGGTAACGCGCGACGGTGCGATCCTTAGATCATCCGGCGAGGCTAACGAAGGGACGCGGATGGCTGTCGAGTACCGGTTGACGCTGGCGGGCGACATCCCACTCGAGCAGGTGGCGCAGCTTGCTGCTCCCGGAGCGGCCGAAACGTCCACGGCGTCCGGCGGCAGGATGCTCAGCGGCGACCTGAACGACGAGCACGGGTACGTCGTGGACATCACCGGCGGCCGGCGCGGCTACTGCAGCGCCGAGGACGACGGTGGTGCTCTGTGGGAGTGGGAGCCGGAGGCCTATGTCGATGTCAACTTCTACATGCGCAAGGACACCCTGGTCGACAGGGGTAAACCCCAGATGCTGGCGACGGTGGCCAGGATCCTCGCCGGCACGGCCGAGGATGCGGCCCTGACTCTCAACGGCGACGTGCTGATGCTGACGCGCGTCGCGGGCAGCCTTCGAAAGCACAACACCGACGGCTGGAACGACGAAGACTACGACAGGATTCTCCACCCCTGAAGGGCGTACGCCTACCTGCCTTACTCTCCCTGCGTGGAACTATCCCTGGACTCTGCGTTCGCGATCTTCGACGCCCAGGACTCCGGGTGCCTCTCCTACGGCGTCGAGGCGTCCGGGCGCCGCTGGTTCGTCAAGACAGCCACCACCGCGCCCAGTCGCCGTTCCTTGCTGCGAGCCGCCCAGTTCCGCGCCGCGGTCCAGCACCCGGCGATCGTATGCCCCGAGCAGGTCCTCGACGGGCCGACGCTGGTCTATCCGTGGCATGACGGCAGCGTGCTGAACCACGCCACCGTCCACGGTTCGGACCGCAGCGCACTGCACCGGTTTCAGCAACTACCCCTGCCCGACGTTGAAACAGCCATCGACACCATCCTCGACGCACACCTGGCCATAACCGTTGCCGGATACGTCGCGGTCGACCTCTACGACGGCTGCTTCCTCTACGACTTCCACGCCCGCCGACTCCGCCTGATCGACCTCGACGAGTACCGGCCCGGGCCGTTCACCCTCGACGCCGACCGCCTCCCCGGATCCCGCCGCTACATGGCTCCCGAAGAATTCGTCCGCGGCGGCGTCATCGACCAGCGCACCACCGTCTACACCCTCGGCCGCACCATCCACCACCTCCTCGACTCCCCAACCGGCTGGCGCGGCTCCCGGCACCAGATGCAAGTAGCCGTTAACGCCACCGCCACGACACCTGCCGACCGATACCCCGACGTGGCAGCACTCACCGCCGCCTGGCGCACAACCCTGCCGAGCCCGTAGCCCAGAGCGCGCATCGCGATCTTCGATGATGTGCGCGGTGTGTGCTCTCCAGCGGATGCCAACCGGGGTCAACCGATGCCAACGGGGGTCACCGCGGCCGACCGCCGGTCGCAAACCGGGGTTCGTGTGCTCGAGCCGTGGTCCTGGGCTGGGACAACGGCGGTCCGGGGAACGTGGGTGAACGTGGGCCACTCCCTGCCACCCCAGGTGAACCCCCAGGTCGCTAGACTAGGCCCTCGCGCCCCCGTAGCTCAGGGGATAGAGCATCGGTTTCCTAAACCGTGTGTCGCAGGTTCGAATCCTGCCGGGGGCACCCAGGGTCTGTTTCAAGAGCTGGCTGGTCTGCGGCGGGCCCGGACTGCGGTTCGCCCCGCGGACTCCGCCTCGGTTCGACCGCTGTCAGGAAACTGACCTTCGACGGTCACCAGCGGTAGGACACGTTCACGGGCAGCCGGGAGTGTGGGACCCGCTTCATGTCTGCCTGGGCCTTGGGGTAGTCGTGGTCGATCAGGTAGGTGACTGCGGCGATGGCGGTGAACACCGAGGCGATGATGGTGACTGTCATAAAGCCCCTCGCGGTGGTCGTCGCCGTGCGGACCGAACCGTGCCGCGAGAGGTCGAGGTGCCCTCCGGGCCGTCCCGGAGGGCACCTCGTCATCCACAGAGGTCAGAGGAACTTGTACATCTCGGCGGAGGCGGCCTCGGTGTCGGCGGCCGGCGGAGCGGCCACGGTGACCTTCTCGCCGAAGCCGCTCATCTTCATGTCGGTGACGAGGTCACCGAGACTCTTCGTGGCGATCGTGTAGGACAGGGCGGTGAGCCGGCCGTCGGCGTCGACGGTCGCCTCGAAGGGGATCGCCTGGGGCTCCTTCGCCAGCTTGGCGGTCGACTCGAGGCCCTCGCGCATGCCGCCGTCGGTGCTGGCGGTCGCGGCGGCCTTGTTGAGGTCGGCGGTGCCGCTGTAGTGGCCGGGGCTGACCTCCTGGGCGACCACGACGCCGCCGATGAGGCCGGTCTGTGCCTTCAGGTCGAACGACTGGCGCAGCGAGCTGGTCGGCCGGAGCTTGTTCAGATCGATTTTCATCCAGGGCTTCTCGCCGTCGAGCGAGTCCGACTTGATGTAGGCGACGTCGCCGATCAGCCGGGCCTCGATCGGCTCCGGCGCGGTGCCGGTGATGTGGATCGCCTTGGCGGCGGGGTCGACCTTGCCCTTGAGGCTGACCGACTGGCCGCCGGCCTTGACCGAGGCGTCCATGGTGACCGTGCCGGCGAGGCTGCGTTCCATGGCCTGCCGGACGGCGGCGGCCGGTTCGAGCTTGGGCGTGGTGGGAGCCGAGGACGGTCCGGACCCTCCGGTGTCACCGGAGGTGGTGTCGCAGCCGGCCACGAGGGCGGCGGCGAGGGCAATCGAGAGGACAGGGATCAGTCGACGCATAGACGTGACCCTAACCAAGAAGGTCCACTCCGGGGGGCCCGGCCAACACGGTGGGTCAATCCGCCGGCAGTTGTTCGGCGTGGGTGAGCACCCGGTCGACGAGGCCGTACTCCCGGGCCTGCTCGGCGGTGAACCAACGGTCCCGGTCCCAGTCGCGCTGGATCTCGTCGAGGGTGCGTCCACTGTGCTGGGCGATCAACTCCTGCATGGTGCGCTTGACGTGCAGCATGTTCTCCGCCTGGATGGTGATGTCCGAGGCGGTGCCGCCCATCCCGCCGGACGGCTGGTGCATCATGACCCGTGAGTGCGGCAGCGCGTACCGCTTGCCGGCCGCTCCGGCGCAGAGCAGAAACTGTCCCATCGAGCCGGCGAGGCCGAGCGCCAGCGTGGCGACGTCGTTGCGGACGTAGCGCATCGTGTCGTAGACCGCCATCCCTGCGGTCACCGAGCCGCCCGGCGAGTTGATGTAGAGGTAGATGTCGCGGTCGGCGTCCTCGGCCGCGAGCAGCAGGATCTGCGCGCAGATCTGGTTGGCCGACTCGTCGGTCACCTCGGTGCCGAGGAAGATGATCCGCTCCCGTAGCAGCCGCTCGAACACCTGGTCACCGAAGGTCGGCTGACCGCTGTCCAGCATCCGCACGTCGTACCCGATCATGTGTCGCCGCCTTCCGCGCTGCCGGCGGGCGGCGGAACCGCCTGGGGAACCGGCTCCTCCAGCGTGCGCGCGGCGGCGGTCGCGGCCCAGGGATTCTGCCGCCGGCAGATCGGCCCAGGGCAGAACCCAGCCGGCCTACACCCGGGTCAACCGCCGCCGGCCCGTCCGGGCCCGGCGGCAGGCCAGCATCTTGGAGGTACGCGGACCGGGGCGCCCGGCCGGTGCGGAGGCGATCAGTCGAACTCGCAGCCCCGCCCCTCCGACAGTCGACCCGACGGGCGAGGCTGGACCGCCGACGTGCAGGATCGGCCCGCCCAGCCGCAGCACCGGCCCGGCCGGCTGCCGTGCGGGGGCCGGAGCGGCGGCCACGGGTGGCGTCGCCCCACCGGGCTGAAAGCCGATTCGGAATGCGCGGCCGGTCTCGTTGCGTGGCGCGGGCACCTGTTCCAGCCGGGCCAGAGCGGCCCGGGGTGCGGCGGGGATGCGACGCTCGACTCGGCGCAGATCGTCGCGGGCCGCCTCGAGCAGGTCGGAGAGTTGGATGCCGAGGGCTCGGCAGATCGCCGCCAGGATCTCCGACGAGGCCTCCTTCCGCCCGCGTTCGACCTCCGAGAGGTAGGGCACGGAGACCCCGGCCGCCTCGGCCACCTCGCGCAGGGTGCGGCCCTGGCCCTGGCGTAGCCGGCGCAGCACCCCGCCGATCACTCGTCGTAGCAACGACATGCGGACCTCACTCTCGCGGTCGTCGTCGGGGACCCCTCCCATCATCATGCCGGTTGCCGACGGTCGGGGCCGACCCGTGCATGTCGCGTCGACCGTCGTCGTAGCCCGGGCGTGCGAAGCGCCGCGTACCCGCTATGTTGTGGGCGTGCAGGCGACGGCGGCGGGGCAGGTTCGACGGTGATCCATTTTCCCGCGCAGCGCCGGGGCCCGCTGAGCGCGCTGAGCCTGCGGCTCGCGGCCGCCCTGGGGCTGGTCTTCGCCGTGGTGGCGGCGGTCTACCTGGACCGGGACGGCTACCGCGACGTCAACGAGGACGGCCTCACCCTGCTCGACTGCTTCTACTACGCGGTCGTCTCGCTCTCCACCACCGGCTACGGGGACATCACCCCGGCCGCGCCGTCGGCCCGGCTGGTCAACGTCCTGTTCATCACGCCGGCCCGGGTGCTCTTCCTGATCATCCTGGTCGGCACCACCCTGGAAGTCCTGACCGAGCAGTACCGGACCGGCCGTCGCCTGTCGCGGTGGAGGAGAGTCGTGAAGGACCACGTCATCATCTGCGGCTACGGCACCAAGGGGCGCAGCGCGGTCAACGCTCTGTTGGAGAACGGCCTGGACCGGTCGCGGATCGTGGTGGTGGAGCGCAACGGCGTCGCACTGCGGCAGGCCACGTCGGCCGGGTTGGTGGCGATCGAGGGGTCGGCGACCCGGTCGTCGGTGCTGAACGAGGCGCACGTCAAGAACGCGAAAGCAGTGATCATCGCGACCGACAGCGACGACGCGTCGGTGCTGGTGGCGCTGACCGTCCGGCAGCTCACGGCCGGGCAGGTCCGGATCATCGCGGCGGCGCGGGAGGCGGAGAACGCCCCGCTGCTCAAGCAGAGCGGCGCGCACCACGTGATCGTCTCCTCGGCGACTGCGGGCCGCCTGCTCGGTCTCTCGACCTCGGCGCCGCCGCTGATCGACGTCGTGGAGGATCTGCTGACTCCGGGGCAGGGGATGGCGTTGGCGATGCGCTCGGCGGAGCGGGACGAGGTGGGCCGTTCGCCGCGTGAGCTGGACTCACTGGTGATCGCCCTGGTGCGACGGGGCAAGGTGGTCACCCTGGCCGACAAGGCCGGCGCGGTGATCGAGACCGGCGACATGCTTGTGCACGTCCGCGACGACCGCCCGCAGTCCGCGGCCTCGGTCTGACATTCCGGGGCGTCAGCAGGCGTCCGGTTCGCCGACGCTCAAGGCTTCGGTGCAGGTGATCGGTGTCGTGGTGACCGCCCGCCGCAGCAACGAGTAGAGCGTCTCCCGCTCGGCCGGCTCCAGCGCGCCCAACACCTCGTCCTCGACACCCGCGAGGGCGCACTCTGCCTCTTTGAGGCGTTTCATCCCATCTTCAGTCAGTTCGACGACGTGTCGCCGGCGGTCCTGGGGTGAGCGTCGCCGCTCGACGAGATCCTTCGCTTCGAGGTCGTTGAGCAGCCCAACGATGTTGGTGCTGTCCATTTCCAGGGTGCCCGCGAGCGACTGCTGGCTGATGCCGCCACCCGCCCGCAACACCGTGAGCGCGACCAGGTGCCGCGGTCGCAGGCCCAGTGGCGCGAGCACCGACTCGGCCCGCAGGCGCATCCGCCGCGCCAGGTGGTCCAGCAGGGCGCCCGAGCGGTGCTCCGAGGGCTCCAGCGGCAGGGCGGACATGTGACCCAGTCTACCGACGCCACGGAACATCTGCCTGCTATAAATAGTTGGTGCAACACAGACGATCCTTGGAGGAGGAATCATGAACCTGCTGCATATCGATTCGAGCATCCGGGGCGACTGGTCGGTCAGCCGGCAGCTCACGGCCCGAGCCGCCACGGCCTGGCGCGCGGCGCACCCCGACGGCACCGTGACCTACCGCGACCTGGGCGCAGAGCCGCTGCCGCACCTGGACTCCGACGGCGGGCTGGCGCGAATGACGCCGCCGGACCAGCACACCCCCGCCCAGCGCGCGTCGTGGGAGCTCAGCCAGCGCCTCGTCGACGAGGTGAAGCAGGCCGACGTGGTCCTGCTCGGGCTGCCGCTCTACAACTACGGCGCGCCCAGCAGCGTCAAGTCCTGGGTCGACCACCTGATCGTCGCCGGCCTCACGTACGACCCGGACACGCAGGAGGGCCTGCTCAGCGGTCGTGAGTTCGTGGTGGTGGCCACGCGCGGCGGCGGCTACGGCGAGGGCACCCCGCGGCACGGCTGGGACCATGCGGAGCAGTGGCTCCCGCACGGTCTGTCGATGACCGGCCTGGAGCCGCGCTTCATCAGCACGGAACTGACCCTGGCGCCCACGGTGCCGGCGATGGCCGAGCTGATCCCCCTGCACGAGGCCAGCCGCACCGCGGCCGAGAAGGAGATCGACAACCTGTGGACGCCGGCCTCGGCCCAGCGCTGAGACGGCACCCGACACAACGAGAGCGGCCGCCCCGGATCGGGGCGGCCGCTCTCGTTCAGGTCCGACGGGTCAGAGGATCGTCCAGGTGTCGCCACCGCTCAGCAGGCCCGCGAGCTGCTGCTCAGGCGTCTCGGTGACCTTCGCCCTCGCCGTCGCCAACTGCTCCTGCACCACGCTGTCGTAGGACGGCCGGTCCACCGAGCGGAACACGCCGATCGGCGTGTTGCGCAGGTCCAGACCGGGCAGCCGGGACAGCGCGAACGCGTACGCCGGGTCGGCCACCGTCGCGTCGTGTACGACGATCTCCTCGGGGCGTACGGAGTTGGTCTCCCGGACCTCCAGCCCGAACGCGCCCGGCGGGTGCACCACGCAGAACCGACCGTCCGCCCCGAAGGTGATCGGCTGGCCGTGCTCCAGGCGGATCAGGTAGTCGTCCCGGGTGGACGGGTCCTTGAGCTGCTCGAACGCCCCGTCGTTGAAGATGTTGCAGTTCTGGTAGATCTCCACGAACGCCGAGCCCTGGTGCTCGGCGGCGGCCCGCAGCACCGACTGGAGGTGCTTGCGGTCGGAGTCGATCGTGCGGCCGACGAAGCTGGCCTCCGCACCCAGAGCGAGCGAGAGCGGGTTGAACGGCGCGTCCGCCGACCCGGCCGGCGTCGACTTGGTGATCTTGCCGACCTCGGACGTGGGCGAGTACTGCCCCTTGGTCAACCCGTAGATCCGGTTGTTGAACAGCAGGATCTTGAGGTTGACGTTGCGCCGCAGCGCGTGGATCAGGTGGTTGCCGCCGATCGACAGCGCGTCGCCGTCGCCGGTAACCACCCAGACCGACAGGTCCGGACGGGACACCGACAGGCCGGTCGCGATCGCCGGCGCGCGGCCGTGGATCGAGTGCATCCCGTACGTGTTCATGTAGTACGGGAAGCGTGACGAACAGCCGATCCCGGAGACGAACACGGTCCGCTCGCGGGGGATGTTCAGCTCCGGCATGAACTGCTGGATGGCCGCCAGGATGGCGTAGTCACCGCAGCCGGGGCACCAACGCACCTCCTGGTCGGACTTGAAGTCCTTGGCGGTGAGCTTGAGGGCGACGGGCTCAGACATTCTTCAGGACCTCTTCCAGCGTCGTCTCCAGCTCGGCGGCCGTGAACGGCAGGCCGCGGACCTGGTTGTAGCTGATCGCGTCGACCAGGTAGCGGGCCCGGATGACGTGGGCGAGCTGGCCCAGGTTCATCTCCGGGATGACCACCTTGTCGTAGGAGCGAAGCACCTCGCCGAGGTTCGCCGGCATCGGGGCCAGGTGCCGCAGGTGCGCCTGGGCGATGGACAGGCCGCGCTGGCGGACGCCACGGCAGGCCGCCCCGATCGGCCCGTACGTCGAACCCCAGCCGAGCACCAGCACGCGGGCGTCGCCGTCCGGGTCCTCCACCTCGATGTCCGGCACCGGGATCGTCTCGATGCGGGCGGCCCGGGTGCGGACCATGAAGTCGTGGTTCGCCGGGTCGTACGAGATGTCGCCGGTCTTGTCGGCCTTCTCCAGCCCACCGATCCGGTGCTCCAGGCCCGGCGTGCCGGGGATGGCCCACGGGCGGGCCAGGGTCTCCGGATCGCGCAGGTACGGCAGGAAGGTGGTGCCGTCGTCACCGTTGGGCGCGGTGGCGAAGTCGACCCGCAGGTCGGGCAGCGACTCGACGTCGGGCAGCAGCCACGGCTCGGAGCCGTTCGCCACGTAGTTGTCCGACAGCAGGATCACCGGCGTGCGGTACGTCAGCGCGATCCGGGCCGCCTCCAACGCCGCGAAGAAACAGTCCGACGGCGACTTCGGCGCGATCACCGCGACGGGCGCCTCGCCGTGCCGGCCGTACAGCGCCATGTTCAGGTCGGCCTGCTCGGTCTTGGTCGGCATGCCGGTCGACGGGCCGGCCCGCTGCACGTCCACGATCACCAACGGCAGCTCCAGCGCCACCGCGAGGGAGATCGTCTCGCTCTTGAGCGCCACACCCGGGCCGCTCGTGGTGGTCACACCGAGCGACCCGCCGTAGGAGGCGCCCAGCGCCGCGCCGACCGCGGCGATCTCGTCCTCGGCCTGCATGGTCAGCACGCCGAAGCGCTTGTGCTTGCTCAGCTCGTGCAGGATGTCCGACGCCGGCGTGATCGGGTACGCGCCGAGGAAGACCGGCAGGCCCGAGCGGACCCCGGCGGCGACCAGCCCCAGCGACAGCGCCGCGTTGCCGGTGATGTTGCGGTAGGTGCCCGGATGCATCTTCGCCGGCTTGACCTCGTAGCGGACCGCGAAGTCCTCGGTGGTCTCGCCGAAGTTCCAGCCGGCCTTGAAGGCGGCGACGTTCGCGGCGACCAGCTCGGGGCGGGACGCGAACTTGCGCTCCAGGAAGCGCAGGGTCGACTCGTACGGCCGGGAGTACATCCACGAGAGCAGGCCGAGGGCGAACATGTTCTTGGACCGTTCGGCGTCCTTCTTGGACACCTGGTGTTCGGCCAGCGCGCCGACCGTCATCGACGTCAGCGCCACCGGGTGGACGACGTAGCCGGCCAGCGAGTCGTCGTCGAGTGGGCTGCTCTGGTAACCGACCTTGGCCAGGTTGCGCTTGGTGAACTCGTCGGTGTTGACGATGATGTCCGCGCCGCGCGGCAGATCGGCCAGGTTGGCCTTGAGCGCCGCCGGGTTCATCGCCACCAGCACGTTGGGCGCGTCGCCCGGGGTGAGGATGTCGTAGTCGGCGAAGTGCACCTGGAAGCTCGACACGCCCGGCAGGGTGCCGGCGGGAGCCCGGATCTCGGCGGGGAAGTTCGGCAGCGTGGAGATGTCGTTGCCGAGCTGCGCCGTCTCCGAGGTGAACCGGTCGCCGGTCAACTGCATGCCGTCGCCGGAGTCGCCGGCGAACCGGATGACCACCCGGTCGAGTTGACGGATCTGCTTGGTCACTGTGCCACCTTCGTTCGCGACTGCGGGCTCGCAAGCGCTGTCGTTCCCCACCCAGAGCCTACGTCGAAGGGACCCCCGGGCCTGCCCGGAGGTCCGCCGACTGAGACCGGATCAACGCCGAAATTGCCGTGGAATGTGGGGTTTCGCCCCGCCCGCCGTAATTCAGATCACCGTCCGCCGGCCCGGGACGACCCCGGCCGGTGGCGGCCAGGGTCGTCGATCGATCAGTCGGTGGGCGGGGCCGGGGACTCGCTCGCCTGTCCGCCGAGCCGGCGCCGCAACGAGGTGGTGGCCAGCGTGAGAGCCAGCACCACCAGCAGCGCGGAGACCGCGACCAGGATGACCGCGGTGCGCTGGACCGAGGACATGCTGTCGTCGGTGGTGGCGCCTGCCGGCAGTACGCCCTGGGAGCCGGTCGGCGCGGGCGGCGAGACGACCGGCGTGGCCAGCGCCGCCGCCGCGGTGATCCGGAAACTCATCTGCAACCGCCGGGTCGCGCCGTTGCGCGGGTCGAGTTGACCGACCACGGCCCCGGACAACGGCGCCTCCCGCTGGGCCTGCGGAGTCGCCTCCACCGGTAGCCGCAGCTCACGGGTCTCGCCGGCGGACAGCAGACCCGCGTCGCACCGGGTACGGGACGCGTCGAGAGCCACGCAACCCGGCGGTGGGGCGGGCGCGCTCACCCCGGACGGCAGGACCACCTCCACCAGCCCGGTGGCGTCCACCGTGCCGGTGTTGCCCAGCCGCACCGCGAGGGTGCTCTGCGCGCCACTGATGTCGAACGCGACCTCGTCGGCGGCCAGCGAGATCCCGGGCACCGGCGGACCGGGCGGGAACAGCACCGCGAAGCCCTGTTCGTCGGCCACCTCGCCGGGTGTCCCCGGCACGTCCGCGACGACCCGTACCGAGCCGCTGAGTGGCATCCGCTCCCAGGCGTCGCCGGCGACCCGCAGCCGGATCAGGCTGCTGAACCGGGTGCCCGCCTCGGTCGTCCACGCCCCGCAGCGGTACGCGCCGCCACCCTCGTCGACGCACCCGTTCGTGCCGGCGTCACTCAGCCCGGCCGGCAGGGTGTACGACAGCCGGACCCGCTGCGTGGCCGTGCCGGTGTTGGCCACGGTGACGCGCAGCGTGGTGGTCGTACTGGGCGCGTTCCAGTACGACTCCGAGAGGGAGACGTCCTCGGTGGTCACCTGTACGCCGAGAGGGCTCGGCGGCGGTGCCTGCGTGCCGCCCGGCGCCGGCGGGTTGACCGGTGGGACTGGGGGTGCGGGCGGCCCGGCCGTCGGCGGATGGGTGGCGCCGCCCGGGGCGGGAGCGCTGGTGACCGGTGGCCCAGGAGCGGTGGTCGGCGGGGGCGCCGGCGGTGTGGTCTCCGGTGGTGCTGCGGTGGTCGGCGGGGCCGGGTCGGTCGGCGCGGGATCGCCGCCCGGATCTTCGGTCGGAATGGGTTCCTGCGGCCCAGTGGTCTCCGGGTCCGGGTCGGGATCGGGTGCCGACTCCGTCACGGCGGTGACCGGATGGGCGCGCGGCGCCGCCGCGCTGGCGAGGGCCGGTGCGACGGCCAGCGCCGCGAGCAGCCCGAGCGCGAGCGACGTTGCCAGCAGGGGGGTGGGATGCCGCCCTGCGGCCCAGCGATCGGGCGAAACCTTCACGCGGGCCATCTGTCCTCCGGTTGCGGGGGTGGGAATCCAATACTCTTAATAGTTGCCCCGGTGCACTAGTCCCACCTGGAAACAAATCCGTAACGTGTTGGGGACGGTCTCTCCGGGGCGGGCGGTAGGCTCCGGGCGTGACCGGTTACCTGGGCTCGTACGCGACGCTCGGGCTCTTGCTGCTCGTCAGCGTCCTGTTCTTTGTGACGGCGTTCTCGGCCAACCGGGTGTTACGTCCCGCCCGCCCGGCCGACCCGTTCGGCAAGCGGGCCAGCTACGAGTGTGGGCTCGACCCGGTCGGCGGGGACTGGGCGCAGATGCAGATCCGCTACTACGTCTACGCGTACCTCTACGTGCTGTTCGCGGTCGAGGCGGTGTTCCTGTTCCCGTGGGCGGTGGTCTTCGACCGACCCGGCTTCGGCTTGGTCACGGTGGTGGAGATGGCGCTCTTCGTGGCGGTGCTCGCCCTCGGCCTCCTCTACGCCTGGCGCAGAAACATCCTCCGCTGGACCTAACCCCCCACCCCATCCCGGGTGGGGGGGGTTAGGCCAGGGCTCTTCTGGTGGCTGTGGGTGGGCGGTCGCCGCGGATCGAGGCCACCATGTCCAGCACTCGGCGCGTCGGCCCGACCTGGTGGGCCCGGAACACGCGGGCGCCCAGCCAGGCGGAGACCGCCGTCGCGGCGAGCGTGCCCTCCAGGCGCTCGCCCACCGGAAGGTCGAGCGTCTCGCCGATGAAGTCCTTGTTGGAGAGCGCCACGAGCACCGGCCAGCCGGTGACGGTCAGCTCGCCCAGCCGACGGGTGATCTCCAACGAGTGGCGGGTGTTCTTGCCGAAGTCGTGCGCCGGGTCGATGAGGATCCCGTCGGGGCGTACCCCCTCCGCCACCGCGCGCTCGGCGAGCCCGGTCACCGTCGCGACCACGTCGGTGACCACGTCGTCGAAGGCGGCGCGGTGCGGCCTGGTCCGGGGGGTCAGGCCGCCGGCGTGCGAGCAGACCAGCCCGGCGCCCGTGCTCGCCGCGACCCGGGCGAGCGCCGGGTCGACGCCCGACCAGGTGTCGTTGAGCAGGTCCGCGCCGGCCGCCGCGGCCTCCGTCGCCACCTCGGCGCGCCAGGTGTCGATGGAGATCACCACCTCCGGGAACGCGGACCGTACGGCGACGATGGTGTCCACCGTGCGTCGGATCTCCTCGGTCACGTCCACCTCGGTACCCGGACCGGCCTTGACCCCGCCGATGTCGATGATCTCGGCGCCCTCGTCGACCGCCCGTTCGACCGCCCGGAGCGCGCTGTCCGCGGCGAAGGTGGCGCCCCGGTCGAAGAACGAGTCCGGTGTGCGGTTGACGATGGCCATCACCACCAGCTCACCCGGCGCGAACGTCCGCGAACCAAGCCGAAGTGCCCCGGCCATGCCGCCTCCCGCCTCCTGCGCGCCGTCGCCGCTGCTCCGGCCGCCACCGACGCTAGCCGGTGCGTGCGGGCACGCGTGGGGCGGGCGTGGGCGTCGATGGGTGATCGGGGTGGTGGGGTCGCTACCGGCGGGCTGTCGTGCCACGATCAGTGCATGGGTCAGCTTCTGCTCCTCCTGGTCGTGGCGTTGACCGTCGCGGCGGTTGTTTTCGGCGTGACGGTGCTGGTCGGCGGGCGCGATCCCGGTCTCGCTCCGACGGAACCGGATTCGCAGGCCGTACCGCTGCCGGGCACCCGGCCGCTGCGCGAATCCGACGTCGGCGCGGTCCGTTTCGACACCGGTCTGCGTGGCTACCGGATGGCACAGGTCGACCAGGCGATGCGCCGCGCCGCCTACGACATCGGCTACAAGTCCGAACTGATCGGCGTGTTGGAGGCGGAGGTCATCGCGTTGCGCGAGGGCCGGACCGACGACGCGGACGTGCTGCGCCGGGCGCGGGAGCAGTCCGCCGGTGCGGCGCCCGACGCCACGGCAGCGGAGCCCGCGGCCACCTCCTCGGCGGCCGACGCGGACGGCGTGGCACCGGCGACCGATTCGGCGGTGGATGCCGACGGTGTCGCCCCGGCCACGTCTTCGGCTGTGGATGCCGACGGTGTCGCCCCGGCCACGTCTTCGGCTGTGGACGCCGACGGTGTCGCCCCGGCCACCTCTTCGGCTGCGGATGCCGACGGTGTCGCCCCGGCGACCGACGAGGCGAGCATCCGCACGCCCGCCGACGACGCCGCGCCCGGGGCCGCCCGGGGCGCCGGACAGCAGGGCGCGGTGGTCCGGTCGGAGTCGGCGTGACCGGCCCGGAGGGCGCCGATGCTCTCCGGGAGGCGGCCCAACCGGGCGCCGGTGAGGTGACCGCCACGGTCATCGTCAACGCGCCGGCATCCCGCGTCTTCGCCGCGCTGCTCGCCTGGGAACGGCAGTCCGACTGGATCCCGTTCACCCGGGTCCGGGTCGTCGAGGGCGACGGGCGCGAGGGCAGCCGGATCGAGGCGGTGACCGCGCTCGGCCGGGCGACACTGCGCGACGAGATGCTGGTGGTCCGGGTGGACGAGCCGTACGAGATCGGCGTGGTGCACCACGGCCAGGTGCTGCGCGGCCCGGGTGTCCTGCGCTGCACCGAACTCGGGCAGGCCCGTACCCAGGTCGTCTGGCACGAGTGGTTCCACCTGCCCGGCGGCGCGGCCGGCCGGCTCGCGTGGCCGGTGCTCTGGCCCGGTTCCAAGCTGGGCCTCACCCAGGCGCTCAAGAGGTTCGCGCGGCTGGTCGAGCAGGGCCGCCTGCCCTGACGGCGTCATCGACCGGTTGAGCACGGGCTGTCGGTGCGATGGCCTAGCGTGTGCGACGTGAGTGACCTGGTGATCGGCGCCGACGGGCTGGCCCGCTGCGCCTGGGGGGCGAGCACCCCGGACTATGCCGTCTACCACGACACCGAGTGGGGTCGGCCGCTGCACGGCGACGACGCGCTCTACGAGCGGATGACCCTGGAGGCGTTCCAGTCCGGCCTGTCGTGGCTGACCATCCTGCGCAAGCGGCCCAATTTCCGGCTGGCCTTCGACGAGTTCCACATTCCCACCGTCGCCGGCTACGACGACACGGACGTGACCCGGCTGCTCGCCGACGCCGGCATCGTCCGCAACCGGGCCAAGATCGAGGCGGCGATCGCCAACGCCCGCGCCGCCCTCGACCTGCCCGACGGGCTGTCCGCGCTGCTCTGGTCGTTCGCGCCGGAGCGCCGGCCGGCCCGTCCCGCCTCGTTCGCCGAGCTGGCGCCGATCACCGCCGAGTCGACGGCGATGGCCAAGGCACTCAAGAAGCGCGGCTTCCGGTTCGTCGGCCCCACCACCGCGTACGCCCTCATGCAGGCCACCGGGATGGTCGACGATCACATCGTCGGCTGTCACGTCACCCTCGACACCCGCCCGTGATGGGATGACAGGCATGACGACCGAGACCGCGTACCGGGCCGACGGGGCCGGCCACGCCGACGGGCCGGGCACCTGGGCCGTGCTGCTGCCCGCCGAGCGTTACGAGGCCGAGCGGCTCGTGCACCACGACTCGCTGAAGCTGACCGGCCTGACCGACGCGGGGCGGCCGGGCCCCGGCGACCGGGTGGCGGTGCTGGCCGACGCGCCGCCGCGCCTGGTGGCCCTGGGTCGGGTCGCCGCGCCGACGCAGCGGCACCGTGAGGACCCGGACGACCCGCAGTCCCCGGTCGAGCCGGAGACGCTCGTCGTGACGTACACCCGGCGGGCCTTCGACGAGCCGGTGCCGGCCGACCTGCTCACCCTCGACGGGCCGGTCACCGCACTGGATCCGGCGACCTTCCGGGCGCTGGCCGACCAGCTCGGCCCGCCCCCGGCGCGGCGTACCTGGCTGGTCAGCCTGGACCTGCCGATCGAGGCCGGCACGCCCGCCGAGGCGGTACGCCTGTTCTGGTCGTACGTGCAGGAGTTGGGGCCGCGTGAGCTGCCCGCCTTCGTCGCACCGTCCGGCGACGAGCTGGCCATGCAGGCGTTCGTGCTCGGCGCGGAGGCCAACCAGGACCCGGAAGAGGACGATTAGGCCTGGAACAACTTGTCGAGGCGTCCCCGCCAGTCGGCGAGCACCGGGCCCGGGTCGGTGTCCAGCACCCGTTCCAGCAGCGTGGCGTAGACGTCCCGGAAGTCGGTGGTGTACTTCAGGTCCCCGTCGTCGAGGTCGGTGAGGCTGGGCGCGTCCCCGTGCCAGCCGCCGCGCACTCCCGCGCCGAGCAGCAGCATGTCGGACGCGGTGCCGTGGTCGGTGCCGTCCGAGGCGTTGGCCCGGACCCGGCGGCCGAACTCGGAGTAGACGGCCACCACCACCTTGCGGCCCGCCTCGGTGCGGCTCATCCGGTCGGCGAACCTGGTCAACGCCCGGTCGAGCTGACCCAGCAGTACGGCCTGCAACTGCTTCTCGTCGGCGTGCGTGTCGAAGCCGCCGAGCGAGACCGAGAATGCCCGGGTGGACACCCCGGCCTCCACACACTGCGCGACCAGGTCGAGTTGCGCGTCCAGGGGCGTACCGGCCCCTCCGGTGGCGGTGGCCGGCGCCTGGTCGCCGTCCGGGTCCGTCGTGTCCGGGTCGGCGGAGTCGCGGACCTCGCGGATCATCTCGTCCACCGAGCGCATGTCGGCGAAGCAGGCGGCGGCCCGGGCGCGGGCCGGCGACTCGCCCGCCTCGGCGGCGGCGAACGCCTTCAGCGTGTCCGCCGAGAGCCCCTTGGCGGCCTTGCGGTCGGTCACCGGGACGGCTGCGCCCGCGCTGCGCTCCCCGGCGAGCAGCGGCGGCAGCGCCGGCTCGAAGGAGACCGCCAGTCGGGGGTCGCCGCCCGCCCGGTCGAGCCAGCGGCCGAGCCAGCCGGTGGTGCCGGGCCGGTCCGGTTGCGCGGTGTGCCAGATGTCCATCGACCGGAAGTGGCTGCGGTCCGGCTTCGGGTAGCCGATTCCGCGCACGATCGCGAGTCCACCGGTGGACCAGCGCTTGTGCAGGCCCTCCAGCGCCGGGTTGAGGGCGAAGTCGTCGTCGAGGCGACGCACCTCGCTGTCGGGGTACGCCAGCTCGGGGCGGGCTGCCCGGTAGGCCGGGTCGCCGTACGGGATGACGGTGTTCAGGCCGTCGTTGCCGCCGTAGAGGGTCACCAGCACCAGTGTCTGTGACTGCGGGTCGCGGTCTCCGGCGGTGTCCAGCAGGTCCCGCAGGCTGTACGCGCCCGCTCCGGCGGCCAACGCGCCCGCGCCGACCACCCCGCTGGTGAGCAGGAACCTGCGTCGGGTCAGGGTGTCCATCTTCTCGACTCCTTCCGCTCAGCTGACGGTGTACTCGGGGCTGACCAGGCCGGCAGCCAGTAGTTTTCGAGGTTCGCCGGCCAGCGGGGTCAGGGCGGCCCGGGTACGGGCGCTCCATCCGTCGACGACGAGTAGCCGGGCCAGGGCGTCCGCCCGTCCGGCGGTGGGCGCGGCGGTCAGCCGGTCCAGCAGCGCGGGACGGGCCGCGGCGGCGAGCATGCCGGCCAGTCGGAGTCGGCCCTGTAGCGACGAGGTGGTCAGCCAGGCGGGGCCGGCCGGCCAGCCACCCACGCTGGGCGGTCGCAGCGGCACCTGGTCCAGGGCGCTCAACCCGCTCAGCAGTTGCTTGCGCTGCTGCTCGGGCAGTTCCTTGGGGCGGATGCCGAGCTGTCGCAGCGCGCCGACCGTCCACTCCACGGGCTGCTTCACCAGCGTGCCGCGGGTCTGGGCGAAGGCCGGTGACGAGAACAGCGCCCGCAGGGTGGCGACGGTGTCCGCGCCCGCCAGGCCGTCCGGCGTCGGGACGTCGGTGCCGGCGTAGCGGAACCAGAGCCGCCGGGCCACGAACGTCGCCGCCGCCGGCTGGGCGGCCAGCAGTCCGGCGTACGCCTCGGCGTCGAAGCGGCCGTTCTGTCCGAGGATCGTCTTCTCCCCGGGGTCGTGTCGTTTGGCCTCGAAGCGGGCCACCCCGGTACGGCGGTCGACCGTCCAGCCGGTCAACGCCCGCGCGCCGGCCTTCACGTCGGCCTCGGTGTAGCCGCCGATGCCGAGGGTGAACAGCTCCATCAGTTCGCGCGCCAGGTTCTCGTTCGGCGCCTTACGGGTGTTCTTCTGCCCGTCCAGCCAGATGATCAGCGCCGGGTCGCGCACCATCGCGGCGACCAGGGGGGCCAACGGCCCGCGCCCGTGCCGGCGCAGCGTCTCCAACTGGCCCTGCATCATCCGCGCCGACTTGACCTTCTGGGCGCTGGTCGCCCAGTGCCCGTGCCAGAAGAAGAGCAGTTTCTCGGTGAGCCCGTCCTCGGCGGCGACCATCCGGTCCAGCCACCACAGGGTCACCTGCGCAAGTTGCTCCTTGCGCTGGGCGTTGGCCTTCTGCCGCTGCTCGCGGGTGGACTCCTTGGTCAGCGCCGCGTACGGGTCGGCGGGCAGGGCCGGCGGTGGCGTGGCCGCCGCGCCCCGGTCGGCTCGCCCCGGGGCGAGCAGGTTGTCCAGGGTCGCCGCCGGCCCGGCCCGCTCGGCCGCGTCCACCTCGTCGGCGGTCGGCCCGAAGGTGGCCCGACGCAGCAGGTGCGCCACCGCTTCACGATCGCTCATGGAAGCCGACGCTAGGCGGCCCGCGTACGAGGACGGTAAGGGCGGGGTGCGAATCGCGTTCAGTGTCCCTCGAAGACCGGTTTCTGCTTGGCGACGAACGCGAGGGTGGCCGCCTTGTGGTCGGCCGTGGCGCCGCAGATCGCCTGGGCCTGGGCCTCGGCCGAGAGCGCGTCGGCGAGGGTGCCGGCGTCGGCGATCGAGAGCTGCCGCTTGATCGCCCCGTACGCGACGGTGGGGCCGGCGGCGAGCCGGGCGGCCAGCTCCTGCGCGGCCGGCAGCACCTGCTCATCGTCGTCCATCAGCCGGGTGAGCAGCCCGAGCCGGCAGGCCTCCTCGGCGCGGACCGGTTCGGCCAGCATCAGCAGCTCCACCGCCTTGGCGTGGCCGACCAGCCGGGGCAGCGTCCAGGACGCGCCGGTGTCGGCCGCCAGACCGACCTTGGCGAAGGCCATCAGGAAGCTGGTGCTCGGCCCGCCGATGCGGATGTCGGCCAGGAAGGCCAGCGACGCGCCCGCCCCGGCGGCCATCCCGCGTACGGCGGCCACCACCGGCTTGGGCAGGTTGGCCAGCCGGGCGGCGATCGGGTTGTAGTGCACCCGGACGGTGCCCAGCGGGTCGGCCGAGCCGTTCTCGAGCGTCGAGGTGTGCTCGCGCAGGTCCTGCCCGGCGCTGAACGAACCGCCCGCCCCGGCCAGCACGACCGCCCGGCAGGACCGGTCGGTCTCCAGCTCCGCCAGGGTGTCCCGCAGCGCCTCCTTCAGCGCGACGTCGAACGCGTTCATCGCCTGCGGCCGGTTCAGCGTGAGGGTGACGACGGCGTCGGTCCGGTCGACGAGCAACGGCTCGGTCACGTGTCTAACGACCCTTCTGTCGAACGATGCGGTTGCCGGCGTCGAGGCACTGCTCGACGTACCGGTCGGCGGCTGGACGCAGGCGGGCCGCGTGCCGGTCGAAGAAGCTGGCCGCGGCGGTGCCGGGCCAGCGCTCGGGCAGCAGCGCCGGGGGCAGCTGCGGATCCCGGAACAGGAAGGTACGCCACGCGTGCACGAGCCGGAACCGGACCGCGTACGCCTCCTCGTCGCTGCTGCGCACGGTGACCGCGCTCAGGAGCGGGCGCTGGTCGGCGACGAACCGCTCGTACGCGCGGCCGATCTCGGCCAGGTCCCACGCGCGACGGACGACGCCCATCGCGCCCGGGGTGCCGGAGAAGTGCGATGCGGTGAACCGTTCGAACCGGATGCCGGCCTCGGCCAGCAGCAGGTCGACGTCCTCGGCGGGGCGGGTCGCGACCCAGGTCTGCTCGTCGAGGGTGCCGTAGCCGAGAAAGCTGAGGGTAGCGGCGAGTCGTTGCCGGTCCCGCCGGGAGCCCGGCGCGTCGAGGACGAGCAGATCGAACCGGCCGTCCCAGGTGACCCGGCCGGTCCGGTAGATCCGGGCCGCCGCCTCGTCGAGTCGTCGGGCGGCTTTTGGTGTGATCGAATATCCCGGTCCGGAGGCCAGCCGGAGCGGGTCGAGCCAGCCTTGACGCACCATCCGGGAGACGGCGGTGCGAACGGCGGGCGGCGCGATTCCCAACGGCGCCAGTAGCTTGACCAGGGCGGCGACCGGTGCGCGGCCACCCCTCGGTCGGAGATGGTCGCCGTACAGGTCGAAGAGTGCCGACCGTGCCTGCATGACCGCACATTGTGACAGGCCTTCTCAAGATAAGCTAGATGCTGTTACATCAATGCTGCTCCGGTTTGGGTCCGGCGGTGTTCATCAGGGAAAATCGTCTGTCGACACCCCCGCGAGCGTTGCGGGTGGTCGTGACGAAGTGGCTGTGGGGCAACCCACCGACCCTGGTGTAGGTCTGAGGGGAGACAACATGGCGGCGATGAAGCCGCGGACGGGCGACGGTCCGCTGGAAGTCACCAAGGAGGGTCGGGGCATCGTCATGCGTGTCCCGCTGGAGGGCGGTGGCCGGCTCGTCGTCGAGATGACTCCCGACGAGGCCAACGCGCTCGGTGACGCGTTGAAGGCAGCCGCCGGCTGAGTGAGGGACGACCCGGACGGCGTACGCCGGTCGGAGCGTTTCTTGGACCCTGAGCCACCGGGAGCGCCGGTGGCTCAGGGTCTTCATATCTGTGCGCGGGCATGGCCCGATCCACTTTGTGAAACTTCCTGGAGGTGCGGTTCCGCGTGCTCGCCATCCGTCCGCTCGCCGAGCCCGAACGGCTCGACGTCCTCGTCCTGCCCGTACGCCCCACCGAGCCGGCGGCGGGAGGTGACGTCTCGGCGGAGCCGGCGCCGACCGCGGTGACGCCGCCGGACGGCACCGCCGACGAGGCGGCCGCGCTGGTGCCGGCCGCCCGACTGAGCGGACGGGCCGGCGAGATCAGCACGCAGCTGCGTCCCGGGCGCGACCCCGGTCAGCTGGTGCTGCTCGGTATCGGCGACGGCGGGGAATCCTCCTGGCGGACGGCCGGCGCGGCCCTGGCCCGCTCTGCGTCAGATGAGACGCATATCACTATCGCTCTGCCGGCCGGGGTGACTGCGGCCGCCGTGCGCGGGCTGACCGAGGGGTTGCTGCTCGCCTCGTACCGGTTCCGGCTGACCGACGCCGACCAGCCGCCCGCGCTCGACGGCGTCGACCTGCTGGTCACCGACCCGGCGGCCCACGAGGAAACGGTCGCCACCGCGCGGACCACCGCCGCGATGACCCGTCTCGCGCGCGACCTGACCAACATGCCCTCCTCGGTGAAGACCCCGCAGTGGTTCGCCGACCAGGCGGCCGCCGCCTCCGCCGACCTGCCGGACCTGCGCCTGACGGTCCGTGGTCCGGCCGAGTTGGCCGCCGAGGGCTTCGGCGGGATCCTCGCCGTGGGCGGCGGCTCGGCCAGCGGCCCGCGTCTGCTGGAGATGGACTGGCATCCCGCGAACGCGCGTACCCACGTGGTGCTGATCGGCAAGGGCATCACCTTCGACACCGGCGGCATCTCGATCAAGCCGGTGCCCGCCATGAAGCTGATGCGCAAGGACATGGCCGGCGCGGCGGCGGTCGTCGCCGCCACCCTCGGCGCGGCGGCGATGCGCCTGCCGGTCCGCGTCACCACCCTGGCCCCGCTCGCCGAGAACATGGTCAGCGGCTCGGCGTTCCGTCCGGGCGACGTCATCCGGCACTACGGCGGGACGACCAGCGAGACGACCAACTCCGACGCCGAGGGCCGACTGGTCCTCGCCGACGCGCTCGCCTACGCGGTGCGGCAGCTCAAGCCCGACCTGCTCGTCGACCTCGCCACCCTCACCGGCGCCAACGCCGTGGCGCTGGGCAAGCGGACCGCCGCCCTCTACAGCGAGAACGACGACCTGGCCGCCGACGTGCTGAACGCGATCGAGGCGGCTGGCGAGGCGGCCTGGCGGATGCCGCTGCACGGCGACTACGTCGAGTACCTGGGCAGCGAGATCGCCGACCTCTACAGCGCGCCCACCCAGGGCGCCGGATCGGTCACGGCGGCGCTCTACCTCCGCGAGTTCACCGGCGACCTGCGGGACCGTTGGCTGCACCTGGACATGTCCGCCCCGTCCTGGGCGGACGGCGACCACGCGGAGTTGAGCCGGGGCGCGACGGGCTGGGGTGTCCGCTCGCTGCTGCGCTGGCTGGCCGCCGTCGACTGACGGTCAGCACTTCACCGCGGCGAGCACCCCGTGGCCGACCGGGAGCAGCGCGGGGATCCAGTGCTCCGACTCCCGCAACGCCTTGATCGTCTCGCGGACCGTCACCGTCCCCGCGTCCCGGGCGGCCGGGTCAGCGATCCGGCCGCCGGCCAGCATCCCGTTGAGCGCGAGCACCCCGCCCGGGCGCAGTAGCCGTAGCGCCGCCTCCACGAAGGCGTGGAACCCGGTGGCCTCGGCATCGACGAAGACGAGGTCGTACGCGCCGTCGGCCAGTCGGGGCAGCACGTCCAACGCGCGGCCGGTGATGATGCGGGTACGGCCGGTGGCGAAGCCCGCCTCGGTGAAGATCCGTCGTGCCATCCGCTGGTGCTCCACCTCCAGGTCGATGGTGGTGAGCACACCGTCGGCACGCATGCCGCGCAGCAGCCAGACGCCGCTCACGCCCGTACCGGTGCCGATCTCCACGACCGCGCGGGCGTTGCCCGCGGCGGCCAGCAGCCGCAACGCCGCCCCCGCTCCGGGTGTGACCGCTTCGAGACCCACCTCGTGGGCCAGGCTGCGGGCGGTGCGGAGCACGAGATCCTCGGTCACGTACGACTCGGCGAACTGCTGAGCCTGGGTCGTCGAACTGCCGGAACCGGCGACCGTGGCGATGGGGCACCTCCGGGCGGCGCGTGGTGCGGGGGGCGGGTTGGCACTGTGAGCGTAGAGGCGACCGGCGCGAGGCGCAGCCGCGCCTCCGTCCTCACCGCGATCACCGGAGGCAACCGCTGACTCCACCGCGCGCATCCGTGCAATCCTGGAAGCGGTATTCCGTCAGTCTCGACCGCGCCGAACCGTGGCCGGGCGAGGCCGCACGGGATCCGGGGGACGGACTGGGAGGCACCGACGTGACCGACGGCTGGGAATGGCGCCGGGACGGTGAGACTCCGGCTCCGGCGCGCCCGCCGGGGGCAGGAGCCCCGCCGGAGGGGCCGCCGGCCACGCCGGGGAGCGGCACCGCGCCCTCGGCCGCCGACACCGCAACCACGGCCGGGGCCCCGACCGTGTCGTACCCGAATCCGCCGCCCCCCACCGCTGGCGCGTCGCCGTGGTGGTCCGACGCGCTCGGCGATCCGTGGCGTGACCCGGCGGCCCCCACCGCGGTCGTGGTGCCTTCGGTGGTGCCTTCCGGCACCGAGCCGGAGCCGGTCACCGACCCGGACGCGCCCGGCCGACCGACGCTGCGACACCTGCTGCTCATCCCGGTGATCACCGCTCTGCTGGCCGGCACCCTCGGCGGCGCGCTGGGCTACGCGTTCGCGGTGCGTGGCGGCGCGGCCGGCACGGTGCTCGGTGCGGCGGCCGCGGATCCACCGGCGTTGGCCCAGCGCAAGCCGGAGTCGCTGGCCGGGGTCGCCGAACGTGTGCTGCCCAGCGTGGTCACCATCCGGGTCAGCAGCCTCGGCGGGACCAGCGAGGGCTCGGGGTTCATCGCCAGCGCCGACGGGCACGTGATCACCAACGACCACGTGGTGGCCGGCAGCAGCGGCAAGGCCTCGGTGGTCTTCAACGACGGCAGTTCCGCTGCGGCGACCGTGGTCGGCCAGGACCCGGAGTCCGACATCGCGGTGATCAAGGTGAACCGGACGGGTCTGCGGCCGGTGGAGTTCGGGGATTCCGACGCGCTGGCCGTCGGTGACCCGGTCCTCGCCGTGGGCTCACCCCTGTCGCTGGCCAACACGGTCACCGCCGGCATCGTGAGCGCCCTGGACCGGACGATGCAGGCCGGTGAGCCGGGCGGCCCGGTGCGCTACTACGCGGCGATCCAGACCGACGCCGCCGTCAACCACGGCAACTCGGGGGGCCCGCTCGTCGACGGCGCCGGCCGGGTGGTGGGCGTCAACTCCACCATCAAGTCGCTGGTGGCCGAGGGGCAGGAGGCCGGCAACATCGGTCTCGCCTTCGCCATCCCGATCAACCAGGCCAAGCGGGTCACCCAGGAGATCATCGGCACCGGCAAGGCCCGGCGTACGGTCATCGGCGCCCAGGTCGGCGGCCCGGGCGCGGGTGCGGGCGGCGGCGTACGACTGGCCGCCGTGGAGCCCTCCGGGCCGGCGGCCGGGGCCGGGCTCAAGGTCGGCGACGTGATCCTGAAGCTCGACGGCCGGCCGATGACCGAGCCGACCGACCTGATCGCCCTGGTCCGCAAGTTCGCGCCGGGGTCGGTGGTGACCGTCGAGTTCCGGCGGGGAACCGCACGACGGAACACGTCGGTGACCCTCGCCGCGGATGCCAAGTGAACAGCGGGTCACCCCCTGCCGGAAAGCCGCCCGACGTGCGTAGTCTTGCTGCTGACGCCGAGAGGAGGCCCACGGGATGTTCGAGAACCTGAACATGTGGGAAGTCGGGGCGCTGCTGCTTCTGGCGCTGTTGATCTTCGGTGACCGGTTGCCTGCCGTGATCAACGACGGCCTACGGCTGGTCCGTAACCTGCGGAACATGGCCCGCAACGCCACCGGCGACCTCAGTCGTGAGCTGGGCACCGACATCCAGCTCGAAGACCTGCACCCGAAGGCCTTCATCCGCAAGCACCTCCTCAGCGAGGAGGACGAGGCGGCGATCCGCAAGCCGCTACAGGGCGTCTACGACAACCTGCGCGCGGACGTCGACGGTGTGCACAACGAGCTGAAGGACGTGGCCAACGCCGCGGACCTGCGCTCGAACGGCACGCGACCCGGCACCACCACCGGTACGCCCTCGACGCCGGCGCCCCGGGTCAGCTACGACGACGCCACCTGAGCCCGGTGCCCGCCGGTGCGGGTCCCGTCGCGGCGGGCAGAAGCGCCGGCCTTGATCGACTCGGTCTCAAGGAAAGCGGCCGATCAACCGGCGCGGGACAGCCCGACTTCCCGAAACCCGAGTTGATCATGGCGCGCCGCCGGAGGCCGAGCGCTGGCGCGGCGTAACCCGCTCAGCGCCCGGCGCGCGGCAGAACCGGTCAGCGCCCGGCGGGCTTGAGGCCGAGCGGCTTGCCGAGCAGCGACTCACGGCGCAGCGCGAGCCGGTCGGCGACGCCGCCGAGCGCCTGCGCGGCCGGGGACTCCGGCGCGGCCAGCACGATCGGGTTACCGGCGTCGCCGGCCTCGCGGACCCGGGTGTCCAGCGGGATCTGGCCCAGCAGCGGCACCTGGGCGCCGATCGTCCGGCTCAGCGACTCGGCGACCGCCGTGCCGCCACCGGCCCCGAAGATCTCCATGCGGGATCCGTCCGGCAGCTCCAGCCAGGACATGTTCTCGATCACGCCGACGACCCGCTGGTGGGTCTGCAGGGCGATCGCCCCGGCCCGCTCCGCCACCTCGGCGGCGGCGGTCTGCGGGGTGGTGACGATCAGGATCTCCGAGTTGGGCAGGAGCTGGGCCAGCGAGATGGCCACGTCGCCGGTGCCCGGCGGCAGGTCGAGCAGGAGCACGTCCAGGTCGCCCCAGTAGACGTCGGCGAGGAACTGCTGCAACGCCCGGTGCAGCATCGGGCCGCGCCACACCACGGCCGCGTTGCCCGAGGTGAACATGCCGATCGAGATCACCTTCACACCGTGCGACTGCGGCGGCATGATCATGTCTTCGACGCGGGTGGGCCGGCCGTCCGCGCCGAGCATGCGGGGCACCGAGTGACCGTAGATGTCGGCGTCCACCACGCCCACGGAGAGCCCCCGGGCGGCGAGCGCCGCCGCCAGGTTGACCGTCACGCTGGACTTGCCGACACCGCCCTTGCCGCTGGCCACCGCGTACACGCGGGTGCGCGAGCCGGGCTGGGCGAACGGGATGACCGGCTCCTCGCTCGCACCGCCGCCGCGCAACTGCGCCTGTAGCGACTGCCGCTGCTCAGGGCTCATCACGCCAAAGTCGATCTCCACGCCGGCCACGCCCGGCACCGCCGCCACCGCGGCGGTGATGTCGGTGCGCAGCTTGTCCTTGAGCGGGCAGCCGGCGACGGTGAGCAGCAGCTCGACCCGGACGACGCCGTCCGCGCCGATCGTGGCGGAGCGGACCATGCCCAGCTCGGTGATGGGCCGGCGGATCTCCGGGTCGTTGACGGTGGCCAGGGCGGCCAGGATCGCGTCCTCGACGGTGCTCACGGGTGCTGACATGCCCGCAATGCTACGTCGCGGGGCATCCCGACCGGCCGCTGGCCGAAGGTGGTGTGAGCCAAACGATGAGCCGTCGTCAGCGCTCGGGCCGGGCGTCGCGGGCGTAGTCGCCGTCCAACTCGTCGCGCGGCTCGTCCAGCCCGGGAAGGTCGGTCGACCGCTGGCTGCCCTTCTCCTGCTGCCGGCGCTCCAGGCGTTGCCGGCGCTGCCCCGCCTCGTCCAGCTCCTCGGCCAGCCGGGTCAGCTCGGAGCGGAGGAAGTCCCGGGTGGCCACCTCGCCGAGCGCGATCCGCAGTGCGGCGATCTCCCGGGCCAGGTACTCGGTGTCCGCCTTCTGCGCCGTGGCCCGCCGCCGGTCCTCCTCCAGGGCCAGCCGGTCCCGGTCGGCCTGCCGGTTCTGGGCCAGCAGGATCAGTGGCGCGGCGTAGCTGGCCTGCAACGACAGCACCAGCGTGAGGAACGTGAAGGTGTACGGGTCGAAGCGCAACCCGGCCGGGGCGAGGGTGTTCCAGCCGAACCAGATCGCGATCACCACCGTCATGACGACGATGAAGTTCGCGGTGCCCATGCCCCGCGCGATCCCCTCCGACCAGCGGCCGAACGCCTCCGCGTCGAACCGGGGCAGGGTGATGCCCCGGGGCTCGCGGGGCTGGTCGAGCCGCTCCGTGCGCCGCTGCTCAGCCACCGTCGCCGTCCGGTACCGCGTCGGGGGTGCCCGGGGCGCTCACGGCGTCCCGGTCACGCCAGTCCCGGGGCAGCGAGTGGTCCAGGACGTCGTCGACCGTGACGGCCCCGACCAGCCGGCTGTTCCGGTCGATCACCGGCATGGCGACCAGGTCGTAGGTGGCCATGCGGCGGGTGATCTCCGGCAGTGGGGTGGTGGGACGCAACGGGTCGATGTCGTTGACCACCACCTTGCCCAACAGGTCGGCCGGCGGTTCGCGCAGCAACGCCTGGAAGTGCACCATGCCCAGGTAGCGACCGGTCGGCGTGTTCTGCGGGGCCCGGGTCACGAAGACCTGCGCGGCGACCGCGGGGGAGAGCTGCGGCTCACGGATCCGCGCCAGCGCCTCGGCGACGGTGGCGTCCGGCGGCAGGATGACCGGCTCCGAGGTCATCACGCTGCCCGCCGTGCCCGGCGTGTACTTCAAGAGCTGGCGTACCGGGTCCGCCTCGTCCGGCTCCATGAGGTCCAGCAGGACGTCCTGCTCCGGTGGGGGCAGCTCGTTGAGCAGGTCGGCGGCGTCGTCCGGGTCCATCTCCTCCAGCACGTCGGCGGCCCGTTCCCGGTCCAGCGCGGCGAGGATCTCCACCTGGTCGTGCTCCGGTAGCTCGCTGAGCACGTCGGCCAGCCGCTCGTCGTTCAACGCGGCGGCCACCTCGTTGCGTCGGGCGTCCGGCAGGTCCTGCAGGGCGTTGGCGAGGTCGGCGGGGCGCATGTCCTCCAGGACGGCGAGCAGGTTCGCCGTACCCCGGTTGTCGGCGATGCCGCTGAGGCCGCGCACCCGGTCCCACTCGACCTGGTGCAGGTGGCCGCGGCGGCTGAGCCGGCCGGTCTGCTCGCGGACCGCGACCCGGGTCAGCGACCACTCGCCACCCCTGGTGCACTCCATGGCGACGTCCACCACCGCGCCGGGCTGGCCGCCCGGGTCGAGCTGTACGCGCCGGTCGAGCAGCTCCTGGAGCACCAGCAGCTCGTTCGGGCGCTTCTCGAAGCGTCGCAGGTTGAGCGTGCCGGAGCCGAGCACCACCGCGTCCGCGTCGATCGACGTGATGCGGTTGATGGAGAGGAAGATGCGCCGACGCATGGGCATCTCGGCGACCAGACCCACCACCTCGGGGGGACGCGTGGTCGCCCGGAGCCGTCCCACGGCGTCACGGACCCGGCCCACCTGGTCGCCGTTCGGATCGAAGACGGCGACTCCGGCGAGGCGGGCGATGTAGACCCGGGTCGGCGTACTCACGGGCACCAGCCTAAGCGCCTAGTGTTTATCAACATGTCGACCTTGGCCTACGAGATCGTGGACGTCTTCACCGACCGCCCGTTCGCCGGCAATCCGCTGGCCGTGGTGTTCGGCGCGGAGGCGCTGGCCACCGAGCAGATGCAGGCGCTCGCGCTGGAGTTCAACCTCTCCGAGACGGTGTTCGTGCTGCCACCGACGCAGGTCGGCGCCACCTACCGGGCCCGCATCTTCACGCCGGTCGAGGAGTTGCCGTTCGCCGGGCACCCGAGCGTCGGCGCGGCGGTCACCGCGAGCCGGCGGGGGATGTTCGGTGTGGGGCAGATCACCCAGGAGTGCGGGGCCGGCGTGCTGCCGATCGAGGTGACGTCGTCCGGGGCGACGCTCACCGGAGGCGTTCCCACCCTCGGCCCCGAGTTGGACCCGGAGCCGCTGCTGGAGATCGCCGGTCTGGGCGCGGACGACCACGACCCGGCCGGGCCCGCTCCCCGGGTGGCCGGCTGCGGGCTGGAGTTCCCCTACCTGCCGGTCCACCCGGACGCGGTGGCCCGGGCGCGGGTGAACCCGGCGGCGGCGGAACGGTTGGGGGTGGCGCACGTCAGCGTCTTCTCCTGGGACGTCGCCACGCAAACCGCGCACGCTCGGGTCTTCGTGCCGGGGATCGGCGTCCCGGAGGACCCGGCGACCGGTTCGGCGGCCCTCGGGTTGGGCGTCTGGCTGGTGGCCAGCGGGCTACTGCCGGCGGACGGGCTGTCGCACTATTCGGTGCGCCAGGGCGTGGAGATGGGCCGCCCGTCCGCGCTGGGCTGCACGGTGACCGCGGCGAACGGCGTGGCGGTCGGCGCGACCGTCGCCGGCCAGGTGATGCCGGTGGCCCGGGGCGAGATCGCCGTGCCGCCGTTCGTGGGCTGAGCGACGGCGTCGATGCGGGAGGATGCGGGTGTGACGGACGAGGACGCCGCCGGTGGCACGCCGCTGGTGGACGAGGCGATGAAGAAGGCCGCCATGGCCTGGGTCAGCGTGTCCGGTGGGCCGGCGCTCGCGCTCTGGTGCGCCCCGCTGGAGGGCGCGCTCCTGGTGGTGAGCGGGCCGGGCGAGCAGGCCGCGCCGGGCCTCGCCGACGCGACCGAGGCGCAGGTCACCCTGCGCGGTGACCACGGGGGGCGGATCGTCACCTGGCCGGCCCGGGTGACCCGGCTGGCACCGGGCACCGAGGCGTGGGACACCGCCGCGCCGCTGGTGGCGGGCAAGCGCCTGAACGCGCCCGGTCCGACCGCCGACCTGGTGGCCCGCTGGGTCGCCGACGGTTGCGCCCTGAACCGCCTCGCTCCGGCCGGCACGCCCCTGGCCGGCACGGACCTGCCGTCCGACGCGCAGACCGAGCCGCCCCGGGAGACCCCGGCGGTCCGCGCCACCCGCAAGCCGTTCCGCCTGCACCGGGTCCGTCGCCGCTGATCGGGTCAACTCGCCGCGACAGCGGCGGCAGTGACCTTGGCGTCCACGAGGTCGAGCACCTCACGCAGGGTGCCGAGCGTGGTGCCGCGCCACTGACGGTCGGCGTTGAAGACCATGTGTTCGGCCAGATCGGGCGCGGCCAGCCGGACCGCGGTCATGCCGGCCTGTTCGGCGCCGGTCAACTCGTGGCTGCCGCCGTCACCCACGTACAGGCAGTCGTCCGGCCTGAGCCCGAGTCGACGGCAGGCGGTCAGGTAGAGCGCGGCATCCGGCTTGCAGCGTCCGACCTGCACGGAGAAGACCCGTACGTCGAGCAGGGGCGCCACGGGGAGGTGCGGCAGGAAGGCCGGCAGTTCGTGCGTACAGTCGCTGATCAGGCCGGTGCGGACGCCGCGCTCGCGCAGCGCCGCCAGCACGGGCACCGCGTCGGCGCGCAGCCGGGTGTCCGCGCGGATCGCGCGAAGCCGGGACACCACCGCCGCCCGCAGGGCACCGTCACTCGGATGTACGCCCGCCTGGGCGCAGACCCACCGCATGGTCGTCTGCGCGTCGCCGAGCCGGCCGGTGGCGCGCTCGTAGTAGGTGCGGTTCAGCACCTCGCTCAACGTCTCGCTGGGACAGCCGAGCAGTTCGGCGGTGCCGAGGTGCGCGGCGCCGCGCTGCACCGAACGGGTCAGCGTGCCGAAGAAGTCGAACAGCACCGCCTGGTAGCCGGCCATGGGGGAGCGCCTTTGCGGTCGAGGGTCGTCGGCGCGAACGCGCGTGATCGTAACTGAGTGCTGACGTTCCGTGCTGTCCGTGGTCGTGTGAAGATTGCTTCCCGTGTCCCCTCGACCACCCCTGGACCCGCTGACCACCGCCGCGGTCGCCCTGGCCGTCGTTGCCGTGTCAACGTCCGCGCCGTTGATCGCGTACGCCGCCGCTCCGGCGCTGGCCATCGCCTTCTGGCGCAACCTGCTCGCGGTGGCCGTGCTGAGCCCGTTCGCCCTGGCGCGCCGCCGCGCCGAGTTCCGCGCGTTGGCGGGGCGGACCGGCCGGCGCGAGGGACTGTTCTGCGTCCTCTCCGGGGTCGCGCTCGCCGGGCACTTCGCGACCTGGGTGCCGAGCGCCCAGCTCACCTCGGTCGCCGCGGCCACCGCGCTGGGTGCCACCCAGCCGGTCTGGCAGGGGCTGATCGCCCGCGCCCAGGGGCGGCGGCTGCCCACGGTGGTGTGGGTCGGCATCGCGGTGGCGGTGGGCGGCGCGGTGATCGCCACCGGCGCGGACGTGGGCATCTCCGGCCGAGCCGTCGCCGGCGATCTGTTGGCGGTGACCGGTGGCATGTTCGCAGCCGTCTACACCGCCTTCGGTGAACGAGCCCGTGCCAGCATCAGCACCACCACCTACACGACCATCTGCTACGGCATCTGCTCGGCGGTCCTGCTGGTGATCTGCCTGCTGGGCGGGGTCCGTACGGTCGGCTTCGACGGGCGTACCTGGCTGGCGATCCTGGCCCTGGTGGCGGGCGCCCAACTGCTCGGGCACTCGATGTTCAACTACGCCCTGCACAAGATCTCGGCGACCACGGTGAGCGTGCTGATCCTGCTGGAGGCCCCCGGTGCGGCCCTGCTCGGTTGGGCCTGGCTGCACCAGGTTCCCCGCCCGTACGCGCTGCTGGGCATGGCGTTGCTGCTCGTCGGCGTGGCGGTGGTGGTGCTGGGCGGCGCCCGGGCCGCCCGCCGTGCCACGCCGCTCACCCCGCTGCCCGCCGACGCCGCCCCGCTGGAGAGCTGACGATCGCTTCAGACGTCGTACGCCTCGATGACGCGCGTGGTCGGGGCGGCGTCGCCGAGGTCGGCGCGCAGCGCGGCACGCTCCGGGTCGACGAGGAACGACTCGTATCCGGTGCGGGCCGCGAACGTGATCACGTGCACCTCGCTCCGTCCGTCGGTGCCGCGCAGCCGCCGTTCCAGCCGGCCGTCGTGCCGGTCGAGCAGGGCCAACACGGTGTCCTCGTAGCGTTGCCCGGCGGTCTCGGCCCCGGTGGCGTACTCGACGATCGCGACAAGCGTCAGCATGGCGGCCACGCTACCCATCGATGCCGACGGCCGTGGCGCTGGCTTCCCAGAGCCGGGACGCGAGCTGTGGGTCCGCCGCCTTGCGGTACGGCCGACGCGGCCGGCGGTTGTAGTAGTAGCCGCCGCCGGCGAGCCGGGCCGGATCCTGGTTCGCGAGCCAGAGGAGCGTCTCGGCCCCCTTCTCCGGGCTGCGGAACGGCATGAACCGCATGCCGAAGGCGACCAGCCGACTGTCGTTGGCGAACCGGGTCCGCACCACTCCCGGATGGAAGCTGTACGCGGAGATGCCCGGCCAGCGCCGGGACGCCTCGGCGGCGAACAGGATGTTCGCCTGCTTGCTGGTGCCGTACGCGCCCATCGGGTGGTAGGCGCGCAGCGGCCTGTTGAGGTCGTCCGGATCGAGCGCGCCGAAGCGGTGTGCCCCCGAGGCGGTCACCACCGTCCGGCCCACCCGGTCGGCCAGCAGGTTCGTGAGCAGGAACGGGGCCAGGTGGTTGGCCTGGATCGACAGCTCGAAGCCGTCGACGGTGGTGAGCGGTTGAAGCGCGATGGCCCCGGCGTTGTTGGCCAGCACATCGATCCGGTCGTACGCGTCGCGCAGCCGCTCGGCCAGTCCGCGTACGTCGTCGAGGACCGCGAAGTCGGCCCGGAACAGCTCCGGGCGCTCGCCGGCTGTCTCCCGTACGCGCTCCGCCGCGGCCTGTAGTCGGGCCGGGTCCCGCCCGACGAGCACCACCTGGTCGCCGCGGCAGGCGAAGGCCACCGCGGCGGCCAACCCGATGCCGGAGCTGGCACCCGTCACCACCACCAGCCGACGCCCAGTGAGATCTTCCACAGGTCCATTCACCGCGGTCATGGCGCGAGGTTACCGTGGCGTCACCACGCCCTTTGGGATCGTTAAGTTTTCCTCGGATTCAGGTGGCGTCGGCGTGCCCGCCGGTCGCTGGAAGGAGCACATCCATGGCCGCAGTCGGTCGTCCCCGCCGGTCGTGCCTGGCCGTACCGGGTTCCAGCGTCAAGATGCTCGGCAAGGCGCAAGGGCTCCCCGCCGACCAGGTCTTCCTCGACCTGGAGGACGCGGTTGCGCCGCTGGCCAAGCCGGAGGCGCGCAAGAACATCGTGGCCGCCCTCAACGACGGCGACTGGGCCGGCAAGACCCGGGTGGTACGGGTCAACGACCTGACCACCCCGTGGACGTACCGGGACGTCATCGAGGTGGTCGAGGGCGCCGGCGCGAACCTCGACTGCATCATGCTGCCGAAGGTGCAGGACGCCGGTCAGGTGCGGTGGCTGGACCTGACGCTCACCCAGATCGAGAAGACGCTCGGCCTCGAGGTCGGCCGGATCGGCATCGAGGCGCAGATCGAGAACGCGGCCGGTCTGGTCAACGTGGACGCCATCGCGGCCGCCTCGCCCCGGGTCGAGACCATCATCTTCGGCCCGGCCGACTTCATGGCCTCGATCAACATGAGGTCGCTGGTGGTCGGTGGGCTGATCCCGGACTATCCGGGCGACCCGTACCACTACATCCTGATGCGCATCCTGATGGCCGCCCGGATGCACGACAAGCAGGCCATCGACGGCCCGTTCCTGCAGATCCGGGACGTCGACGCGTTCCGCGAGGTGGCGAAGCGTTCGGCGGCGCTGGGCTTCGACGGCAAGTGGGTGCTGCACCCGGGCCAGATCGACGCCGCGAACGAGGTCTACCAGCCGGCGCAGGCCGACTACGACCACGCCGAGCTGATTCTCGACGCGTACGAGCACTACACCTCGGAGGCCGGCGGCAGGCTGGGCGCGGTGATGCTGGGCGACGAGATGATCGACGAGGCGTCCCGCAAGATGGCGCTGGTGATCGCCGCCAAGGGCCGCGCCGCCGGCATGAGCCGTACCTCGTCGTTCACCCCGCCGGCGCAGTGAGTGGCCGGGCCGGGTCGCCCGCCGCCGGCCGTCGACCCGGTCCCGCATTCGGCGGTACGCCCACCCGCGCGCCCGCCTCAGTAACCGCTGTCGCTGCTCGCGCCCGTCGTGACCGCGAAGATGATCACGGCGACGTACGCGGCGATGCCCAGCACCATCAGCGCGGTGACGATCCAGCCGACGATGATGCCGGCCTTCGCCAACCCCTCGCCGTCCTCGCCGCTGGCCCGAATCTGCTTCTGCGCCACGTGACCGAGGATCGCCCCGATCGGCGCGGTGATGCCGCAGGACGTGAGACCGACCAGGGCCAGCACCAGTGACGCGATGGCCAGACCGTTGGTCTTGCGCGGGGCCGGGTAGCCGTAACCGGGGTACTGCGGCGGGTAGCCCGCCGGCGCGTACCCGGGTGCGGGGTATCCGGGCGGGGCGTAACCGGGCATGGGCTGACCGGGTGCCTGCTGCGCGCCCGCGTACGGGTCGACCGGCACGTACGGGTCGACGGGACCGGGCTGGGCGGGCACCGGCTGACCGGCCACCAGGGTCGGGTCCGGCGGTGTGCTCGACGGCTGAGCCGACCAGGTGGGGTCGTTCCAGTCGCCGGGGGGCGGGGGATTGGTCATGCGTGATCTCCGTCGGCTCGGCTGCGCCGCCAGAGTAGCCAGCAGTGACCAAACCCGACGCCCCCGCTCCCGGGTGCCGCGTTGCTCGGGCCGGTCGTAACGGGCAGGATCCCTGGCATGTCAACTGACGCGCGTGCCGCGGACCGGTCCGGCAGCCGACCGCGACGGGACGTGAGCCGTCCGGGTGTGGCGCGGCGCGGTCGGGCGGCCACGTCGACCGGCGCGACCGGCGCCGACGAGCCGGTCGCGCTGCCCGATCCGGTGACCATGCGGCTCGACGGCCGGGTCGCCCTGGTGACGGGGGCGGGCAGTCCGGACGGCATCGGGTACGCCACCGCGCGGCGCCTCGCCGACCTGGGGGCGCGGGTCGCCATCGTGTCGACCACTCGGCGCATCCACGAGCGGGCCGGTGAACTGGGCGTGACCGGGTTCGTCGCGGACCTGACCGACGAGTCCGAGGTGGGCGCGCTGGCCGACGCGGTGGCCGAGCAGTTGGGCGACGTCGAGGTTCTGGTCAACAACGCCGGCCTGGCGAGCCGGACCAGTCAGGGAGTGCTGCGGCCGGTCGCGCAGCTGACCTACGACGAGTGGCGCGGCGAGATCGACCGCAACCTGTCCACCGCGTTCCTGTGCAGCCGGGCCTTCATCGGCGGGATGGCCGAGCGGGGCTGGGGGCGGATCGTCAACCTGGCGGCCACCGCCGGCCCGGTCAACGCCCTGCCCACCGAAGCCGCGTACGCCGCCGCCAAGGCCGGTGTCGTCGGTCTGACCCGCGCGCTGGCCATGGAGATGATCGCCGACGGGGTGACCGTGAACGCGGTCGCGCCGGGCACCATCTACACGGCGGCCTCCACGATGGCCGAGATCAAGCAGGGTCTGGGCACCCCGGTCGGACGACCGGGCACCCCGGACGAGGTCGCCGCGGCGATCAGCTTCCTCTGCTCGCCGGCCGCGTCGTACATCACCGGTCAGATGCTCGTGGTGGACGGTGGCAACAGCGTCCGGGAGGCCCGGTTCCGCTGATCAGTAGCCGCGGCTGTCGCCGTTGTTACCGAGGATGACCAGCGCCAGCCAGCCGCAGCAGGCCAGCAGGGTCAGCGCGGTGAACACGTACCCAAGGATCAGGCCCCAGGTCGCGAGCTGGTCGCCCTCCTCGCCGGTGGTGCGGATCTGCCGCTTGGCCAGGTGACCGAGGACGGCGCCGGCCGGGGGGAACACGAAGGCGAACACCAGCGACAGGATCGCCAGCACGTTGGTGCCCCGACCGGGGCCGCCGGGAGGTGGGCCGTACTGGCCGTAGGGGCCCTGCGGCGGGTACGGCGGCTGCTGACCCCAGTGCGCCGGCTGGTGCGGCCCCTGCCGCTCGTACGGCGACGGCTCGTCGGCGGGTGGCCCGTACGGCGAGCGCTCCGGCGGTCCGGAGGACGACTGGTCCGGCGGTGGCGCGTACGGCGACTGGCCGGCCGGCGGTGGCGCGTACGGCGACTGGTCCCGGGGTGGCTCGTAGGGTGACGGCGGCGGCTCGTCTCCCGGCGGGCCCGACGGCGGCGGGTAGCTCACGGCTGTCCTCCTCCTGTCGGTGCCGGAAAAGTCCTTCTTGCCGGACGGTACCCGTAGCGGTGAACCTTTTCACAGCGGTTGTGTGGACTGGTCACCTTGGCCTGGCGGGCCGGGCGACCGATACTTACCGAGCGTTCAGTTACCCACGAGTAGTGCGCTGATCCCCGGAGGCCGAGATGGCTCGACTCGCCCAGACGCCCGGCCTCACCGACGTGCAGCAGTCGATCCTGGAGACCGTCCGGGAGTTCGCCGACAAGGAGATCATCCCGCACGCCCAGCGGCTCGAACATGCCGACGAGTACCCCACCGACATCCTCGACGGGATGCGCGAGATGGGGTTGTTCGGTCTCACCATCGACGAGGAGTACGGCGGGCTCGGCGAGTCGCTGCTCACGTACGCCCTCGTGGTGGAGCAGCTCTCCCGGGGCTGGATGTCGATCTCCGGCATCGTCAACACCCACTTCATCGTGGCGTACCTGATCTCCCAGCACGGCTCCGCCGAGCAGAAGGCCCGCCTGCTGCCGAAGATGGCCACCGGCGAGGTGCGCGGAGCGTTCTCGATGTCCGAGCCGGAGACCGGCTCCGACGTCTCGGCGATCAAGTCCAGGGCCGTCCGGGAGGGCGACACCTATGTCCTCAACGGGCAGAAGATGTGGCTGACCAACGGCGCGTACTCCTCGGTGGTCGCCACCCTGGTCAAGACCGACACCGGCGCCGACTCGGTGTACGGCAACATGAGCACCTTCCTGCTGGAGAAGGAGCCGGGCTTCGGCGAGACCGCGCCCGGCCTCACCATCCCCGGCCGGATCGAGAAGATGGGCTACAAGGGCGTCGAGACCACCGAGATGGTGCTCGACGGCGTGACCGTGCCCGACTCCGCGATCCTCGGCGGGGCCGACCAGGTGGGCCGCGGCTTCTACCAGATGATGGACGGCATCGAGGTCGGCCGGGTCAACGTCGCCGCCCGCGCCTGCGGCATCTCCATCCGCGCCTTCGAGCTGGCCGTCGGCTACGCCCAGCAGCGCAAGACGTTCGGCCAGCCACTCGCCAAGCACCAGGCCATCGCCTTCAAGCTCGCCGAGATGGGCACGAAGATCGAGGCCGCGCACGCCCTCATGGTCAACGCCGCCCGACTCAAGGACGCCGGACAGCGCAACGACGTCGAGGCCGGAATGGCCAAGCTGCTCGCCTCGGAGTACTGCGCGGAGGTCGTCCAGGAGGCGTTCCGCATCCACGGCGGCTACGGCTACTCCAAGGAGTACGAGATCGAGCGGCTGATGCGCGAGGCCCCGTTCCTGCTGATCGGCGAGGGCACCTCGGAGATCCAGAAGACCATCATCAGCCGAGGCCTGCTGAAGGAATACAAGCTCTAACCCCCACCCTGAATCCCGCGATCTTGCAGTTACTGCGGCGACATGGCGTGCATAACGGGGCAGAACGCCAACCGAAACTGCAAGATCGCGGGGGAAACGCGGGTCAGCGGAGGCGGGTCAGGTTTCCGGCGGCGCGTTCGACGATGAGGCAGCGGTCCTCGACGTAGTCCATGCCGGCCTCCTCGGCAATCTCGCGCGCCTCGGCCGACACGATGCCCAGTTGCAGCCAGACCGCCGGCGCGCCGATCGCCGCCGCGTCCCGCACCACCTGCACGGCGTCCGCGGCCGGCCGGAACACGTCCACCAGGTCGACCGGGTGCGGGATGTCCGCCAGCGACGCGTACGCCCGCTCGCCGAAGAGTTCGTCGACGCTCGGGTTGACCGGGATGATGCGCCAGCCGTACCGCTGCATCTGCAACGGCACGCTGTGCGCGGCCTTCATCGGGTCGCGGGACGCGCCCACGACGGCGATCACGGCGGAGTCGGCGAGGATCTGCTGAGCGGTACGCACCCGCCGACTGTAGCTCCGCCGCCCGCCGCACGCGGGCGAGGAACACCTGCGCCGAAAGGCCCGACTGGCCGCCCCCAGCGGCCAGTCGGGCCCGGCCGGCGCTTCGCGCGAAGCGAAGCAGACCGGTTACGACGTGGGCTGCCGTTCCCCGGAACCCAGGGCGCGGCAACCCACGGCGGTCAGTCGGTCGTCGGGCTGGGGGCCTGGTCGGAGGGCTCGGGAAGGGTGAACGGGCCGCCCTTGGTGGCCTTGCTCCCGGCCTTCGCATAGCCGGCGGGCGGCGTCAGGTCGAAGTGGCTCAGGTTCGCATCCGTGCGAGGTAGCCATTCGAAGGTGCTGACCTCAGCCCTGTCGGTCACCTTTCCGCTCTTGTCGGCGACCGTCTTGTACGGCAGGAACGAGGTCGAGTCCACCCACAGTTCTGCGGTGTAGGCCGCCGTCCCCGCCGTCAACCGCAGGTGCACGGTGTCGCGCCCGTCCACCTTCTCCTGCCCCACGATCTCCAATTTGCCCCGGGCGAGCCAGGTCCGGATGCTCGCCGCGTCGTTCGGCACGAAGACCGTGCCGGTTGCCTTGTCCGGTGAGTCGACGAACTCGAAGTACGTCCGCTCGAGATGGCTGATCTGGGTGCCACGGTATTTCCCGTCGGCGACGACCGTCACCAGCGTGGAGTCCGGTCTGCCGTCGCCCCCGAAGATGTCGACCCGCCGGCGTCCGGTCTGCCGGTCCTCCCAGGAGTCGATCCAGCCACCCCGATAGGTGTCGTGCACCTTCACGACGTAGTCGTCCGCCTTGCCCAGCGCGGCCTGGGTCTGGCTGCTGACGTAGGTGACATCGCCCAGCTGCGACGGGTGGGACCCGGACCCGTCCGTCGAGCTGGCGATGCCGCCTACCTGCCCGGTCCGGTTGGCCGTGCCCAGCACGACACCGCCGGTGGCGAGTCCGGCCAGAGCGAAGGCGGTGGCGGCCGCGATCGCCGGACGGCGCAGGTACCAGCGCTTCGCGGCCGGTCGTCGGTACGCGGTCCCGTTGAGGATCGCGTGCCGCATCCGGTCGGTCGCGTCCGTTCCAGGGCCGGTCAGGTCCTCGCGAAAGGCGACGAGCAGCTCGACGCCCGCGTTGTCAGATTCCACGTTGTCGTTCATCCGTTTTCCTCATTCGCAGCGGCGGACGGTGCGTAGTGGGCGGGCATCGCGAGGCGCAGGCGTGCCTTGGCCCGGTGAAGGCGGGAGCGGACGGTGCCCGGTGCCAGGCCGAGCGCGGAGGCCAGCTCCGGATAGTCCAGGCCGGCCCAGATGTGCAGCAGGAGCAGGTCACGTTGGTCGTGTGGCATCGCGGCGAGAGCGCCGGCCAGTGCCCGGGTAGCGGCCTCGGCGTCGAGCCGTTCGTCGGCCCGATCGGCGAAGTTGTGCTGGCCGGAACCACTGAGTGGATCTCTGCCCGACTTCTCCAGTGCCCGCAGCCACCGCACCTCGGCGCGGTGGTAGTTCCGGAGCAGGTTGCTCAGGATGCCGAACAGCCACGGACGTGCATTGGGCATCGAGGTGTCGTAGCGGTCCCGTCGCGAGAACGCGATCAGGAACGTCTCGGCGACCAGATCCTCGGCGAGCTGCCGCCCGACCCGGCGGGAGCTGAAGTTGTACAGCCAACCGCCGTACCGCTCGAACAGCTCCCCGAACAGTTCAGGCGCTCCCGTTACCAACAGCGAGTCGGAGCGCTCGGTCACAGTCATGTCCCGATGGCCCCCTGGTTCGACGGTGCGTTCATGCCCTGTTCTTGTCTGGCACCGCCGCCAGGTTCCGTCTTCGCGGTCCCACACCGTCGCGAGCGTCCCCGCGTCCTGCCGGCAGGACGTCAGCGCCACGTGCCAGGGCGCACGGGGGAGGGTATCGCCGCAGTTCCGGGGGCTTTCCACCCGGCGCGGAAGGTCAGAGCAGGGTCAGTTGCTCGACGGCGAGAGCGGGCGGCGGCTCGGGCAGGCGGCGGTTGTCGCCCACCTCGCCCCGGAGCAGCCCGTGGCGACGGGAGGCGATCCGCACCCGGGCGGTCAGCTCCCGCTGGTACGCCTGCGGGGCGTACGCGCCCGCGCGGTACAGCTCTCGGTAACGGCCGACGAGGTGCGGGTGCTCCCGGGCGAGCCACTGGGCATACCACTCGCGGGCGCCAGGGCGCAGGTGCAGCGCCAGCGGGGTCACACTCGTCGCTCCGGCGGCGGCGATCGCCGAGACCGTGGCGTCGATCGACTCCTCGCCGTCGCTGAGGCCGGGCAGGATCGGCGCCATCAGCACCCCGACGGAGAAGCCGGCGTCGGTGAGCCGGCGGACCGCCTCGAGCCGGCGACTCGGGTGCGGCGTGCCGGGCTCGACGCCACGCCAGAGCTGGTCATCGACGAAGCCCACCGAGAAGGAGATGCCGACCGTGGTCACCTCGGCCGCCTGACGCAGCAGGGGCAGGTCACGCAGGATCAGGGTGCCCTTGGTGAGGATGGAGAACGGGTTGGCGAAGTCCCGCAGGGCCGCGATGATCTGCGGCATCAGCCGGTAACGACCCTCGGCACGCTGGTAGCAGTCGACGTTGGTGCCCATCGCGACGTGCGCGCCCCGCCACTTCGGCGCGGCCAGCTCGCGTCGCACCAGCTCACCGGCGTTGACCTTGACGATCACCTGCCGGTCGAAGTCCGTACCAGCGTCGAGATCGAGGTAGGTGTGGGTGTTTCTCGCAAAACAGTTGTGGCTCACCACCCCATTGGCGATGAAATCGCCGGTGCCGGTGGTGATGTCCCAGAGCGGCAGCTCCAGCCCGAGCGCTTGAATGTCGACCACCCTGAGGTCGGCCCTGCACTTCAGCACGGCGCCCTCGATCGAGCGCTTCCTGGTGATGGCCGGGTCCGTGAGGTGGAAGAACCGGAGCCGAGCGGGAAGACCTCCGGTCAATCTGATCTGCCGCACCCGGTTGGGTCTGCCGGGGTCCTCAAGCACGCAGGCGAAGCCGAACTGGCGCAGCGCCGCCGTCGTCTGGTCGAGGATCGTGTCGTCGCTGTTGCTGATGCGCAGGGCGCCTCTACTGCAGCTGCCCTCGGCGTCGAAGATGCCGGCCAGGAAGCCGAGGCGCCATTCGTCGGTGGGGGCGGCCGGCCACTGGATCAGACCGGTGATCGTTTCGATGTCCCGCTGTTTCGAGGTGCGGATCGCCGACAGGGCTTGCCGGGTGGCGCTGGCCGGTGCGAACGAGAAGCGTTGTGTCTCGATGCCCTCCTGGGCGAGGTAGCGCTCGCTCCGACTCAACGCCTCGTCGTCGATCAGCGCCAGACGGAACCGATGCACGACCCCCTGTGGGTACGAGTAGGTGGCGAGGTGAGCGTCGCCCCGGACCATCCCGCAGAGGTAGCCCCGGCGGTAGTCAGGTGACTCCTTCGGCCCGGATGCGAAACGGCCTGTGCCGATGAGGCGATTGTTGGTGGTCAGGTAGGGGCGCTGGCCGGTGCCCTGCATAGCCCCGGTGACGTACTTCCAGCCACGATCGGAGAGGAACCGGTGGTCTCCGCTGGCGATGAGCGTGGTGCCGTCAGTCAGGGTGACCCGGTATGCGGGTTTCACGGTGGACCACTTGTCAAGAACGGTGGTGACGACGTATCGGCGGTAGGCACCGCGTCGCTCGGTCCCGTAGATGCGGTCGCCGGGCTCGAGCTCACTGATCAGCTTCGTGCGACCGTCCGCCATCAGGATCGGAGTGTCACCGGCCAGGCAGTAGACACAAGCATGACTGCATCCCCGGTACGGGTTGATGGTCCACTCGAAGGGGACGCGGGACTCGCCGGGCACCCGGTTGAGGATCGATTTGGCCTGCACCTCGTGGAACGTCATCCCGGCGAACTCGGGGGTGTCGAAGGTACGGACGACGGCGCCGGGCAGCGCCAGCGGCAGGGGTGGCGTCGCTGGCGCTGCCCTCTCGGGGTCTCCCTCGACCGGGGGAGCGGTGAGGTTGTCCCAGCGCATGGGCACTATTCGAACACGTGTACGAGGTCCGCGCAAGTGACCCGCCGGACACCCGTGAGCGATCGTCGCTCCAACGGGGGAGGATGGACCCATGGAGAGGTCGACCTTCGTCTACGACGGTGACTGCGCGTTCTGCACGACCTGTGCGGAGTTCATCGAACGCCGGATCCCCACGGGCGCGCGGGTGGTGCCCTGGCAGTTCGCCGACCTGGACGCCCTCGGCCTCACCGTGGCCGAGTGCGAGGAGGCCGTGCAGTGGGTCGGCGCGGACGCCACCCGCGCAGCCGGCCCGGACGCCATCGCGAAGCTGCTCGCCGCCAGTGGCCCGCTCTGGCGGGTGGCCGGCGCGGGTCTGCGGTTCCCGCCGGTGCGCGCGGTGGCCTGGCCGGTTTACCGCTGGGTGGCCCGAAACAGGCACCGCCTCCCGGGCGGTACGGCGGCGTGTTCCCTGCCGCAGGAGGCCAGGGAGCGGCTCTACGGCCCGACCGGGCGCCCGACCGCCGGAGCCTGATCGCCGAGCCGGGCCCGATCGTCGGGCGGAGCCTGATCGGGCGGCGCCGACGTCGTGTCGACGTCCACCGGGCCCCGCCCCGCGACTCGGCGTGCCCACACCAGCGGTCGTACCCGTTCCAGGGGCAGGAAGCTGGTCATCGCGGCCAGGTGTGGCGCGAACGAGATCGTGATGGTCGCGATGGTCACCACGTGGAACGAGTAGAAGAAGCCGACCATGGCCACTCGCCAGCGGGCCGGTAACAGGAACACCACGGGGCTGAGCAGCTCGAAGGCCACGATGCCGAACTGCGCGACGATCAGCAGGTACGGCACCTGGGCGATGAGGTCGGCCAGGTCGGTGCCGCGTCGGATGATGGCCCTCGCCAGTACCGAGCCGGTCAGCCAGTCCAGACCGCCGAAGCGCAGCTTGGCCCAGGCGGCCAGGAAGTACGTGCAGATGACCGCTATCTGGGTGACGCGCAGGGCCCAGCCGCCGGCCTCCGTGCGGGTGGTGTCGCCATGGCGGGCCCGGCCGGCGGTGGGCAGCACGGCCAGCGCGACGAGCAGGCCGAACCGGTCGTGGTCGACCTTCCCGTAGCTCATCGCGATGATCATCCACTCGAGGTACAGCGCGCAGACCGTCCAGCCGAGCAGCCGGGGTGCCCGGCCGGTCGCGGCGAGCAGGGCGGCGAGCAGGAGCCCCCAGAAGATCAGCGCCACGACCGTCGGCGTCGGGGTCGGCAGCGGGAGCAGGCGGCCGATCAACAGCGGCTGGTACAGCTCACCGGGCACGCTGGCTCTGGTGCGTACCCAGGGGGTGAAGACCACCAGGTCGGCGGCGACGAAGAGGTAGATCAGGGTCCGGAACGCGGCGATCCGTCCACGGGGCACCGCCTCCGTCAGCCAGCCGGTCATCGGGAGACCTGCCAGCTGACGATCGTCTCGTCGGTGTGCCGCCCCGTGGGCCGGCCGGCGCGGATGCCGTGCCAACGGATGACGATGCGGACCTCGACCAGCGCGGGGGCGTCCGGATGACGTTCGGCGTACGCGTCGGCGACCTCGGTGAGCAGCGCGGGGTCGGCCGCGTACCGGTCCTGCTGGCCCTCGATCTCGGCGCGGCGGATGCCGGTCGCGTCCTGGTCGAGGTCGACCACCGCTCCGGCGCTGTTCACGCCCTCCACCCGGGTGTCCGGGGCGGGGGCGTTCGGCGGGTTCGAGGTGGCGTACATCCGGAACGGGCCGAAGGGGAAGTCGTCGTCGCTGCCCCAGAAGGTGCCGAGCAGCAGCAGGACGAGACCGAGGGCGGTCGCGCCCAGCCGGGTCACGCGCCCGCGGGTGGTCAGGGTCTCCATCGGGTCGTGACGATACGGGATGTACCGACCGTCTCGCGTCCCACCGACGGTCAGTTCCGCCTGGCCAGGTCGGTGATCATGGGCGGCTTTCGGGATATGACGAAGGCCGGACCCGAACCGGGCCCGGCCTTCGCGTGCCGTCGCGCGGACGGCTCAGTGCTTGTGCTCGGCCAGCTGCTTGCGGACGTCGTCCATGTCCAGCGCCTCGACCTGCTCGATCAGGTTCTCCAAGGCGGACTCGGGAAGGGCGCCCGGCTGGGCGAAGACGATGACGCCGTCGCGGATCGCCATGATCGTCGGGATCGACCGGATGTCGAACTTCGCGCCCAACTCCTGCTGGGCCTCGGTGTCGACCTTGCCGAAGACGATGTTCTGGTGCTTCTCCGAGGAGCGCTCGTAGACCGGGGCGAACCGCTTGCACGGACCACACCAGTCGGCCCAGAAGTCGACCAGGACGATGCCGTCGTTGCCGGTCACCTCGTCGAAGTTCGCCGAGGTCAGCTCAACGGTTGCCATTGCACTCTCCGATCACCTGCGGGTTGTCTGCGTCCCGTAGAACCAGGGCTGACCGTATCGAATTCCCGGGCGGCTGCGCACGAAACGTGGCCGGGGCTGCTCGGGTGCCGCGCAGACCATCGAACTGTGTCAGTTCATCTCGTCCTGCGGAACGCAAGTGCATGACGCACTTGCGTGACCTGCGGTAATGGGAGCGTTTCCAGGGAGATCCACCCGGTCGAGCGCTACGAATCGGTAACTTGAGCCCTGACAAGGAGGTATCCGGCCTGCGGAGATCGCTGATCAACCCCGCGTTCATCACGGAGAGTAGTGTTACAAAAAGATAAATGTGACCGCGATCTCTGTTGAAGCTACGGCACCGTAGGGCAGAATTCCTCACATCAGAGCGTGGGCGGCGGGTGCCGGGGAGGGCCCCGCCGCTCATTGCGTCTCCCCCCTGGTGAGTGACCGGTGTGACATTTCCGCCGAGGTCCCGCCCGGACCGTCGCCTTAACCACCGGTAAGGCATGCTGTGCCGAACTCCATCGCCGCCCGTCGAAGGGGACCAGCATGCAGTTCGGCCGCTACTACGAGGAGTTCGAGGTCGGCGCGGTCTACCGGCACTGGCCGGGCAAGACCGTCACCGAGTACGACGACCACCTCTTCTGCCTGCTCACCATGAACCACCATCCGCTGCACCTGGACGCGCACTACGCCGAGACGTCCAGCCAGTTCAGGCGCAACGTCGTGGTCGGCAACTACATCTACTCCCTGCTGCTCGGCATGTCGGTGCCCGACGTCAGCGGTAAGGCCATCGCCAACCTGGAGGTGGAGTCGCTGCGGCACGTGGCGCCCACCTTCCACGGCGACACCATCTACGGCGAGACGACGGTGCTCGACAAGCGGGAGTCCGGCTCCAAGCCCGACCGGGGCGTGGTCTCGGTGGAGACCCGCGGCTACAACCAGGACGGCACCATGGTCTGCGTCTTCCGCCGCCGGGTCATGGTCCCCAAGAAGGAGTACGCGGCCAGCGCGGTGCCCGACGGGGTGGACCCGGAGCGGCCCAGCTTCCCCACGCCGCGCTGAACGCGCCCGCCGGAGCAGGGCACCATCGGACAGCAGGTTCCGCCGGTGGCGGCCCTGGTCCCGTTTTCGGGGCTTATGCTGACGCCGGAGGTTCCGATGAGCCACTCCGTCGCCGGAGAGCCGCCCTCTGCCGGCCGCCGTGCCGCACCCTTGACCACCGCCGTCTACTCCGCCGCCGAGTGGGATCTGCTCACCAGCCTGCCCGCTCGGGTCCTCGTGGCCGCCGCCGCGCCCGGCGCCGGCCGCCCGGAGCGCGGGGTGATGGCTGGTTTGGCTGGCCTGGACGCGGTGGCCGCCGGCCGCGGGTTCGACAGTGACCTGGTCCGTGCCGTGGTCGCCGCGATCTACGCCCGGCACGATGGCGCGCCGGCTCCCGCCGAGCGGCTCACCGATCTGGTGGACCTGCTGGCCGCGTGTCGGGCAGCGGCCCGGGTGCTGCGTCGGCGTGCCGATCCGGCCGACTCGGCGGCGTACCGCCAGTGGGTGCAGTCGGTCGCGGCCCGCGTCTGCCGGGCGACGCCCGGCCTCGACGGGCATCCGGCCAGCCCGGCGGACCGACGCTTCCTGGACCGGCTCGGTGACGCGCTCGGCCTGGGCTGAGATCGCGGGGCGCCGGGGTGGCCGTACTCTCTGATGACCGTGACCGACGACCAGCTTGAGGTGGGTGTGGGCCCCTGGCCCGGGGACCTGCCCGAGGATCCGCGCTACGACCCGCAACTGCTGGCCGAGGGCGACCGGCGCAACGTCGTCGACCGCTACCGCTACTGGCGGCACGAGGCGATCGTCGCCGACCTGGACCGACGGCGGCACGGCTTCCACGTCGCCATCGAGAACTGGCAGCACGACTTCAACATCGGCACGGTGGTGCGCAACGCCAACGCGTTCAACGCGGCCGAGGTGCACATCGTCGGTCGGCGTCGGTGGAACCGACGCGGCGCGATGGTGACCGATCGATACCAGCACGTCCGGCACCACGAGACGATCGAGGAGTTCGTCGCCTGGGCGGCCGGACGGCGGCTGCCCGTGCTCGGCATCGACAACCTGCCCGGCTCCCGGCCGATCGAGACCGCCGTGCTGCCGCGTGACTGCGTGCTGCTCTTCGGCCAGGAGGGCCCGGGCCTGTCCGCGCCCGCGCGGGCCGCCTGCGCCCAGCTCCACTCCATCGCCCAGTACGGCTCCACGAGGTCCATCAACGCGGGTGTGGCCAGCGGCATTGCCATGCACGCGTGGATCCGGACGCACGCCGGTCCACCGCCGGACTGACCGTCGTCCCATCGGCGCGCTCGGCGTTCCGGCTTTCGGCGTTCCGGCTTGACGTGGCGGCGATGTGGGGTGACGGTGGGGATGTGAGTGTCGCGGTGAGTTGTCCGAGATGCGGGGGCCCGGTACGGGCGCCGGATCTGATGCACACCGAGTCGAGGTGCCTGCGCTGCGGACCCGTGCCGCCGCTGCACGTGCCCGAACACATCGGGGCGGAGATCGTCGCGAGCGTGGTGGAACGGATCACCGCGGCTCCCGGTCCACCCGGGACACCATTGTGGTGCCCGTGGCCGCTGCCGCCCGGCTGGACCCTCACCGGCGTGGCGTACGCCGGGGACGACCGCACCGGCGTGCGGGCGACCGCGGTGGCCTGCGCGGGGCCCGCACCGCTCGACGACGGCCCGGCGGATCTGGTCTTCGTGGCCGAGGAACCGGGCGTGGGCCTGGGTACCCGACTCGCCGGCCTGGCCGGCCCCGATCCCGGACCGGAGCTCGCCGACGCGCTGACCGACCCCGGTCCGGGGCATCCCGAGCACGTCGGGCAGGCCAGGATCAGGGTCGGCGGGCACCCGACTCCACTGTGGTTGGTGAATTCTCCGACGGATCGAAGCGCGTACGCCGGCGAGGCTCGGGGAATGTGGCTACATGCGATAGCCTGGCCGGCGAGTGCGGGTCATCTGCTCGCGGAGGATGTCGTGTTACACGACCTGACCGAGTGGACTCCGCCCGAACTCGTGTACGGCGCACCGTCCCCGTACCTGTCCGGGAGAGCTTGACATCTCTTCCGGGTTGACGGAGAACGGACGCAGATATTCACTGTACGACACCACACTGATACTCTGGGTGCCGCTGCGGTAATGGGACCCGGCGCCGCGCGAGAGGATGGCCCGCCATGGTCAAGAAGGTCCTCACCTGGGCCGGAATCGCATTCTTGATCTTCTTCGTCGCCTATCGGCCAAACTCTGCGGCTGATGTGTTCAAGTCGCTGGGCGGCGGGATCATGGACATCGCCCAGGGGTTCGGCGACTTCTTCACCAGTCTCGTCGCCTAGCCGCCGATGGGCAGCCCCTCCGGTCCACCCTTCGACCCGGACGACCCCGACCGGGACCGTCGCGAGCGCGACACCGAGCCGATTCCGCGGATCGGGCCCGATGACGGCCCGGGCTACGGTGCCGGCCCCGGCCTGTCCGACGGGCCTTCCCTCTCGGACGACGTCGGCTACGGCGAGGGGCCCGGCTATGCCGGCGAAGGGCGGTCCGGTCGGGCCTGGATCCGCGATCCCGACGCCGCCAGCCAGCCGCCGCAGATCTCCGAGGAGGAGCTGGCGGGGCTGCGCGCCGACGCCATGGGGTCGACACCCCGTCGGGTCCTCCCGCTGGAGGACGAGCCCAGCTCGCTGGTCGCCCGTTACCTCTTCCCCACCGAGCGTTACCGGGGCGAGTGGAAGCGGCACTGGATCCACCTCACCAACCCGCTCCTGATCGGCGTCGCGGCGACCTTCGTGCTCGGTTACCTCTCCGGCTTCCTCGCGGGGCGGAACGTGGGCGTGTTGACGACCATCGCGGTGCTGCTCTGGTTCGCCGTCATGGGCTGGGTGGCGTGGAAGGTCGCCGACTGGTGGTATGACCGGTTCATCCTGACCAACAAGCGGGTCATGGTGGTCAACGGCATCGTCACCCGCAAGGTCGCCATGATGCCGCTGGTCCGGGTCACCGACATGAAGTACGAGCAGACCCCGACCGGCCGGGCGCTCAACTACGGCACCTTCGTCCTGGAGTCCGCGGGCCAGGAGCAGGCGCTGCGGGAGGTCAAGAATCTGCCCAACCCGAACGAGCTCTACCTACGGGTCGTCGAAGAGATGTACGAGCCGCAGGCGGTCGAGGCGCGGTTGGGCAAGGAGGCCGACGAGGCCAAGGCCGACGACGGCGCGTGAAAGTTTTCGTCCGAACATCGGAGCAAGTGCGCACCTTTCGTCATGGACCGAAACGCCGCTGACGTGGCACTCTTCCAGGACGGTTTGGGTGCGGAGGTGTGTGGTGGCGAGCAGGGATCCCCTGGAGGAGGAGTTTCGCGAGTTCGTCGCGGCTCGCTCCGCCGCCCTGCTCCGTACCGCCTATCTGCTCTCCGGCGACTGGGCGACGGCCGAGGACCTGCTCCAGACGGCGCTCACGAAGACGTACCTCGCGTGGAAGCGGCTCGGCGGGATCGAGGCGGTCGAGCCGTACGCCCGGCGTGTGATGGTCAACACGTCGACGAGCTGGTGGCGGCGGCGCTGGCACGGTGAGCGCCCCACCGAGGTGCTGCCCGAGCGCCCGGGCCTCGACGAGATCGAGCGGCAGCTCGACCGTGACCTGCTCTGGCGGCACCTCAAGGAGCTGCCCAGCCGGCAGCGGGCGGTGCTCGTCCTGCGCTACTACGAGGACCTGTCGGAAGCGCAGACGGCGGCGCTGTTGGACATCTCGCCTGGAACGGTGAAAAGTCAGGCATCCAGGGCGTTGGCCACGTTGCGCCGCCGCATGGGCGGCGACACTCCGGATCTGGCCGCCGCGCCGACCGGGACCGGCACCGCCCCGCGGCGCGGCCGCGACGCGGCTGCCGCCCGCTCCCGAGAGGTTGCCCGACCCGGCGGGACTGTCGAGGCGGTCCCGTCCGGTTCGGTCGGAGGGCTGGCCGGAGCCCGCTCCGCGATGACGCCGCGTCCCAGCGTCGGTCGGGCCGAGCCCGGGCCGGTCGCGCCGCGCCCGTCCGCGCCCCATCCGATCGCCCCGGCGGTCGACCTGCCCACCGCTTCGGTGGCCGTGCCTGTCGGCACCGGCCCCGGAGAGCAGCAGTGAACGTCTTTCCGCGGCTCCCCGACAACCTCACGGGTGGCCTGCGGCGTCCTAATCAGGTGCGACGTGACCAGCTCGAAGGTGCGGTGCGGGAGGCTCTCTCGCGCCAGGTCGCCGTTACCCGTCCACTGACCGCCGACCCGGCCGGTCAGGCCATCCGGCGCGCCAACCGGATCCGACGGCGGCGTGCCGGAGTCGGTATCGCGCTCGGGGTGGTCACCACCGTGCTGATCGGCGCCGGCATGACACACCTCTCCGGCGGCTCCGACCAGCAGGGGCCGCCCATCGTCGTCATCGGCGACCCGGACCTGTCGGCCCAACCGCTCGCCACGGCCAGCGTCGCCCCGCCTCCGCCCTCGTCGAAGGCGCCCGCCGACGTACTCTTCGCCAGCGCCTTGATCGACGCCGACGGCAAGCGCCTGGCGCTGCCCGGTGTCGGCCCCGCCGAACTCGCGCACCGGCTGCCCAACGGCACGGGTCTGCTGGTGGTCGGAGCGCCCACCGCCGCCGGGCGCTCCCTCTGGGTCGCCCAGGACGACGGCCTGGTGCAGGTGCTGCTGGCCGGCGCGGGGCAGATCGTTCTCGCGCCCGACGCCACGCAGGTCGCCTGGCGGGACGGCGGGGACCTGCTCGTGGCGGGAGTCGTCGGCACCCAGCTCATCGGCACGGTGCGTATCGCGGTCCCGGACAGCGCGCAACCCGTCCGGTTCGTCGGCAGCAGCCTGGTGGTCCGACTTGATCCGACCCGGCCGGGTCACGTCCTGTGGCGGCCCGGCGCGGACAAGCTGACCGAGGTGCCCGAGCAGGACACCCTGAACGTCTACGGTTCGCTGCCGGACGGGCGGTTGGTCAGCCAGGTGCCGGCGAACTCGGCGGACGAAACCTGCCTGACACTTGTCGATCCGAAGCGGGCCACGAAAGCGGCACGTACCGCCTGCGGCAGCCGGTTGAGCCCGGACGGCGTCGGCGGGCTGTCCGACGACGGACGATGGCTCCTGGTGAACGGGAAGGTCGGGTCGACCGACCGCTCCCTGCTGGTCGACCTGGAGCGGCTCGGTACGACGTTGGACGCCGTACCCGTCGGCCCGGCGGTGAGCGGCGCGGTCGCCTGGACGAGCGACTCGGACGTCGCCTACGTCGACAGCTCCGGCTGGCTGGTCCGGGTCAACGTCAAGCGGGTCCGTGCCGGCGAACAGGCCGAGTCGATGCCCGTGGCCGGCCTCGAGCCCGGCGACCGACCGATCCTGGTCAGCGGCTCCTGACCCTGCCGGATCCGCCGGGTTATCGGGCCGGGCGGCGGGGATCTCCGCCCCACCTACGCGAGTCTGCTTCGGGTCCGCTCGGTAGCGTCGGGGAGTGACCTCGCGTACCGGCTCCGCGCCCCGGATCGACCTGCACGCCCACTCGACCGCCAGCGACGGCACGCTGACGCCGGCCGAACTCGTCCGTGCCGGCGCGGACGCCGGTCTGGACGTGCTGGCCATCACCGACCACGACACCACCGCGGGCTGGGCGCCGGCCGTACGGGCGTTGCCGCCCGGCCTGCTCCTGATCCGGGGCGCCGAACTGTCCTGCCGCTGGGAGGGCGCGGATCCGGCGATCCCACTGCACCTGCTGGCCTACCTGTTCGACCCGGAACACCCGGAGCTGGTCGCCGAGCTGGCCCGGGTGCGGGCCGCCCGTGAGGAGCGCGGTGAGCGGATCGTGGCGCTGCTGCGCGCCGACGGCATCGACGTGAGTTGGCCGGAGATCCTCGCCGGCGCGGCCGGCGGGACAGTCGGTCGCCCGCACATCGCGCAGGCGCTGATCCGCGCCGGCCTGGTCGCCGACACCCGCGCGGCGTTCGGCCCGGACTGGCTCGGTGAGCGGTACCGGCTGCCGAAGGAGGACATCGACGTCTTCCGGGCGGTCCGGCTGGTCCGGGCCGCCGGGGGCGTACCGGTGTTCGCCCATCCCCGGGCCACCCGACGTGGCCGGGTGGTGCCCGACGAGCTGATCGCCGAGCTGGCCGCCGCCGGGCTGGCCGGGCTGGAAGCCGACCACGAGGACCACAGCCCGGCCGAACGGGCGCACGTCCGGGCGCTCGCCGCCGAGCTGGACCTCCTGGTGACCGGCTCCTCCGACTTCCACGGCACCCACAAGACCGTCCGGCTCGGCGCGTTCACCACCGGTGTCGAGGCGTACGAGCGGATCGTCGCCGCCGGGGTGACCGAGGTCGCTTCGGTCTGATCCGCGTATTTCGCCCACCGTGACGCGGCTAGGTTGCTCACGTGGATCTGAAGCTGTTCGGCGAGGTTTTCGTGACCCTGCTGGTGATCACCGACCCCCCGGGCATGATGCCGATCTTCCTGGCGCTGACCGGGCCGCTGCCCGCGCGCGACCGTAACCGGGCGGCGTGGCAGGCCGTCGCGCTCGCTCTCGGTGTGATCGTGATCTTCGCGGTGGCCGGGCAGACGTTGCTCGACTACCTGCACGTGGACCTGCCCGCCTTGCAGGCCGCCGGTGGGCTGCTGCTCGTCCTGGTCGCCCTGGAGCTGCTGACCGGCAAGGCCGACGACCCCAGCCAGCAGGTCACCTCGAACATCGCGCTGGTGCCACTGGGTACCCCGCTGCTGGCCGGACCGGGCGCCATCGTGGCGACCATGCTCTTCGTCCAGCAGGCCGACGGGTTCGGCGACTACACCGCGATCGCCGCGGCGATCCTCGCCGTCATGGTCGCCGTGTGGATCGTGCTGCGCTTCTCCGGCGGCATCGTCAAGATCCTGCGCCCCGGCGGCATCGAGGTGCTGACCCGGATCGCCGGCCTGCTCCTTGCCGCGATCGCCGTCCAGCTCATCGCCGACGCGGTGGCCGCCTTCGTCACGCACTACGTGAACATGACCTGACCGGGACAGTCCGGATGTCGGGGGTGGATGGCAGGATCGCAGGCGTGCGACGAGCCTCTTCATCCGGACGATCCGCCGCTGGCGGTCGGACCCCTCAGCAGCGTCCCGGCGGCGCCGAGCAGCTCGGCTTCGAGGGGATGCCGGAGCGGCTGTTCGTCTGCACCCCGAGCAAACTCGGTACGTACGCCGACTGCCCCCGCCGCTACCGCTACTCCTACGTCGACCGTCCCGCACCGCAGAAGGGTCCGCCCTGGGCCCACAACTCACTCGGCGCCAGCGTGCACACCGCCCTGAAGAACTGGTACGCGTTGCCCGCCGACCGACGCCGCCCCGAAGCGTTGGCCACCCTGCTCAAGGGCACCTGGGTCCGTGAGGGCTACCGCGACGACGAGCAGGAGCGGGCCGCCTACCGGCGGGCGCTGAGCTGGCTGGAGGCGTACGTCGAGACGTTGGAGCCGGACTCCGACCCGCTCGGTGTCGAGCGGGTGGTGGCGGTCAAGACCGCCGTCCTGGCCTTCAACGGCCGCACCGACCGCATCGACTCCCGGCCGGGCCCGGAGGGTCCGGAGCTGGTCATCGTCGACTACAAGACGGGCCGCACCGGGCTGGACGCCGACGACGCCCGGGGCTCGCAGGCGTTGGCCCTCTACGCGTACGCGGCCGAGCGGGTGTTCCGCCGGCCGTGCCGCCGGGTCGAGCTGCACCACCTGCCGACCGGCACGGTCGCCGGTCACGACCACACGGTCGAGTCGCTGGCCCGCCAGTTGACCCGCGCGGAGGACACGGCCCGCGACATCATGGCCGCCGAGCGGGTCGTCGCCGACGGCGGTGACGCCGACGAGGCGTTCCCGGTCGCGCCCGGGCCGCGCTGCGGCTGGTGCGACTACCGGCGGCACTGTCCCACCGGGGCGCAGACCCCGGGCAAGGAGCCGTGGGCGGCCGTGGAACGAACCGTCGAGGGCTGATCGCGTCCGTCGGCCAGCTCGACGCGGCGCACGTGGGGTCGGTCAGCCGGCCAGCGCCGCTCGGTCCGCCGCCCGTTGCTTGGCGGCCTGAACCAACGGCCCCTCCAGGTAGCGACGCGGCACCGCGCCGAGCGCCAGTCGCAGCGCGCGAACGCTGAGATCCGCCGACAACTCGGTGGTGGGCAGCCCCAACCCGCCGTACATCCGCCGGGCCCACGGGGGGAGCAGCGCGAGCGCGGTTCCGGCGATCCCGAGGTACGCCCACCGTGGCGGACCGAGGTTGAGGCCCAGCCGGGCCGGCAGGCCGAGCTTCCACGGCAGCGGTGGGGCGGTGAGGAACAGCGCCGTCTCGGCGGCTTCCCGGGTCATCCGCAGCTCCGGCCGAACGGCACGGTAGTAATCCTGGACCTCGGCGGCGGTGCCCGGCACCGTGGCCGGGTCCAGCCCGACGAGGGCGGCTGACCGACGTTGCTCGGTGTAGTAGCCGTCCACCTCGTCATCGGTGAGCGGCAGACCGGCCCGGCGGGCGGTGCTGAGGAACGACTCGACCTCGGTGACGTGCACCCAGCGCAGCAGGGCCGGGTCGTCGATCCGGAACTGCTCGCCGGTGGCGGGGTCGGTGGCCCGCAGCCGGGCGTGCAGTCGACGCAGCCGCGCGCCGGCCTGCTCCGCGTCCAGGGTCGTGCCGTAGACGGTGGTCTCCACGTAGGTGGCCGTGCGGACCAGCCGTCCCCACGCGTCCGTGCGGTAGTCGCTGTTCTGCGCGACGCCGGCCATGGCGCGCGGGTGCAACGCCTGGAGGTAGAGCGAGCGCAGGCCGGCGACGATCAGGATCGGCTCCTCGTGCACCTTCCACGTGACCGAACCCGGACCGAAGAGGCCGAGGTCATCGGAGTCCACCGACCAAGCGTGCCACGGCCGGCGCGTCGGTGCCGGCCAGCCCGGCCGGCCGGGGTCCCGGCGACGGGGAGGGGTCAGCCGTCGGCGGCGCGCCGCGACTGACAGCTCGGGCAGAGACCCCAGAAGGTCACCTCCGCCTCGTCCACCTCGAAGCCGTGCGCGACGCCCGGATCCAGGCAGGGCGCGCTGCCGACCGCGCAGTCGATGTCGGCGATCTCGCCGCAGCCCCGGCAGACCACGTGGTGGTGGTTGTCGCCGACGCGTGCCTCGTACCGGGCGGGGCTGCCGGCCGGCTCGATCCGGCGGGACAACCCGGCCCTGCTCAGCGCCCCCAGCACGTCGTAGACCGCCTGGGTGGAGACGGAGTCGAGGCGTTCCCGGACCCGCCGGGTGATCTCGTCGACCTCCAGGTGGCCACCGTCGGCGAGGACATCCAGCACCGCCAGGCGCGGTCGGGTGACGCGCAGCCCCCGCGATCGCAGCAGTTCCTCACCTCTGGACACGCGCCAATGACAGCACGCGCGACCAGCGACGACAACAGTCGGCCGAGGGCGGTGGTCACGAACACAGCTCGTAAAGATCGATCCGGACACTGAACCTCGTCAGCGCCGTGCGCGTGTCTTTCGGGGGAGAGCCCGGGGACGACCAGCGGTTCGTACGTACGCTGACGACCCCGGGACCGCGATCCGCCTGGAGGTGTCGATGTTCGAGAAGATTCTGGGTCTACCGACACACGTCTTCGTCGTGCACGCGATGGTGGTCTTCGTCCCCCTGCTGGCGGTGCTGGCCATCGCGTACGTGGGGCTGCCGCGCTGGCGGCACCGACTGGACTGGGCGCTGGGCATCCTCGCCGTGGTGACGCCGGTGACCGCCTTCGTGGCCGTCGAGTCGGGTGAGGCGCTCACCGACGCCCTGGTCGCCCGTGGTTACCAGGGGCAGATCCTCGACCAGATCTTCGAGCACTCGCGCTACGGCGACATCCTCTTCCGGATCGTGGTGCCGCTGGGGATCGTGGCCATCGCGCTGCTCGTGGCGACCAGCGGACACCCCCGGGTGCCACGGCTGCCGGCCCTGGTGACGCCGGTGCTCGCGGTGGCCGCCGTCGCGCTGTCGCTCGCTGCCCTGGTCTACGTCGCTCTGACCGGTCACTCCGGTGCCGAGGCCGTCTGGGGCACCACCCTCTGACCAGCGCGGACCGACGGTCGCTGCCGGCCGCCGCCCAGTGGCGCGGTGGTCAGAAGAGGATCCGCGAGCAGAGCAGGCAGACGAGGGCCACCACCACCACGGCGGCGGCGGCACCGAAACCGTAGGTGACCCGCTGCGACCGCTGCTCCGCCGCGTCCAGGGCGGCCGTGTTCTGCGGTGGCAGGCGTCGTGGCGGCGCCGGCTCCAGGTGTACGGGAGGACGCCAGCCCGCCGGAGGCGGCACGCTCGGTGGTGGCCCCGCGTACCCGTCGGTGGGTGGTGTGGCGGGCGGCGGTTGGTCCGCCGTGGGACGGTCGTCGGTCCCGGGTCGACGCCAGTAGTCGTCGGGGGTGCTGCCACCGCTGGGGGTCGTCACGCCGTCCGAGGCTACCAACGGAGCGGGCGGCCTGCGCTAGTCTTGCCGCTCGTGAGCACCGAGGATCCCGGCGCCGCGGTCGCGCGCGGCGATGACGACCGCACCGTCGACCTGAGCGACGACTTCGTGGTGCTGCCCGAGCAGACCTCGGACGACACCGACCACGGCTGGGGCGAGCGCAGCGCAGGAAACGACGACTGGCTCCTCGCCCAACGCCCTCCGCACTGGGACTGAGCCCCGGGCAGGGTTGACCCCGTCCAGGGCTCAGCGGCGCAGCGCCGACGTGGCGGTCTTAGGCCGAGCGGAATCAGGACGCCGAACTGGCCGCCGCCTTGCCGCCGCCCGACCCGCCGGACGACGAGGACGACCCGGACGAGGACGACCCGGACGTCGAGGACGTCGAGGACGACGAGCCGGAGTCTCCACCCGAGGACGAGGACGAGGACGACTCGGACTTGGCCGGCTTGGCCGCGCCGCCGGCCGACGTCTCCGAGCCGGACGCGCGGGAGTCGGTGCGGTAGAAGCCTGAGCCCTTGAAGACGACGCCGACGGAGTTGAAGACCTTGCGCAGCCGCCCCTGACACGCCGGGCACTCGGTCAGCGGCTCGTCAGAGAAGGACTGCACCGCCTCGAGCTGGTGACCGCACGCGGTGCAGGCGTACTGGTACGTAGGCACGTTCTCCTCCGGTATCTGGACTCGGCCAGTTGGCACTCGACGTATTCGAGTGCCAATGGTGCGTCATTCGGGCCGGGTTCGTCCAGCGGACGTGTGGGGCGCGACACCCTGCGCCGTACCCGGGCCGTCATCAAGCGTACGCATTCCGCCGGAGGGGGTGACCACCGCGCGGACCGGACGGTCGTGCGGCTCGGTGGGCAGCGCCTCGACCAGCTCACCGTCGTGCAACGGCACCACGGTCAGGCTCGCCGTGGGCACCCGTGCCAGCGCCCGGTCGTAGGAGCCGCCGCCGCGGCCCAGCCGCCGGCCGTGGTGGTCGACGGCGAGCGCCGGCACGACCACCAGTTCCGCGCCGGAGACGGCGGCCACGCCGAGGCGGGGGCCGACCGGCTCCCGGAGGCCCCGGCCGGCGGCGGCCAGCGCGTGCGGACCGGTGTACGGCGCCCAGTCCAGGTCGAGATCCGCGCGAAGCACCGGAAGCAGCAACTCACCCTCGGCCGGCAACGCCCCGCGCAACACCTCCGCGAGGTCGGCCCCGCCCGGCTCGGAGCCGACCGGCACGTACGCCGTCATCCGGCGCGGTCGCAGCCGGCGTACCAGGGCGACCAGCTCGGCCTGGACGCGCCGGGCGGCTGCGGCCCGCGCCGCGTCGTCCAGGGTCCGACGGTGGGCGAGCAGCCGTATCCGGGTGTCCCGCTTCGTCACACGGGTCACTTCCGCTTCATCAGAAAAATCTGACACGCAACACTCCTGACGCAACGCCACTCCCACGGTTGCTCTGTGTCAGCATCGCAAGCAACGGAGGCGGAACTTCCGGGGGGACCGAGTGACGCTACGCGGGCGGTTGACGGCAGCCTTCCTCGTGGTGGTGCTCGGCCCGGTCCTGCTCGGTGCGTTCTTCGTCGCCTCCACCGTCACGGCCGTCGACCGCACCCGGTCCACCGAACGCCTCGCCGTGGCGGCGTCCGCGGTGCGTACCTCGGTCGACGCGCTCTGCCAGCAGCTACGTGCCGCCGCCGACGCGGTCGCCCTCACCGGTGATCCGGCCATCGTCGCCGGCCAGCTCGTCGGCCGGGGGTTGGCCGCGGCGGTGCTGGTCAGCGACGTCAGCGGGCGGGCCACGTACGTCTCGCCGGGCGCGCCGTCGACACCCTGGCGGGACTGTTCCGAGCCGGTCGCCGCGACGTCCGGCCCGGTCCGCGCGCTGGCGGCCCACGTCGACCGGCGGGACGCGGCCGGCGCCCTGCTGGGCAGTGTGGCCGCCGCGCAGCTCGTCGACCCGGCCTTCGTGGCCCGGCTGGCGGCGGTGAGCGGAGTCGCGGTCACGCTGCTCGACGGCGGCGCGAGCGCCGCCCGGTTCACCCACACCACCGAGTCCCGCGAGGTACGCGACGGGGTGCTGGCCGCCGCCGGCCACAGCACCGGCGAGCGGGTCACCGAAACCACCAAGGGTCGGTACGTGCGCCGGGTCGGACCGTCCGTGGGCCAGCCGCTGCCGCTGGTGCTGTCGGTGCCGAGCACCAGGCCGCCGGGTCTGCACATCACGCTGGCCGGCGTGGTCGCCCTGGCCGGGCTGCTCGCCGTGCTGACCGCGTGGCGGCTGGCCCGGGTGACCACCCGGCCCCTGGTGGAGCTGGCCGGCGCGGTCGACCGGGTGGCGCACGGCGACCTGACCGCCCGGGTGCCGGTGCGCGGCCGGGACGAGCTGGGTCGGCTCGCCGAGGCGTTCAACCGGATGACCCGCGAGACCGGTTCGTACGTCGCGGCGCTCACCAGCAGCCGTGACCAGCTCCGCGGGCACCTCGCGGTGCTCGGCGACACCCTGGCCAGCACCCACGATCTGCAACGCATCCTGCGGGTGATCCTGCACAGCGCCATCGCGGCCACCGGCGCGCGGGCCGGCGCGGTGCTGCTGGTGGAGACCGGTGGGGTGCTGGTGGCACAGTGCAGTGAGGGTCTGGACGGGCGCTGGCCGGCCCCCGACCCGGACGGCCCGCAGACCCTGCGGGTGCCGGTCGGCGTCGGCGTGGTCGGCGCGGTGGCCGCGACCGGCGAGCCGCAGCGGGGACGCGTGGAACCGACCGAGCCGCCGACCGGCGAGCCGCGCTGCCGCACCTACGTGGCGGTCCCCTTCGCCGCACCGGGCACGACCGGGCTCGGCAGCGGCACGACGACCATCCCGGGCGGCGAGCGGACCATCCTGGGCGGCGAGCGGACCGCCGACGATGCGGTCTCTCCGGCGGTGGCCCTCGGCGTGCTGGCGCTCTACGACCGGGTGGGCGCGGCCGAGTTCGACGACGACGACCTGGTCACCCTGCGGACCTTCGCCGGGCACGCGGCCGTCGCGGTGGAGAACGTGCGGGTGCACGAGGAGGCCCAGCGGCTCTCCCTCACCGACCCGCTCACCGGGCTGTGGAACTACCGCTACCTGCGCGAGTCGATCCGCCGGGAGGTCGAGCGGGCCAGCCGGTTCGGCCGGATGCTCAGCGTCCTCGCCCTCGACCTGGACCGCTTCAAGGACGTCAACGACACGTACGGGCACGCGGCAGGGGACACCGTGCTGGCGGAGTTCGCCCGGCGGGTACGCGGCGAGATCCGCGAGGTGGACCTGGCGTTCCGGCAGGGCGGGGAGGAGTTTGTGCTGCTCCTGCCGGAGACCGACGCCCGGGGCGCGGCGATCGTCGCGGAACGGCTGGGCGCGGCGGTACGCGAGACGCCGATCGCCGTCGAGGCGTACGCGGGGCCGATCGTGGTGACCGTGTCGGTCGGCATCGCCGTCTACCCGGACCACGGCAGCACCGGGCGGGAGGTGCTGGAGGCCGCCGACGACGCCCTCTACGTGGCCAAGGCCGCCGGTCGGGACACCTACCGCGTCGCGGAGGTCCGCCCGGACGTGCCGATGCGGGAGATCCCGGTGCCGGCCGGCGCGGTCAGCCCACCCGACGGGCTGCCGAGAGCCGGCCGGCCCGCGCAGGTCCCGCGGGAGCCGGGCGGCCACGCCCGGTCGGAGTCGGCTGCGGGCGTACCCGAAGCGAACCGTCCGGGGCCCGCGCACGCGCGGCCGGAACCGGCGGACGGCCCGGTGGACGCCGCGCGAGCCGGTCCGGACGCGGCGCGGCCGGGGCCGGGCGGCGGCGCGTCTTCTGGGCCACACCCGCCGCGGCAGAGCCGTGGCCGATAGTCTCGCGGCATGTCGGAGCACTCAGCGAACCCCTCAGCGACGGTCGCCGCGACCGGCCGTCCCCTGGCGGTCAAGGCCGTCATCCCGGCCGCCGGACTCGCCACCCGCTTCCTGCCGGCCACCAAGGCGGTTCCCAAGGAGCTGCTGCCGGTCGTCGACCGGCCGGTGCTGCAGTACATCGTCGAGGAGGCCGCCCAGGCCGGCATCGGTGACGTGTTGCTGATCACCGGTCGGGGTAAGACGTCGATGGTGGACCACTTCGACCGTCGCCCCGACCTGGAGACCAGGCTGGAGGAGAAGGGCGACGCCGAGCGGCTGGCGGCCGTGCGTCGGCCCGGTGAGCTGGCCGAGATCTACACCGTCCGGCAGCCGGAGCAGCTCGGCCTCGGGCACGCGATCGGGTACGCCGAGGCCCACGTCGGCGACCAGCCCTTCGCGGTGCTGCTCGGGGACGAGTTCGTGAAGCCGTCCGAGCCGCTGCTGCCGGCCATGCTGGAGTTGCAGGCCCGCACCGGTGGCGTGGTGCTCGCCTTCTTCGAGGTCGACCCGGCCGACACCAAGCGGTACGGCATCGCCTCGGTCGAGCCCGCCGAGGGCGACCTGACCGACATCGGCGAGGTCGTCAAGGTGACCGGCATGGTGGAGAAGCCGCAGCCGGAGGACGCGCCGAGCAACCTGGCCGTGCTGGGCCGGTACGTGCTGCCCGGCACGATCTTCGACGCGATCCGGCGGACCAAGCCGGGCAGTGGTGGCGAGATCCAGCTGACCGACGCCATGGAGCTGCTCCGCACCGAGGGCACCCCGGTGCACGCGATCGTCTACCGGGGCACCCGCTACGACACCGGCATGCCGCTGGGCTACCTCCAGACGGTCGTGCAGATCGCCGCCGAGCGCGAGGACCTCGGCAGCGAGTTCCGCTCCTGGCTGGCCGAGTTCGTCAAGGCCGACGCGGCAGGCGGATCTGGTACATGACCGCGACGGCCGACGCCGAGGCGGCCGCGAACGAGTTGACGCCGCTCGCCGACTACCTGGGCAGCGTGCTGCGCAGGTTACGCGCGCTGCCGCCACTCGACCTCGACCTCACCCAGGCGCACGGCAACGTCCTCGCCGAGGACGTCGTCGCGCCGCACGCCTTCCCGGCCTTCGACCAGGCGGCCGTGGACGGGTACGCGGCCCGCTGGGAGGACATCTCCGGAGGGGGCCGGGGCCCGAGCTACGTCCCGGCCCCCTCCGGCACGCCCGGCGGCCGGAGCATCCGGCTCAACGTGGTCGGCGACCTGGGCGCGGCGAGCTGGCGACCGGTGCGGCTCACCCCGGGCGCGTGCTTCTCGGTGGCCGCCGGGGCGCCCCTGCCGGTCGCCGCGGACGTGGTGGTCCCGGTGGAGTGGACCGACCAGGGCATGGCCGCCGTCGAGATCTTCCGCACCCCCAAGCGGGGGTACGGCGTCCGCCGCGCCGGTGAGGAGCTGCCCGCCGGCACCCTGCTCGCCCGCGCCGGCACGTACGTCTCCCCGGCCCTCGTCGCCGTGTTCGCGGCCACCGGCATCGGCCACGTGGTGGTCCGGCCGAGTCCACGGGTGGTCATCGTGGCCACCGGGGACGAGCTGGTCGACGTGGGCCGGGGCAGCCAGCCCGGTCAGGTGGTGGACGCCAACTCGCACGCGCTGACCGCCGCCGCGGCCGAGGTGGGCGCGCTGGCGTACCGGGTGGGCATCTGCGACGACGACCCGGAAGGGCTGCGTGGCCTGCTGGAGGACCAGACCCTGCGGGCCGATCTGATCATCACCACCGGCGGGACCGGCACCGGCCCCGGTGACATGGTCCGGCGGATCCTGTCCCGTCGCGAGGGCGGCCGGGCCGGACCGGTGGCCTTCACCGACGTGGCGCTCTATCCCGGCACCGCTCTCGGGTTCGGCACGGTCGGCGCCGAGGAGGTGCCGGTGGTCTGCCTGCCCGGCGACCCGGGCGCCGCGCTGATCGGCTTCGAGGTGCTGGCGCGGCCGGCGATCCAACTGCTCGCCGGCGCGGAGCCGGTGTTCCGTCCCAGCGTCCGGGCGCACCTGCTGGAGACCGTGTCCTCACCCGGCGGGCTGCGCGAGTTCCGGCCCGCACACGTCGCCGAGCGACGCGGCGGCGGTTACACCGTGCAACCGCTGCGTGGGGGGCCGTTCACCCTCTCCGGCCTGGCCGAGGCGAACGGGCTCCTGGTGCTCGGCGAGCGGGTCACCAGCGCCGCCGCCGGCTCCACCGTGGACGTGCTGCTGCTGGACCGCCGTCGGTGAGATCCCCCGGACGGGATGTCGGGAGTCCACTTGCGCGCGAACCGGTCCCGCGCGGGAGACTGTGCGGGTGAGTCTCTTCGGACCGGTCCGTGCGCCCGGCTGGCCGGCGGTGCTGGTCGACGGGCCGGTGCTGTTGCGCCCGTACCGGCGCTCCGACGCGGCGGCCTGGTCGCAGGTACGCCGGGCCAACCAGGCCTGGCTGGCCCCCTGGGAGTCGTCGCTGCCGGGCGGTTGGGACGAGCTGAACTCGCCGGCCGCGTTCCGGTGGGTGCACCGCGACCAGCGGCGCTCGGCCCGTGAGGGCGAGGGAATGCCGTTCGCGGTCTGCCTGCGCGAGGCCGACCGGGATCGGCTGGTCGGGCACCTCAACGTCGGCAGCATCGTGCGCCGCGCCTTCTGCTCCGGATACGTCGGGTACTGGGTGGACGCCCGGGTCGCCGGCCAGGGTGTGATCCCGACCGCGCTCGCGCTCGCCGTCGACCACGCGTTCGGCCCCGGTGGACTCCACCGGATCGAGGTCAACATCCGGCCGGAGAACCGCCCGTCGCGGCGGGTGGTGGAGAAGCTGGGCTTCCGCGAGGAGTCGTACCACGTGCGCTACATGCACATCGACGGCGCGTGGCGCGACCACATCGGATACGCGATGACGAGCGAGGAGGTCGCCGCCGAGGGCGGTCTGCTGGCCCGCTGGCACCGGATCCGCGCGACCGCGCGGTAACGACTGTCCCACGCACGGGATCGGCGCGGCGCTGCGGTATCCCGGTCGGTTCACCGTAACCTCAAGTAACTGCAAGCTGCGGCAAGCGCTCACCGCCCGGATGATCCACGCGCTCAGGCGTGATCGGTGGAAGATCCTGCGGTCGGGGAGCGGTTGCTCCGAATTCGGTGACGGGAGGGGTGAGGGTGCCGACCTCGGTGCTCCTCGCCGTCCTCGCCGCCGCCGGCCTGCTCGCCCTGGCCCCGGCGCTGGTTCGCCGGTACGACGCCACCGAGCGGCTGGTGGCGGAGCGGGCGCAGTCGACGGCGCGGGTGCTCCAACGCCGTCGGCGGCGTCGCACTGTGCCGGGACGGCAGCCCCTCCACCCGCCGCGCTCGCTTGTCGTCACCCTCAGCGAAGATGCGACTACGGGGAAGTTGGCCGTACCGGTCTCCGCGCCCCCGGCGGCCCGTCGCTCCGGCCGGTTGCGCGCCGTGCCGCCGGCTGCGAAGCGTCCCCGCCGCCGTCCGCCGCGCCGGCAGCACACCCCCGCCGTGTACCGGCGACGCCGCGTGCTCGCCGCGCTGCTGCTGCTCAACGTCGTCGAGCTGATCGGCGTGCTGTTCGTCAGCCCCGGCTTCTGGATCGGCTTCTCGGTCACCTTCATGCTGCTGGCCGTGTACGTCGTACACCTGCGCAGGCGAGCCCTCGCCGCTCGCCGCCGGCGTCGCGCCCGGGCCCGGGAGGCGGCGTGGTTGGCCGCCCGCCAGGCCGAGGTCCGCCGCGAGCAGGCCCGTCGCGCGGCGGCCCGCCGGGAGGCGCAGCGTCGTCTGGCGGCCCAACGCGAGGTGGTACGCCGAGCCGCCATGGGCCTCGACCGCCCCGCGGACCTGCCGGCGGCGGTCAACGGCGGCTCGGTCTCGTACCGCCGCTCGGGTGGCCTGCGCGGCCGCCCCTACGAGGCCGGCCGCGGCGCGTGACCGCGCTCGCCCGGGTGCTTGGCCCGCTCTCGCGGCCCTCGTCGGACGCTTGATCGACTCGATTTCCGGGAAGGGGTGGTGTCTGAGTGTCCGGGATGCCCCGGTTTCCAGGACGTCGAGTGGATCTCGGAACGGGCCGGTGCGGCGCACCGGGGGCGGATTCGCGGTGGAGGCGGCCGACCTGTTAGCCTTGCTGCCGGCCCGCCCGGTGCAAGCCGGGTGGGACCGAAGCCGGTTCGCCGGTGGGGGGCTGTGGCGCAGACTGGTAGCGCACCTCGTTCGCATCGAGGGGGTCAGGGGTTCAAATCCCCTCAGCTCCACCAGCGGATAGCAGGTCGAGGGCGGGTTCTCGGGAGACCGAGAACCCGCCCTCGACGTCTGTGGTGGCTGTCGAGTCCTGCCGTCAGCTGACGGTGATGTCGCTGCACCACATGTACGTCTGGTCCATGTGCGACGCCTTCCAGATCACGAACAGGATGTGGTTCCCGCTGCGCGAGGACGGGATCGAGACGTTGAACGAGATGTTCTGCGCCGGCGCGTAGCGGCCGGTCGTCGCGATCAGGTCCAGGTTGCCCCACCCGAGTTTCTGGGTGGCCGGGTTGAACCCCTGCTTCGAGACGTAGACCTGGAAGTAGTCAGCGCCGTGGCTGGCCTGGTCGTACATTTGGACCGTCAGGTTGCGGCTGACGGGGGTCGACTTCCAGGCTCCCGGCTGGTTGAGCGAGTCGTTCCGGGAGAGGGCGTTGCTGCAGAGCTGCCCGTCCGGGGTGCGGGCCTGGAACTGGCCGCCGAGACCGTCGCGCAGCTGGCTCATCCAGTTCCACATGGTGTCGGGGTTGGCCTGGAACGCCCGGTAGCACATCGGGTCCTGCTGCTGCATGGCCGGGTTCGTGTGCTGGTTGCCCCAGGTCTTCCAACACTGGTAGGCGCGAGTCGCCGGGTTGATGACGGTGCCGTGTGCCTGGGCCGCGCCGACCGAGGGCAGTGCGCCGGCCACCATGGCGAACAGCAGGACCAGCGCCTGGAGGGACCGACGGACGGTTGACCGGGGTCGCCCGCCGGATTGATCGGACTTGGTTGAACGCACGGTTCATCCTCCGTTCTCGGGGGTGATCGGGTGGGAACGCTCCCAAACCCACTGTTACATCCATGTGTCTAAATATCAATGCTGATCTATCTAAAATGGGATATGAGGTGGTCAGAGCGGTCACCACCGAGCGGGGGAACGTGCTCAGAGGCCGGCTGCGGCGTCGTACCGGCGACGCTGGTCGGCCATCTCCGACTGGGTCAACGCCTCCTTGAGCGCCAACTCCTCGTACTTGTCCGGGAACATCTGCCGAAGCCGGTCGACGAACATGACATCGGCGGTCGCCTCCACCACCTGGATGCCCGGAGGGTTTGTCGACATATCCATGATCACGGGCCCGGCCAGCTTGACCGCCACGTCCCAGGGGCGCTTCTTCTCGGCGACTCCGCACAGGTGGAAGCCGTAGACCGTACGCACGTCGGCCAGCGCGGCGGCGTCGGTCGGCTCGTACCCGTAGACGCGGACCCCGCAGATCACCGGCGGCTTACCCTCGGTGGCCACCTGCTGGGCGCCGTGGCCGGCATGGTTGTGCTGCCCCGGGTCGGCCTGTTCGAGCGTCGTCCGCATCCGGGCGGTGATCTGGGCCTGCAGGTCCGCCGGCTTCGCGTCCTGATTCGCCTGCCTGATCAGTACGACCGCACCGGCCGACACCGCCAGCAGGATCACCGCCACCCACACCAGGCGGTTGCGGTACCACCTGGCGGCACTCTCTGGGGAACTCATCATTGCCTCTCACCTCGTCGCCGGTTCCGGCGTCCTCACGGACCGGACCGGACGCCCCGGCGGGCGCGTCGGCCATCGGGGGCATGTGTCGGGGGTGCGGACGACGGGAACGGCGAGCTGTCCGTCGTCACGGAGATGGCCCGGCTGTGCGACAGGCGAGCGGCTGCCCAATCGGCGCGCTGCCGGCACTGCGCTGCTCCCGCGCTGGCCGTTTCCAGCGCGGTTGCCCCCGCGCTGCGGCGATACGAGCCATTCCAACACGTCTGGCACCACTCTGGCAACATCGACGTACATCATTGCAAAATCGGCACGGCGGTTAGGCGAACCGTTCGGTCGTCACGGTGATCAGCCCCTGCTGCCGCAGCAGGTTCGTGAGGTTCATCAGGGTCTCGCGCACCGCCGGGGCCCCGCCTTCTCGCATCAGGACCGTCACGTCGAGGCCCCAGGCGAGTGTGTGGCTGACCCGTCTCAGGTCCCAGGTGAACCGGGCGCCGCCACTGTCGTGACGCCCGTCGGCGACCGATCCGGCGGTGCCACCGCCCGTCGTGCGCCAGCGGCTTCGCAAGGCCGTCACCTGCTCCGCCCGCAGGTCCTTCGCGAACAGGACGCGGTACACGCGTCGTTCGTGAAAGCCCTCCGGCGGCGGCTGGGTCGGGCCGAGTCGCAGGGGCGTGGCCGCCGCGATCGGTTGATGGTCGCGGAAGTACGTCCGCAGCACGACCTCGGACGGGAGGTCACCGCCGCCGAGGCGTCGGTAGGCGTCTGCCGCCTCGGCGCGTCCGACGGGAACGACCCGGGCGAGTACGGCGGGGTCCGCCCGCAGACCGCGGCTCAGCGAGGCGGAACTCCACCAGCCATCGCTCGGTGTCCAACTCGCGCTGTGCAGCCCGGTGGCGCAGAGGTCGTCCTGGCGGGTGAACTCCTCGACGAGAACGCTCTCCCCGTCGTGGCCGTCCGATGCGGGCAGGACCAGGTGGTAGTCCAGCGCGCGGCCCGGACGTGGGTCGATGATCACGCGTCCGATCCTGAGGCCACGACGGATACCGGGCAAGGGCCCTCCAGCCGTCCATAGCAGACCGCAAGCCGGCAGGACCGATCACGTCGCTCATCGGACAGGCCGCAACCGTGTGACGTCTTCCGGTGTGGATCTGGCATAAGTCGATGCCCGGGAACGCCGGGCTTCACACGGGGAGAAGAGATGACGTACACCGCTCGACGCAGGATGCTCGCCGGCACCGCCGCCGGACTGCTGGCCGCCTCCCTCGGGGTCGCCCTGTCCTCGACGGCGACCGCCGCGCCCGCGAGGACCACCGCCAGCGCCTGCGCCATCAGCACACTGCCCTACCCGACGGACACCTACCGCGCCGACGCGAGCGCGATCGACCCGTCGGGCCGCTTCGTCGCCGGCACGGCCCTGCGGGTCGGTGAGAGCGAGAACCAGTACCTGCTGCTGGTCTGGGACAGGCAGCGGCTCACCGAGATCGTGGCGCCGGGCAACGGACTCCACCCGGTCGACATCAACGAGAGCGGCACCGTGATCGCCAACGGCTGGGCGGAGAGCGGCATCGGACGGCCGTGGACGTACCGCGACGGCAAGCTCCAGCAGTTGCCGGTGCCGCCGTCCACCGGCATTTTCGTCACCGCCATCAACTCCGCGGGTGACATCGTCGGCTACGGCTCCGACATCGTGCCCGGCGAGTTCAGCGCCCTGCGCTGGCCGGCCGCCCGGCCGGGGACGGTCGAGGTGCTCGACGCCCCGGTCGACGCCCAGGCGACCGGCATCACGCCGAACGGAACCGTCGTCGGTCAGGCGGGACCCTTCGGCGACTGGACCGGATGGGTCCGCCGCCCGAACGGCAAGGTCAAGCCGCTCGCGGTCGCCGGTGGTGGGTCGACGGTGGTCAACGCCGCCGCGGGCCACTGGGCGATCGGCCAGGTCTGGCTCGGCGGTGACAACCCGGCGAAGGTCCGGTGGGACCTCCGCAACGGGTCGCACGTGATCCTCGACCCGGAGGCCGGGCTCGACGACGTGAACGCCAAGGGCGTCGTGGTGGGCGGTGCCCTGGTCACCCGTGGCGCCACCTCCCGGGTCCTGCCGGGCGGCGGCAACGTCGGCGCGAGGGCCATCGCCGACACCGGCGCCATCGTCGGCTTCCGGAACGCCGACCGGGTGACCCCGGTCCGGTGGACCGGCTGCTGACCTGTCGGACGCGTGGGGCCGGTCCGATCATCGGGCCGGCCCCACCAGCACGTCAGGGCCGCCAGGAGCCGGCGGTCGCGAACCGGTGCTGGTACTCCAGCACCCCCGACGTGTCGTGCACATCGAACACCACGCTGCCGGTACGTCTGCTGCCCGCGGCCAGGTCGTTGCCGGCCGGGATCGGCTTGCCGCAGCCGGAGAAGGCACCCGTCACCGCGTTGGTCTCGGTGCCGTCGGCGGCGACCCACTGGAAGAAGAGCGGGTTCGCCGAGCCGGTGCCCTTGGTCACCGTCACCGTCACGTCCGCGATCACGAACATGCCCTCGTCGGGCTTCAGGCCGTACGTCTTGCAGGGCTTCGTGGCGGTGTGGAACTTCGTCACGGTGATCTCGACGGTGCCGCCGTTGTCGTCGATGACGAGAGTGTCCCCGACGGACATGTTCCGGGCCCTGCCGGCGGCGACGGATGGTACGGGCGAGGGCATGGCCCCGGCCGCCGGCTGCCCGGCGTCGCTGCTGACGCCGGGGGTGGGCAGCGCCTCGGTCACCTCGTTGGCGGCGTGCTTCGCGCCGATGACGACGGCCACGATGCCGCCGGCGCAGAACAACAGGGCGAGCACGGCCGTCGTCACCGCGACGGCGACCACGGTCCGCTGCGACGTCGTCGTCGGCGGGACGGGTGGCGGCATCGTGAGCCGATGGCCCGGCCCGTCGCCCTGCGGGTACGCGGCGCCGGAGTACGGCGGCGGGACCGGCTCGCTGCCCGCAGTCGACCAGGGGCTGGGCGTCGCCGGCAGAACCGTCGGGTCTGCGGCGGACTGCCGCGGTGTGGCCGGGAGCAGCGGCTCCGGACTCGGCTGCTGAAGGTCCTGCGGTCCGACGGGGGGTTGGGGGTGGGTCACCGTACTCCTTGACGCCTCGTACGTGCGGTTCGGGAACGCGCCGACGCTACCTCGCGGCGCCGGGCGGCCGGTCGGCACGCCGGCCCGCGTCCCACGGCCTCCGCAGGCCGCCGCGGTGACCACCATGGATGGTGGCGGTCAGCGCGGTGCGAGGACGGCAGCGGTGCGGACCAGGCCGTCGGCGACCACGAACCGGCCGTGGATCGTGCTCGGCGGGTCCGCGACCTCGGCGGCCTCCGCCGCGTCCATCCGCGTCGGCGCGATCCGAGCGGTGAACGTGCCGGCGTCCGGGTCGATCTCCAGCCGGGCGTCGTGGAAGTCCAGCCAGGACCCGACGACCGGGTGCCAGACCTTGTAGACGGTCTCCTTGGCGCTGAAGAACACGATCGGCCACCGGATGCCGGAGGGGAGTCGCGCGTAGTGCTCCTCCTCCTCGGGCAGCAGCACGAGTCGGCGTACCCCCGCATCAATCTCGCGGTGCTGCTCGGCGTCCATACCGACGGACCGCACGTCGGTGGCGCGCGCCGCGGCGGCGGCGCAGTAGCCGGCGGTGTGGGTGATGGCGCCCACCACGCCCGCCGGCCAGACGGGCGCCCGGTTGGCGGCGCTGGGCACGGCCACCGCAGGCAGGCCGAGGTCGGCCATGGCCCGGCGGGCACAGACCCGGCCGGCGGTGAAGTCCCGTCGACGGGTCTGCACCGCCTGGTCGCCGAGACACGCCTGCTCCGCGTCGAGGAGGTCGCCGGTCCAGTCGTCGGGCGCGGCGACCGCCACGGCGACCGTTGGCGGTAGGAGATCACGCACGGCGGAGCCCTACCGATGGGTAGCGAGCAGGCGTTCTCTGGACCGTCAAATTTCCGACTCCCACGACCGCAGAACGTACCGCAAAGATGTAACACCGGAGGGACGCGTCGCGCTCTCCATGATGGCTCCGGGGGGACCACCATCAAGAGCTGCCAAGTCCCGTGAGCATCTGAAGGAGCTGCGATGAGCGATGGCGCCGAACGGCCAGGGGGTCGGGCCGACGACCACGCACCGACGACCCCGGGCTGGAACTGCGGCTCCTGCGGCGACGAGTGGCCGTGCACGACGAAGCGCGACCGGCTGCTGGCGGAGTACGGGGGGGACCGCGCGATGCTCAGCGTCTACCTGGGCTCCTGTCTCGCCGCCGCCGCCGAGGATTTGCGGGCAGCGCCGGTGATGTCGTTGCAGGACCGTTTCATCGGTTGGCTGCCGCGGGGGACGCGACGAGGCTGAACCGTCGGTGGCCCCGCCCGGGGCGGGCGGGGCCACCGACGGACACGGCCGACTCAGGGTCGCCGGGGCCGCCGGGTCAGAGCGAAGCCGACCACCCCGGCCACCGCGGCGAGCACGCCGCCGATGCCGGTCCAGATCCAGCGCGAGCCGAGATCCGGCAGCCAGTCCGTCAGCGAGCCGGTCTCGTCGTCGGCCGCCGGCTCCGGCGTCGGTACGGCGTTGAGCACCGTGCCCGCCTTCGTGTTCGGCACCAGCGGTGCGGCCAGCTCGCCGTCATCGGCTGAGGCGCCCCGGTCGGTGACGACGCCGACCAGCAGGTCCACGTCGACGGGTGCGCCCAGGTCCGGCTCGGGCAGGTCGGTGACCGAGAGCCGGACCACGTACGTGCCGGGCAGCGGATCGGCCGACCACGGTTCCGCCCAGGGACGGACCTCGCGCAGCGTGCAGCCCAGCGCCACGCTGGACGCCTTGCCGTCGACCGTCGGTGTCTGTGCCCCGGCGGTGCACGCCTGCCGCCGACGCAACCCGTCGAACACGTCGATCGTCCACGTGGAGGCGCCGCTGCGGGCCTTCGGGAAGGTGACGGTGGCGTTGATCTCGTGGACCTGCCCGGCCGTCGCGGTGAACGACCAGTACAGGTGGTCCCCGACGGAGGCGTCCACGCGTACCGGCTGACCGGCGGTGATCGGCGTGGCGGTGAGGAACGAGGTGCCGGCCCGGGTCACGGCAGTGGCGCCCGGCGACGGGGTGGGGGCGGCCACGGCCGCCGCGGGCAGTAACGCGACCCCGCCGACGGTGAGCAGCGCCGCCAGCGACCGGAACAGTGCGGTACGCATCAGTTCTCCCTCCAGGTGGCGACCCACCAGCGGGTGAGCAGGCCGGCGACCAGGCCGGTGAGCAGGCCCGCAACGGTGAGCAGGGCGAGCAGGACCCAGCCACGGCCGAGATCGGGGCCGTCCGGGGCGCCGGCGGCGGCGACCACGTCGATGGTCAGCTCCACCGGCAGGCCGGGCGTGGCCGCGGTCCCCGGGCGTGCGGCGAACGAGTTGCTGACCACCAGGCAGACGGTGGTGGGCTCGACGGTCGGCGTCGGGCTCGCCTCGGCGGCGTCCTCGTCGGCGGCGTCCTCCTCGTCCGCCGTGGCCGACCAGCGCAGACCGGCGGAGAGCACGTCGGCACGGCCGCTGCCGGCGTCCGCGCCCCGCACCAGTTCCCGTCCGTCCGCCGCGGTGGCCCGCAGCAGCACCCCGTAGTCCCGGTTCACCGGCCGGTCCAGCGCCATGCTTACCGACGCGCGCAGCTCCTGACCCGGGCGTACGGGCACCCGGTAGTAGCGGTGCTCGGAGAACGACTCCCGGTCGGCGTACACCCCGGGGGCGAGCAGCGGCGCGGACCCGCAGGCGTCGGTGCCGCCGACCACTGTCGGCGCCCGGGTGTGGGTGTCGCCGGCCCGCTCGACGAGCTGCTTGATCCGGCCCGTCAGCTCGTCGGCGCTCTGCGCCGCGGTGTACGTGCCGCCGGTCGCCCCGGCGATGCACAACAACTGCCGGCGTACCTTCTCGTCGGGTGCGAGGCCGAGCGTGTCGACGACCAGGCTGGTGCCCTGCGCGGCCAGTTCCCGGGCCACCTGGCACGGGTCCGGCGGGGCGCAGGTGTCCTCCCCGTCGGTGATCAGCACGATCCGCCGGGTGGTGGCCCCGGTGCCCAGGTCCTGTGCGGCGGAGCGCAGTGCCAGCCCGACCGGGGTGAACCCGGTCGGCCGGAGTGTCGCCACCGCTGCCTTGGCCGCGGTCCGGTCTACCGGACCGACCGGCACGATCTGTTGGGTGTCCTGGCAGCCGACCTTCTTGTCCTTGCCCTTGTAGGTCGCGCCGAGCACCCGGATGCCGAGCTGGGTCTCTTCGGGCAGCGCGTCCACCACGTCGTTGAAGGCCTGCTGGGCCACCGAGATCCGGCTGCGTCCGTCGATGTCCGCTGCCCGCATCGAGCCGCTGACGTCGAGCACCAGCTCAACCCGGGGTGGCTCGGCCACCTGCTCCTCGTCGGCCGCCGCCGGGACCGGCCCGGTCAGCGCGGTGGTCGCCAACAGTCCGAGAAGGACGGCCGCCGATCGTCTGAAGTTGATCACGGCCCGCAGTGTAGTGAGATCCACTTTGGATGGCCGTCGGGGTGGTTGGTCGTTCCGGACGGCCAAAGCGCCCCTTGAGGGCGCTGGGTCCACGTCAGGTCACCCTCGGTCAACGGCCGGAGGATAGTCCTCGGCCCGGCCGGAATCGGTCGGAAATCCGACCCAAGTTGACCCGTTGTGCCGGTGGCGCGCGGTGGTTAAGCTCTTCATGCGCGCCCCAATCGCCCGCTTCCCCCGTGGCAGGCGATCGGGGCGCGCGTCTTTGTCTGGAACGTCTTTGTCTGGAACTTCTTTGTCTGGAACTTCGCAGGCAAGCATCGGGCCCGCACGCGTCACGCGTGCGGGCCCGATGTCCTTCGCGCTGTGCGGCGCGTCGCCTGCCGGTGCTTATATCCAGCGACCGTCGAGCCACATCCGGGCCAGCCAGTCCGAGTACGGGATCAGTTTGCCCACGAAGATCGGGTAGAAGTAGGCGAAGCACAGCCCCACCAGCAGCACGTACGCCCCGGCCGCGATGCTGCCCACCAACCGTCGTTCGTAGCCGGCGTCGCCGGGCACCAGGGTTTTCGTCTCACCCACGTCACCCCCGGCCGGGGCGATCAACGCGCCCAGCACGTACACCACGGCGAGTACCAGGAAGGGCAGCGCCGGGGCCGCGTAGAACGAGAACATCGTCCGGCCGTCGAGGGCGAACCAGAACCAGGGCAGCAGACCCGCGGCCACGGTGAGCAGGATCGCGCCGGCCCGCCAGTCCCGACGGGCGATGCCCAACCAGACGAGCGCCACCAGAGCGGGCAGGAACGACCACCACAGCAGCGGAGTGCCCAGCAGCAGGATCTCCGAGGCGCAGGTCGGTGCGCCGCAGGCGCCGTCCCCCGACCAGTGGAAGGCGACCGGGCGGCCGAGCAGCAGCCACTGCCACGGCCACGACTGGTACTTGTGCGGGTCGTCGAGCTGGGCGTGGAAACCGTACGCGGCGCGGTGGTACTCGTAGAGGTTGACCAGCGGGCCGATGACAGGCGTGTCGCTGAGTGACCCCGTCGGGTACGCCGACGACGTCGCCAGCCGGTAGTAGCCGTCGTCGCTCAGCAACCACCCCGACCAGGTCGCCAGGTAGGTGCCGACCATCAGCACCCCCGCCAGCACCAGCCAGGGCACCTCGTCGAGCAGGGTGTCCCGCCAGGGCCGGCGGACGCCGGCCGACCGGCGGAGCCCGACCTCCCAGAGGACCACGAAGAGGGCGAACACCGGCACGAAGTAGAGCGCGCTCCACTTGACCGCGCAGGCGCAGCCGATCAGCACCCCGGCGGCCAGCCGCCACCACGGCCACGTCCGCCAACCGGTCGACGGTCGGCCCGCACGGCCGGGCAGGCTGGGGTCGAGGCCGTCGTCAAGCGCGCGTGCCCAGCGCCGACGCCGGGCGTCCCGGTCGAGCACCAGCGCGCCGAAGGCCGCCAGCACGAAGAACAGCAGGAAGATGTCGAGCAGCGCGGCGCGGGACAGCACCAGGTGGAAACCGTCCAACGCGAGCAGCAGGCCGGCCGCGCAGCCGAGCACCGTCGAGCGGAACAGTCGCCGGCCGATGCGGACCAGCAGCAGCACCGACAGCGTGCCGATCAGGGCCGCCGAGAACCGCCAGCCGAACTCCGGCGCGGCGGTGAACAGGTGCCCGCCGACAGACACCTTCGAATCCGCGTCCTGATAGCCGAAGGCCCACTCGCCGATGCCGATCAGCCACTTGCCCAGTGGCGGATGCACCACGTACGACGGGACGTTGTCCTTATAGTTCCATTCGACGCCCCGGCTGATCAGCCCGTACGCGTCCTTGGCGTAGTACGTTTCGTCGAAGATCTTGCCCTTGGGGCTGGACAGGCCGACGAAGCGCAGGATCGCCGCGATGGCCACCACCACGGCGGTGGCCAGCCACGAGTACGGGTCCATCCGGCTGTCGACGGTGGCGAACCGGCGACGGACCGCGGCGGACGCACCTCCGCTGTCGGCAGGCGGCGTCGCCGCTTCCTGATGGGGGCTGGGCTCGCCGGAAACCTCGACCGTTCCTGCCGGCTCGACGCTCGGGCTCTGCGCTGTCGACGCACTCGTCACCCGGCGATCGTAGGCTGCCAGGGTGTCCTGTGGCGCCCGTCGTCCCTGATACCGGTATCCGCTGTCAATGAAGGAGACGATGTCGTGGGTGAAATGTCCGAAGCTGGACGCCTGATCCTGCTCGGCGCCCCGCTCGGCAACCCCGCCGACGCCTCGGTCCGGTTCCGCGAGGTGCTGGCGAGCGCCGACGTGGTGGCCGCCGAGGACACCCGCCGCCTCACCCGGCTGGCCCGCGACCTCGACATCACCGTCGGAGGCCGCATCGTCTCCTACTTCGAGGGCAACGAGGAACGGCGTACACCCGAACTCGTCGAGGTCATCCTCGGTGGGTACGCGGTGGCGCTGGTGACCGACGGCGGCATGCCGAGCGTCTCCGACCCGGGATATCGACTGGTCCGGGCCGCGCTGGACGCTGGCGCGCCGGTCACCGTCGCCCCCGGGCCCAGCGCGGTGACCACCGCCCTCGCCGTCTCCGGGCTGCCCTGCGACCGGTTCTGCTTCGAGGGGTTCCTCCCCCGGGCCGGCGGCGCCCGCCGGTCCCGCCTGCGCGCGCTCGCCGCCGAGGAGCGCACCCTCGTCTTCTTCGAGGCGCCGCACCGGATCGGCGCGGCGCTCACCGACCTGGCCTACACGTTCGGCGCGGACCGGCCGGCCGCGCTCTGCCGGGAGCTGACCAAGACGTACGAGGAGGTCCTCCGTCGTCCGCTCGGTGAGCTGGCCCGCTGGGCCGCGGAGACCGAGCCGCGCGGGGAGATCACCCTGGTGGTGGCCGGCGCGCCGGTGACCGCCGCGGAACGCCCCGACGACGAGACCCTGCGCGCCGCGGTCGCCGAGCGGGAGGCCGCCGGACGGTCCCGCCGGGACGCCATCACCGATGTCGCCACCGAGTACGCCCTACGCCGCCGCGAGGTCTACACGATCGTGCACAGCTGACCCGCCGCCGCGCTCACCAGGCGGCGGCCAGGAAGCCGAGGGTGATCAGCGTCGGGCCGGCGAGCGCAGCGGCCACCGCCCACCGGCGGTGTCGCCGGCCGGGCAGCCGGGCCGACCCGGTCCACCGGACGATGCCGGCGGCGCAGCCGAGCACCACCACCAACCCGGGCAGCCAGCGCAGGTGCCGGCTCGCGCCGGTGTCGGCGTACGCGGTGCTGCCGGCCGGTCCGGTCATCCGGGCCCGGTGCGCGGTCCCGGGAGCGCCACCCCCGGCGGGTACGCCGCTGACGCGTACGCCGTGCGCCAGGAACCGTCCCCCGTCCGCCGTGAAGATCCCCCGGCAACGCTGGGTGAGCCCACCGCCGGCACAGGAGTCGATCACCACGGTGCCGTCGCGCGCGTGCCCGACGGCGAGCCAGAACGGTCCCGCGCTGACCCAGGCGAAGAAGGCGGTGACCAGGCTCAACAGCACCAGCACGGTCAATCCGACCAGTGGGTCGGGCGGTACCGCCGTCCGTGCGGTGGCGCGACGACCCGTCGCCGGGGTGCGGGGCCCGGGAGCGGGGTCCTCCCGGACCGGGGTGCCGTCCCAGTGCACCTCCTCGATCGGCGCCCAGAAGGCGCCGCCGTCGTCCGGCGGCTCCGTCCCGTCGGAGCGGTACGCGTCCCGGCCGCGGCTCTGCTGACGGACCGGCACCCGGCGCGGCACCGCGTCCACCGGCGCCCCGGTGGTCGGCTCCAGCTCGGCCGTCGCCGCCTGACCCAGTTCGACAGCGGCGGGCGTCGCGCTCCCGGCCGCCGCCGTCTCGGCGGCCGGGCCGGCCGGTGGCCGCTCGGCGGACGAGCCGGCCGGTGGCCGCTCGGCGGCCGGGCCCGGCGGGTGCGGCCGGGCCGGGCTGGGCGTGGGCGCCGTCGGGCTGGGGCGCGCCGGGGTCGGCGTCGGCGGCCGGGGGGTGGGGCTCGGCCGCGACCCGGCACCGGCGCGTGGCGCGGGACTCGGCGCGGCGCCCGGCTGTGGCACCGGGCTCGGCGCGGCGCCCGGCTGTGGCACCGGGCTCGGCGCGGGGTCCGGACGGGGAGCGGCGGCCGGGTCGGCGGCGGGCACCGGGCGGGGTTGGGGCGCGACCGCGCCGCCCCGGGACGCCTCGGACGCCCTGCCGGGCTCGTCGTCGACCGTCGGCCCGGTGGGACGCTCGTCATGGTCCCGAGCCGCTCGTCTGCCAGTCACGAGGTTCATTGCACACCGGCGGCGGGGGCCGAACGGGCAGCTGGACCGCGTGTCGGCGACAAATCGGACCAAAGGTCGAGGGGTTCAGCCCGGTCCGTCGACCCGTCACCCCCTATTGGTTCGCGGGCCCGCTGGACGGGTCACTAGGCTTGCTGCTCATGAGTCACGTTCTCGCGGCAGTGGCCTGGCCGTACGCCAACGGCCCCCGCCACATCGGCCACGTCTCCGGTTTCGGCGTTCCCTCCGACGTCTTCGCCCGGTACATGCGGATGGCCGGCCACGACGTGCTCATGGTCTCCGGCACCGACGAGCACGGCACCCCCATCCAGGTGCAGGCCGACGCCGACGGAGTCACCCCGCGCGAACTGGCCGACCGGTACAACAGGGTGATCGTGGAGGACCTGCACGGCCTCGGCCTCTCCTACGACCTGTTCACCCGCACCACCACCCGCAACCACTACGCCGTGGTGCAGGAGTTGTTCGAGGGGATGTACCGCAACGGCTACATCGTGCCCAAGACGACCATGGGCGCGATCTCGCCGTCCACCGGGCGCACCCTGCCCGACCGGTACATCGAGGGCACCTGCCCGATCTGCGGCTACGACAGCGCCCGCGGCGACCAGTGCGACAACTGCGGCAACCAGCTCGACCCGATCGACCTGATCGACCCGAAGTCGCGGATCAACGGCGAGACCCCGAAGTTCGTCGAGACCGAGCACTTCTTCCTGGACCTGCCCGCCCTGGCCGACGTGCTGCGGCAGTGGCTGGACACCCGCCAGGGGTGGCGGCCCAACGTGCTGCGGTTCTCCCGCAACCTGCTCGACGACCTCCAGCCCCGGGCGATCACCCGCGACCTGGAGTGGGGTGTGCCGATCCCGCTCGACGACTGGCGCGACCGCCCCGACAAGCGGATCTACGTCTGGTTCGACGCGGTGATCGGCTACCTGTCGGCCTCGATCGAGTGGGCCCGCCGCTCCGGCGACCCGGAGGCGTGGCGGAAGTGGTGGTCCGCCGACGGCCAGGGGAAGGACTCCCAGTCCTACTACTTCATGGGCAAGGACAACATCGTCTTCCACTCGGTGATCTGGCCGGCGCTGCTCTCCGGCTACTCCGGTGCGGGCTCCCGCGACGGTGAGCCGGGCGAGCTGGGCCGGCTGAACCTGCCCACCGAGGTGGTCTCCAGCGAGTACCTGACCATGGAGGGGCGCAAGTTCTCCTCGTCCCGCAAGGTGGTCATCTACGTCCGGGACTTCCTGGAGCGCTACGACGCCGACGCGCTGCGCTACTTCATCGCCGCCGCCGGCCCGGAGAGTAACGACACCGACTTCACCTGGGCGGAGTTCCTGCGCCGCAACAACGACGAGCTGGTCGCCGGCTGGGGCAACCTGGTCAACCGGTGCGTCTCGATGGCGGCGAAGAACTTCGGGGCCATCCCGCCGGTCGACCCGGCCGGGCTCACGGAGGCCGACGAGGCGCTGCTCGCCGTCGCCCGGACCGGCTTCGACACGGTCGGTGACCTGATTGGCCGGCACCGGCAGAAGCAGGCCATCGGTGAGGCCATGCGGGTGGTCGCCGAGGCGAACAAGTACCTCTCCGAGCAGGCGCCGTGGAAGCTCAAGGCCGAGGCCGACAAGCCCCGCCAGGGCACCATCCTGCACGTCGCCCTCCAGGTGGTCAGCGACGCCAACACGCTGCTCACCCCGTTCCTGCCGCACTCCGCGCAGAAGGTGTACGAGCTGCTCGGCGGCACCGACGTACACGCGCCGATGCCCGTCATCGAGCAGGTCGACGACCTGGACGGGGGTCCGTCGTACCCGGTGCTCACCGGGGACTACACGGTGGGCGCGCGCTGGGAGTCGGTGCCGATCGAGACCGGCCGGCCGCTGACCGCGCCGACGCCGGTGTTCCGCAAGCTCGACCCGTCGATCGTCGACGAGGAACTGGCCCGCCTGGTCGGCTGAGCGTTTGGCGGCACGCGGCGGCACGTCCGGCCGCCGCGTGTCGTCAGAGCGCGTACCGGGTGTCCATGACCTGGTCCTCGGTGACCTCGACGCCCGGCGCCCAGGTCTCGTAGACGCCCCGGTCGTGGCACTGCGCGCCGGTGTTGACCACCGCCTCCGGGTCGGGGTGGCGCAGCCGTAACCGCAGCCAGCCGGCCTCCTCGCGCAGCACCAGGCACGGCACGCCCCGCCAGGTGGCGAACCGGAGCCGGCGGGCCACCGCCTCCACCGGGTAGCGGGCCGCCCGGGTCATCGCCAGCACCCGGAAACCTCCGGGCAGGTCGGCCACCGCCTCGTACTCCGTGTCGCCGCAGCGGCCGACGAGCTGGGTGGAGCGCGGGGCGTCGCCGGTCGGCACGAACTCCTGGTCGGGGGAGAGGCCCGGGACCGCGGCCAGCAGGTGCCGCCACTGCGGGCCGACCATCCGCAACCACGCGCGCTGCTCGGCCTGGTAGCTGTAGAGCACCACCTCCATCCCCTCGGCGGTGTACGCCAGCAGCGTCGCGTTCGCCGGCATCGGCAGGTCGGCGAAGTCCCGGGTCACGAACTCCGGGATGAGCTGGCCGTTGCTCGGCGCGAAACCGGTGCCCAGCACCGAAGGGCCCACCCGGTCCCGGGAGCTGAGCGCGGTCAGGCCCCGGTGCGCCTCGCCCACCGGCACGTCGTAGTCGCCCGGGTCGGCCGCCCGCCAGCGCAGCGCGTACGCCACGTCCGATCCGTCCCGCCCGACGTCCCCGTCGGTGCGCAGCACGGCGGTCGTCGCCGGCGTGCGCAGGTGCGCCACGTCGTGCTCCCGATAGCAGAAGCCGTGCGGCAGCCAGCCCCGCACGTACCCGGCGAGCTGCCGTGCGGAGAGCATCTTCACCATCCGGGTTCCGCGCCGCACCACCGCCGAGGCGCGCACCGCGGCCACCACCGGGTCACCCGCCGCGGACGGCTGCTGGCTGAGCTGGTGTACGTGCGACCAACCGTGCTCCCGGTGCGCCGGCAGCATCAGCGGCGTCTCCGGCTCCTCGGCCGCCTCGACTGCCCCGTGCACCGCGTTCACCTCGGTGACGTGCACGAACCGATGCCACGGCAGGGCGCTGCCCGGTCGGGGCGCCCGTTCGAAGCCGGCCACCTCCTCGGCGCTGAACAGCTCGTACGCGGCGCCCCGGGCGATCTCCTCGGCGGGGTACACGTCCCCGCCGAACGCCACCCGCAGGCCGATCCGCTCGCCGGCCGCGTCGCTCGCGTGAGGTGTGACCGTCATTGCCGCGACGGTAGAGTCGCGCGGCGTAGTCGAGGTGAACGCCGGGTGGCGGGCGGATGGACGACGCCGGTGTGTGATGCTGTCGCTGATGAGCGAGCCGACTGAAACCCGCCGCGAGCGTGCCGCCCGGCGGGCCGGAGAGTTCCCGCCCGCCCCCGAGCCGCTGCCCCGGCCGGTGCTGGACAGCCACACCCACCTGGACATCACCGTCAGCGAGGCCGGCGTACCGGGCGGCGGGCCGTCCGACGACCCGGTCGCCACGGCGATCACGGTGGCCGCCAAGGTGGGCGTGGACCGGCTGGTCCAGGTGGGCGTGGACGTCGCGTCCTCGCGCTGGGGCGCGGACATCGCCGACCGGCATCGGGCCGTGCTGACCACCGTGGCGCTGCACCCCAACGAGGCGCCCCGGCTGGCGGACCTCGACGAGGCGCTGCGGGAGATCGAGTCGTTGGCCGCCCGCGACCGGGTCCGGGGGATCGGCGAGACCGGGATGGACTTCTTCCGCACCGGCGACGAGGGGCGGGCCGCGCAGGAGGAGAGCTTCCGGGCGCACATCGCCATCGCCAAGCGGTACGGCAAGGCGCTCGTCATCCACGACCGGGACGCCCACGCGGACGTGCTGCGAATTCTCGACGACGCGGGCGCACCGGAGACGGTGGTGCTGCACTGCTTCTCCGGCGACGCCGAGTTCGCCCGCGAGTGTGTGCGCCGGGGCTACCTGCTCAGCTTCGCCGGCACCGTCACCTTCGGCAGCGCCACCGCCCTGCGCGAGGCCGCCGCGCTCACACCGCTGGACCAGATCCTGGTGGAGACCGACGCCCCCTACCTCACCCCGACGCCGCACCGGGGCCGGCCGAACGCGTCGTACCTGATCCCGCTGACCGTCCGCGCCCTCGCCGCGACCACCGGCAGCGACCTGGACGAGCTGTGCACGGCCATCTCCGCCAACGGCGACCGGGCCTTCGGCCCGTGGTGAGCCTGCTCGGCCCGGCGGAGATCCGGGAACTCGCCAGCCGGCTCGGCGTCGCGCCCACCAAGAAGCTGGGCCAGAACTTCGTGCACGACCCGAACACCGTCCGGCGGATCGTCACCGCCGCCGGCCTGACGCCCGACGATGTGGCGCTGGAGGTCGGCCCCGGCCTCGGCTCGCTCACCCTGGGACTGCTGCCGGTCGCCGGGCACGTGCACGCCGTGGAGATCGATCCCACGCTCGCGGTCGCGCTACCGGAGACCGCCGCGCGGCACGCCGGAGCGGACGCCGACCGACTCACCGTGCACCGCGCCGACGCGCTGCGCGTCACCGCCGCCGAGCTGGGCGGTCCGCCGCCGACGGCGCTGGTCGCGAACCTGCCGTACAACGTCGCCGTGCCCGTGGTGCTGCACCTGCTCGCCGAGCTGCCCAGCCTGCGGCACGGTCTGGTGATGGTGCAGAAGGAGGTCGCCGACCGGCTCGTCGCCGGTCCCGGCTCCAAGGTGTACGGCATCCCGTCGGTCAAGCTCGCCTGGTACGCCGACGCCCGCAGCGCCGGGCGGGTGCCGCCGAACGTGTTCTGGCCGGTCCCCAACGTCGACTCCGGTCTGGTCGCCTTCACCTGTCACGAGCCGCCCCGACCCGACGTACCCCGGAAGCGGGTCTTCGCCGTGGTGGACGCGGCGTTCGCGCAACGCCGCAAGACCCTGCGCGCGGCGCTCGCCGGCTGGGCCGGCGGCCCGGACCGGGCCGAGGCCGCCCTCACCGCCGCCGGCGTCGACCCGGGCGCCCGCGGCGAGTCGCTGACCGTGGAGCAGTTCGCGGCCATCGCCGCGTCGGCTCCGGCCGGTACGCCGGCCGCGAAGTAGGCTGGCGCCGTGCCCGCCCAGGACGCCGAGGAGCTGATCGTGGCCAAGCCGTTCGACATCCGCCTGCGCGTGCGGGACCTCGCCCCGTGACCGAGGCCTGGCGACCGGACGACGAGGACGAGCGGCGCGGGGCCATCGGCCCGGTACGGGTGCGGGTGCCCGCGAAGGTCAACCTGCACCTCGGGGTGGGGCCGCTGCGCCGCGACGGTTACCACGAGCTGAACACCGTCTACCACGCGATCTCCATCTACGACGAGCTGACCGCCCGTCGGGGCGACACCCTCGCCCTCACGATGGAGGGCGAGGGCACCGGTGAGCTTGCCCTGGACGACTCCAACCTGGTGATCCGGGCGGCACACGCCCTGGCCGGGTACGCCGGTGTCCTGCCGCACGCCCGTCTGCACCTGCGCAAGCAGATCCCCCTCGCCGGTGGGCTGGCCGGTGGCAGCGCCGACGCGGCCGCCGCGCTGGTGGCCTGCGACACGCTCTGGGGCACCGGGTTGTCCCGCGACGAGCTGGCCGGGATCGCCGCCGACCTCGGCTCGGACGTGCCGTTTCTCGTCTACGGGGGCACCGCGCTGGGCACCGGACGCGGCGAGGCGGTCAGCCCGGTACTGGTCCGGCCGATGTCCTGGCACTGGGTGGTGGCGATCGCCGACGGCGGTCTGTCCACGCCGGCCGCGTACCGTGAGCTGGACCGGCTGCGCGATTCCGGCACCGCCAGCACGCCGCTGGGCAGCACCGACGCCCTGCTCGGCGCGCTGCGCCAGCGCGACCCCCGGGTTCTCGCCCGTACGCTCGGCAACGACCTCCAGGACGCGGCGCTCGCGATGCGCCCCGCGCTGACCGACACCCTGAAGGCCGGCGAGGCTGCCGGCGCGCTCACCGGCATCGTCTCCGGCTCGGGCCCCACCTGCGTCTTCCTCGCCACCGACGCCGCCGACGCCGAACGGATCGCCGCCGAGCTGACCAGCGCCGGCGTGTGCCGGGAGGCGCGGGTCGCACACGGCCCGGTGGCGGGCGCGCGCGTCGTCTGACGGTGCTCCCCGGCCGGCGCGGCCGGCCGGGACGTCCGCGTACCCTTGGGTCAGGCGTCCCGAGGTGCCCGCCGGCACCCGGACGCCTTGATCTTGAAGGGTGGAACGTGGCCAACATCGTCAATCTGGACCGGGTGTCCAAGGGGTACGGCGCCGCCGGGCGGCTGCTCACGGACGTCTCGCTCGGCCTGGACGACGCCGACCGGATCGGTGTGGTCGGCCTCAACGGCGCCGGCAAGTCCACCCTGCTGCGGCTCCTCACCAAGCAGGAGGACCCCGACGACGGTCGGGTCACCCACCGTCGCGACCTGCGCGTGCTCTGGCTGCCGCAGCAGCTCACCCTCGCCCCCGAGGCCACCGTCCGGGACGTGGTGCTCGGCACCGCCTGGCTGGGCGAGGGCATGGGCGCCGAGCACGAGTGGGCCGGCGACGCCGGTGTCCGCAACATCCTGGACGGCCTCGGCATGCCGCACCTCGGCCTCGACCAGCCGGTCGGCCCGATGTCCGGTGGCGAACGGCGGCGGGTGGCGCTCGCCGCGCTGCTCGTGCGCGACTCGGACCTGCTGATCCTCGACGAGCCCACCAACCACCTCGACGTCGGCGGTGTCGACTGGCTGGCCCGGCACCTGGTCGGCCGCAAGGGCGCCCTCGTCGTGGTCACCCACGACCGGTGGTTCCTGGACGCAGTCTGCACCACCACCTGGGAGGTCGCCGACCAGACCGTCCGCGCGTACGAGGGTGGCTTCGCCGCCTGGACCCTCGCCCGCGTGGAGCGGGAACGCGTCGCCGCCGCCGTGGAGGCCCGCCGGCAGAACCTGCTCCGTAAGGAGATCGCCTGGCTGCGGCGTGGCCCACCCGCCCGCACCTCCAAGCCGCAGTTCCGCATCGACGCGGCCAACGCGCTGATCGCCGACGTGCCGCCGGCCCGCGACACCATGTCGTTGCAGCGCATGGCCGTCTCCCGCCTCGGAAAGCAGGTGTACGAGCTCACGGACGTCGAGCTGCACGCCGGCCCGAAGGAGATTCTGCGTGACGCCACCTGGCTGATCGGCCCCGGTGACCGGATCGCCATCCTCGGCGCCAACGGCGCCGGTAAGACCACGCTGCTGCGAATGCTCGCCGGCATCACCCGGCCCGACGGCGGCCGCCTCACCACCGGCTCCACTGTCCGCCCGGCGTTCCTGTCCCAGGAACTCGTCGAGCTGCCCGGCCACCTGCGGGTGCTCGAAGCCGTCGAGGAGGTCGCCCGGCGCGTGCAGCTCGGCGATCGTGAGGTCTCCGCCGCACAGCTCGCCGAGGTCTTCGGCTTCGACGACCGCCGGCTCTGGACGCCCGTCAGCGACCTCTCCGGCGGTGAGCGTCGCCGTCTGCAGATGCTGCGGCTGCTCGCCGGCGAGCCCAACGTGCTGCTCTTCGACGAGCCGACGAACGACCTGGACACCGACACCCTGGCCGCGCTCGAAGACCTGCTCGACTCGTGGCCGGGCACGATCATCGTGGCCAGCCACGACCGCTACCTGATCGAACGCGTCACCGACACCGCGTACGGGATGTTCGGCGACGGCCGGCTGGTGCACCTGCCCGGTGGCGTCGACGAGTACCTCGCCCGGACCGCCGAGCGGGCCGGCTCCACCCGGGCGGGCGGCACCCCGACCGCCGCGCCCACCGGCCCGGCCACGAGCGGCATGTCCGCCGCCGAGGTACGCCAGGGCCGCAAGGAGCTCACCCGCCTCGAACGGCAACTGGGCAAGCTCGACCAGCGCGAGGTGACCCTGCTCGGCCAACTCGCCGCCGACGCCACCGACTACGCCCGGGTCGCCGAGCTGGACACCCAGCTCAAGGACCTGCGCGCCGAACGGGAACGGATCGAGGAGAGCTGGATGACGTTGGCCGAGGAGTTGCCCGAGGGCTGACCTGCCCCGGGCACGCCGGCGCGGGGGCCGTGTGCGGCGTCACACCGGCACATGCGGGACAATCATCGGCGACACCTCACCCCACGGCGTTGGAGACCCAGACATGGCGCACACCCCCATCAACCACCCCGCGCGGCCGATCTACCGGGCGATCGGCGGGCTGACCGGTCTGTACCTGGTGGTCTTCGGTGTGCTCGGCATCATCGCGAGCGCCGGCAACGAGGTCCTCGCGCAGGATGACACCCGAGTCCTCGGTCAGGGCACCAACCTCGGCTTCTCGCTGCTCAGCGTGCTGCTCGGGCTCGTCGTCCTGGTCGGCGCCGCGCTCGGCCGCAACATCGACGTGGCGGTCAACCAGTGGCTCGCGTACGCCCTGATGGTGATCGGCCTCGGCGGTCTCGCGTTCATCCGTACCGACGCCAACCTCTTCAACTTCAGCGTCGTCACGGTGATGGTGCTGCTGTCGGCCTCCCTGGTGCTGCTCATGGCCGGCATGTACGGCAAGGTCGGCACGGACGAGGAGGCGGAGGCGTTCCAGAAGGCTCGGCTCGTTCTCTGAGGCTTTCTGCTCGCTTTCGTGGTTGCGGCCGTGGGTTTTCGCCGGAGCCCGAGCTGCTCCGGGCGGTCAGGCTTGATCCCTGCGCAGCTCGGGCTCCGGCGAAAACCTGACCTGGTCCAGCCATTCGGCGGACCGTTCCGGCTTCCTGGTTCTTCGGACAGCCGGGTCTGCCCTGGGTGACAATCCTCCTGAAACGGTCGAACTCAGGTGGATGGGGTCTCGGGTATGCCGCACTTTCCGGTCAACCATCCGGCACGGCCGCTCTACCGGGTGCTCTCCGGGCTGATCGGCGTGTACATCCTGGTCTTCGGCGTCTGGGGGGTGGCCGAGACGATCGGTGACCCGCTCTTCGCCCGCAGCAGCACCTGGGCCCTCGGGCTACGGACCAACCTGGCCTTCTCGCTCGCCTCGGTGGTCTTCGGAGTCGTCTTGATCATCGGGGCGTCCCGGCGCACCAACCTCGGCCACTACATGAACCTCACCGCCGGGGTGGTGTTCCTGGTGACCAGCATCCTGATGATGTCCGTGCTGCAGACCGACGCGAACTTCCTCAACTTCTCGATGTCGACCGTGATCGTGTCGATGCTGTTCGGTCTGATCCTGCTCGGCACCGGCCTCTACGACAAGGTCGGCCCGTCGGAGCACGCCGAGGCGGAGTTGGAACGCCGCAAACACCCGGTGGCGGACGCGCACCGGAGCTGAGACCGGGGTCAGTGCCGGCGGGCGGTGATCAGCGTGGGTTTCGCCTCCAGGTGCGACAACCCGTTCCACGCCATGTTGACCAGGTGCGCCGCCACCGTCTCCTTGCGCGGCTTGCGCACCTCCAGCCACCAGCGGCCGGTCAACGCGACCATGCCCACCAGCGCCTGCGAGTAGAGCTCGGCCAGCTTCGGGTCGTACCCCCGGCTCTTGAACTCGGCGCCGAGGATGTGCTCGACCTGGTGGGCGACGTCGTTCATCACGCTGCTGAAGGTGGCCGTGCCGGACATCAGCGGCGACTCGCGGACCAGCACCCGGAACCCGCTCGTCTCCTCCTCGATGTAGCCCAGCAGGGCCATCGCCGCCTGCTCCAACAACTCCCGCGGATGCCCCGCCGTCAGCGCTGTGGTGATCCGGTCCAGCAGGGCCCGGACCTCCCGGTCGACCACGACCGCGTAGAGCCCTTCCTTGCCGCCGAAGTGCTCGTAGACCACCGGCTTGGAGACCTTGGCGCGGGCCGCCACCTCCTCGATCGAGGTGGCGTCGAAACCGCGCTCGGCGAACAGCTGCCTGCCGATCGCGATCAACTGCTCCCTACGCTGCGCCGCCGACATCCGTACCCGGGAGGTGGACTTGGGTTTCGCCGCCGCGGCCGGTGCCGGCCGCCGGCCGGCCGGCTCGTCAGTCACCTCGGGCATGTCGCCGCCTCGCTGGCGCTCCGTCACGCCCTGCCGTGGAATGGTGTCTCCGCTGTGCCCGTTCACGTCGTCGCCTCACTGGCGGGCGGCCCCGACCGCCCTGCCGTGCCGTGCGACCGTACCCGGATCGGGCGCGGCCCTCGTCCGCCGAGCCGTCCGGTCCCCCCGCGTCGCTCGGTCATCCGGCCATCCTGCCAGGCGACCCGCCGTGGCACCGCCCGGTTTACTGGGGTGCGACCGGCTTCACGAGCTTGGCCGCGAGGCGTTCGGGCTTCGGCCAGCGCACCTGCGACGCCGCGCCGACCTTCTCGAAGAACCAGATCACCCGCGCCGAGATGTCCACCTGACCCCGCAGCACACCGTGCCGCGCGCTGGTCGGGTCGGCGTGGTGCAGGTTGTGCCAGCTCTCACCGAACGACAGGATCGCCAGCGGCCAGAAGTTCGACGCGCGGTCGCCCTGACGCATCGCGAACGGACGCTCGCCGTACACGTGGCAGACCGAGTTGATCGCCCAGGTGACGTGGTGCAGAAGGCCTACCCGGACCAGCCCGGCCCAGAAGAACGCGGTGAGCGCGCCCTGCCACGACCAGGTCACCAGGCCCCCGATCAGCGCCGGGCCGAGCAGCGAGATGACCACCAGCGCGGGGAAGAGCCGGTCCACCCGGCTGATGTCCCGGTCGGCGATCAGGTCCGGAGCGAAACGCTCCCGGTTGGACAGCTCGCGGCGGAACAGCCAGCCCACGTGGGCGTGGAACAGGCCCCGGGTCAGCGCCCAGACGCTCGTGCCGAAACGCCACGGCGAGTGCGGGTCACCCTCCAGATCGGAGAACGCGTGGTGCCGCCGGTGGTCGGCCACCCACTGGATGATCTCGCCCTGCACCGCCAGCGAACCCGCGACCGCCAGGGTCACCCGCAGCCACCGCTTGGCCTTGAACGAGCCGTGCGTGAAGTAGCGGTGGAAACCCACCGTGATGCCGAGCCCGGAGACCACGTACCAGACCAGGCCGATGATCACGTCCGTCCAGCCCAGCCAGCCGCCCCAGGCGACGGGCACGGCGACCAGCAGCGCGACGAAGGGGATCACGACGAACGCCCACAGGGCAGCCAGGATCCCGGAGGACTGGGTGCCGTCGGTGAGCGGTTTCGGGCCGGGGCCGGTGGTGTTGGGTTCGAGCACGGTGGTGGACATGACACCTCGCAGGGGGGACGGGGAAAAGATCACTAACCTACGCCTACGTCACCGTAACTTACGGCCCGGTAGATCGCACGAGGAACTTTCGAAGAACCGTCGCACGCCCGTACCAAACTGCTGGTCATGACCGATCTGCTCGCCGTCGAGGTGCCTCGCGTACGCCCCGTTGAACAGCTTTCCGTCGCGCGGATTTTCAACCGCCGCGGCATCGGGCGCAACCGTCTCCAACGTCTTCTGAGCGGGGGCCGCCATCGCCGCGGACGGGGGCGCGGTGCCCGAACGTCGTGGATGATCGAGGGGATCATGAGGGATATGAGTGCTGGCGTCGACGAGGTCGGGCGTTAAGGTGTAGCGGCGGGATGCGCATCCTGCCGCGTCGTCCTTCTTGACGATGCGATCGGCCGTGGTGTAATTGGCAACACCCGGGTCTTTGGTACCCGTATTTCAGGTTCGAACCCTGGCGGCCGAGCTATCCCTGAAAGTCCGCTTTGGGTTCTCCTGGGGGTAAGAGGGAACCGTGCCGGGCCTCGTGGTTAGCATGGCCGCGAGAGTGTCCGCCGTCCCGACGGGAGCCACGTCGTGCCCCAGCCCCACCTTCGTACCGTCGTCGTACTTGCCGCCGGTGAGGGCAAGCGGATGAAGTCGACGCTGCCCAAGGTGCTGCACCCCCTGCTCGGTCGTACCCTGCTGGGCCACGTGTTGAGCGCGGCAGCGCCGCTGGCCGCCGACCGGACCGTCGTCGTGGTGGGTCACGGCGCCGACCAGGTTCGTGCGCATCTCACCGAGATCGCCCCCGACGCCACGCCCGTGCTGCAGGCCGAGCAGCTCGGCACCGGGCACGCCGTGCGGATCGCGTTGGACGCCGTGCCGGAGGGCGCCGGCACGGTCGTGGTGATCAACGGAGATGTGCCGTTGCTGCGCCCGGAGACGGTGGGCGCGTTGGTGACCGCGCACGAGGAGGCCGCCGCGGCGGCCACCGTGCTGGCCGCCGAGGTGCCCGACCCGACCGGGCTGGGGCGGATCGTCCGGGACGCCGACGGCCGGCTGGAGCAGATCGTCGAGGAGCGCGACGCCGACGCGGCGCAGCGTGCGATCCGCGAGATCAACGCCGGCATCTACGCCTTCGACGCGGTCCGGCTGCGTGACGCCCTGGGCAAGCTCTCCACGGACAACGACCAGGGCGAGGAGTACCTGACCGACGTGTTCGGCCTGCTCCGCTCGGCCGGCGAGCCGGTCGCAGTGCACGTGGCCGTCGACCATGTCGAGACGCTGGGCTGCAACGACCGGGTGGAGTTGGCGTCGCTGCGCCGGCTGCTGCGCGATCGGGTCAACGAGGCGTGGATGCGTACCGGAGTGAGTCTGCTCGACCCGGTGACCACCTGGATCGACGTGACGGTGGCTCTGGACCGCGACGCGGTGGTCGACCAGAACACCCAGCTGCGCGGTGCCACGGTGGTCGGCGCGGGCGCGCTGGTCGGGCCGGACGTCACGCTGGTCGACACCATCGTCGGCGAGGGCGCGTCGGTGGTGCGCAGCCACGCGGTCGGCGCCGAGGTGGGCGCGGGCGCGAGCGTCGGGCCCTACGCGTACCTGCGGCCTGCCGCGCGCCTCGCCGACAAGGCGAAGGTCGGCACGTTCGTCGAGGTGAAGAACTCCGAGATCGGGGCGGGCTCGAAGGTGCCGCACCTGACCTACGTGGGTGACGCGACGATCGGCGAGCAGAGCAACATCGGCGCCGCGTCGGTCTTCGTGAACTACGACGGGGTCAACAAGCACCGTACGGTGATCGGCAGCCACGCCCGGACCGGCGCGGACAACATGTTCGTGGCGCCGGTCGAGGTGGGCGACGGCGCGTACACGGCGGCCGGTTCGGTGATCGTGGACGACGTGCCGCCGGGCGCGATGGGTGTCGCCCGAGCGCGGCAGCGCAACATCGAGGGCTGGGTGGTGATGCGGCGGGCCGGTACGGCGGCGGCCGAGGCCGCGCAGCGTGCCCGCGACGCGAAGGGTGCGCAGCGATCCGGCGACGCGAAGGGTGCGTCGGAGGCGACCGGGACCGCAAGTGACAGTGAGGCAATGCACGGGCGGGCCGAGACGGTGGGCGGTGCGTCCGGCGCGGGAGATACTGCAACCGAATAGTCCCCGACCCACCACCACCGGGCCGGGAACCGCCGACAAACGGGAGCAGACGGGCCCATGGGCAGCATCGTCGCCGAAAACCGCAAGAGCCTGATGCTCTTCTCCGGACGGGGTTTCCCGGAGTTGGCCAAGGAGATCGGCGAGGTGCTCGGCGTGGCACCGACGCCGGCTGACGCGTACGAGTTCGCCAACGGCGAGATCTTCGTACGGTTCAAGGATTCGGTGCGTGGTTCGGACGCCTTCGTGGTGCAGTCCGTGACGCACGGAGTGAACACCTGGGTCATGGAGACCCTGATTATGGTCGACGCGTTGAAGCGCGGTTCGGCGAAGCGGATCACCGTGGTGCTGCCGTTCTACCCGTACGCGCGGCAGGACAAGAAGCACCGTGGTCGGGAGCCGATCTCGGCCCGCCTGGTGGCGGACCTGCTGAAGACCGCCGGTGCGAACCGGATCCTCACGGTCGACCTGCACACCGCGCAGATCCAGGGCTTCTTCGACGGGCCGGTGGATCACCTCTTCGCGATGGACGTGCTCGCCGAGTACGTGGAGCACAGGTACGCGGGTCGGCCGATGACCGTGGTGGCGCCGGATTCGGGCCGGGTGCGGGTGGCCGAGCGGTGGACCGACCGGCTGGGCGGCTGCCCGTTGGCGTTCATCCACAAGACCCGTGACCCGATGAAGCCGAACCAGGTGGTGGCTAACCGGGTGGTCGGTGAGGTGGAGGGTCGGGTCTGCCTGATCGTCGACGACATGATCGACACGGGTGGGACGATCACGAAGGCGGCGGACATCCTCAAGGAGTCGGGGGCGGCGGAGATCGTGGTGGCGTCCACCCACGCGCTCCTGTCCGACCCCGCCACGGAGCGGTTGAAGAACAGCCCGATCAGCGAGGTCGTGGTGACCAACACGCTGCCGTTGCCGCCCGAGAAGCAGCTCGACAAGTTGACCGTCCTGTCGATCGCGCCGCTGCTGGCGCGGGCGATCCGCGAGGTGTTCGACGACGGCTCGGTGACCACCCTGTTCGGTGGTCTGAGCTGAACCGGGCCAGGTCCGGCGGGCAAAGCTGACAAACTGGTCGAAACGGGCTGATCCGCCAGCGGGCAACACCGCCGGCGGATCAGTCCGGCGCCGTGACCGGGGACTGCCGGAAACCTGGGAATTGGCTCGGGTAGACTGGTGCGGTTGCCACGGCGAGGGTGCCCGGCGGGCCGCTGAAGAGCGCCGCACGGAGGCACCGTCATCGACGCGGTGCTCCGGGCAGTCGTTCATGACGCATGAGCCCCAGCGAGCCCCTCGCCCCAGCACCGCCAGACGACAAGCCGCCGCAGCGAAGCATCAGGAGTTTCCCCGTGTCCGAGGTAAAGATCAGCGCCGAGCCCCGCACCGAGTTCGGCAAGGGTGGTGCCCGTCGTACCCGCCGGGCCGGCAAGGTGCCCGCCGTGCTGTACGGCCACGGCGAGAAGCCCAAGCACATCGCGCTGCCGTCGCGGGAGTTCGCCGCCGCGATCCGCAAGGGTGGTGCCAACCAGCTCTTCGCGATCGACATCACCGACGGCACCCAGGTGCTGGCGCTGCCGAAGGCGATCCAGCGTGACCCGATCAAGGACACCTTCGAGCACGTGGACCTGCTGCTGGTCCGCCGCGGCGAGAAGGTCACCGTCGAGGTCCCGGTCCAGCTGACCGGTGAGGCCGCGAAGGACACCCTGATCGTGCACGACCACGACACCCTCTCGGTGACCGCCGACGCCACCAAGGTGCCGGACCACCTGGAGGCGTCGATCGAGGGCGCCGAGGCGGGCACCACGATCACCGCCGCCGACGTCGAGCTGCCCTCCGGCGTGGAGCTGGCCGCCGACTCGGAGCTGCCGGTCGCCTCGGTGACCGCCGCGCCGACGGCGGAGCAGCTCGAGGCGACGCTGCCCGAGGTCGAGACGGCCACCGACGAGGCCGAGGCCGAGGTCGGCGAGACCACCGAGGGCTCCGAGGGCGCGGACTCCGCCCCGGCCGCCGAGGGCGACGAGAACACCGAGGCGCGTACCGAGGCCTGATCGGTTCGTACTCTGCTGGCAGGCGTCCCCGAGCTTCGGGGGCGCCTGTCGGTGTATCGGGAGTCGGCGCAGACGTTTGAGGGGCGGATCGTGACGGACGAGGCGGGACCGTGGCTGGTGGTCGGCCTGGGCAACCCGGGGCGGGAGTACGCCGGGAACCGGCACAATGTCGGGTTCATGGTGGCCGAGCTGCTGGCGGGGCGTGTCGGCGCGCGGTTCGGTCGGCACAAGCGGGCGGTGGCCGAGGTCGCCGAGGGGCGGCTGGGGTTCGGTGGTCCGAAGCTGGTGCTGGTGAAGCCACTGACGTACATGAACCTCTCCGGTGGGCCGGTGGCGGCGCTGTCGCAGTTCTACAAGGTGCCCCCGGCGCAGGTGGTCGCGGTGCACGACGAGCTGGACATCGAGTTCGGCCAGGTGCGGATCAAGTTCGGTGGCGGCGAGGGCGGGCACAACGGCCTGCGGTCGATGTCCAAGTCGTTGGGCACCAAGGACTACGTCCGGGTGCGGTTCGGGGTGGGTCGCCCGCCGGGGCGGCAGGATCCGGCGGACTACGTGCTGTCGGATTTCGGCGCGGCGGAGCGCAAGGAGCTCGATTTCCTGGTGGACCGGGCTGCCGACGTGGTGGAGTCGGTGATCGTCAAGGGCGTGGAGCCGACCCAGAACCTGTATCACGGGGGTTGAGTCGGGCGGTGCGTACCGGATTGGAAACGCCGGGCCGGTAGTCTGCGCCTTTCGGCGTGCCGTGACCGGCGACGCGGGTCGCGGCCGATCGGTGCGTGCGGGCACGGCCGCGGCGAGGCGACGGGAGCGGGCAGATGGGCAGTCCTCCGATGATCGACGGGGCGTTCGCCCGGTGGTTGGCCTCCCGGGCCGGTCAGGCGCTGCTGGACCTGCGTACGGAGTTGGGCTTCTCGGACACCGGGGCGCTGAAGTCGGCCGGGGACAAGGTGTCGCACGACCTGATCCGCACGGAGTTGGCGCGGTGGCGGCCGGGGGACGCGGTGCTCTCCGAGGAGGACGAGGGCTCGCGGTTGGCCTGGGCGGCAGAGGTGAACGCGGGAGCGGTGTCCCGGCTGACCGCGGACCGGGTCTGGATCATCGATCCGCTGGACGGCACCCGGGAGTTCGCCGAGGAGGGCCGCTCGGACTGGGCGGTGCACGTGGCGCTCTGGGCGCGGAGCGCGCCGAGCCCGCACGGGCTGGTCGCCGGTGCGGTGGGGTTGCCGGCGCAGCACCGGGTGCTGGGCACCGACTATCCGCCGGCGTACCCGCCGATGACGGTCGAGGCGGCGACCGCCGGCGAGCGCAAGATCCGGCTGGCGGCGAGTCGGAGTCGACCGCCGGTGTTCCTCACCGACCTGGCCGAGGATGTGGGCGCGCACCTGGTGCCGATGGGTTCCGCCGGGGCGAAGATCGCCGCGGTGGTGACCGGCGAGGTGGACGCGTACATCCATGCCGGCGGGCAGTACGAGTGGGACTCGGCGGCGCCGGTCGCTGTGGCGACGGCCACCGGACTGCACGCTTCCCGGATCGACGGTTCTGCGCTTCGATACAACGAGGCGGATCCGCGCCTGCCGGACCTGCTGGTCTGTCGCAAGGATCTCGCCAGCCGGTTGCTTGCAGCGCTGCAGAGGCATTCCGGGTAGCCTGAGCGCACTTCTTGACATGTCCGACCGGAAAGGTCTGGAAATCGGATGAGCGAGCGAGTGTCATGACCTCCCCTGCGGCCTACCGCGTCTCCCACCTGGACGCTCTTGAGGCGGAGAGCATCTTCGTGATGCGTGAGGTTGTCGCCGAGATGGAACGTCCGGTGCTGCTCTTCTCCGGCGGCAAGGACTCGATCGTCATGCTGCGGTTGGCGCAGAAGGCGTTCGCTCCGGCCAACATCCCCTTCCCCGTCATGCACGTCGACACCGGCCACAACTTCCCCGAGGTGCTGGAGTACCGCGATCAGCGGGTCACCGAGCTGGGGTTGCAGCTCGTGGTGGCGAGCGTGCCGGAGGCCCTCGCCAGCGGCATGGTCCGGGAGTCCGGCGACGGCATGCGCAACCGGATCCAGACGCCCGTGCTGCTCGACGCGGTGGAGAAGCACCGCTTCGACGCGCTGTTCGGCGGCGCCCGCCGGGACGAGGAGAAGGCGCGGGCCAAGGAGCGGGTGTTCAGCTTCCGCGACGAGTTCGGCCAGTGGGACCCGAAGAACCAGCGCCCGGAGCTGTGGTCGCTCTACAACGGCCGGCACCACCCGGGCGAGTCGATCCGGGTCTTTCCGCTGTCCAACTGGACCGAGCTGGACGTCTGGCACTACATCGCCAGCGAGCGCATCCCGCTGCCGTCGATCTACTACGCCCACGAGCGTGAGGTGATCGAGCGCGACGGCATGCTCTACGCGGTCAACGAGTTCTTCCGGCCGCGCGCCGGCGAGGAGCGGTTCAAGGCCCAGGTGCGGTACCGCACCGTCGGCGACGCCTCCTGCACCGCGGCGGTCCGCTCGGACGCGGACACCGTGGAGAAGGTCATCGAGGAGGTGGCGGCCACCCGGATCACCGAGCGGGGCGCGACCCGTGGTGACGACCGGGTCAGCGAGGCCGCCATGGAGGACCGTAAGCGGGAGGGCTACTTCTGATGAGCACCGAGATCGTGGCCCCGGCCGCCGGCACCGAGACCGCGCCCGAGGCGCGGGCGATGGACCTGCTGCGGTTCGCGACCGCCGGCAGCGTGGACGACGGCAAGTCGACCCTGATCGGCCGGCTGCTGTACGACACCAAGTCGCTCTTCACCGACCAGTTGGAGGCGGTGGAGGCGGTCAGCGCGGCCCGGGGCGACGAGTACACCAACCTCGCGCTGCTCACCGACGGCCTGCGCGCCGAGCGGGAACAGGGCATCACCATCGACGTGGCGTACCGCTACTTCGCCACGCCCCGGCGCAAGTTCATCATCGCGGACACTCCCGGGCACATCCAGTACACCCGGAACATGGTCACCGGCGCCTCCACGGCCGACCTGGCGTTGATCCTGGTCGACGCCCGCAAGGGCCTGGTCGAGCAGTCCCGCCGGCACGCGTTCCTCTGCTCGCTGCTGCGGGTGCCGCACCTGGTGTTGTGCGTCAACAAGATGGACCTGGTCGACTGGTCGCAGGAGGTCTACGAGCGGATCGCCGACGAGTTCACCGCGTTCGCCGCGAAGCTCGACGTACCGGACCTGACCGTGGTGCCGATCTCCGCGCTGCGGGGCGACAACATCGTGGCCCGGTCGGAGAACATGCCGTGGTACGAGGGCCCGTCGCTGCTGCACCACCTGGAGCGGGTGCACATCGCCAGTGACCGTAACCTGGTCGACGTCCGGTTCCCGGTGCAGTACGTGATCCGTCCGCAGTCGACCACGGTCACCGACTACCGCGGCTACGCCGGTCAGGTCGCGTCGGGTGTGCTCAAACCGGGCGACGAGGTGATGGTGCTGCCGTCCGGCTTCACCAGCCGGATCGCCGCCGTCGAGACCGCCGACGGGCCGGTCGCGGAGGCGTTCCCGCCCATGTCGGTGACGGTACGGCTGGCCGACGAGATCGACATCTCCCGGGGCGACATGATCTGCCGGCCGAACAACGCGCCCGCCGTCGCCCAGGACATCGAGGCGATGGTCTGCTGGATGGACGAGACGGCCCCGCTGCGGGTCGGTGGCCGGTACGCCATCAAGCACACCACCCGTTCGGCACGGGCGATCGTGCGCGGGCTGCACTACCGGTTGGACATCAACTCGCTGCACCGGGATGAGTCGGCGGACGAGCTGCGGCTCAACGAGATCGGTCGGGTCCGGCTGCGCACGACGGTGCCGCTGCTGGCCGACGAGTACCGCCGCAACCGTACGACGGGCGGCTTCGTCATCATCGACGAGACCACCAACCGCACGGTAGGCGCCGCCATGATCGTCGAAGCCGCCTAACCCTCAAACCTCCACCCCACGTCGTGTTGATCAAGAGGTTCGCGTCAGAAATCGCGCAGATTCTGACGCGAACCTCTTGATCACCGGGCTGGACGCGGGTGGTGGGGTGGGGTGGTGGGGTGGGGTGGGTGGGGTTAGGGGAGGCGGGTTGCGCCGGGGGAGGGCAGGACCGGGGTCGTGGTGGGGGCCGGGTAGTTGCGCTCGGCGTAGGCGAGCCTGACTGCGTCGGCTACCGCTTCGACTCGGTCGGTCTCGACCAGGGCGAGGACGCAGCCACCGAATCCGCCGCCCGTCATGCGCGCGCCCAACGCGCCGGCCGACAGCGCCGCCTCGACCGCCGTGTCGATCTCCGGCACGGTGATCTCGAAGTCGTCGCGCATCGAGACGTGCGAGGCGGTGAGCAGCGGGCCGATGTCCCGGACCCGGCCGGCGCGCAACAGCGCGACGGTGTCGAGCACGCGCTGGTCCTCGGTGACCACGTGCCGGACCCGGCGCCGGGTCTCGGCGTCGTCGAGCCGGGCCAGGGCGGCGTCGAGCTCGTCGACGGTCACGTCGCGCAGCGCGGGCACCCCGAGCGCCTTGGCGGCGGCCTCGCAGGAGCGGCGGCGGGCGGCGTACTCACCATCGGCGTGCCGGTGCGGCGCGCGGCTGTCGACGACCAGCACGGTCAGCCCGGCGGCGTCCAGGTCGAACGGGATGTGCTCCACGGACTCGTCGCGGCAGTCGAGGAAGAGCGCGTGCCCGGCGCGGCAGCGGATCACCGCCGACTGGTCCATGATGCCGGTCGGCGCGCCCACGTAGACGTTCTCCGCCCGCTGCGCCAGCCGGGGCTGCCGTTCGGCGGGCAGCTCCAGCCCCGCGAGGTCGAGCAGGGCGGCGAGCACGGCGGACTCGAGCGCGGCCGACGAGGAGAGCCCGGAACCCAGCGGCACGTCGGAGGCGATGGCCAGCCGGGCGCCGGGCACCGCGTGGCCCGCGTCGCGCAGCGCCCAGACCACCCCGGCCACGTACGCGCCCCAGCCGGTCACCCGGCCGGGCTCGGCCACGTCGTCCGCGTCGAAGGTGACCGTCTCGCCGGAGAGCTCGGACCAGACCGTCCAGCGTTCGTCGTCCCGCCGGTCGGCGGCGACCACGGTACGCATGGGAAGCGCGAACGGCAGCACGAACCCGTCGTTGTAGTCGGTGTGCTCGCCGATCAGGTTGACCCGACCGGGCGCGGCCCAGAGGCCGGCGGCCGAGGCGTCGTACTGGTCGGTGAAGCCGGCGGCGGCCCGCTCGGCGACGTCACCGGTGGGGCTGGTCATGGTGCCTCCTTGTTCGGCACTGCGGGGCTCGCACACCCGGCTCACTCGGCGGGCTCACGACTGCTCCAGGACGTGGGCGCGGTAGAAGGCCCAGGCGTCGCCGACCATGTCGTGCAGGGTGGGCTTGCGCGGCACCCAACCCAGCTCGTCACGGGCCAGCGCGGAGGAGGCGACCAGTTCGGCCGGATCGCCCTCGCGGCGTGGCGCGACCTCGACCGGGAGCTGGTGGCCGGTGACCTCGCGGACCACGTCGACCACCTGGCGGTTGGTGAAGCCGTTTCCGTTGCCGAGGTTGTAGATGCGGTGCTGACCCGCGGTGGCGGCGTCCAGCGCGAGCAGGTGCGCGCGGGCGAGATCGACGACGTGGATGTAGTCGCGTACGCAGGTGCCGTCCACGGTCGGGTAGTCGTCGCCGAAGAGTTGGAGCTTCTCCCGCCGGCCGGCGGCGACCTCCAGGGCGATCGGGATGAGGTGCGTCTCCGGGTCGTGCCGCTCGCCGAGTGCGACGTCGCCGGCGAGGTGCGCTCCGGCCACGTTGAAGTAGCGCAGGGACACGGCGGCCAGCCCGTGCGCGTCGGCCTCGGAGGTGAGCGCCATGTCGACCGCGAGCTTGGTGGCGCCGTACGTGTTGGTGGGCGCCTTGACCGCGGTCTCCGGAATCGGCAGCTCGGTGGGGTTGCCGTAGACGGCGGCGGTGGAGGAGAAGACCATCCGGGGCACCCGGGCGGCCCGGACCGCGTTGATCAGGGCGAGCGTGCCGACCGTGTTGTTCTCCCAGTACAGCTCGGGTTTCACCATCGACTCGCCGGCGGCGATGAGGGCGGCGAAGTGCAGCACCCCGTCGAAGCCGGCGTCGGGGGTGAGGACCTGGGCGGCGTCGTGAATGGACGCCTCGACGTGCGTCGCGTCCGGAGCGAGCGCCTCGCGGTGACCGGTGCGCAGGTCGTCCAGGACGACGACCTGGTGGCCGGCGTCGAGCAGCATCCGGGTCACCACGCTGCCGATGAAGCCGGCACCCCCGGTGACGAGCAGTTTCACGTCGTTGCCTCCTGCCTGGCCCGCCGGGACGTGGCCCTTGGTGATCACCCTACGGCGGCGCTCGGGAGCGGTGTGGATCGCGCCGCACGCCATTCCATCATAATCTCTCACGTTTAAACAGAGCCGCACATCTCCGGTGCGGCGGGCACCCGGTGTCTACCATCTCTTTCATGCGGGAAGCAGCCCGTTCCGGGCTCCGGCGGCGGGTGCGGAAACGGTCCCGCCGTGACCCCGGGCCGCTCGCGCGGGCCGTCGCCCGGGTGCTGGTGCGCACCGCCGACGGCGCGACCCGCCTCGTCACCGATCTGCTCGGTACCGGCCCGGCGGCCGGCCGGGAACGCATCTCCGAGGCCGAGCTGCGGGACCTCGTGGCGGTCAACACGGTGCTCGACCCGGACGAGCGGCGGATCATCGACGAGGTGCTGGTGGCCGGGGCGAGTCTCGTCCGCGAGGTGATGATGCCCCGTACCGAGGTGGTCTTCCTGCCGGCCCGGCTGACCATCGCCGAGGCCGCCCGGCTGGTACGGGCCGAGACGCACTCGCGGTACCCGGTCACCGACGGCACCCAGGACGACGTGGTCGGGTTCGTGCACCTGCGGGACGTGCTGCTCCGTCCGGACGCCGACCCCTGCGCCACGGTGGGCGAGCTGACCCGCGAGGTCAAGCAGGTGCCGGGGAGCAAGCGGGTCCTGGCCGCGCTGACCGAGATGCGCCGGGAAGGGCACCACCTGGCGGTGGTGGTCGACGAGTACGGCGGAACCGCCGGCATCATCACCCTGGAGGACCTGATCGAGGAACTCGTCGGAGAGATCCACGACGGGTACGGCAGGCCGCCCGACCCGAGCCACGTCGGCCTGCCGGCCGTGGTCGACGGCCGGCTCAACCTCGCCGACTTCGCCGAGCGGACCGGTGTGGCGCTCCCCGCCGGTCCGTACGAGACCGTCGGCGGGTACGTGATGGCAGTCCTGGGCCGCCTGCCGCTGACCGGCGACGAGGTGCCGGTGCCCGGCGAGCCGCCCGACGGCGGCGGGCCCGATCCGGCGGCACCGGCCGACGGTTGGCTCCTGCGCGTGCTGGCCCTGGACGGACGCCGGGTCGCCCGGCTCGCGGTGACGGCGGCCCGGATGCCGGAGCAGCGGCGCGATCCCGCCGTCAGCCATCAGCGCGAGGCGGACCGGGGCGCGGCGGGACAGCAGCGGGGCACCGCGGTCGGGCCGGGTCCACGGCCGGGGACGAGCGGGCCACGCGAGGTCAGCGCCCCGACACCGGCTGGCCGGGGCCGACGCGCCGGCCCGTCATGACGGCTCCGCATGCTTGCTGACAGAATTATCGCCATGCCCGACGTTCCCGAGCGACCCCGCGTCTTCTCCGGCATCCAGCCGACGGCCGACTCGTTCCACCTCGGCAACTACCTGGGAGCCGTGCGGCACTGGGTGGCCCTGCAGGACACCCACGACGCGTTCTACTGCGTGGTGGACCTGCACGCGATCACCGCCGGTCACGATCCGGCGGTGCTGCGCCAGCGGACCAGGGTGGCGGCCGCCCAGCTCTTCGCGGTCGGTATCGATCCGGACCGCAGCACCCTGTTCGTACAGTCGCAGGTGCCCGAGCACCCGCAGCTGGCGTGGGTGCTCGGCTGCATCACCGGTTTCGGCGAGGCCAGCCGGATGACGCAGTTCAAGGACAAGTCGCAGAAGCAGGGCAACGAGCGGGCCAGCGTCGGGCTGTTCACCTACCCGGTCCTGCAGGCCGCCGACATTCTGCTCTACCAGGCCAACGCGGTGCCGGTCGGCGAGGACCAGCGTCAGCACCTGGAACTCTCCCGCGACCTGGCCCAGCGGTTCAACTCGCTGTTCGGCGCGACGTTCACGATCCCCGCGCCGCACATCGTCAAGGACACCGCGAAGATCACCGACCTGCAGGACCCGACGGCCAAGATGTCCAAGTCGTCGTCCTCGCCGGCCGGCATCATCGACCTGCTGGAAGACCCGGCCCGCTCGGCGAAGAAGATCCGCTCCGCGGTGACCGACACCGGTCGGGAGATCGTCTTCGACGCCGAGACCAAGCCGGGCGTGTCCAACCTGTTGACCATCTACTCGGCGCTCAGCGGGCGTGGCATCGACGACCTGGTGTCCGCGTTCGCCGGTCGCGGCTACGGCGACCTCAAGAAGGAGTTGGCCGATCAGGTGGCGGAGTTCGTCCGTCCCATCCAGGAGCGCACGCGCACGTACCTCGACGACCCCGCCCAACTGGACAAGCTGCTTGCCGCCGGGGCGGAGAAGGCCCGGTCCGTGGCCGGCGCGACGCTGCGGTCCGCGTACGAGCGGGTCGGTTTCTTCCCGCCGATGCGCGGCGAATAGCGCTGCGGGGACGGGTGGGCGAATCGGTGGCCGACGTGGCGGCACGGAGCGTGGATCGCAGCGGCGGGATGCCCCCGCCGGGCGACACCGTGCAGATCGGCATCGCGGTGGACATCCCGGAGCCGTGGGGGGCACAGCTCACCCGGCGACGGGTCGAGGCGGGTGATCCCCTCGCGGTGCCCGCGCACGTGACGCTGCTCGGCCCGACCGAGATCCCGACCGACGTGCTGCCGGGCATCGAGCGGCACCTCGCCGCCGTGGCCGCCGCGCATCTGCCGTTCACGCTGCACCTGCGGGGGACCGGCACGTTCCGGCCGGTGACGCAGGTGGTGTTCGTCGCGGTGGCCGCCGGCATCAGCGAATGCGAGTTGCTGGCCGCGGCCATCGCGGCCGCGCCGGGTCTGCACCGCCAGACCCGCTTCCCGTACCATCCGCACGTCACCGTCGCGCATGACGTCGCTCCGGAGGCGTTGGACAAGGTGTACGAGGATCTGGCCGACTTCTCCGCGATGTTCGAGGTCGACGCGTTCACCCTGTTCTCGCACAGTGGGCCGGCCCGGTGGCAGCCCCGCCGGGACTTCCGCCTCGGCGACTGACGTTCGGCGGCGCGCCGGCTGGCGAGCGGTCTTGTACTGGTTGCCGGGACGGCGGCGGGAGATCGGCGAGGATGATCGCGTGAACGTGATCGGCCGGATCGAGGCGGGCATCGACCGCTGGGTGGGTGCCGCGCGTGCCCGGTCGGGCCTGTTCGACCACGTCTGGCGTGCCGGGACGCTCTACGCCGACGTGCTGGCAGGAAGGCTCGCCGCGGCGATCGCGTACTACGGCTTCTTCGCCGTCTTCGCTCTCGCCCTGGTCGCGTACTCCGTCTTCGGCGCGATCCTGGAGGACAACGACGAGGTCAGCGAGGCGGCGACCGGGTTCCTGAAGGAGAACCTGCCGTTCCTGGACGCGCAGCAGATCGCGAACTCCAGCGGCACGGTCGGTGTGGTCGGCCTGGTCATCCTCGTGTTCACCGGCATCGGCTGGGTGGAGGCGATCCGCTCCTCGCAGCGGCTCATGTACGCGCTCAACCAGCAGCCCGGCAACCTCGTGGTCCGGCGGCTGGTCGACCTCGGGGTGATGATCGGCGTCTTCGTGCTGCTCGGTCTCTCCGTGGCGGCGGTGGACGCGTTGGAATCCCTGCTGCGCTTTCTGCTGCGCAGCACCGGGTCGGTCGGCCTGACCACCGTCAGCGCCGTCCTCAGCGTGCTGGTCAACGCGGTGCTCGCCACCGCGCTGCTGCTCGCGGTGCCCCGGCTGCGGATGAGCCGGTCCCGGCTGCGTCCGGTGGTGCTGCTGGTCGCGGTCGGCATCACGCTGCTCAACACGCTCGGGCGGTACTACGTGGTGCGCACCGAGCGGAACCCGGCGTACACCGTGGTGGCCGGTGCGGTCGGTCTGCTGCTCTACCTCTACCTGCTGAACCAACTGGTGCTGTTCGGCGCGGCGCTGCTCGCGACCAGCCGGAGTGGGCGCGTGGTAGACCTGGCGGCGGGCGCCCCCGTGGTGGATGTCGACGAGGACACCGACCCCGGCGCCCCGGGCGGTGCGGGGTGAGGGTGGAGATGTCCGACGTGCTGATCACCGTCGACCAGGACTCGCCGGTGCCGCCGTACGAGCAGGTGCGTGTGCAGCTCGCCGAGCTGATCGGCGACGGCCGGTTGCCGGTGGGCAGCCGCCTGCCCACCGTCCGGCAGCTCGCGGCCGACCTGCGACTGGCCGCGAACACGGTGGCGCGGGCCTACCGGGAGCTGGAGGCGGCCGGCCTGTTGCAGACCCGGGGACGCAACGGCACCTTCGTCGCTCCCGGGCGGGACGACGCCGTCGACCGGCTGCACCGGTTCGCCGTCGACTACGCCGCCGAGGCGCGGCGGCTCGGCGTGACCCCGGATCGTGCTGTCGCTCTCGTGCGGGCCGCCCTGGACGCCACCCGACACGACTGAGCCGACCGGTCTCTCATCGACCGCCGGACGGGCGGTAACTGAACAGAACGGCACCGGCGCTCACGTTCGCGGACCATGATGAGCCCGTGGGCGCACTCATGACACTGGACCTGCCGGCCGACTCGCCGATGCTCGGCCTGCCGTGGATCATCACCTTCGGGCCGCTCGGTGACCTGGACGAGTGGGAGCCGGTGGTCTGCGGGCCGTACGAACGGCCGCACGCGTTGGCGTTGGCCGAGGCGGTGGTGGCCGAGGAGCAGCTGATGGCCGTGGTGGAACCGCTGCTGCCGGCGCTGTCGGCCGACGAGATCCGCAGCGAGATCGCCGCCGCGCAGGTGGCCGCCGAGGACGAGGCCCGGCAGGTCGAGGGGGCCGACCTGTACGGAGACTTCGAGGACGTGATCGACGAGGAGTTGGACGCGGCGGCCGACGAGGCGGGTCACGGCGAGCCCGCCGAGCCACCGGACGAGGCCGAGGTGCGCGCCGGCTTCACCCGGATCGCGGCGCTGCTCACCGCGAAGTGACGCGGCGGGTCAGGGCCCGGGGCCGGAGCGCACCACGGGCGTCACACGAGCACCGGCGCCGCGCGGAATCCGTTCCGCGTGGCGCCGGTGCACCTCACCCCCCACCACAAGGGGTCGGCAGCCCAGTCGCCCGTTGGCGCGGGGCACGACGGACGACCAGGTCGAGATTGGCTTACCCGCTCAGCGCCGTTCGAACCAGGCGGCCGCGTCGACGGGCAACAGGTGGTCGGTGAGCGGCGCGCTCGCCACGACCGGCGTGCCGTACCCGTCGAGTGCCACGGGCGCTGCGCCGAGGTTGACGACGCAGGTCAGCACGGTGTCACCCGCGCCGCGGGAGAACGCCAACACGCCCGGCTCGGTCTGCGACCAGGTGACCTCGCCGGCGTCGGCGGCCAGCGCCGGGTGCTCGCGGCGGATGCGCAGGGCCGTCCGGTACAGCTCCAGCGTCGAGCCCGGGGCGCCGGCCTGCGTGCTGACCGACAGGGCGCGCCAGGTCGCCGGGGCGGGCAGCCAGCTCAGCTCGCTGCCGGCCGGCCCGAAGCCGTACGGCGCCAGCTCTCCACTCCACGGAATCGGCACCCGGCAGCCGTCGCGGCTCTCACCCGTACGCAGGAACGCCGGATCCTGCCGTAGCTCGTCGGGGAGGTCGAGAACCTCGGGCAGGCCCAACTCCTCACCCTGGTAGAGGTAGGCCGAGCCGGGGAGCGCGAGCATCAGCAGGCTGGCGGCACGGGCCCGGCGCAGCCCGTCGGGGCCGTCGCCGTAGCGGGTGACGTGCCGCTGCTTGTCGTGGTTGGACAGCACCCAGGTGGTGGGCGCGCCGACCACCGTCGCTTCGGCGAGGGCGGTGTCGATCACCTTGCGGAACGAGTCGGCCGACCAGGTGGCGTCGAGAAAGTCGAAGCTGAACGCCTGGTGCAGCTCGTCCGGGCCGATGTAGCGGGCCAGCCGCTCCGGCGTCTCGGCCCACGCCTCGGCGACCGCCATCCGGCCGCCCGGGTAGCTGTCCAGGATGGGCCGCCACGCGCGGTAGATCTCGTGGACCTCGTCCTGGTCGAAGTAGGGCAGGCGACCCTTGCCGAGTAGTTCGACCTGGCGTTGCCCGGTCGTCGCCGTGCTGAAGCCGACGTCCGGCAGCCCTTCGGCCTTGATCATGCCGTGGGCCACGTCGACGCGGAAGCCGTCCACGCCCCGGTCCAGCCAGAACCGCAGCACGTCCTCGAACTCGGCGCGAACCTCCGGGTGCCGCCAGTTCAGGTCCGGCTGGGCCGGGTCGAACAGGTGCAGGTACCACTGGCCGTCGGCGATCCGGGTCCAGGCGGGGCCGCCGAAGATGCTCTCCCAGTCGTTGGGGGGCAGTTCGCCGTGCGCGCCCTTGCCGTCGGCGAAGAGGTAGCGGGCCCGCTCGGGCGAGCCGGGACCGGCGGCGAGGGCGTCGACGAACCAGCGGTGCGCGCTGGACGTGTGGTTGGGCACCAGGTCGACGATGATCCGCAGGCCGAGGCTGTGCGCGTCGGTGATCATCGCGTCGAAGTCGGCGAGTGTGCCGAACATCGGGTCGACGTCCCGGTAGTCCGCGACGTCGTACCCGCCGTCGACCATCGGCGAAGTGTAGAAGGGGGTCAGCCAGAGCGCGTCCACCCCGAGGTCGCGGAGGTACGGCAGGCGTTCCCGGATGCCCGCCAGGTCGCCGACGCCGTCTCCGTTGCTGTCGGCGAAGCTGCGCACGTAGACCTGGTAGACGACCGCGGAGCGCCACCAGTCGTCGTCCGTGCGGGGCAGGGTGATGGTGGTGCTGACGGTCATTGGTGATGTTTCCCCGTCTGTCTCAGGCTCGGGCGCGGCTGTGCGAGCAATATGCCGGCCGCCTTTGCAAGAGTCAAGCAGATCTTGCGTAAGGAAACCGCACGGCGGCCGGGGCCACCGCCGTGGAGCCGCGGACGACCAACTCGGGGCGGAACAGGTATTCGGAGTGCGGGGCGCCGTGCCCGTTGATCTCGTCCACCAGGGCCCGGACCGCCGCCACCGCCATCGCGGTGACCGGTTGCCGCACGGTGGTCAGCGGCGGGTCGGTGAAGGCCATCAGCGGCGAGTCGTCGTAGCCGACCACCGAGAGGTCTCCCGGAACGGACAGGCCGCGTTGCCGGGCCGCCCGCACGGCGCCGAGCGCCATGAGGTCGGAGCCGCAGACCAGCCCGGTCACACCACGGTCGAGCAGCCGGCCGGCCGCCGCCTCGCCACCCTCCACACCGAACAGCGTCAGCTCGGCCAGCGGGCCGAGATCCGCCTCGGCGACGCCGGCCAGCCGGGTCATCGCCGCCCGCCAGCCGGCCACCCTGCGCCGCACCGGCACGAACCGGTCCGGGCCGGTGATCAGGCCGATCCGCCGGTGTCCCAGCGCGACGAGGTGGGCCACCGCCAGGTCGGCGGCCTCCCGGTCGTCGCAGGAGACGAAGGGCGCCGCGACGTCGGGGACGTACCCATTGATCATTACGACCGGCAGCGGCCGGGCGATCAGCGCCCGGTAGCGGTCGTGGTTGGCGGCGGTGTCGGCGTGCAGGCCGGAGACGAAGACGATTCCGGAGACCTGCCGGTCCAGCAGCATCTCCACGTACTCGTCCTCGGTCACGCCGCCGGCGGTCTGGGTGCAGAGCACCGGGGTGAACCCACTCTGCGCCAGTGTCGACTCGATGACCTGCGCGAACGCCGGGAAGATCGGATTGTCCAGCTCCGGCACCACCAGGCCGACCAGGCCGGCGCTGCGCTTGCGCAGTCGCGCCGGGCGCTCGTAGCCGAGTACGTCGAGGGCGGTGAGAACGGCCTGCCGGGTCTCCGGTGCCACGCCGGGGCGGTCGTTGAGCACCCGCGACACCGTGGCCTCGCTGACTTCGGCCTGCTGGGCGATGTCGGACAGTCGAGCGCGCATGGCGGCACTGTAGTCCATCGGCAAGTTCTTGCGGGGTGCTCTGCAAGCCCTTCCATTGTCTGCAACGTCTTGCTAACGTCCCCGCAACATACGAGCGCGGCGGGGCAATATCGCTGCGCCAATCAGCAAGAACTTTCAGCTTTCCACTGGCGGGGCGTCCTTCCCCCGGCGGACCCGCCATGACGACAGGAGTACCGATGCGCATCCGTACCGCGGGTGTGGTTGCCGTTCTCGGCCTGGCGCTCGCCGCCTCCGGCTGTGGTGGCGACAGCGACGAGCCGGCCACGAAGGAAACCCCCACGGCCGCCGGCGGCAAACTGGTGATCTGGGCCGACGACAAGCGGACCGCGGCGCTCAAGCCGTTCGCCGAGAAGTTCGGCCAGGAGAACGGCGTCACCGTCGAGGTGCAGGCCGTCCCGAACGAGGACCTCCAGAACAACTTCGTCACCGTGTCGAGCCAGGGCGGTGGCCCGGACGTGGTGATCGGCGCGCACGACTGGATCGGCAACCTGGTCCAGAACGGCGCCATCGATCCGGTGCAACTGCCCGCCGAGCAGAAGGCAGCCTTCAGCGAGAGCGCGGTCAAGGCCGTCACGTTCAACGGCCAGCTCTACGGCGTGCCGTACGCCCAGGAGAACCTGGCACTGATCCGCAACACCGACCTGGCCCCCGAGGCCCCGAAGACGATCGAGGACCTGGTCGCCGCCGGCAAGCAGCTCAAGGCGCAGAAGAAGGTCACCGAGACGCTCTGCCTCCAGGTCGGACAGAAGGGCGACGCGTACCACATCTACCCGCTGTACGCCTCTGCCGGCGGCTACCTCTTCGGCACCACCGCGAACGGGGACTACGACCCGAAGGACCTCGGCGTCGGCAAGCCGGAGTCGATCGCCGCGTTCAAGAAGATCGCCGCGCTCGGCGAGAAGGGCGAGGGCGTGCTGAAGCGATCCATCGCCGACACCAACGCGACCGCGACCTTCACCGGCAAGAAGTGCGCCTTCCTGGTCTCCGGGCCGTGGGCCACCGCCGACGTGAAGAAGGCCGGCATCGCGTACGACATCTCCGCCGTACCCGGCTTCGCTGGCGGCAAGGCGGCCGCTCCGTTCATCGGCGTGCAGTCCTTCTACGTGGCGGCCAAGGGCAAGAACAAGGCGCTCGCCCAGGAGTTCGTCGTCAACCACGTCGCGAAGCAGGAACTGGCGGTGGCGCTCTACCAGGCCGACCCGCGTCCGCCGGCGTTGACCGCCGCGCTGGACCAGGTCAAGGGCAGCGACCCGGACCTGGCCAAGTTCATCGAGGCCGGCAGGAACGGCCAGGTGCTCCCGGCCATCCCGGCCATGGCCGCGATCTGGGACCCGTTCGGCAAGGCGGAGGCCGCCGTCATCGGCGGCGCCGATCCGACCAGCACGGTCACCGCGGCCGGCCGGATGATCGCCGGTTCGATCAAGTAATGAGTACGCCGCTGTCCGGCCCGGGGACTGCCCAGCAGGCTCCGGGCCGGGGGCCCGTGGGCACCGGGTCCCCGCGCACGTCCCGTACCGCGCGGAACCACGCGCCGATCACCGCGGCCGGCCTCGCCGCGAAGGTGATCCTGCTCGGCCTGGTGGCCGGGATCGCGATCTGGGCGGCGTTCCCGCTCGTGGAGGCCGGACAGTGGATCGGGCTGGCGGTGCTGGCGCTGACCACCGCCGCGCTGTTCTACCTGTACGCGGGCCGCCGGCACGTCCCGGCGAAGTACCTCGTCCCGGGCACGCTCCTTTTGATCGCCTTCCAGATCGTGCCGGTCCTCTACACCGCGAGCACGGCCTTCACCAACTTCGGCGACGGCCACCGGGGCAGCAAGGAGGACGCGATCGTCGCGATCCAGAGCAGTTCGGTGCGGCAGGTCGCGGGCTCCGCCCAGTACCCGATGTCCGTCGCCACGAAGGGCGACCCCGCCACCGGCGCCCTGGTCTTCCTGGTCACCGACCCGGCGACCGACACCGTCTCCGTCGGCGACAGCGGCGGTCTGCGTCCGCTCGACCCCGGCAGGGTCACCGTCGCCCCCGGCGGGAAGGTCACCGCCGCCGACGGCTACACGGTGCTGAACGTCGGTCAGGCCAGCGCGCGCAGCAGGGACATCACCGACCTGGTGGTGCCGACCGCCGGCGGCGCGCTGCGCTCGTCCGGCCTGTCCCGGGCGTACGAGGGCAGGGCCGTGCGGGCGTACGACGCGGGCTGCGACTGCGTCCGGGACAGTGACAGCGGCAGGACCTGGACTGCGGACGGCGGAGCCGGCGCGTTCGTCGCCGCCGACGGCGAGCGCCTGGCCCAGGGGTGGAAGGTGAACGTCGGGCTGTCCAACTTCACCCGGATACTCACCGACGAGCGGATCTCCGGGCCGTTCCTCGGCACGCTGGTCTGGAACTTCGCCTTCGCGATCGGCTCCACCGGCGGCACGTTCGTCCTCGGTCTGCTGATCGCGCTCGCGCTGCACTCGCCCCGGATGCGGGGCACCAACCTCTACCGGATGTTGCTGATCCTGCCGTACGCCATGCCGTCGTTCGCGATGCTGCTGGTCTGGCGGGACATGTTCAACACCGACTTCGGGCTGATCAACAACCTGTTCGGGCTCGGCGTCGACTGGTTCGGCCAGGACTGGACGGCCCGCGCCGCGGTGATCCTGGTGCAGCTCTGGCTCGGCTACCCGTACATGTTCCTGGTGGCCACCGGCGCGCTCCAGGCCATCCCCCGGGAGTTGACCGAGGCCACCTCGGTCGACGGGGCCTCACCCTGGCAGTCCTTCCGTGCGGTCACGCTGCCGCTGCTGCTGGTCGCGCTCTCGCCGCTGCTGATCTCGTCGTTCGCGTTCAACTTCAACAACTTCAACGCGATCTACCTGACCACCGAGGGTGCGCCGTTCCCGGCGGACAACCCCGGCAACGGCGCCACCGACCTGCTGATCACCTACACGTATCGGCTGGCGTTCGGTGGGCAGGCGGCACAGTTCGGCTTCGCCGCGGCGATCTCGCTGTTCATCTTCGCCATCGTCGCCGTGGTGTCGGCCATCAGCTTCCGGCGGACCCGTCAACAGGAGGAGGTGTACGCGTGACCACGCTCATCAACCCGAGCCGCCCGACAACGCTCGACCGCCGGGTCCGAGGGCGGCGGAGCCGTTGGTTCGCCCAGGTCGGTTGGCGGCACCTGGTCGGACTGCTCGGCGTGCTGTTCAGCCTCTTCCCGCTCGTGTTCGTCGTCTCGGCGGCGCTCAACCCGCTCGGCACCCTCTCGTCCACCGAGTTGGTGCCGACCGGCGGAGTGTCGTTCGAGAACTTCGGGGACCTGTTCGCGCGTACCGCGTTCGCCCACTGGTTCCTGAATTCGCTGCTCATCGCCGGCGGCGCCTCGTTCGCCTCGGTGTTCCTCTCGGCGCTCGCGGCGTACGCCTTCTCCCGGATGCGCTTTGCGGGTCGACGGGTGGGGCTGCTGTCGTTGCTGTTGATCCAGATGTTTCCGCAGTTCCTGGCGATCGTGGCGATCTTCCTGATCTTCGGCACGATCACCGACCTGTGGCCGGCCGTCGGCTTCAACACCCCGTGGGGCCTGCTGCTGCTCTACCTGGGTGGTGCGCTGGGCGTGAACACCTGGCTGATGAAGGGCTTCTTCGACACCCTGCCCCGCGAGCTGGACGAGTCCGCCACCGTGGACGGCGCCTCGCACGCGCAGGTCTTCTTCCGGATCATGCTGCCGTTGGTGGCGCCGATCCTCGCGGTGACCGGGCTGCTCGCCTTCATCAACACCATCAACGAGTTCCTGATGGCGAGCGTCTTCCTCACCGACACGGACGCCAAGACCCTCGCGGTCGGCATGCGGGGCATGTTGCAGGGCGCCGAGCGGAACACCAACTTCGGCATCTTCGCGGCCGGCACCCTGCTCACCGCGATCCCGACCGTGCTGGTCTTCCAGTTCCTCCAGCGCTTCATCGTCTCCGGCCTCACCTCCGGAGCGGTCAAGGGATGAGCCCCTCGACGCGCCGGCCGGCCGGCCCCACTACTACAAAGTGTCGTTGATAGGGGAGGATGGGCGGCGTGGAAGCACTGCGACTCATCCTCCTCTATGTCCATCTCATCGGCTTCGCCCTGCTGCTCGGCGGTTCGATCGCCCAGTACGTCAGCGGGAAGCTGCGGATCAACCCCGCCATGCTCTGGGGCGCCGTGATCCAGTTGCTGACCGGCCTCGGGCTCTCCGCGCCCCTGCGCGGTGGCGGTGACGACGAGCCGAACCCGGCGAAACTTGTGACGAAGTTGGTGATCGCGCTGCTGATCTTCGTCATGGTCTTCTTCTCCCGTAAGCGGGACGTGGTCAACCGTGGCCACTTCCTCGCGATCGTCGGCCTGACCCTGGTGAACGCGGCGGTGGCGGTCTTTTGGCGGTAGCGTCCGAGGGGGGAACCGCACCCCGGAAACCGGACTTCCGCGACACCTGGGGGCTCGGTTAGCAGCACGAAGAGTGATCTGCCCCACGCAAGGGTTACACCCGGGTAACAGGCACTCAACAGTCGTGCACGATTGTCGGCCGGTGGGTGGGCGCGGGCGTACGCTCCCGTCCGTAACGTGGGACAGCCGGCGGCACACCCGCAGGTCGGCTGATGGGCTGCCACCGCACTAGGCGCGGTGTGCAATGGGAAGGAGACGTCTTGCGCTCGGTGCGTGGGATGCGGATCGCCTCGATCCTCGCGGCAGGTGGGCTCGTGCTCAGCGCCGCCGCGTGTGGCGAGGCTCCGGATGATGACAAGAACGCCGGCAGTGGCGCCAAGAAGTTCAGCGCCTGCATGGTGACCGACGTCGGCGGCATCGACGACAAGTCGTTCAACACCTCGGCCTGGAAGGGTCTGCAGGAGGCCAAGGCCGCCAACGACAACATCGACATCAAGTACGTCGCGTCGAAGGCCGAGGCCGACTACGAGCCCAACCTGACGCAGTACGTCAACCAGAAGTGCGACTTCATCCTGGCCGTCGGTGGCCTGATGGCCAACGCCACCTCCAAGATCGCCAAGGCGAACCCGAACCAGCAGTTCGGCATCGTCGACGCCCAGCCGGGTGACGCCAACATCTACCCGATGCAGTTCGACACCGCCCAGGCCGCGTTCCAGGCCGGTTACCTCGCCGCCGGGATGAGCAAGTCCGGCAAGGTGGGCACCTACGGCGGTCTGCCGATCCCGCCGGTGACGATCTTCATGGACGGCTTCGTCGACGGCGTGGCGTACTACAACACCACCAAGAAGAAGAACGTCCAGGCGCTGGGCTGGAACAAGGAGACCCAGAAGGGCTCCTTCACCAACGACTTCGCCAAGCAGGACGAGGGCAAGAAGGTCTCCGACGCGCTGGTCGCCCAGGGCGCGGACATCATCATGCCGGTCGCCGGCGGCTCCGGCCTCGGCACCACCGCGGCGGCCAAGGCCTCCGGCGGCAAGTACAACACCATCTGGGTGGACGTCGACGGCTGCGAGAGCACCCCGGACTGCGGCGCGATCATCACCACCGTGGTGAAGAACATCCCGGAGGCCGTCAAGGAGGCTGTGGTCAAGGCCGCCGGTGGCGAGAAGCTGCAGGCCAACCCCGGCTTCGTCGGCACCCTGGCCAACACCGGTGTCTCGATCGCCCCGTACCACGACTTCGACAGCAAGGTTCCGGCCGAGCTGAAGTCCGAGGTCGACAAGATCAAGGCGGACATCGCCGCCGGCACCATCACCGTCACCTCGAAGGCCCAGCCGACCAAGTGACGTCCGGCCGACCTCTCCGGTGAGATCATCGGAGAGGTCGGTGGGCACAGGTACGACCGATCGGCCGCTTCGGCCCCGCGGTGACCGTGGGGGTCGGAGCGGCCGATCGCGCACCGCGTCGGCCAGGCGTTCCGGCCCGTTCGACGGCAGCTAGGCTGCACCATCGCTCGCACTCCAGGAGGTTGCGCTGAGACTCGAACTGCGCGGCATCACCAAGCGGTTCGGTGATCTGGTCGCCAACGACCACATCGATCTGACGGTGGAGCCTGGAGAGATTCACGCCCTGCTCGGCGAGAACGGCGCGGGCAAGTCGACCCTGATGAACGTGCTCTACGGGCTCTACCAGCCCGACGAGGGCGAGATCCTGGTCGACGGCACGCCGCTGCGGCTGAAGGGGCCGTCCGACGCCATCGCGGCCGGGATCGGCATGGTGCACCAGCACTTCATGCTGGTGCCGGTGTTCACCGTCGCCGAGAACATCATGCTCGGTGCGGAGCAGGTCCGGGGCGGTATCGCCGGCTTCCTGGACCGGCGGCGGGCCCGGCGCGAGGTCACGGAGGTGTCCGAGCGCTACAACCTGCGGGTCGACCCCGACGCGGTGATCGAGGACCTGCCGGTCGGCATCCAGCAGCGTGTGGAGATCGTCAAGGCCCTCACCCGCGACGTCGACCTGCTCATCCTGGACGAGCCGACCGCGGTGCTCACCCCGCAGGAGACCGACGAGCTGTTGACGGTCATGCGGTCGCTCAAGGCGGCCGGCAAGTCGATCGTCTTCATCACCCACAAGCTGGGCGAGGTCAAGGCGATCGCCGACCGGATCACGGTGATCCGACGCGGGAAGACGGTCGGCACGGCCTCCCCGGAGACCAGCCGCGACGAGCTGGCCGCGCTGATGGTGGGCCGCAGCGTGCGCCTCACGGTCGACAAGTCGCCGGCCACGCCGGGCGAGCCGGTGCTGGAGGTGGCCGGGCTGGTCGTCGACGACGACCGGCAGATCCGGGCGGTCGACGGCGTGGACCTGACCGTACGGGCGGGCGAGGTGCTCGGCGTGGCGGGCGTGCAGGGCAACGGCCAGACGGAGCTGATTGAGGCGATCATGGGTCTGCGCCCGGTGCTCGCCGGCACGGTCAGCCTGGGCGGTGACCGGATCGACGGCTGGACGCCCAAGCGGGTGCTCCGGGCCGGCGTCGGCTACGTACCCGAGGACCGCAGCGTGGACGGCCTGGTCAAGGAGTTCAGCGTCGCCGAGAACCTGGTGCTGGACATCTACGACCGGCCACCCTTCGGCAGCGGGCTCGCCCTGAAGCCCGACGCCATCGCGTCGTCGGCCCGGGAGCGGATCGAGCAGTTCGACGTCCGTACCTCATCGGCGGACGCGGCGGTGGGCACCCTCTCCGGTGGCAACCAGCAGAAGGTGATCGTGGCACGGGAGCTGTCCCGGCCGCTGAAGCTCTTCATCGCCGCCCAACCCACCCGTGGCGTGGACGTCGGGTCGATCGAGTTCATCCACAGCCAGATCATCCACGAGCGGGACATCGGCACCGCCGTCATGGTGGTGTCCAGCGAGCTGGACGAGGTGGTCGGGCTGGCCGACCGGATCGCGGTGATGTACCGGGGACGGATCATCGGCATCGTCGGCCCGGAGACCCCGCGTGAGGAGATCGGTCTGTTGATGGCCGGCATCCACCCGGACGCGGCGGGCGCGGGCACGCCGGCCGAGCCCGACGCGACCACCGCCGGCACCGCAGCCCAGCCCGGCACGGCTACCGCTGGTGGCGCGGCCGACGGGGGTCCGGCGCGCGCCGACGGCCCCGCGAGCGAGGACGAGGCATGACCAACCCCAATCCGCAGTCGGGCTCTCCGGACAAGGAGCCGGCGAGCGAGGCGCAGGCGGCGCAGAACGCCCTCGGCAACACCGAGCGGGCCGGCACGACCACGACGGAGAAGACGCCGGAGCCGAAGCCGTCCCTGGGCCGGCTCTTCCTGGACAACCTCTGGGCGGCCAACACCTTCACGGTGACCCTGTTGTCGCTGGTGCTGGCGATCGTCGTCGGCGCGGTGTTGATGGTCGTCTCCGACCCGGACGTGCTGCACACCTACACCTACATCACCGCCCGCCCCTCGGACGCGTTCAGTTCGAGCTGGACGCTGGTGAGCGAGGCGTACGCCAACCTGTTCAAGGGCTCGATCTTCGACCCCGAGGCGTTCTCCGGCTGGGTGAACGGCAGCAACGGCTGGCAGGCGGTGCTCGCGCCGATCTCCGAGACGCTGACGTACGCCGCGCCGCTGGTCTTCACCGGCCTGGCGGTGGCGCTGGCCTTCCGTGGCGGCCTGTTCAACATCGGCGCGCAGGGTCAGGCGACCGTCGGCGTCATCCTGGCCGCACTGGCCGGCTTCCTGCTGCCGCTGCCGCCCGGCCTGCACCTGCTGGTGGCGGTGCTCGCCGGCGCGCTGGGCGGGGCGATCTGGGGCTTCATCCCGGGCATCCTCAAGGCCCGCGCGGGCGCCCACGAGGTGATCAACACGATCATGCTCAACTACGTCGCCACGTACTTCCTGACCTGGCTCATCGTGCAGAACGGCGTGCAGGATCCGACCCGGACCGACGCGATCAGCAAGGCGGTGGACACCTCCGCGCAGCTGCCCCGTCTGCTCGGTGACAACCTGCGGGTGCACGCCGGCATCCTGCTCGCCGTGCTGGCCACCTGGGCGGTCGCCTGGCTGCTCAACCGGTCCACCCTCGGCTTCGAGTTGCGGGCGGTCGGCGCCAACCCGGACGCCGCGCGGACGGCCGGCATCAGCGTCACCCGGACGTACATCCTGATCATGGTTTTCTCCGGGATCCTGGCCGGTCTTGGCGGCTCGAACATGGTGCTCGGCTCGACGGCCAGCGCGTTGACGCCGCTGGTGGTGGCGCAGATCGGCTTCGACGGCATCCTGGTGGCGCTGCTCGGCCGGGTGAAGCCGTGGGGAGTGCTGCTCGCCGCGCTGCTGTTCGGTGCGCTCCAGGCCGGCGGTAACCGGATGCAGTCGTACTCCGGCATCTCGCTGGAGCTGGTGACCGTGCTTCAGGCGCTGATCGTCATCTTCATCGCCGCACCCGCCCTGGTGAAGGCGATCTTCCAGCTCCGGGCCGCACGGGCCGCCCGGTTGCAGACGAGCCTGGCGAAGGGCTGGTAACGCATGTCCACCATGGCTGTCCCCGACGTCGCGGTCGGCGTCGACGAGGGTTTCTGGACCCGGACCCGCAAGGTCGGCCTCACGCTGACGGCGCTCGGCCTGCTGGCGGCGGTGCTGTTCGGTGCGCTCGCCACCGACCAGCAGGCCCGGTTCACGCTCAGCGACGACGCGGCCGGCGCCGCCTTGGAGATCAACGGCACGATCGGCGCGATCCTGTTCGGGATCATCACGATCGCCGCCGGCGCGGCCCTGCTCGCCGGGGTGCCGAAGCGCTGGTTCCTGCCGGTGCTCGGCGTCGGGCTGGTCGCCTTCGTGCTCTCCTTCCTCTGCTGGCAGGTCTCCGCCGCGCCGACCGGGCAGAACTTCATGCCGCTGGTCAACATCATCCGGGGCACGTTCATCCTGGCCCTGCCGCTGATCTTCGGCGCGCTCGCCGGTGTGCTCTGCGAGCGGTCCGGCGTGGTCAACGTGGCCATCGAGGGGCAGTTGCTGATGGGCGCGTTCAGCGGCGCCCTGTTCGGCAGCCTCTCCGGCAACGTCTGGGTGGGCCTGGTCGCCGCCGCCATCGGTGGCGCGTTCATCTCGCTGCTGCTGGCCGTCTTCGCCATCCGCTACCTGGTGGACCAGGTCGTCATGGGCATCGTGCTGAACCTGCTCGCGGTCGGCGTCACCGGCTTCCTCTACGAGCGGCTGATGCAGACCGACGCGGAGAAGTACAACAGCGCGCCGCGCTTCAGCAACTGGGAGATCCCCCTGCTCAAGGACATCCCGGTGCTCGGGCCGGCGCTGTTCCGCGGCAACATCTTCCTCTACGTCGGCCTGCTCCTGGTGCTGGTGATCCACATCGGGCTGTTCCGCACCCGGTGGGGCCTGCGTACCCGGTCGGTCGGCGAGCACCCGATCGCCGCCGACACGCTCGGGGTCAGGGTGCTGCGGGTGCGCTACCGCAACGTGCTGCTGGCCGGTGTGGTCGCCGGTATCGGCGGCGCGTCGTACACGCTGGCGCTCTACTCGTTCACCAAGAACATGATCGGCGGCAAGGGCTTCATCGCGTTGGCCGCGCTCATCTTCGGCCGGTGGAACCCGACCGGGGCGCTGCTCGCCGCGCTCTTCTTCGGCTTCGCCGACCAGCTCGCCACCTACCTGAGCGCGATCAACAGCTCGATCCCCAGCCAGTTCCTGGCCATGCTGCCCTATCTGGCGACCATCCTGGCGGTCGCCGGCCTGGTCGGTCGGGTCCGGGCGCCCGCCGCCGACGGCAAGCCGTACATCAAGGGCTGACACCCACCCTCGTTGTGTTGATCAAGAGGTTTGCGTCAGGAACATCGCCGTTCCTGACGCAAACCTCTTGATCACCGCTGCAGGGGTTGGGGGTTTTTCCGGAGAATGGTGCTATGAGCGACATTGACTGGGCGCGGTTGCGCGCTGCCGCCGTTGAGGCGATGCGGCACGCGTACGCCCCGTACTCGACCTTTCCCGTCGGCGCGGCCGCGCTGGTCGACGACGGTCGTGTGGTGGTCGGATGCAACGTGGAGAACGCCGCGTACGGGGTGACGCTCTGCGCCGAGTGCGGAGTGGTGTCCAGCCTGCACGCCACCGGTGGCGGTCGGCTCGTCGCGCTCTCCTGCGTCGACGCCACCGGCGAGCCGCTGATGCCGTGCGGCCGGTGCCGGCAACTCCTCTGGGAGAACGGCGGCCCGGAGTGCCTGATCGAGACGAAGACCCGCCCGCTGCGGATGGCCGAGCTGCTGCCGCACGCCTTCGGCGTCCAGGACCTGGAGGCGGTCACCGGTGAGACGCCGGTGCCGGTCGTCCCGGAGCGGCTGGCCGCCTGGCGCGGTCGCGGCACCGTCTTCGTGCACCCGGACATGTCCGCCGGGCAGCAGGTCTGGACGGCGTACTGGGAGCGGTCGGCCGGGGACGACGCGGGCGCCGAGACCGGTGTGCTGGAGGAGGCGCCGAGCTGGGACGATCCCGCCGAGGCGATCACCTGGGGAATGGCCCGGACGCCCCGGGTCGTCGTGGTGGACGAGACCGGCACGATCTTCTGGGCCGGCGAGGGGGAGCCGCCTCTGGAGATCCCGGTTCGTTGGGGCTGAGCTTTGGGGATTGGGCCGACCGTGCCCGGCTCCGGGCGGTCAGGCTTGATCCCTCCGCCGGGCACGTCGGCCCAATCCCTGACCTGCTAACGGAACGCGGCCGGTTCCCCAGAGAACTAGGAAGATCTTCTGATGAGTTTTGCTGCTGTTGATGTTATTCGGGTCAAGCGGGACGGGGGTGTGCTGTCGGACGCGCAGATCGACTGGGTGATGGACGCCTACACCCGCGGGATCGTCGCCGACGAGCAGATGTCGGCGCTGGCCATGGCCATCCTGCTCAACGGCATGACCGGCCCGGAGATCGCCCGGTGGACCGCCGCGATGATCGCCAGCGGTGAGCGGCTCGACCTCTCGGCCGTCCGGCGTCCCACCGTCGACAAGCACTCGACCGGCGGCGTCGGCGACAAGATCACCCTGCCGCTCACCCCGTTGGTGGCCGCCTGCGGAGCGGCCGTTCCGCAGCTCAGCGGGCGCGGCCTCGGGCACACCGGCGGAACGCTGGACAAGCTGGAGTCCATTCCGGGCTGGCGGGCCGCGCTGACCAACGACGAGTTCATCAGCCAGCTCGGCGAGGTCGGCGCGGTGATCTGCGCGGCGGGCGCGGGGCTGGCTCCCGCCGACCGCAAGCTGTACGCGCTGCGCGACGTGACCGGCACCGTCGAGGCGATCCCGCTGATCGCCAGCTCGATCATGAGCAAGAAGATCGCCGAGGGCACCGGCGCGCTGGTCCTCGACGTCAAGGTCGGCTCGGGCGCCTTCATGAAGTCCGTCGACCAGGCGCGCGAGCTGGCCCGCACGATGGTGGAGCTGGGTGGCGCGCACGGCGTCCGGACGGTCGCTCTGCTCACCGACATGTCGACCCCGCTCGGCCTGGCCATCGGCAACGCGGTCGAGGTGACCGAGTCGGTCGAGGTGCTGGCCGGGGGCGGCCCCGCCGACGTGGTGGAGCTGACCCTCGCGCTGGCCCGGGAGATGCTCGACGCCGCCGGCCTGCCGGACGCCGACCCGGAGGCCGCCCTGCGCGACGGGCGGGCGATGGACTCCTGGCGGGCGATGGTCCGGGCGCAGGGCGGCGACCCGGACGCGCCCATGCCGGCCGCCCCCGAGGTCGAGGTGGTCCGGGCCGACCGGGACGGATACGTGGCGGCCGTCGACGCGTACGCCATGGGGGTTGCGGCCTGGCGGCTCGGCGCGGGCCGGGCCCGCAAGGAGGATCCGGTCAGCGTGCCGGCCGGTGTGGTGTTGCACCGGCGGCCGGGCGACGCGGTGCGGGCCGGCGACCCTCTCTACGAGCTGCGCGCGGAGGATTCGACCCGAATTCCGGCGGCTCTGGCGGAGGCAAGTCGCGCGGTGCACATTGCGCCGACCGCGCCGAGCGCGGCACCGCTGGTCATCGAGCGGATCGGCTGACCGGGCCGGGGTCGGGCCGGCGTGGTGCCAGTCACCTGGGAGCGCTATTGTCGCAGGCCAAAGGCGTCGCGTGCAGACAGGAAGTTGCCCCGTGACCGTACCTGCCCCCGACCCGCGCGAGGTGCGCGAGGCGAGCCTGGACGAGCTGTCCCGGCTCGGTCTGCCGCTGCCACCGGCCCAGTTTCCGCTCGTGTGGGAGCCGGGTGACGCGATCGAGCTGCGTCCCCGGGCCGAGATCGAGGCCCGGATCGCCGTGCTGCACCTCATCCTGGCCCGCTGCTTCGGGATGCCCCCGCAGGCGGCGATGAGCTGGCTGCTCGGCTCGCACCTGGTCGAGATGGTCACCCCACCCGAGTGGCAGTTCGTGATGGGCGGCAAGGGTGACCACCGCTCGTTCGTGCTGCACCACGACGCGCTCTTCGCGCTGGCCTGGGTGCTGGGGCTGAGCAAGCAGCTCGACCCCACCCTGGCGGTGGACGATCGGCTGGTCGAGCGGCTGCCGCACATCGCCGAGGGGGAGACCTTCGGGCGCTGGCAGTCCCGCATCCTCGCCGCGCCGCAGCATCCGGCCGACGCGGCGGCCCTGCTCGACCTGCACTACTGCCTGGACTGGGCGTACCTGGAGACCGAGCGCAACGGTCGCCCCCTGCCGGGCCTGGTCGACGCCAACGCGATCGGGCAGCGGCGCTGGGCGCTGGAGTGGGCGGTGATCCTGCGCGGGCCGTACCACGACGAGCCGCCCGGTTGGGAAGAGGTCGACCTCTCGACCTGAGGTCAGCGGGGCCGGTAGGCGTCCAGCCGGACCGCCACGGACACCCGGGCGGGCTCGGGCAGCGCGGCCAGCCGTTCGGCGAGCGCGGCCGGGTCGGTGTGCCAGGCGCTCGGACCCATCCCGACCAGCGTGGCGATCTCCGGCCGGGTCAGGGTCAGCTCCGCGCGGTGCACGGTCGAGCTGACCGGCGTGAAGTGGCCGCCCAGGGTGGCGGTCACCCGGTCGGCCTTGTCCGGGTCCACCCGGAGCAGGCGTAGGGCGTCCACCAACTCGGTGAGGTGCTCGTCGGCGGGCGTCACCACCAGCAGCGTGCCGGCGCGGTCGAGCACCCGGTGGAACTCCGGGCCGTTCCGCGGGGCGAACACGTTCAGCAGCACCGCCGCCGCACCGTCGGCCAGGGGCAACCGCTGCCAGGTGTCGGCGAGGGCCGCAGCCGCCCGGGGGTGCGCCCGCGCCGCGCGTCGCAGCGCCGGCTTGGCGACGTCCAGGGCCAGACCCACGGCGTCCGGCAGCGCCGCCAGCACCGCGCCGAGGTAGCGGCCCGTGCCCGCGCCGGCGTCCACCACCAGGGGGTACGCGTCAGAGCGCTCGATGCGTACCCCTGCTGTTGGCTCATCGGAAGCGGGCGTGGCGCGAAGCCGCGCGACTGCCTCGGTCGCGGCGGCGGCGAGCGCCGTCGAGATGATGTCGTAGTGGCCGGCGGCCTGGAACTCCGCGCGTGCGGCGACCATCTCGGCGCTGTCGCCGACGTGCGGCGCCCGACCGGTGAGCAGGTTCACGTAGCCCTGACGCGCGACGTCGAAGGTGTGCCGGCGTGGGCAGCGCAGCGCACGGGCGTTGCCGGCGGCGGTCTCGGCCAGCGGTTCGCCGCAGACCGGGCAGCTCAGCCGGTCGAGGATGCGCGGGTCCACGTCAGGCCTCCGGGCCCCGGCGGGGACGAGGCGCGCGGCTCTGCGCGAGGTGGTCGACGACCCGGTGGGTGAACGCGCCGAGCGCCTCGACCTCGGCCGGGGTGAGCAGGTCGAGGAAGTGCTGCCGGACGGCGCTCACGTGGCCGGGGGCGGCGGCCTCGATGGCGTTCCGACCGGCCCGGGTGAGCACGACGATCGCGCCACGGGCGTCGTCCGGGCACTCCTGCCGGGTCACCAGGCCGCGCTGCTGCATCCGGGTCAGGTGGTGCGAGAGTCGACTGCGGGACCAGAGCATCCGGTCGGCAAGTTCGCTGAGACGCAGCCGGCCCTGCGGCGTCTCGGAGAGGTCGGAGAGCACGTCGTAGTCCGGCTCGGACAGGCCGGCGTCCTGGGTCAGCTCCCGGGCCAGTTCCAGGTCGAGCAGGCGACGCATCCGGCGGTAGCCCCGCCAGGCGCGGTCCTGGCGTTCGTCCAGCCACCGGGTCGCTTCCATGCCGCTCAGCCTAACGTCTTGGTTGACATGTCATCGAATCGCCTCCTACGGTCGATGACATGTCAACCAAATTGTGGGACCTCTTCGGCGCCCGAGGGCGCGGCGTGCTCGTCACCCTGCGCCGCGACGGCCGACCCCAACTGTCGAACCTCGACTACCTGGCCGAACCCGGGCTGATCCGCTGCTCCACCACGGGCGACCGGGCCAAGGTGCGCAACCTGCGCCGTGACCCCCGGGCCAGCTTCCACGTGACCACGCCGGACGGCGGCGCGTACGCGGTCGCCGAGGGAACCGTGACGCTCACCGAGCCGGCATCGGCGACCGGCGACGCGGAGGTCGACGAACTGGTCGAGGTCTACCGGGGGATCCGCGGCGACCACCCGGACTGGGTGGACTACCGCGCCGCGATGGTCGCCGACGGGCGGGTGGTCCTGCGACTCGCCGTCGACCGCGTCTACGGCTGGCTTGGATGAGCGGGCTGGCGTGGCCGACCGCCGCAGGTGACTAGGGTCTGGGCATGGTCGCAACTACCCGGTACGAGGACATCGTCAAGGTCCCGAAGGCGCTGCTGCACGATCACCTCGACGGCGGGCTGCGTCCCGCGACGATCGTGGAGTTGGCGGCCGAGGCGGGGCACGAGCTGCCCACCACCGACCCCGAGGCGCTCGGACGCTGGTTCTCCGCGGCCGCCGACTCGGGGTCGCTGGAGCGCTACCTGGAGACGTTCGCGCACACCGTGGCGGTCATGCAGACCGGACCGGCGTTGCGCCGGGTGGCGCGCGAGTGCGCGCTGGACCTGGCCACCGACGGCGTCGTCTACGCCGAGGTCCGCTTCGCTCCCGAGCAGCACCTGGAGCGGGACCTGACCCTGGACGAGGTCGTCGAGGCCGTGCTGGCCGGGTTCGCCGAGGGAACCGCCCAGGCCGCCGAGGCGGGCCTGACCATCCGGGTGGGCACGCTGCTCACCGCCATGCGGCACGCGGCCCGCTCGCAGGAGATCGCCGAGCTGGCCGTGCGGCACCGGGACGCCGGCGTGGTCGGCTTCGACATCGCCGGCGCGGAGGCGGGCTTCCCGCCCACCCGCCACCTGGACGCCTTCGAATACCTCCAGCGGGAGAACTTCCACTTCACCATCCACGCCGGTGAGGCGTTCGGGCTGCCGTCGATCTGGCAGGCGATCCAGTGGTGCGGCGCGGACCGGCTCGGTCACGGCGTACGGATCGTGGACGACATCGCCCCGGACGGCACGCTCGGTCGGCTGGCCGCGTACGTCCGGGACAAGCGGATTCCCCTGGAGCTGTGCCCGTCGTCGAACGTGCAGACCGGTGCCGTGGCCTCGATCGCCGAGCACCCGATCGGTCTGCTGCGGGACCTGCGGTTCCGGGCCACCGTCAACACCGACAACCGGCTGATGAGCGGCACGTCGATGTCGCGGGAGATGTCGCTGCTGGTGGAGACGTTCGGCTACGGCTGGCGCGAGTTGCAGTGGTTCACCATCAACGCGATGAAGAGCGCCTTCATCCCGTTCGACGAGCGGCTGCGGATCATCGACGAGGTGATCAAGCCGGCGTACGCCAAGCTGCTGGCCTGATCCTCGTCAGCCGTGCGGGTGGTCCTGTCGGTGGTGGGTGTGGTGGCCGGCGAGCAGGCCGGCCACCCGGCGCAGCACCTCCCGGGCCCGGGCCGCCTCGGCGCCCAACCCGGTCTGGCGGCGCAGCACCTCGGGTTCGGCCCGCAGCAGGGCCACGCCGCGCCGGACCAGCACCCGGGGCGCCTTGCGCTGCTCGGACAGGTCCCGGGCCAGTCGGCGCAGGAACGTCGCTCCGCGCGGGCGGCGCAGCGCGTACGCCCCGGCGAGCAGCCCACGGCGGCGGCACTCCTCGACGATCTCGGCGGCGAAAATCCCTTCGGCCACGAAAAGTGGCGATCCGTCGACATCAAATGGCCGGGTGGCCACCCGTCGATCCGCGCCGATCGCATAAACCGGCACATCGGCACGTCCCTCGCGGGCCAGTCGCGCAATCGTTTCGACGGCCGTGGAGGCGTCCCAGGACTGCGGCGATTCCCAATCGACCTGGCCGTTTCGTCGCGGCAACGTAGGGTCATCGCCGTCTTTGTAGAAGTCGTCAAGGCACAGCACAGGTAAGCCGGTTTGCTGCGCTATGTACGACTTTCCGGAGCCTGAGGGGCCGGCGAGCAGGACAACACGGTGGGGATGATCCATTACCTTCAGTTACTCCGGCCAGACGGACTGCTATCAAATCGCATCAACATCTCATCACACTCTCGGCCGGTGACAACCTGGGCTTTCTTCTTGTCGAGCGGCGTGATGGAATCTCGGGGGTCCGACCCGCCGGGTCGGTCGCTGGGCGTTGCCCGGGGCAACGCGTTTCAAGCTGTAATCGCGAGGGCGGTGACGTGAGCAAACGGCCAAAGACGGCGGGCTCCTTCCTGTCGCGACTGCGCCGGCCGGCCAGTCGACTCCGGGACATGCCGATCTGGTCCAAGCTCGGTCTCATCATGATCGTGCCGACCATCGCCACGGTCGTTGTGGGCACCAGTGGTCTCGTCGACCACCTGGACACGCTCAACAATGCCAACCGGGCCGGCGACCTGGCCAATCTGTCGAGCTACTCGGGTGAGCTGGTCGACAAGCTCCAGGACGAGCGGACCTCCGCCGTCCTGCTGCTGCAGGCGACCGGGACGCAGCCGAAGGCGCAGTACCAGGAGGCCTACAACCGGGCGAACAGCCGGGTTGACCAGGCGATGTCCCCCTACCGGCAGCAGCGGGGCGACATCGAGGACCTGCCGGGCAGCCTTGAGGGCGTGCTCGGCGGCATCGACCAGAACCTCAAGGACCTGCCGGGCGTCCGCAGCCAGGTGTTCAACGGCAAGCTCAAGCTCGCCGAGGCGGTCCAGGCGTACGAGGGTCTGATCAACGACCTGCTCGCCATCCGGGACTCCGCCACCCAGCTCGCCGGCAACAACGAGCTGAGCGACCGGATGCGGGCCGCGGCGGCGGTCGCCCGGGAGAAGGAGTTCCTCTCGCTCCGGCGGGTCGTCGTGCACCGCGCGCTCGGCGTGCAGGGTGGTCAGCGGCTGACCCCGGCGCTGCGCACCGACTACATCGCCAGCGGCACCGGCCAGCAGCAGGCGCTGCAGAGCTTCAAGGCGGTGGCCAGCCCCGACGAGGCGAAGTTCCACGACCAGACGGTCGCCGGTGGTGACCGCCGCGAGGCGCAGAACTACATCGGCTGGATCGACGGCAACACGACCGGCGACATGCGCGGCGCTCCGTTCGGCCCGGACCAGTGGGAATCGGCCATGACGGCCAACGCCAAGCTGATCCGCGCCGTCGAGACGAAGCTCGACGGTGACGTGGTCGCCGAGGCCGACAACATCCGGTCGGACGTCCAGCGCCAGGTGTTCCTGGAGACCGGCCTGCTGCTCAGCATGCTGCTGCTGGCCATCCTCTTCGCGTACCTGGTCGCCCGCTCGATGGCCCGGTCCCTGCGCGAACTGCGCCAGGGCGCCCTCTCCGTCGCCCAGTACGGCCTGCCGCAGGCGGTGGCCCGACTGCGCGACCCGCAGGTCGTCGGGCAGCTCTCCCCGGTGCAGTTGGCCAACCAGATCGCCGAGCCGCTGCCGGTCCGGAGCAAGGACGAGTTCGGTCAGGTGACCGAGGCGTTCAACGCCGTCCACCTCGAAGCCGTCCGTACGGCCGCCGAGCAGGCGGCGCTGCGCGCCTCCGTCGCGACCATGTTCGTCAACCTGGCCCGTCGTTCGCAGATCCTGGTCGACCGCCTCATCGGGCACCTCGACCGGCTGGAGCGCGGCGAGGAGGACCCGGACCGACTGGCCGAGCTGTTCCAGCTCGACCACCTGGCCACCCGAATGCGGCGTAACGACGAGAACCTGCTCGTTCTCGCCGGCGCCGACTCCACCCGCGTGCAGCGCGAGCCGGCGGCGCTCATCGACGTGCTGCGCGCCGCGCAGTCCGAGGTCGAGCACTACACCCGTATCGAGTTCGGCGTCATCGACCGGGACATCGAGGTCGCCGCGCACGCGGTCAACGACCTCGTGCACCTCGTCGCCGAGCTGTTCGACAACGCCACCGCGTTCTCGCCTCCGGACTCGCAGGTCATGGTGGAGGCCCGCCGGGTCGGTGACCGCGCCTCGCTCTACGTGGAGGACCGCGGCATCGGCATCAGCCGCGAGCAGCTGCACGAGCTCAACGACAAGCTCGCGACGCCGCCCCAGGTGGACGTGGCCGTCTCCCGCATGATGGGCCTGGTCGTGGTCGCCCGCCTGGCGTCGCGGCACGGCGTGCGCGTCGAGCTGCGTCCCGGGTCCGACCGTGGCACGGTCGCCGACGTGACCATGCCCACCTCGGTGCTGGTGCCCCGGGCGCTCTCCGGCCGGGTCCAGCAGCCGCCGGCCCTGCCCGCCGCCGGTCCGCAGTCCACCCCGCCGTCGCCGGTTCTCGGCGCGCTGCCCGCGCTGGGCAACGGGTCGCGCCCCGGCGAGTCCGGCAACCAGGTCACCCTCGGCGGTCGGCCATTCGACCCGGCATCGCGCAACGGTTCCGGTACGCCCGCCAACACCGGCGCGTACCGCTCGATGCCCGCCTGGTCGGACCTGACCGGCGCGAGCGCGAGCGCGACGAACGGCGTCAACGGCGGCGACGGGTTCACCCCGCGCTCGGCCAACGGGCAGTCCATCGACCCACTGCCGCAGCGCCGGGCCGGCGACGAGCCGAACGGCGGCCAGCAGCCGACCATCCCCCGGCAGCTGCCCAGCAGCCCGGAGGCCCAGCCGTACTCCGCGCCGCCGGTCTCCGCCCAGCCGTACTCCGCCCAGCCGTACTCCGGCCCGCCGGTCTCCGCCTCGCCCGCGTCCGGTCAGCCGTACTCCGGCCAGCCGTACTCGGGTGCGCCGTACGGCGGTCCGCCGGTGTCCGCCGCGCCCGTCTCGGCCTCTCCGGCCTCCGGTCAGCCGTACTCGGCGCCGCCGGTCTCCGGCCAGTCGTTCAGCGGCTTCACCCCCCGGTCCGCCCCGCCCGCACCGGCGCCCGGCACCCCGGCGCCGCCGGCCTGGCCGCCGGTTCCCGGCGGCGAGCGGGACACGCAGACCCCGCCGGTGCCCGAGCGGCTCGCCGCCGCCCTGGACATGACGACGGAGCTGCCCCGGGTGCCGCGCCCTGGCGAGCAGCCGACCACCGCGGCCCAGCCGCCGGCTCCCGCGCCGCAGGCGTCGCCGGTCGCTGCCCCGCAGACGCCGGTATCGTCGATGCCGGCCGCGCCGGCCCAGACGTCGTCGGCCCGCCCGGCACCGCAGCAGCCGCAGGCCCAGAACCGCCAGCGGTACGCGGACGAGACGATGGAGCTGCCGATCTTCCGGGAGCTTGAGTCCGCCTGGTTCCGTACCCGCCGTCCGGGTTCGGAGGAGGCCGGTGCCGCGCCGTCGACGAACGGCGGCGACGCGACCCAACAGTTCGCCACGGTCGATGCCACCGGTCGGGCAGTCAAGACACCACCCGGAACGACAGGTAACACACCGATGGCAGACACTCCGACGGCCGGAGGAGCGCCGCGGGACAACGGGTCGACAGCGAACGGTGGCGGACGCCCCGACCTCGCCGAGGGCCTACCGAACCGCCGGCCCCAATCGCCGAGCAACGGCTGGCAGACCGCCGCCGACGACGGCTGGCGTGCCGCCTCGGCAGCGGCCAGCGCGGCGCCGGTGAACGAGACCACCACGACCGGCCTGCCCAAGCGCAAGCCGATGGCGCAGCTGGTGCCGGGCGCGGTGGAGAAGCCCGTCACCTCGGTCCAGCGGCGCTCCCCGGAGGCGGTCCGTGGCCTGCTCTCCGCCTACCATCGGGGCGTGCAGCGAGGGCGTAGCACCTCGGACAACCCGACCAGCCCGGAGGAGACTCCGGGAGGGCAGCAATCCTCGCAGTCTGGCTCAGGCTCAGCGGCCGGGAGCGGGCAGAAGGAGCAAGAAGGATGACAACTACGCAGGATCTTGGTTGGCTGCTGGCCAACTTCGCCGATCGGGTGCCGGGTGTCGCACACGCGGTCGCCGTCTCGGCGGACGGCCTGCTCCTCGCGTCGTCACGGGACCTGCCGCGGGACCGGGCAGACCAGCTCGCCGCGATCGCGTCCGGTCTGGTCAGCCTGACCCAGGGAGCGGCCCGCTGCTTCGAGGGAGGCGCGGTGCTGCAGACCGTCGTGGAGATGGACAATGGCTTCCTGTTCCTGATGTCCATCTCGGATGGTTCCTCCTTCGCCGTGCTGGCGGCCCGAAGCTCCGACGTCGGGCAGGTCGGCTACGAGATGGCGCTACTGGTCGACCGGGTGGGCGACGCCCTGACCCCGCAGCCGCGCGCGGCCGCGGGCATGCTGGGCTGACGTCTCGCCGATCGTGCGGTCGGCGCAACTGATACGACAAGGACGACGAGTTCCACCGGTGGGAGCCGGTACGGGGTGCGAAGGAGGTGAGCGGCGACATGGCCGATCGTGACGAACCGACCGGAGCGTTGGTCCGTCCATACGCCGTGACCCGTGGTCGAACCCGTCCCCGGCTCGACATCGCGCTGGAGGCGCTCGTCGAGACGACGGTGCGCGGCCGGGCCACTGCCAATGGCAGCGGCGGCCAGGGCCGCGAACACCAGTACATCGCCGCGCTGTGTGACGGACGCGTGCAATCGCTCGCCGAGATCGCGGCGCGGATGCAGCTGCCGCTCGGTGTGGCCCGGGTGCTCATCGCCGACATGGCGACGGACGGCCTGGTCGCGGTCCACGAGCCGACCATCCTGGACGACTCCGACGACGCGGTGGGCACTGAACTGCTGGAGAGGGTGCTGAGTGGACTTCGCAGGCTCTGACATGTCGCACCGCCCACCGACCCCGAGTGGGCGCGTGACGTCGGCGAAGATCGTTATCGCCGGTGGATTCGGCGTCGGTAAGACGACGCTGGTCGGCTCGGTCTCGGAGATCACGCCGCTGACCACCGAGGCCATCATGACCTCGGCCGGCGTGGGCGTCGACGATACCCGGCAGGTGCCGGGCAAGACGACGACCACGGTGGCCATGGACTTCGGCCGGATCTCGATCGACCGTGACCTGATCCTGTACCTGTTCGGTACGCCGGGTCAGACCCGATTCTGGTTCATGTGGGACGAACTGGTGCGGGGTGCGATCGGTGCGGTCGTGCTGGTGGATACCCGCCGGCTGGCCGACTGCTTCGCGGCGATCGACTTCTTCGAGCACCGGCGGCTGCCGTACCTGGTGGCCATCAACTGCTTCGACGGGATGCAGTACCACGACCCGCAGGACGTCCGGGACGCCTTGGCGATCTCGAGCGACGTGCCGGTGGTGGCCTGCGACGCCCGTAACCGGGAGTCGACGAAGCACGTGCTGATCTCGCTTGTCGAGTACGTGCTCACCATGCGTCGTACCCGCGCCGTCGCCCCGGCCTGACCGGTAGGCTTTCGCGCCCGGTGGTGGTTCCGACCGCCACCGGGCGGGCGATGCTGCCCACCCACCCACGCGCGCGACCAAGAATCCTGGAACGGCCCGCAGAGGCCCTTCCAGGATTCTGTGCGTCGCGGGCAGTGCCGCCCGTGACGGCGCGGCCCGCCGAGTTCGCTCCTGAACGCACTCCCGCCCCCAGCCATGTCGGCGGTGGGGGCGGGAGGAGGAACGGACGCTACCGAGGCGCTCAGGACTGGTAGCCGGCCGACCGGTACTCGTACTCGCGGTCGTCGTCGCGGTCCCCGTGGTCGCGGCTGAAGTCCCAACCGCCGGCGGCCTCGCGGCCCGGACGACCGCCCACCGCGAAGCCGCCGATCTCCTGACCGCGACGCCAGCCACGGAAGTAACCCGTGGTGTTCTCCGCGAGGCTCGCCGCGTCCCGCACGATCCGGAGTGGACGCTCCTCGCGCAACGGGGAGCCCGGGACCAGGTTGGCCTGCGGAACGCGCTTCGGCAGGCCGGCGTTGGTCTCGGCGCCGACCGCGGGGCGGGCGGCCTGCTCGGCGGCCTGCCATCCGGTGTCGGCGGTGGTCGACCAGTCCAGGTCGGACTCGTCGTCGCCGTGGCCCACGAACCAGGCGGACTTGGCCTGCGCGAAGATCAGCAGGTCGCCGTCACCCTCGTCGGCGACCGGCGGCGGCCGGTGCTCGACCGGGGGCGGCGGCCGGTGCTCGGCGGCCCGCTCGACCAGCGGTGCCGGACGGCCGTTGCGGTTGGCCTGCTCACGGTCGACCAGCCGCAGCGGCGGAGCGTCCAGGCGAGGCTCGCCCGAGGGTGGGTTGAGCCCTTCCCGCAGCGCCCGGTCGGCCAGCGGCGGCGGCTCGACCAGCCGCAGCATGGGAGGTTCCTGGGGTAGGTCATCGGCCAGCCAGGGTGGCGTGACCCGCCCGTCGGCCCGACCCGGGTCCGTCGGGGCTTCGACGCCCCGGTTACCGCCGTACGGGTAGGCGACCGGATTGTTCGGCGAGCTGTCGGCCGGGTCCTCCGGGTTGTTGACCAGAGGCCAGTTCGCCCGGGACCCCGGGGGGGCGGACAACTCCTGCTCCGGCCGGGGAGCGGGCACCGGGATGCTGAGGTCGGTGACGCTGAACCCACCGGTGGGTGGGTCCTGGACCGACGGCCGCTGCGGGTGGCCCTGCCGCTCGCCGTTGGTCTTCGGGCGGGGCGGGATGACCGTGCGCTGCCGCTCGGCCCGAGCGCTGTTGATGGCGGCGGTGGTCAGCGTGGGCCGGAACGGTTCGCCCGCCTCGGCCGGTGGCACCGCACCCCGCTGGGTCGGCGCGATCGGGGTGATCCCCGGTGGCGGGGGCGGAGGCGACGAGACCGGCCGGTTGGTCGGGCCGTCGATCCGGCTCGGGAGCGGCTCGGCACGACCGGGTGGCGCGGACACCGGCGGGCCGGCCACGGCGGCGGGCGCGATCGGCGCGGGCGCGACCGGTGGCGGGGTGACCGGAGCGGGTGCGACCGGTGGCGGGCCGAGTGGTCGAGGCGAGGCCAGGGGGGAGCTGCCCGGGGCGGGCTCCGGCCGGCTGCGTCGGCCACCGACGGGCGTGGGCTCGGCGGGGGTCGGGGTCGGTCGGACGGAGCGCAGGCCGCTGCCCGCGCCCGTGCCGGCGAGACCGGTCAGCTCGCCGACGGCTTCGCCGCGTCGGGCGGCGGCCCGGCGGCCGGGAATCGGCGCGGGGGTGCTGACGCGGGCGCTGAGCGCGCTCACCAGCGCCTCACAGCCCGCGTCGCAGGCCCGTACGGAGGCGACGGCCTGCCGGACCGTCTCGGCCACGGCAGAGGTGAGCGCCCGGTTGACGGCGGCGCGACGTGGCGTCTCCGAGATGGCGACCCGCAGCGCGGTGACCGCCTCGTTGATCTCCTCGGCGTCGGCGACCCCGTCTGCCGCGAGGTGAGCGGCGATGGCGTCCGCGGCGACGGAGACTTCGCGGCCACGGGCAATGGTGCCGCCGAGCATGCCGGGCTCGGGCAGTGCGTCCAGCACGGCCAGCGACACCGGTTCGGCCGGGTCCGGGTATGCGCGCAGCGCCGCCGGATACAGCTCCCGCAGCACCTCGCGCAGCGCCACGGCGGCGGAGTGCCGGCCGCTGGCCAGGGCGGCGTGGGCGGCGAGTACCTGCTTGTAGCCGGCGAGGTCCCGGGGAGCGGGCAGTGTGACGGCGGAGAGAGCGCCGGCCTGCAACGCGCGGGCCAGGCCGACGGCCCGGCGCTCGGCCGGGGGTGACTGCATCTCCTCCAGCGAGTCGTCGTCGGCGAAGCGCTCGGCGAAGTCGTCCACCGAGTCGTCGTCGGCGATCGCCAGGGGCCGACCCGCCGCGCTCAACAGCGAGGTGACCGTGTGGTCGTCGCTGTCGGCGGCGATGGCCGCACCGCTCGGCCCGCCCGACCGCTCCACGAGCAGCGCGACGAGCTGGGCGTAGCCGGCCGCGTCGTCGCCGATCTCGCAGACATGCAGCAGACGGCCTGCGTCGTCGACCACAGCGGACGTCAGCGTCGAACCGGCCGAGGCCGGTCGGTCAGCCGAATCCGCCGAGGCCAGACCGCAGTACACGCGCACGAGCGCCACGGCGTCGTCCTCCTCCCGGGACAGGTCTTCCTACTGCCAGCAACTGATGCTCCCCGGTACGGGTCAGTCGCGCCAGTCCACCACCGCAGAGATCTTGCCGACAATGGTGCGCCAACCCAAACTCGCGGTTTGTGCCCCGATCTTCTTCAGCCGTCGCCGGCCCATGAAGGCGCCGATGCCGCCGTTGGCCGTGGCGCGGAGCGCCTCGTCCAGGTCGTCGAGGCTGGAGCCGGCGGAGAGCATGTCCAGGACCGCAGGCAGGCGCAACGCGTACGACAGGTCGCGGGCGACCTCGCCGGCCTCGATCAGCAGGGTCGAGTCCCAGGTGTCGTGGCCGCCCCGCAGGTTCTCCACGACGAGGTCGAGTTCGTAGGTGTCCTCGTCGAGCGGCACGATGTCGGCCGGCTCCACCCGTTCGGACAATTCATTCCAGCTGTCCAGTTGGGACAGATCGTTGGGCGCGCCGGATCGGACGAAACTGACCAGCGACTCGGGGGCCTTGAACAGCAGCAGCTTGCCCCGGTGGCTGAGGAAGACCGGCACCTCCTCGTCGTCCGCCTCGTCGGTGGCGTCCTCGTCCTCGTCGGCGTCCTCGTCGGCGGTGGCGTCGGCATCACCGTCGGCGTCGGCGTCGCGGCGACGGCGCGAGGACTTCTCCTCCTCGTCGGCGTCGGCGAACTCCTCGGCCAGCTCCTCGTCCAGGATGACGACCGTCTCGTCGTCCTCCTCCTCGATGACCTGGCGGCGGGCGAGGAACGGGTCGTCCTGGTCGCGCTCGGTCACGTCGGTCGGGGTCAGCGAGCCGGCCGTCCGGTAGGCGCGCAGCGTGAAGCCGGTACCCGCTGGTAGGGCGATCTCGACCGGGTCGATCCGCAGCTCTTCCCAGAGCGACCTGTCGACCGCCGCGCGGGGGGTGTCGTCGGCCTCGTCGGCCTCGTCTGGCTCGGCCGGGCCGGTGGTGTCGTCGAGCTCGGGCTCGTCGGCGTCGGGCCGTTGGGGCGACTGGCGGGCCACGCTGACCTCCGTGTGCTTCGGGTTGCCCACCCACCGGGGTCTCCGACCGGCGAGTGACTCTGGGCACATACCCTAGTCGGCGACTCGGGAAGCCCGGAGCCCGCACCCCGGTGGCCGGCCGGGGAACGTCTCGTACCTGCGGGTGCGCGATGGTGGCGGACCGGCCGCCGGACAAGTAGCGTAGCTACACATGAAGGCCCAGTCGCTGCACGGTCACCTCGACGCCCTTCTGCTCGCCGTCCTCGAACAGGGGGCGCTGCACGGCTACGCCATCATCGAGTCCCTGCGGACACGCAGCGACGGCAGCCTCGACCTGCCCACCGGCACGATCTATCCGGCGCTGCGCAGGCTGGAGCGGGCCGGGCACGTGGCGAGCGCCTGGAGCACCGTCAACGGTCGGGAGCGGCGGACGTACCAGCTCACCGACTCCGGCCGCCGCGCGCTGGCCGGGGAGCGGGCCGGGTGGCAGGAGTTCCGGGTGACGGTCGGTCGGTTCCTCGACCCCGGCGGCGCGCCCGTCACCCCCGCCTGAGCGGCGACCGGGTCAGCGGGCGGTGGCCCGTACCCAGCTGCGCGCCGCCCGCGTCAGCGAGAAGTTTCCCGCACCCACCACCACCATGCCGACGATCATCGGCGGCCAGGTCAGCGCCGCGTCCCACAGGTCGATCGACCACACGAAGAGGGCGCCGCCGGCCGCCATGCCGAGGGCCAGCGTGCCGGTCAGACCGACGCCCACCGCTCGCTGCGCCACCGCCAGGTGGGGTCGCGACGACCGTGCGCTCGCCCAGATCACCAGCAGCCCGGTCACCGCGAGCAGCAGCCCGCCGGCCCAGATCCAGTCGACCGAGGCGGACAGCAGCCGGTAGGCCGCGGGCGGCTGTGGACCGGCGCTCCAGCTCGACCCCTGCCACGTGAGGTCGCCGGCCGCCACCAGGACTCCGGCCACGGCCAGCATCCGCAGGGAGAGGCCGCGCAGGGCGGCCACCGCCAGCTCCGCCTGCCAGGAGGGCAACAGCTGCGCCGGCGCGCCGAACTCGGCCACCGCCCGGCGCTGCGCCTCCGTGGTCGGCACACCCCTTTCGCGGTACGCGTCGACGGCGTCCAGCAGGTCGTGACGCGCCTCGGTCAACAGCTCCGACTTCAACCGCGCCGGGCCCTGCAACCGGGACCCCAGGTCCCGCAGGTGCTCCTCGACCAGGAAGTCGTCCGCATGCCGCATGGCACCACCCTGCCACGGGCGCGCGGGCGTCCACGTCGGGGACAACCCTGGTCCGTCCCCGAAACACGCCGCTGGTCGTCGTTCGGGCCCGCCGCAGGCCGGCCAGTTCTTATGAAACAGGCCCTGAGGGCGCGAACGCCAGGTACCCACGCTCCGCCGCTGCCTGGAGAAGCCACTGGTCCCGGTACCAGCCGGGGACGGCGACCAACTCGGCGTGCCGGCCCCGCTGGATCACCCGACCGCCGTCGAGGACGACGATCTCGTCGAGGCCGGCCAACCCGCTGAGCCGGTGACTGATCAGCAGGACCGAGTGCCCGGCGGGGGCGGCGGCGAGGGCGGAGGCGAGCACCGCGTCGGCGGCGGCCGGGTCCAGGCCCTCGGTGGGCTCGTCGAGCACCAGCACCGGCGGCGCGGCGAGCAGGGCCCGGGCGAGCGCGAGCCGTTGCCGCTGACCGCCGGAGAGTTGGCCGCCCTCCTCGCCGACCAGGGTGTCCCAACCGGCCGGCTGGGCGTGGACCCAGTCCAGCAGGCCGGCGGCCGTCATCGCCCCGGTCAGCTCGGCCTCGCTCGCGCCGGCCCGGCCGAGCAGCAGATTCTCCCGGACGGTGGCGTGGAAGACGTACGCCTCGGCGAGCAGCCCACCCACGACCCGGGGCAACTCCTGCTCGCCGTACGCGGACAGGTCACGGTCGGCCAGGGTGACGTGCCCGGCGGTGGGGCGGACCGCACCGGTCAGCACCGCGGCCAGGGTGCTCTTGCCGGCGCCGCTCGGGCCGACGACAGCGATGCGCCGGCCGGCGGGCAGGTCCAGGCTCAGCCGGTCCAGCGCCGGCGCGGCACCGACCCGGTACCGCACGCTCACCTCGACGAAGCGCAGGTCGTGCGGGCCGGACGGGTCCACCCCGGCGGCGGAGGGCGAGTGGGCGGGCGGGGCGGCGTCGAGGAGAGCGGCGACCCGGGCCAGGCCGGGCCGCAACTGGGTCCACTGCCGGGCGGCCGAGACCAGGGCCAGCGCCACCTCCACGGCGGCGAGGGTGCCGACGGCCAGCACCCCGACGAGGACACCCCGTACGTCGGCGGCCAACGCGACCAGCACCACGGCGGCGGCGGTCAGCCCGGCGACCAGCACCCCGACCGCGTCCACCGCGAAGCCGGTGGCCGCCAACCGGCGTTCCAGGCGAGCCAGCCGACCGGCCCGCCGCTCGGCGGCGCGCAGCGCGGCGTCGGTCGCCCCGAACGCGGCCAGGTCGGCGGCGCCGTGGGTGAGGTCGACGGCGTCGGTGGCCAACGCGCCACGCAGCGGCGCCACCTCGGCCGCGCTGCGACGGGTGACCACGGTGGCCAGCGCCGGCAGCGCCACACCGGCGACGACCAGGCCGACGGCGAGCACCCCGGCGGCCGGTGCGGAGATCAGTGCCGCCCCGAGCACCGCCAGCACCCCGACCAGGGCTGCCGCCGCGCCGGGCACCAGGACCCGCAGCAGCAGATCCTGGACGGCCTCGACGTCGGAGACCAGCCGGCTCAGGACGTCCCCCGAGCGGTGTGGGGTGTGGCGACGGGCCGCGAGGGTGGCGAAGACCCGGGCCCGCACGTCGGTGATCATGCGGAGGACCGCGTCGTGCCCGGCGAGCCGTTCGGCGTACCGGAAGACACCCCGGCTGATGGCGAGGGCCCGGACCGCGACGATCGCCACCGTGAGGCGGTCCAGTGGAGGCCGGCCGGCGGCGCTCATCAGCAGCCACGTGGCGGTGGCCATGAGGGCGAGACCCGCGAACTCCGTGGCGGCGGCGAGCAGCCCGGCGCCGGCCAGGCGACCCAGGTACGGGCGGGCCAGCCGCAGCACGGCACGCTCCGCGGCGACCCGCCCGGTCGGTACGGCGTCGGCCTCCGGCGCGGGGTCCACCGGCTCTGGCACGGTGTTCATCTCCTCACCTTCGGAGTCGGCTCGGGCGTCAGCTCGGTGACCCGCCCGTCCTCGACGCGCAGGACGCGGTCGGCGTCGGCCAGCAGCGCCGGTCGGTGCGCGACCAGCAGCGCGGTCCGGCCCGCCACCAGCCGGCGGGTGGCGTCGAGCACCACCGCCTCACTGGCCGTGTCCAGCCGCGCGGTGGGCTCGTCGAGCAGCACCACCGGCGCGTCCCGCAGGAACGCCCGGGCCAGCGCCACCCGCTGCCGCTGCCCGCTGGAGAGTCCGTGGCCGCGCTCGCCGAGCAGTGTGTCCAGACCGTCGGGCAGGCCGGCGACCACGTCGTCCAGGGCCGCGTCCCGCACCGCGGTGGCGACCGTCTCTGCTCGGGTGTCCGGAGCGCCGAGCCGGATGTTGTCGGTCAGCGAGGCGGCGAACAGGTGGGCGCGCTGCGGTACCCAGGCGAGCTGTCGACGCCAGGCGTCCAGGTCGGCGGTGGCGAGGTCGATCCCGTCCACGGTGACCCGACCCTCGGTCGGCGTCACGAAGCCGAGCAGCAGACCGAGCAGCGTGCTCTTGCCGGCGCCGCTGGGCCCGATGACGGCGATCCGTTCGCCGGGCCGGATGGTCAGGGTCACGTCGCGCAGCGCGGTGGTCCGCTCGTACGCCACGGTCACGGCCTCAAGGTGGATCGCACCGCGCCCGTCGGGGACGGCCGCGCCCTCGGCGGCGCGGGGGGTGGCCGGCGCGGCGGAGACGGTGAGCGCCTCGTCCAGCGCCGTCAGCCCTTCCATGCTGGCGTGGAAGCGGCTGCCGGCCGCCCGGAGCGGCAGGTACGCCTCCGGCGTGAGCAGCAGCACCAGCAGCGCGGTGTGCAGGGCCAGCCCGCCGCCGAGCAGCCGGATGCCGACCGGCACCGCGACCAGGGCCACCGAGAGGGTGGCGACGAGTTCCAGCACCAGCGCGGAGAGGAACGCGATCCGCAGCGTCTTCATGGTGGCGACCCGGTGCCCGTCGGCCATCCGGCGCACCACCTCGGTCTGTGCCCGGGCCCGACCGAACGCCCGCAGGGTCGGCAGCCCGGCGACCATGTCCAGGAAGTGCCCGCCCAGCAGGGCGAGCCGCCGCCACTGCCGCTCGGTGGCGGCCTGCGCCTGCCAGCCCAGCAGCGCGCCGAAGACCGGGATCAGCGGCAGCGTCAACGCGATGATCAGCGCCGAGCTCCAGTCGGCGAGGACGATCCGCGCCAGCACCGCCACCGGCACCGTCACGCTGAGCACCAGCTGCGGCAGGTATCCGGTGAAGTACGCGTCCAGCGCGTCCAGCCCGCGCCCGGTGAGGGTGGCCAGCTCGCCCGCCCGCTGCCCCGCCACCCAGCCCGGCCCGTGCCGGCCCACCGCGCCGAGCAGGTCGGCCCGCAGGGTGGCCTTGACCGTGGCGGCGACCCGCGCGGACACCGTGCCCTGCGCCCAGACCAGCGCCGAACGGGCGGCGACGGCGAGCACGAAGCCCGCCAGCGCCGGCCGGTTCAGGCGCCCGTCGAAGGCGGTGGCCAGCACCGTCGCCAGGGCGGTGGCCTGCGCGACGATCAACGCGGCGGCGGCCACGCCGAGCAGCGCGAGCACGGCGAGGTCGCGCCGGGCCGCAGGGACCCGACGCAGCAGACGCGGGTCGAACGGACGGCGGTTCACCAGTACACCGGTGCCCTACCGTCGGTCCGTCCCCGGAAAACCCACCAGCACATCGCCTGGAAGCCTAGTAGGGCCGGCAGCAGCGGCAGCGCCACCCAGCCGAGCAGCCGCAACGTCGGCGCACTGGCGGCGGCGTCGGCCACCGTCAGTGAGGCGCCCGGGTCGGCCGTGGACACCAGCACGTAGGGCCAGAGGGCCGCGCCGACGAGCGCCACCGGCAGCGCCAGCGCCGCGCCGGTGGCGACCAGGGCCCACCCCGGCCGCCGCCGCGCCAGCGCCGTCCGGGCCGCCAGCAGCGCCGCCACCAGCAACACCGGCAGGAGTACGGCCACCGCCGGTCGCTGGACTGCGTCGCGTACCCGGCCGGAGAGCAGGCCGACGACGGTGGCGAGGCCGACCGCGGCGAGTGCCACCGGCATCAGCCGACGGGCCGTGCGTCCGGCCACGGCGGCGGCGTCGGATGGCAGGCGCAGCGTGAGGAACGTCGCACCGTGCACCGCGACCAGGGCGAGCATGGCCAGCCCGGCGGTGGCGGCGAACGGGGTGGCCAGGTGCGACACCCCGGCGACGTGCCCGTCGGCCTGGCGGGGTACGCCCTGCAACAGCGCGGCCAGCACCACCCCCCAACCCAGCGCGGCGAGCGCGCTCCCAACCACGATCACGCGGTCCCAGCGGGCGCGGACCCGCTCGTCGCCCGGTCGGCTACGCAGTTGCACCCCGGCGGTGACCAGGACGACCCCGACCAGCGCGCCGGCGACCGCCGGATAGCAGCCGGCGAGCAGTTCGCCCTCCAACACCGGGAAGGCGCCGAACAGGATGCCCACGGCGGCGACCAGCCAGACCTCGTTGCCGAGGAAGAACGGGCCGAGGGCGGTCAGCGCGGCCCGCCGTCCGGCCGGGGTGCCGCCCCGGGCGAGCAGCAGCCCGACGCCGTAGTCGTAGCCGGCGAGCACGAGGTAGCTGGCGAAGAAGAGGCCGAGCAGGGCGTACCAGGCGAGGTCCACGGGTGATCTCCTCAGGCGAGCACGGGTTCCGGCTGAGCCGGTTCGGTGGGTGGTGCCGGCGGACGGCCGAGAGCCGGGTCGGCAGCGCCGCGGCTTGCGTGCCGGGCGAGCAGCACCCAGTTGGTGACGGCGAGGGTGCCCAGCAGCAGGCTGAAGCCGATCAGCGAGGTGAGCATCACCGGCGCGCCGACCCCGGAGACGGCCTGTTCGGTGGGGAGCAGCCCGTATGCCACCCAGGGCTGGCGGCCGACCTCCCGGGCGATCCAGCCGAGGATCACCGCGACGAACGGCAGCGGCGCGCCGAGCAGGATCAGCCAGAGCGGGAAGCGCAGCCGGATCACCCAGTCGCGGAAGAGCAGCGGCAGCAGGAACCAGACGCAGCCGAGCGTGAAGCCGATCAGGATCATGAAGCCCAGCCCGACGCTGGCCAGGGCCGGCGGGGTGTAGTCGCCGGGGCCGAACCGCGTCGTCCACTCGCCGATCAGCGCCTGCGCCTCAGGACTGTTCCCGCCGAACTTGGTCGGCTGCACCGTGCCGACCGGCCCGAACTGGGCGAACCCGAAGCCCTGCACGAGGCTGATCGCCAACGCCGAGGTGACCAGGCCGATCCGCAGCGAGGTGCGAAAGAGCGCGAAGTCGGGCGTACGTCGGATCAGGTGCCACGCGCTGACCGCCGCCATCAGCATCCCGCCGACCAGGAGCGCGGCGGAGACCACGTGCCCGAACGCCATGCCGAGACTGGGATTGGTGAGCAGCGCGCCGAAGTCGGTGAGGTGGGCGATGCCGTCGCGGACCTCGTACCCGACGGGGTGTTGCAGCCAGGAGTTCGCCACCATGATCCAGAAGGCCGAGGCGTACGCGGTGAGCGCCACGCCCCAGAGCAGCGCCAGGTGGACGCCCTTGCCGAGTCGGTGCCAGCCGAAGATCCACATGCCGAGGAACGTGGACTCCAGGAAGAACGCCACGAGTGTCTCGATCGCCAGCGGCGCGCCGAAGACGTTGCCGACGTAGCGCGACAGGCCGCTCCAGTTCAGCCCGAACTGGAACTCCATCACGATGCCGGTGGCGATGCCGAGCACGTAGTTGATCACGTAGAGCTGGCCCCAGAACCGGGTCAGTCGCTCCCACTTCGGATTGCCGGTGAGCACCCAGGCGGTCTGCATGCCGACCAGCAGGGTGACGAGGCCGAGCGTGACGACCACGAACAGGAAGTGGATCGACGTGGTGGTGGCGAACTGGAGGCGAGCGAGGAGCAGCGTGTCCATGGCCGGCTCTTTCCTAGCTGTTGGCTCCCTTGTCATAGCTACCCTACACGTAGCCTAGCTACATATCCCGACGCCCGGGCGCGGTGATCAAGAGGTTCGCGTCAGAAATCGAGCGGTTCTTGACGCGAACCTCTTGATCACCGCGCCCGGGCGGGTGGGGGTGGGGTGGGTGGGGGTGGGGTTAGGTCAGGAAGAGGGTTATGGGGAGGGAGACCAGGGTTGCGGCTACCGCGAGGGCCGTGGCGCCGAGGGCGCGGGGCGGTCGGTCGGTGACCAGGAGGCGCTGGACGCGTACGTCGAGATCGCGGTCGCCCAGGCCCAGCGCGCCGGCCGGAGTGACCCGGTGCCCGGCGGCCGCGAAGCGACGCAGCGCACCCGCCAGCGGAGCCTCAGCGTGCAGCTCGCGGGCCTTGTCGTCGGCGCGCATCTCGACCAGCAGGGCGACCCGCTCGTGCGCGTCCCGGACCCAGCCGAACCACGGCAGCGCCCGGCAGAGCGCGGTGAACGGCAGCAGCACCAGGTCGTGCCGTTCGTGGGCGTGGGCGCGTTCGTGCGAGAGCACGGCCGCCAGTTCGGCCCGGTCGAGCAGGCTCAGCGTGCCCGCACTGACCACCACCTGCGGCTTCACCCCGGGCAGGCAGTACGCGGCGGCGCTCGGATGGTCCAGGACGAGCGCCCCCGGGGCGGCCGGGTCGTCCCGGGCCACCAGGGTGAGCAGGTCCCGGTGCCGGCGCTGGGCGCGGATCGTGCCGTGGATGCTGCGGACGGTCGTGGTGACGAGCACCGCGCCGATGCCGAAGCCCACCCCGACGCCGGCGAGGTGCAGCGCCGTCACGCCGATCGGCAGGGTGCCATGGGCGAGGTCGCCGGTCAGGGCGAGCAGGGCGCTCCCGGTGGGCCGGTCGTACGCGGCCAGCCCGAGCGCCATCGGCAGCCCCATCGCGGAGAGGCCCAACGCCAACCCGACGGCCTGCCAGCAGACGATCGCCACCCGCGGACTGCGCCACGTCCAGGTGGAACGGGCCAGCACCTGCGCGGTCAGATAGCAGGCCAGCATGGTGGCGGCGAAGTGCACGGCGTAGGCCATGGCGTGCCTACCGCTCCGCTGTCTCGTCGGCCGGCCGGCGGCCCGCCGGCGGATCCACGCGGTCGGTCAGCTCGGCCTCGCTGCCGGTCGCGCCCGCCCCGGCCAGCCCGGCCTCGCTGCCGAGGGCCGCCCGGAGCACCTCGGCCTCGGTGCCGGTCACCGAGCGGGCGAAGCGCACCAGCGCCGCGTCCCGGCTGCCGCCCAGGTCGAGGGCGTCCAGCATGAGCTGGGCGATGTGCGCCTCGCGGCTGGCCGCCGGCCGGTACCGCCAGGCCCGGCCCTCCCGCTCACGCTGCACCATGCCCTTGCCGGCGAGCCGGTCGAGGACGGTCATCACCGTCGTGTACGCCAGTTCGCGGCCGTCGAGCGCGTCGGCGACCTCGCGCACGGTCACACCGTCCGACGTGCCCGGGACCACGTCCCACAGCACGTCCATCACCGCACGCTCAAGATCGCCCAACCGAGTCACAGCTCAATCCTACCCCCGGTAGTAGACCCCGCCCCCGGGCGGCCCGGACGCTGGTCACCCACCGCAAGATCCCCACAAGAACGGGGATGTTGCTGCCTCCAGCGCTTCGGAAGCAGCAACATCCCCAACGTTGCGCAGATCTTGGCCGCCTCGACCGCAGCAACCCCGCCGACCGGCAACTCAACGTCGGGCGGCACCCGCAAGCTGACCCACCCGACGGGCGTGGCCCACGTCAGGTTTTCCGGGGGGAGCCCGCCCACGCAGGGATCAAGCCTGACCGCCCGGAGTGGGCGGGCTCCCCCCGGAAAACCCCAAGGCCGAACCGATCACACCCCCTTGGGATGCCACACCGTCTTCGTCTCCAGCAGGGTCGTCATCCGGGTCACCCCGGGGTCGGCGGTCCAGTCGTGGTCGGCCGGGGCCGGTCGGAGCACCCGCTTCAGGTTCTCGGCCGCCTTGACCTCCAGCTCGCTGGCGAGCGACGCGTCGGTCACCCCGGTCAGGTCGATCGCGTTGACGTCCAGGTGCGCGGCCAACGTGGGCGCGGTCTCGGTGATCGCGCCGGTCAGGATGTTGACCACACCGCCGGGCAGGTCGGAGGTCGCCAGCACCTCGGCCAGCGTCACCGCCGCCAGCGGTTCGGACGGCGACGCCGCCACGACCACCGTGTTACCGGTGACGATCGCCGGGGCGATCACGCTGACCAGGCCGAGCAGCGCCGGGCGTTCCGGGGCGACCACCGCGACCACGCCGGTGGGCTCGGGCGCGGAGAGGTTGAAGTAGGGGCCGGCGACCGGGTTCGCGCCGCCGTACACCTGGGCGAGCTTGTCGGCCCAGCCGGCGTACCAGACCCAGCGGTCCACGGCGGCGTCCACCTCGTCGCCTCCGATGCCCAGCGCGACGAACTGCTCGCGGCGACCCTCCAGCATCTCGGCGGCCCGGTAGAGGATCTGACCCCGGTTGTACGCGGTCGCGCCGGCCCAGCCCTTCACGGCGGCGCGGGCGGCGACCACCGCGTCCCGGGCGTCCTTGCGGGAGGCCAGTGACACATTCGAGGACTGCACGAGATACGACCGTCCCGACTCGCTGCGCGGGAACTTCCCGCCGATGAAGAGCTTGTACGTCTTGCGTACCGCGACCCGCTCAGACATTGAGGTACCCCTCCAGCCCGTGCCGGCCGCCCTCGCGACCGTAGCCCGACTCCTTGTAGCCGCCGAACGGCGAGGTGGGGTCGAACTTGTTGAACGTGTTGGCCCAGACCACGCCGGCGCGCAGCCGGTCGGCCATCCACAGGATCCGGGAGCCCTTGTCGGTCCAGATGCCTGCCGACAGCCCGTACGGCGTGTTGTTGGCCTTCTCCACGGCCTCGGCCGGCGTGCGGAAGGTGAGCACCGACAGCACCGGCCCGAAGATCTCCTCGCGGGCGATTCGGTGGGCCTGGGTGACGCCGGTGAAGATGGTGGGCGCGAACCAGAAGCCACGGTCAGGCAGCTCGCACGGCGGCGACCAGCGCTCGGCGCCCTCGGCGGAGCCGGCGTCGGACAGCTCGCGGATCCGCTCCAGCTGGGCGGCCGAGTTGATGGCCCCGACGTCGGTGTTCTTGTCCAGCGGGTCACCGACGCGGAGTTGGGCCATCCGCCGCTTGAGCGACTCCAGCACGCGGTCGGCGACGTTCTCCTGGACGAGGAGGCGCGAGCCGGCGCAGCAGACGTGCCCCTGGTTGAAGAAGATGCCGTTGACGATGCCCTCGACGGCCTGGTCGATGGGCGCGTCGTCGAAGACGATGTTGGCGGCCTTGCCGCCCAGCTCCAGGGTCAGCTTCTTGCGGGTGCCGGCGACCGACCGGGCGATGGCCCGGCCGACCCCGGTCGAGCCGGTGAAGGCGACCTTGTCCACGCCGGGGTGTTCGACCAGCGCGCGCCCGGTGTCGCCGGCGCCGGTGACGATGTTGACCACGCCGGCGGGCAGGTCGGCCTGCTGGCAGATCTCGGCGAACAGCAGGGCGGTCAGCGGGGTGGTCTCGGCGGGCTTGAGCACCACCGTGTTGCCCGCCGCCAGCGCCGGGGCGATCTTCCAGGCCAGCATGAGCAGCGGGAAGTTCCACGGGATGACCTGGGCGGCCACCCCGATCGGCTGCGGGTTCGGCCCGAAGCCGGCGTGACCGAGCTTGTCGGCCCAGCCCGCGTAGTAGAAGAAGTGCGCGGCGACCAGCGGCAGGTCGACGTCGCGGGATTCCTTGATCGGCTTGCCGTTGTCCAGCGACTCCAGGACGGCCAGCTCACGCGAGCGCTCCTGGATGAGCCGGGCGATCCGATACAGGTACTTGGCCCGGTCGCGGCCGGGCATCGGACCCCAAACCTTGTCGTACGCCTTACGGGCGGCCTTGACCGCACGCTCCACGTCCTCGGCGTCGGCCTCGGCGACCTCGGCCAGCACCTCCTCGGAGGCGGGGTTGATCGACTTGAAGCTGCCGCCGCTGGTCGGGTCGACGAACGTGCCGTCGATGAACAGCCCGTACGCGGGCTTGAGGTCCACCACCGAGCGGGACTCGGGGGCGGGGGCGTATTCGAACATCGGCTATCAGTCCAGGGTGAAGTAGTCGGGACCGGAGTAGGTGCCGGTCGTCAGCTTGGTGCGCTGCATCAGCAGGTCGTTGAGCAGGCTGGACGCGCCGAAGCGGAACCAGTCCGGGTCGAGCCAGTCCGGGCCGACGGTCTCGTTGACCATCACCAGGTACTTGATCGCGTCCTTGGTGGTCTTGATGCCGCCGGCCGGCTTCACGCCCACCTGTCGTCCGGTCGCCTCGCGGAAGTCGCGGACCGCCTCCAGCATGACCAGGGTCACCGGCAGCGTCGCCGCGACCGGGACCTTGCCGGTGGACGTCTTGATGAAGTCGCCGCCGGCCAGCATGGCCAGCCAGGAGGCGCGGCGCACGTTGTCGTAGGTGGCCAGCTCGCCGGTCTCCAGGATCACCTTGAGGTGGGCGTCACCGCAGGCGTCCTTGGTGGCCACGATCTCGTCGTAGACCTCCTGGTACCGCCCGGCCAGGAACGCGCCCCGGTTGATCACCATGTCGATCTCGTCGGCGCCGGCCTCGACGGCGGCCCGGACGTCGGCGAGCTTGATCTCCAGCGGCGCCTGGCCGGACGGGAACGCCGTCGCCACGCTGGCGAGGTGGACACCGGATCCGGCCAGCACCTCGGCGACGTACGGGACCATCGCCGGGTAGACGCAGACCGCGCCGACGTGTGGGCACGACAGGTCGGCCGGGTCCGGGCGCAGCGCCTTCGCGGCCAGCGCGCGCACCTTGCCGGGGGTGTCCGCGCCCTCGAGGGTGGTCAGGTCGACCATGCGGATCGCCAGGTCGATCGCCTGGGCCTTGGCGGTGGTCTTGATGGAGCGGGTGCCGAGCTGTGCCGCCCGCTGCTCCGCGCCGACCTGGTCCACGCCGGGCAGGCCGTGCAGGAAGGTCCGCAGAGCGGTCTCGGATCGTCCCAGCTCGGAGAGGTCCGACCGGGCCGACGTCGTTGTCGCCGTCATGCCGAGAAGTCTACGCACGGAACCGCGGAGTGATCTTGGTCACGGCGGCTGCGGGCGTGAGCGAGGTCGCCGGTCCGCCCGCACCCCCACCGGCACGCCGACCGGACGGGTAGGTTGAGCGATCGTGGACGTACACGTCATTGACCACCCGCTGGCCCAGTCCCGGCTGACCGCCATGCGGGACGCGCGCACCGACTCCTCGACGTTCCGGGCGGCGCTGCACGAACTGACCACCATGCTGGTGTACGAGGCGGCGCGCACCTTCCCCGTCGAGCGGTACCCGGTGCAGACGCCGGTCACCGGCACCGAGGGCACCCGGCTGGCGAACCCGCCGTTGCTGGTGCCGGTGCTGCGGGCCGGCCTGGGCATGGCGGACGCCGCGCTCGGCCTGCTGCCCGAGTCCTCGATGGGCTTCGTCGGCCTGGCCCGCGACGAGGAGACCTACGAGCCGCGCGCCTACATGGAGTCGCTGCCCCGGGACCTGGCCGGCCTGCCGGTGCTGGTGCTCGACCCGATGCTCGCCACCGGCGGCTCACTGGAGCACTCCTGTCGGCTGCTGGCCGATCGGGGCTGCACCGACATCACCGTGCTCTGCGTGCTCGCCGCACCGGTCGGCATCGAGCGGCTGGAGCGCTCCGGCCTGCCGCTGCGCCTGGTCACCGCCTCGATCGACGAGGGCCTCAACGACAAGATGTTCATCGTCCCCGGGCTCGGCGACGCCGGCGACCGCCAGTTCGGTGGCATGCCCCGGTTCTGAGCGTGGCACCCGGTCGGTGCCGGGTCCGGCGGGTCCGCGCGCGGTGGTGCGCGGACCCGCTACCGTCTCCGGCCATGACTGGTGTTGCGCTCGCCGAGGAGCTGCTGCTCCTCGCCTACGACGACTCGACCGGCAAGGCGACCATGCCGCGGATCAGCCTGGACCTGGGCATGGCCGCCGCGGTGCTGGTCGAGCTGGCACTGGCCGGCCGGATCGCGTTCGCCGACGGGTCGTTGACCGTGATCGACGCGACGCCCACCGGCGAGCCGGTCACCGACGGGGTGCTCGCCCGGATCGCCGCCGACACCCCGCACACCCCGGCCTCGTGGGTGCAGCGCCTGCGGCACGGTCTACGCGACAAGATCCTCGGTGACCTGTGCGCCCAGGGTGTCGTCCGCGATGTCGACGAGACCGAACTGGGCTTCATCCACGTACACCGCTACCCGGTGGTGGACACCTCCGTCGAGGCGGACACCCGCCGACGGCTCGCCGACGCGCTGGCCGGCGCGGCGGCCCCGGACGAGCGGACCGCCGCCCTCGCCACCCTGGTGGTCGTGCTGCGGATGGAGTCCGCGCTGGGCGTCAGCGGCGAGGAGGCCGCCACCGCCCGCCGCCGGTTGGAGGAGATCGCCACCGGGGCGGGCTTCTCCGGCCAGGTGAGCACCGACGACTCGGTGGTCCGCCCCTCGGTCGGCCTGGTCGTCGCCGCCCTGGCCACGGCGGTCGACGCGGCGCTCGGCAAGCGCGCCTGACCGTCGGCCCGCACCCGGTCAGATGCCGAGCGCGGCAGCGACGTCGGCCCGCAGCCGCGCGATCGCCGCGCCGGCCCGGCTCCGGGCGGCGGCGACATCGCCGTCGGGCACCGGCTCCACCACTTCGAGGTACGCCTTGAGCTTGGGCTCGGTCCCCGAGGGGCGAATCACCACCCGGGCCGTCGCGGTACGCAGGATCACCACGTCCGACTCGGGCAGCAGGTCCCGGACACTGTCGACCGGCTGGTCCAGCAGCGTGCCCGGGGTGGCCGTCCGGATCCGGGCCATCGCGTCGGCGATCTCCCGCAGGTCGTCGACCCGGACGGAGAGCTGGTCGGTCTGGTGCACGCCGAACTCGGCGGCCAGCTCATCCAGCCGGTCGGTCAGCGTCCGACCCTGCGCCTTGAGGCCGGCGGCCAGCTCGGCCACCGTCAGCGCGGCGGTGATGCCGTCCTTGTCCCGGACGTGCTCCGGGGCGACGCAGTAGCCGAGCGCCTCCTCGTAACCGAAGACCAGCGGCGCGCTTCCGCCGCCCGCCCGCACGATCCACTTGAAGCCCGTCAGCGTCTCGTCGTAGGGCAGGCCCCGCGCCGCGCACATCGCCCGCAGCAGCGACGACGAGACGATGGTGGTGGCGTACAGCCCGGTCACGCCGCGTCGCATCAGGTGGTCGGCGAGCAGCACACCCACCTCGTCGCCGCGCAGCATCCGCCAGCCCTGTCCGGCCCCGGCCGCGCGGACGACCACGGCGCAGCGGTCGGCGTCCGGGTCGTTGGCGATGGCGAGATCCGCGCCGGTGGAGTCGGCCAGCGCGATCAGCCGGTCGACGGCCCCCGGCTCCTCCGGGTTGGGGAACGAGACGGTCGGGAACGCCGGGTCGGGCTCCGCCTGGTCGGGCACCACGCCGGGGACCGGGAAACCGGCCCGCGCGAACGTCGCGGTGAGCACCGCCGCGCCCACCCCGTGCAGCGGGGTGTACGCCACGGACAGGTCCCGTGGCCCGTCCGCGTCGATCACGGCGGTGGCCCGCTCGACGTACGCGGCGACGAGGTCGTCACCGAGCACCTCGCCGGCCCGCCCCAGCGGCACCTGGGTCAGCGGGCCGACCGCCCGGATGGCGGCCTCGATGCCGGCGTCGGCCGGCGGCACGATCTGCGCCCCGGCGCCCAGCTCACCACCCAGCTCCGCGCCGAGGTAGACCTTGTAGCCGTTGTCCTGGGGTGGATTGTGGCTGGCGGTGACCATCACGCCGGCCACCGCGCCGAGTTGACGCACCGCGTACGCGAGGACCGGGGTGGGCAGCGGGCGGGGGAGCAGCAGCGCCGCCCGGCCGGCACCGGTCGCCACCTGGGCGGTGCGTTCGGCGAACTGGCGGGAGCCGTGCCGGGCGTCGTACCCGATCACCAGCGGGCCGGTGCCGCCCTGGGCCGCGAGCCACGTGACCAGGCCGGCGGCGGCCTGGGTGACCACGGCGAGGTTCATGCCGTTCGGACCGGCGCGCAGCGGACCGCGCAGGCCGGCCGTGCCGAAGGTCAGCGGGCCGGCGAACCGGTCGGCCAGCTCCGGGGCGCTCGCCGGCAGCCCGTCGAGCACCGCCGTCAGCTCGTCCCGGCTGGTCGGGTCGGGATCGTCGGCCAGCCAGCGCCGAGCTTGCTCGCGAATGTCGTCGATGTCAGTGGTGTCCGCCGCCATGCCCCTTGATAGCACGACGGCGGATCACCGCTGCCGGTTCCCTCCGGCTCAGCCGTTTCCGGTGAGCTGGAACGTCTTCACCATCTCGTCGAAGATCGGCTTGCTCTCGGCGAACGCGTCCTCGGTGGCGGAGAGGTAGAACGAGTACGACTTGCCGTCCTTGACGACCGCGCGCCACACCCCGTGGCGCATCTCGCCACCGGAGCCGCAGGTGTACTCGAATTCGACGCCCGGGCTGCCCGCCAACTGCTGCTCGGCGATGGCCACCTGCTCGTACGGCTTCTTGCAGTTGGTGCTCTTGGTGCGGAGGAAGTTCTGCGCGCTCTCCGCCCAGCGGGTGGGCGTCCCGGTCCACTTCTCGGTGAGGATCCGGATCTTGCGACCGTCGTCCTCCGGGTCGATGTAGTCGGTGTACGAGCCGCCGGTGGCCTTCTTCCAACCCTTCGGCACCATCACCTGGATGCCGCGGGCCGTGTGCTCCTGCATCTCGACGGCCGGGCCCGCCGGGGCGGACGGGGTCGGCTGCGCCTGCGGGGTGCTCGGCGCGGGGTCGTCCCCGCCCGACAGCGCCACGATGCTGATCAGCAGCAGCACGACCAGGCCACCGGCTGCGGCGAGCTGGACCTTGCGCGGCCAGCCCTTCGCCGTGGTGACGAGTTGACCACCGGTCGCGCGGACCTTGTCCAGGGCACTGCCGCCGCCGGCGGTCGGGGGCGGCGTCGTCGTCCAGGGCTGGCCGGTGCCCGGAACGGACCACTGGTTGCCGCCGCCGTAGGTGCCGCCGATGCGCTGGGTGGCCTCGGGCGCCCCGTAGCCGACCTGCTGGGTGGCGTCGGGCCGGTTGCCGTAGGTGACCCGCTGGGTCGCGTCGGGGTGCGCCCCGGCGTCCACCCGCTGGGTGGCGTCCGCGCCACCGCCGTAGGTGCGCCCGGTGGCGGGGCGACCCGCGCCGGGCATCGCGCCGGTGGGGGTGTGCAGCGGGCCGGCGAGCGCGTCCGCGCTGGTCTCGTCAAGGGCTGCGGCGGCGGCCGCGCCGGCCGGCTGCGGGCGTTCGCCCCGGCGCAGCGCGGCCAACCGGTCGGTCAGCGACTCGTCCGGGGCGAGCATGGCCCGGCCACCGATCTGGTTGTCCGACTTCGACTCCGGCTGGGCCGGCTGGTGGACGGGGGCCGGACGCTGCTGCACCGGCACCACGGCGTACGGGTCGGTGACCGAGTGCACGGCGGTGGCGGTGCTGCCCAACGGGCCGGCGAGCAGCTCCCGCAGCATGCCCCGGGAGGTGTGTACGTCCAGCCGACGGGCCGGGTCCTTCTCCAGCAGGCCCATCAGCACCCGGGTCAGCGGGCCGCTGCGCTGCGGCGGGGCCGGCGGGTCCTCGACGACGGCGTGCATCGTCTCGATCGGGTCGCCCTTGTCGAACGGGGGACGCCCCTCGACGGCCGTGTAGAGCGTCACACCCAGCGAGAAGAGGTCGCTCGGCGGACCGAACTCCTGGCCCATGGCCCGCTCGGGCGAGATGAAGTGCGGGGAGCCGAGCACCATGCCGGGCGTGGTGAGCTGCACGTCGGTGGGCATCCGGGCGACACCGAAGTCGGTCAGCACGCAGCGGCCGTCGGAGCAGATCAGCACGTTGGCCGGCTTGACGTCGCGGTGCAGGACGCCGATGGCGTGCGCGACCTCCAGCGCGCCGAGCAGCGCGATGCCGATCTTGGCGACCGCGCGGGGCGCGACCGGGCCGTCCTCGATGACCATGTCGGCGAGGCTGCGGGCGTCCAGCAGCTCCATCACGATCCACGGCCGACCGGCCTCGGTGACCACGTCGTACACCTGCACCACGGCGGGGTGCTGGATGGCGGCGGCGGCGCGGGCCTCGCGCAGCGTCCGCTCGTACATGGCGTCGCGGTCGCTGGGCGCCAGGCCCGGGGGCAGGACGACCTCCTTCACCGCCACATCGCGGCGCAGCAGGGTGTCTGTGGCACGCCACACCGTGCCCATGCCGCCGTTGCCCACCGCGGACCGCAGCGAGTACCGGTCACCGATGGTGGTGCCGGGCGCTGCTCGTCCGCTGGCGGGACTTACCTGTCCGCCGCTCCACGTCGGGATCTGAGTCACAGAAAAGCCACCGGGGGAAATCGAGGGGGGCTGGGACACAACCCCCCTATCTTGCTGGTTCCGACGCCCGATGCGAAAGCCGACGCGGCGGACGTTTACCGAAGTCGACAGATCGTGCCCGAGCGTTCACCTCCCGTCGACCGGTCGAGACGCACTGTGCGGTATCCCTCACCCGACCTTGAGCCGGGGCGACCTACCATCCGAAGGATGAGCGAACGGCGGTCAAGCGAGTCCGGTTATCCGATCAAGGGCGTCTACACGGCGGCCGACCTTCCGGAGGACCTGGACACCCGGCTGGGCGGCCCGGGCGAGTTCCCGTACACCCGGGGGGTGTACCCCACGATGTACACCTCCCGTCCGTGGACCATGCGCCAGTACGCCGGCTTCGGCACCGCCACCGAGTCCAACGCGCGGTACCACCAACTGTTGCGGGCGGGCACGACCGGTCTCTCCGTCGCCTTCGACCTGCCGACCCAGATGGGGTACGACTCGGACGACCCGATCGCGCACGGCGAGGTCGGCAAGGTCGGCGTGGCCATCGACTCCATCGAGGACATGCGGCTGCTCTTCGCCGACATCCCGTTGGACCGGGTCTCCACCTCGATGACCATCAACGCTCCCGGCTCGGTGCTGCTGCTGCTCTACCAGCTCGTCGCCCAGGAGAACGGGGTCGCCGGCTCGGCGCTCAACGGCACCATCCAGAACGACATCCTCAAGGAGTACATCGCCCGGGGGACGTACATCTTCCCGCCGAAGCCGTCGCTGCGCCTGGTGGCCGACACGTTCGCGTACTGCCGCAAGGAGGTGCCGAAGTGGAACACGATCTCCATCTCCGGCTACCACATGGCCGAGGCCGGCGCGACGCCCGCGCAGGAGATCGCGTTCACCCTGGCCAACGGCGTGGAGTACGTGCGGGCGGCGTTGGCCGCGGGGCTCGCGGTGGACGACTTCGCGCCCCGGCTCTCGTTCTTCTTCGTGGCCCGCACCACGCTGTTGGAGGAGGTGGCGAAGTTCCGCGCCGCCCGGCGGATCTGGGCCCGGCTCATGCGTGACGACTTCGGCGCCCGGGATCCGAAGTCGATGATGCTGCGTTTCCACACCCAGACCGCCGGTGTGCAGCTCACCGCCCAGCAGCCGGAGGTGAACCTGGTCCGGGTCGCGGTGCAGGGCCTGGCCGCGGTCCTCGGCGGCACGCAGTCGCTGCACACCAACAGCTTCGACGAGGCGCTCGCGCTGCCCACCGAGAAGGCGGCCCGGCTCGCGCTGCGCACCCAGCAGGTGCTGGCGTACGAGACGGACCTGACCGCGACAGTCGACCCGTTCGCCGGCTCGTACGTGGTGGAGGCGATGACCGCCGAGATCGAGGCCGCCGCCGTGGAGTTGATGGAGCGGGTGGCCGACCACGGCTCGGCGGTCGACGCGATCGAGGCCGGGTTCCAGAAGCGGGAGATCGAGCAGTCCGCGTACCGGATCGCCCAGGAGATCGACTCCAGCGAGCGGGTGGTGGTGGGGCTCAACCGGTTCACGGTCGACGAGGAGGAGCCGTACGAGCCGTTGCGGGTCGACCCGACGATCGAGGCGGCGCAGGCCGAGCGGTTGGCCCGGCTGCGCGCCGGCCGGGACGCCGACGCGGTGACGCGGGCGCTGGCCGACCTTCGGGCCGCCGCCGAGGGTTCGGACAACGTGCTGTACCCGATGCGGGAGGCGCTGCGGGCCCGGGCCACGGTGGGCGAGGTCTGCGGCACGCTGCGCGAGGTGTGGGGGCAGTACCGGCCCACGGACCGGTTCTGACGCGACCGGCCGGTTCTGACGCGACCGCCCTCGGGTGTGTCCGCCCGGCTCCGGGGGTACGGCAACAGGTGGGCCGGAACGCACAAGGTGTGCGGTCGGCGTCGGCGAGATTATGTGAGCGTCCTTGTCCGGCCCGTTGCGGAGCGTGGTCGTCTTATTGTCGGAGTGTCAGTTCATCACCCCGACTAATGCGACAATTCGCAGCGTAGGTCCAGGGGTGGTATCGCGACTCCCGGACACTCCGCTTGGTTACGCGTTGTAGGAGGTGAGGGGGCGGATGGCGGCGTTCGAACGCGATCTACCTGCGGTCCCGCACCTCGACGAGCGCGCTCAGCAGGGCATACGTGACGCTACGCGGTCTGATCATCACCGTAACGAGGTTGCGCAGCGTCACCGTCGGAGGTCTAGGCTGTCTGCTGTCCCCGATGATCCATCCATCTCTAGTGATCGAGAATTCGACGTGACGAGTGCGTTGACGCTGCCGACCGGCGGCCAGCTGGCGTCGTCCTGGCTGGAGACCCCGCCGGGGGCCCAGCCCCTGCCCCGCGACCTGGACCACCTGCTCGCCCTACGGGTACCCGGGCTCATCGCCACGCGCCGTCACCTTCACTCGCACCCCGAGTTGTCCGGTACGGAGTTCGAGACGGCGGCCCTGATCGCCCGGGAACTCTCGCTCGCGGGCCTGAACCCCCGGCTGCTGCCCAAGGGCAACGGCGTGATCTGTGACGTCAACGGTCGTCCGGACGGCCCGGTCATCGCGCTGCGCGCCGACATCGACGCCCTGCCGCTCGACGATCCCAAGGACGTGCCGTACCGCTCCACCGTCGAGGGCGTCTGCCACGCCTGCGGCCACGACGTGCACACCTCGATCCTGCTCGGCGTCGGCATGCTGCTGGCCCAGCTCGCCGACCTCGGCGAGCTGGACGGCCGGGTCCGGCTCATCTTCCAGCCGGCCGAGGAGATCCTGCCCTGCGGCTCGTTGGAGGTCATCGAGGCCGGCGGCCTGGACGACGTGGTGCAGATCTTCGCGCTGCACTGCGACCCGAACCTGCCGGTGGGCCAGGTGGGCCTGCGCGTCGGCCCGATCACGGCGGCCGCCGACAACGTCACCGTCCGGCTCTCCGGGCCGGGCGGGCACACCGCCCGTCCGCACCTGACCGTCGACCTGGTGGACGCGCTCGGCCGGCTGGTCACCGAGGTCCCGGCCCTGGTCAGCCGTCGGGTGCCGGCCAACAGCGGGCTGCTGCTGGTGTTCGGCCACGCCTCGGCCGGCACCCGTTACAACGTCATTCCCTCCGAGGCGTGCGCCTCGGGCACCCTGCGGGTGATGGACCGGGACACCTGGGAGCAGGCTCCCAAGATCGTGGCTCAGGTGGTGCGGGACGTGATCGCCCCCACCGGCGCGACCGTCGACCTGGAGTACCTGCGCGGCCGACCGCCGGTCAGCAACGACTCGCGGGCCATCCAGGTGCTGACCGCCGCCACCAGCGCGGCGCTGGGCCCGGACGGCGTCGCCGAGACGCCGCAGAGCATGGGCGGCGAGGACTTCTCCTGGTACCTGGAGTACGTCCCCGGCGCCCTCGCCCGCCTCGGCGTGGGCCGGATCGGCCCCAACGTCGACCTGCACCGCGCGTCCTTCGACGTGGACGAGCGGGCCATCCCGGCCGGCGTACGCGTCATGGCGCAGACCGCGCTGCGGGCACTGGCGGCGGCGCGCTGACCTCGGCGACCTGTGCCGGCGACCGGCGTCGCCGGCGCAGCGCCAGCAGCAGGACCGCCAGGGGTACGCCGACCGCCACCAGCCATGGCAGCAGCGCGCCCAGAACGGTGAGCAGGACGGTCATCGAGGTGACGAACGCCTCCCAGCCGCCCTTGAGCCCGACCAGAAAGCCGGTCTCGGCCTTCTCCTCGCTGGCCTTCGCCGCCGGCCCGGCCAGCGACACCGTGATCGTGGACAGCGCCGTCAGGTCGGCCAGCCGACGCTTCTTGGCCTCCAGCGAGGCCAGGTCCGCCTCCCGGCGACCCAGCTCGTTCTCCAGGGACACCAGGTCGGAGATCGAGTTGGCGCGGGCGAGCAGCCGTCGCGCGCTCTCCACGCGCGCCCGCTGCGTGATGATCCGGGCCTCCAGGTCGACGGTCTCCTCCGTGACGTCCTGGGTGTTGATCTCGCGGCTCTGCTGTCGACCGAGCTTCGCGACCTCCTCCACCACCGCGCCGAACTTGGCGGCGGGTACCCGCAACTCCAACTCGGCCACCGCGTCGGCCTCGGCGCTGCGCCGCTGGTCCCCGCCGACGAAACCACCCGCCCGGGTGACCACCGCGCTTACCTCGCGGGCCGCCGCGTCCACATCGGTCACCTGCACCCGCATCGATCCGGTGTAGATGATCGCCCGCTGGTCGACCCGCAGATCCGGAGCGCCCGCCCCGGCGGTCCCCGCTGCCTGCGCGCCGCTGCCCTTGTCGAGCGCGGCCTGGGGGGCCTCGGCCGCCGTACCCGCCGAATCCGCTGATCCGCTGTCGCCGGCGCTGCACCCCGCGAGGGCCAGCGCCGCCACAAGTGTTCCCGCCGCCAGGAGTGCCCACCGGCGTCGCCCTGTCCGTCCGTCCATCCCCGCTCCCATCGTCGTCAGCTTCAGTGGCGATAGTTCGGACGCGACGCGTCCACCCGCTGGTTCCGGCAGACTGCGCTGAGGACATCACGATTCGATAAGTCGAGGAGTCACGATGCGGCTCACCAAGTACGCCCACTCCTGTGTCCGGGTGGAACACGACGGCGGAGTGCTCGTGGTCGATCCCGGAGTGTTCAGCGATCCCGCGACCGCGCTCGACGGCGCGGACGCGGTGCTCGTCACCCACGAGCACCCGGACCACCTCGACCCGGCCGCGGTGCGCCTCCAGCTCGACCGGCGGCCGTTCCTGATCTACGGGCCCGGCGCGCTCGCCGACACCCTGGGCGACGCGGCGGAGGCGCTGTGCCCCGTCGAGCCCGGCGAGTCGTTCACCGCCGCCGGGGTCGCGGTCCGCGCGTACGGGGGACGCCACGCGGTCATCCACGCCGACATCCCGGTGGTCGACAACATCGGTTACCTGATCAACGACGTGGTCTACCACCCCGGCGACTCGCTCGTCGTACCGCAGGAGACGCCTGTCGACACGCTCCTCGCGCCGATCCACGCACCCTGGTCGAAGTTCGCCGAGGTGCTCGACTTCATCCGGGCGGTCGCCCCGCGCCGCGCGTACGCCGTGCACGACGCCCTGCTCAACCACAACGGGTTGGGCGTGCTCAACCGGCAGTACGCGGCGCTGTCCGGCACCGAGTACCAGCGTCTGGAGCCCGGCACCCGGGTGGACGTCTGACGCGATGCCCGGCCCCTCCACGGAGTTGGTGCGGCAGCTCTACCGCACCCCACCGGACCGGTTCGTGGCGGCCCGGGACGCCGCGGTGGCCGAGGCCCGGAGAGCCGGGGACACGACCACCGCCCGGCAACTGGCCCGGCTGCGTCGTCCCACCGTCGCCGCCTGGCTGGTCAACCTGCTCGCCATCGAACGACCCGAGCTGGTGGACGACCTGGTCGGTCTCGCCGACGCGCTACGGGCAGCCCAGCGGGAGCTGCGCGGTCCCCGACTGCGGGAGTTGTCGGCCCAGCGCCGTGCGGTGGTCGCGGCCCTGGTCGCCGAGGTCCGTACGCTCGCCGCGGCGGAGCCCGAGGCGCCACCGGCCGGCCGGCTGCCGCTGGCCGAGGTGGAGGCGACCCTGAACGCCGCGCTCTCCGACGCCGACGTCGCCGAGCAGGTACGCGCGGGGCGTCTGCTCCGCTCGGCCACCTACGCCGGCTTCGGCGAGGTGCCCCGACCGCAGTTGCGACTGGTCACCGGCGACGAGGAGGAGCCGCCGGCTCGACGGCCGGGCGCCCAGCGCGAGGGCCCGGAGCCGAACCGCCGTACCGACCGGGCCGGGGAGCGTGCCGCGCAGGCCGAGCGGGCGGCACAGCGAACGGCTCGGGCCGAGCGGGCCCGCCGCCGTCGGGCCCTGGACCGCGAGTTGGACCGTGCCCGCGCCGACCAACAGCGGGCCGAGGACGAGCTGGCCGAGGCGGTCGGGCAGGAGCGCGACGGGGTTGCCGTACTCGATGGGATCGAGACGGAGCTGGCCGAGTTGGAACGTCGGCGCGCGGTGGCGGAACAGGACCTGAGCCGGGCGAAGCTGGCCCGGCGTGCGGCCGAACGGGCGGTGACCGTGGCCCGCCGCCGGGCGGGCGAGGTCGAGGCGGCCGTCGAGGCGTTGGTGGCCGAAGAGGGGGATGCGGACGCGGGCGGCGGGGCGGCAGACTGACATCGATGGACGACGACGAGTGGGTGGGCCGTCTGCGGGCGGCCGTCCCCGAGCCGCGAGCGCGGGTGGCGTCCGGATGACGCCGGAGCAGCTCGCCGCCGCCAGCAAACCCGCCGTCCTCGACCTCGGCGACGGGTTCAGCAGGTGTCCGAGCACGCTGCGTCGGGCTCGGTTGCTCGGCATCTCCGGCTGGGCCTTCTACATCAGCGGTCGGGCCGGGGCGCTCGGCGACGTACGCGCGGAGACGGCCGCCGCGGCGATCGGCTTCGTCGCGCCGGACGCCGTCGCGGACGGCTGGGACGCCGCCGCCCGGGTCCTGCCGCCGGTCGAGGTGGCCGCCGCGAGTCTCGCCGAGTGCTGCCGGTGGGGGACGGAGATGCTGGGCGTGCTCTCCGGGATCGAGCGCCTGGCCGACCTCGTCGAGCGGGCGGTCGCCGCCGCCGACACCAGCGGCATGCCGCTCTTCGCCGCGTGGCGGGCCATGCCGCTGCCGGACCACTCTCCGGGCGCCCGGAGCGCGGCCGGGCTGCGGCTGCTGCGTGAACACTTCACGGGCGCCTACCTGCTGGCGGTGCGGGCCGCCGGCATGACCCCGCTGGAGGCGGTGCTGGCCGGGCCGGAGGGCGAGGCCGGCGCGGTGGCGTGCGGCTGGCCGCCGCCGTACCCCGCGGTCGGGCCGTTGGTGCGTCGGCGGCTGTGGGCGGAGGCGGTGACCAACCGGCTGGCCGCGCCGGCGTTCGCGGCGCTCGGCCCGGCCGACGGCACCGAGCTGGTGGAGCTGCTGCACCACACCCGCGCCGGCCTGGGGTGAACGCCCCGGCCAACGCCGATGTCAGAAGCGATGGAAGTGTAGAACATCTGGTTCTACACTTGTTCGTATGGAGCGCATCGGTGTTCGCGAACTCAACCAGAACACGAGTCAGGTGTTGGCGCGGGTAAGTGGAGGTGAGACGGTCGAGATCACCGATCGCGGTCACCCGATCGCCCGACTCGTACCCGTCAGCGACGACAGGTCGATGCTGGCCAAGCTGGTAGCGGCCGGGCGGGCCGTCGCCCCTACCGGCGGCGGTCCGATGCCGCTTCCGCCAAAGCTGGGTGACGAGGCGGTCGATGTGGCCGCCGACCTCAGCGCCATGCGTGACGAGGAGCGCTGGTGATCTATCTCGATTCCGCCGCCGTCGTTAAGCTGGTCAGGCAGGAGGCGTGCAGCGCCGACCTCGTCTCCTGGCTCAACACCCACCCCGACGTGCCATTGGTGTCCTCCGCCCTCGTCGAGGTGGAGGTGCCCAGGGCCCTGCGCCGATCCGCTCCGCAAGCGTTGATCGGGGTGCCCGCAGCCGTCGGACGGCTCTTTCGATTGGAGATAGACAGTACGATCCGCGCCACCGCGGCCGCGTTCGCCGAACCCGTGCTCCGCAGTCTCGATGCCATCCACCTGGCCACCGCCCAGGTCCTGACCAACGAGTCCGGCACCGCACTCGTCGCCTTCGTCACCTACGATCGCCGACTGCTCGACTGCGCCAAGGAAGCAGGGTTGCCCGTCGCGAGCCCCGGCCAGAACTGATCGACTGGTCGGCCAACGCCGCCGCCACGGAAAATGGGCGGCGTTCCCGGCCGTCGGCTGTCAGGATCTCCTGCCGTGACCCTTCCCGCCGGCTGGACCACGCGCCGGCCCACCCTCGACGACGTGCCGGCGATCCTCGCGGTGGTGCACGCCGCCGACACCTTCGCCATCGGCCATCCCGACTTCGACGCCGAGGATGTCGAGCAGGCGCTGACCGCGCCCCACTTCGACCCGAGCCGGGACTCCTGGCTGGCGCTCGACCCGGACGACACCGTCGTCGCCTGGGCGACGGTGGACAACCCGACCGGGGTCGGCCGGGAGTTCGTGGAGGTCTACGTCGACCCCGAGCGGGCCGCCACCCTCCGTGCGCCGCTGCTCGCCCGCCAGCTCGACCGGGTCGCCGAGCGCGCCGCGGAGCGGGGGCTGCCGGCGCTCACCGCCCGCTGCGCGGTGTTCGCCCCGGAGCGCGACTGGGACCGGGACCTGCGGGCCGCGGGTTTCACCCTGGCCAAGCGGTACGTGCGGATGCGCCGCACGTTGGCCGACCTGCCCGCCGAGCCCGCCACCCCGCCCGGTGTGACGGTGCGGCCGGTCCGCTCCGACGACGAGGCCGAGCTGCGGGAGTTCCACCGGATCCACGAGGCCGCCTTCGGCGACACCCCGGACCACGAGCCGCTGTCGTACGAGCGGTGGCGGGCCCGCATCGGTGACGTGACCGCCTGGGACGAGTGGTTCGTTGCCGAGGTCGATGGGGTGCTCGCCGGCGCGTTGCAATCCTCGGACCAGGCGCTCGACCAGCAGGAGGGCTGGGTGAAGAGTCTGTCGGTGCTGCCCGCGTACCGCCGCAGGGGTGTCGGTGCGGCGCTGCTGCGCCGCGCGTTCGCCCGCTACGCCGACAAGGGCCGGCAGTTCGCCGGCCTCGGCGTGGACCTCACCAACCCGACGGCCCCGGTGTCGCTCTACCGCTCGGTGGGCCTGCGGGAGACCGGGTGGACCGACATGTACGAGCGGGTCGTCCCGGCCGCCGGTGTGTGATTGACGACCCCGGCCGGGCCCGACGGGCGTCGGGATCGGCGCCGGTTGCAGACTGGGGGCGTGGGATGCGCGCTACGGGGACGCGGTGCCGGTGGGGCGGGACCGCAGCTCGGTGACGTAGTCGTCCGGCGCGCCCGCCTTCTCGGCGGCGTTCGCGATCTCGGACAGGTACCACGACGTCGGCAGGCCGCCCTCGTACCCGTCGAACACGTAGATCCACGCCGTGACGTCGCCGTCGAGGGTGGAGACCCGTACGTGCAGCTTGCGGTAGGTGCCGGCGGTCACGCCCTCGATCTCGTCGAGCTGCGCGGCGTCGTACGGGTGGATGTCGTAGATCGCCACGAACACCCGGTCGCCGGGGGACTCGACGACGGTGCTCACCGCGCCCTCCCAGCCGATCACGTCCTCCCCGGCGAAGGTCAGCCGCCACCCCTCCAGCCAGCCGGTGCCGACCATCGGGGAGTGCGGGCAGTAGGCCCGCATCCGGGACGGATCGAGGTTTGAGCCGTAGGCGGCGTGATGACCCACGGCGATGACGATAGCCCGGCGGATGGGTGGGGGAGAATACGACTGTGCGTGTCGGATGCGCTCGGGAGAAGAAAGTCACTGTGAGCACCAACGAAGGGCGAACGTGGTGAGCGCGAGGAGTGCAGCGCGGCGGAGCCCCGCAGTCGCGAGCGAAAGGATGGCGCTGTGAGCCGGATCGTGATCATCGGCGGTGGGCCGGCCGGGTACGAGGCGGCACTGGTCGCCGCCCAACTGGACGCCGATGTCACCGTGGTCGAGGCCGACGGCGCGGGCGGGGCCTGTGTGCTCTCCGACTGCGTACCGTCGAAGACCTTCATCGCCAGCTCCCAGGTGGTCACCGGCTACCGGGACACCGAGGAGTTCGGGGTGCACTCGGACGGCCTGGAGGCGGTGACCGTCGACGCGCAGGCCGTGCACGCGCGGGTGAAGCGGCTGGCGTTGGCGCAGTCCGCCGACATCCACGCCAAGCTGCTCAAGGCGGGTGTCACCTTCGTGGCCGGCACCGCCCGCCTCGGCGAGGACGCGCTCGGGCACACCCACCGCGTCATCGTCACGCCCGCGGACGGCGGCGAGGAGTACCCGATCGACGCCTCCACCGTGCTGGTCGCCACCGGCTCGACGCCCCGGCAGTTGCCCACCGCCGTACCGGACGGCGAGCGCATCCTGACCTGGCGTCAGGTGTACGACCTGTCGGAGCTGCCGGAGCACCTGATCGTGGTCGGCTCGGGCGTGACCGGCGCCGAGTTCGCCAGCGCGTACCTCGCGATGGGGGTGGAGGTCACCCTGGTCTCCAGCCGCGACCGGGTGATGCCGCACGAGGACGCCGACGCGGCGTCGGCCATCGAGCGGGTGTTCCGCAACCGGGGCATGAACATCCTCAACAACTCCCGGGCCGACGCGGTGCGGCGAACCGCCGACGGGGTCGAGGTGGAGCTGTCCGACGGGCGCAGGGTCACCGGTTCGCACGCTCTCATCGCGGTCGGCTCGATCCCGAACACCGCCGACCTGGGCCTGGCCGAGTACGGCGTGGAGCTGGGCCGGGGCGGTTACGTCACGGTCGACCGGGTCTCCAGGACGAACGTGCCCGGCATCTACGCCGCCGGTGACTGCACCGGCGTGCTGCTGCTGGCGAGTGTGGCCGCCATGCAGGGTCGGATCGCCATGTGGCACGCCCTCGGCGAGGCCGTCCGCCCGCTGCGGCTGCGGACCGTCGCCGCGAACGTCTTCACCGACCCGGAGTTGGCCACCGTCGGCGTCTCGCAGGACGAGGTCGACGCGGGCAAGGTGCCGGCTCGGCAGGTGATGCTGCCGCTGTCCGGCAACGCCCGGGCCAAGATGGACGACCTGTCCGACGGCTTCGTGAAGTTGTTCTGCCGCCCGGCGAGCGGTCAGGTGATCGGCGGCGTGGTGGTCGCCCCGAAGGCCAGCGAGCTGATCCTGCCCATCACCATGGCCGTGGAGAACAATCTGACGGTCAACGAGCTGGCCCAGACGATCACCATCTACCCCAGCCTCTCCGGCTCCATCACCGAGTCGGCCCGCCAGCTAATGCTCCACGAACTGGAGTAAGCGCCCGCGCCCCATCCTCGTCGATCATGGACTTGTGGTGGCCGTTATGCGGCGTCACACCCCTTTCGTGGGGCACCACAACTCCATGATCGACGGGTGCACGCCGGACCTGGGTCACCGCGACCGTCGCCAGGACCGCTACCTCGGTGAGGATCAGGAGGCGTTCGGCCAGGCCGATGAGCAGGCGGTCGCCGGGGTAGGCGGACCAGACCATCGCGGCCGACAGGGCCAGGCTGAGCACGACCAGGGCGCGTAGCGTCCTGGCGGTGGGCGTCAGGTCGGGGCGACGCGCGAGCAGCCAACCGCCGACGGGGAGAGCCAGGAAGGCGACCACCGACGCGTACCGGTGCACGTAGGCGGATGCGGTCATGGCGGTGCCCGGCTCGTTGGTCGGCACCACGGCGGCCAGCAGCAGCCCCGCGACCCAGGCGACGAGCAGCAGTTCGGCCGCTCGGCCGGGCGGCGGGCCGGTACGACGCAGCCCGTACATCACCGCCGCGGTGGCGAGCGCCAGCACCACCATGGCGACGTCGATGACACCGCCCCGGTCGGAGACGGCGAAGTCGCTGATGGTCAGCGCCCACGGGTTGAGGTCGTCGTTGACTTCCAGGTGGCCGATCACGGTGAGCAGCGCCGCCACGGCGATCCCGCCGAGGGCCAGCAGGCCGGTACTCCGGGTTCCAGGCATGCCTCAGCCTGTCGCCGCGAACACCCCAGCCAGATCCGGGACCGCCACCGACTTGGCCCCCAAAACCCACCCCTACAGGCCGGTCCGCCCTCGCCCCCGCCCCCGCCCCCGCCCCAGCGCTCGCCCTCGCCCTCGCCCTCGCCCTCGCCCCTCGCCCCCGCGATCTTGCACTTTCGGTTGCCGTTATGCGGTTATCCGCCACAATTGCCGCGACCGAAAGTGCAAGATCGCGGAGAGTGGAGAGTGGAGAGCGGAGAGCGGAGAGCGTGCACTCAGTCGACGGGGACTTCGGCGGCGGCGCGGGCGTGGCGGGCGCTGACCAGGGTCATCGCCCAGCCGGCCGCCGCGAAACCGGCCGCCGCGGCGACGGCGATGATGGCCAGCCGCCAGGCCGACTCGGTGAGCGCGGTGCCGCCCAGGTGTCCGATCAACGCGCCGTAACTGGCCCAGCCCAATGCGGCGATCATCTCGTAGAGCGCGAACAGCCGGTACGGGTAGCGGCTGCGGCCGGCCGAGAAGCAGGCCGCCATCCGTCCGCCCGGCACGAACCGGCAGAGCAGGATGACCAGCGGGCCGGGTTGTCGGAGGCCCTGGGTGACCCGGCTGGCGACGCGGCGGGCGCGGCTGAGCTCCGCGTGCCGGGGTGCCCGCCGGTCCGGGGCGAGCCGGCCGAGCAGGTAGCAGGCCAGATCACCGGCGAACACGCCGAGCGCGCCCACGGCGATGGTGACCGGCAGGCTGAGGCCGCCGTACACGGTCAGCGCGCCACTGGTGATCATGACGATCTGGGTGGGGATGACGGGTACGAAGGCGTCGGCGACGAGGAGCCCGAGCAGCACCAGGTACGCCCACGTCGGCGACGCGACGTCAGTCAGTAGTTCGGGCACGCCTGCCACCTCGCCGGATGCGGCCGATTGGGTGTCTTGAGCCTGACGGCATGGCCGGCGTCACGGTGGAGGGGCCCGGGGCGTCGTGACCGCCGACACCACAGGGCCACCCTGTTCCAACGAGGCAGGCGTCCCGCTGGTGACGGTCCCAGCGCGGCCTGAGGCGGTCGCCGGATCGGCGTGCGTCGGCGTACCGTGGTCGGCGCGGCCCAGCACGCCGGGTCCCCCGTTCCTGACGATGCGGGCCGCTCAGGGCCGCCGGCGGGTCCCGCGCCGGCGGCCCGTCCCTCTTCCCGCCGCCGCAAATCCGGGTGCGTCCCCGACCGCCCGACGGGTAGCGTCGCGGCATGCGCAGCGCGAAAGTGACGACGACGCCGGGTGTCCCCGGCGTGCCGCGCTGACGTAACCACCGTCGACCAGGCCCGGGGCGATCCGCCCCCGAGGGCCGTTCGGCGTTCGGTGTCCAGGTCGCCTCCGGGTCGTACCCGATCCAGGAGCCCGACATGATCGACCACCGTAGGCTCGGCCGTGAGCTGGACCTGTTCGTCTCCGACCCGCTGGCCGGCGCCGGCCTGCCCATCTGGTTGCCGGCCGGCGCCGCCGCCCGGCACGCCGTCGAGGAGTACGTCCGGGAGTTGGAGCGCCGCTCCGGCCACCGGCACGTCTACTCGCCGCCGCTCGGTAAGCGGGAACTCTTCGAGCTCTCCGGCCATCTCGGCTACTTCGCCGACGACATGTTCCCGCCGCTGCGACTGAGCGCCGACGACGAGTTCGTGCTCCGGCCGGCGCTCTGCCCGCACCACGCGTTGGTGTTCCGCGCCCGGGGCCGCTCCTACCGGGAGCTGCCGCTGCGCGTCGCGGAGCTGGGCGGGATGTACCGCGCGGAGCGTTCCGGGGTGCTCGGCGGTCTGTCCCGGGTACGCGCCATCTCCCTCAACGACGCGCACATCTTCTGCGCTCCCGAGCAGGTCGGCGCGGAGGTCGCCGAGATCCTCGGGCTGATCCGCGCCGCGCACGCCGCGCTCGGCGTACGCCCGGCGGGGTTCCGGCTGTCGCTGCGCGGACCGGGCGGGAAGTACGTCGGCGACGACGCGCAGTGGGCCCGCGCCGAGGACCTGCTGCGGGGCGCGCTGGCGGGGGTGGAGTACGTCGAGGCGCCGGGCGAGGCCGCCTTCTACGGGCCGAAGATCGACATTCAGATCGTCGACGCGGCGGGCCGGGAGTCGACCATCTCCACCATCCAGGTCGACTTCGACAAGCCGGAGCGGTTCGACCTGTCGTACACCGACTCCGACGGCGGCCGGCGTCGGCCGGTGATGCTGCACCGCAGCCTGGTCGGCAGCATGGAACGGCTGTTCGCGTACCTCATCGAGGCGCACGAGGGGGCGTTCCCGGCCTGGTACGCGCCCGTCCAGTTGGTGCTGCTGCCGGTGGACGACGGGCAGGCCGACGCGGCTGCCGACCTGGCCCGGCGGGCCGTCGACGCCGGGCTGCGGGTCGAGGTCGACGCCGCCGGCTCGCTGGGCGCCCGGGTCCGGGACGCGGCCCGCCGCCGCGTCCCGTACCTCGGGGTCCTGGGTGCCTCCGAGGCCGCCGCCGCCGCGCTCGCCCTCCGGCTGCGCGACGGCCGTGCCCTGGCTCCGATGCCGGCCGACGCCGCGCTCGCCCTGATCGGCGGGCAGGTCGCCGCCCGCGCGGCCGATCTGCTCCCGCCGGGCTGACCCGCCCGCCGATCCGGTTGTGTGCACGACCGGCCGCCCTCAGACCGACGCCGGTTGGGCGGCGGTGGCCGGCTCCTCGTCGACCGCCGCGCCGGTGAACTGTGAGCGGTAGAGCCGGTGGTACGCGCCGTGCGCGGCGAGCAACTGCTCGTGGGTGCCCTGCTCGACGATGCGACCCTCCTCCATCATCAGGATCAGGTCGGCGTCCCGGATGGTGGAGAGCCGGTGCGCGATGACGAAGCTCGTCCGGTCCGAGCGCAGCGCCGCCATCGCCCGCTGGAGCAGCACCTCGGTACGGGTGTCCACCGAGCTGGTGGCCTCGTCCAGGATGAGCAGGGACGGCTCGGCGAGGAACGCTCGGGCGATGGTGATGAGCTGCTTCTCGCCGGCGCTGACGTTGCTGCCCTCCTCGTCGATGATCGTGTCGTAGCCGTCGGGCAGGCTGCGCACGAACCGGTCCACGAAGGTGGCTCGGGCCGCGGCGACGATCTCCTCCTCGGTGGCGTCGGGTCGGCCGTAGGCGATGTTGTCGCGGATGGTGCCGCCGAACAGCCAGGTGTCCTGGAGCACCATGCCGATCCGGCCACGCAGGTCGTCGCGGCGCAGCGTGGTGACGTCCACCCCGTCGAGCGTGATCCGGCCGGCGTCCAGCTCGTAGAAGCGCATGATCAGGTTGACCAGGGTGGTCTTGCCGGCGCCGGTCGGGCCGACGATCGCCACCGTGTGCCCCGGCTCGGCCACCAGCGACAGGTCGTCGATCAGCGGCTTGTCCGGCGCGTACCGGAACGAGACGTGCTCGAACTCGACCCGGCCGTGCGGGTCGACGACCCGGGCCGGCTGGGCCGGGTCGGGGCTCTGCTCGTCGGCGTCGAGCACGGCGAAGACCCGCTCGGCCGACGCCACCCCGGACTGGAGCAGGTTGGCCATCGAGGCGAGCTGGGTCAGCGGCTGGGTGAACTGGCGGGAGTACTGGATGAACGCCTGCACGTCACCGAGGCTCATCGCCCCGGAGGCCACCCGCAGACCGCCGACCACGGCGATCGCCACGTAGCTCAGGTTTCCGATGAACATCATCGACGGCATGATGATCCCGGAGATGAACTGTGCGCCGAAGCTCGCCCGGAACAGTTCCTCGTTCTTCGCGTGGAAGGCGGCCTCCACCTCGCGCTGCCGGCCGAAGACCTTCACCAGCTCGTGCCCGGTGTACGCCTCCTCGATCTGGCCGTTCAACGCGCCGGTGTGCGTCCACTGCGCGATGAACTGCTTCTGCGACCGCTTGGCGATGCGTTGGGTGACCAGCACCGACAGTGGCACCGCGACGAGTGCCACCAGGGCCAGCAGCGGCGAGATCCAGAACATCACGGCCAGCACGCCGATCACGGTCAGCAGCGAGGTGAGTAGCTGACTGAGGGTCTGCTGGAGGCTGGTGGAGATGTTGTCGATGTCGTTCGTGACCCGGCTGAGCAGCTCGCCACGGGGCTGCCGGTCGAAGTAGGGCAGTGGCAGTCGGTTGAGCTTCTCCTCCACCTCGGCGCGCAGCCGCAGCACCGTGCGCTGGACCACCCCGTTGAGCAGCCAGCCCTGCCACCACGCCAGCACGCTCGACGCCAGGTAGAGCCCGAGCGCCAACAGCAGCACCCGGCCCAGCGCGTCGAAGTCGATGCCCACCCCGGGCACCACGTCCATCCGGGACAGCATGTCGGCGAAGCTCTCGTTGCCGCTGGCCCGCGCCGCCGCGACGGCCTGGTCGGCGGTGGTGCCCGCCGGCAGTTGCCGACCGATCACCCCGCTGAAGATGAGATCGGTGGCGTGGCCCAGGATCTTCGGACCGGCCACGCTGAAACCGACGCTCACCACGGCCAGGGTGATGATCGCGCCCAGGTGCAGCCGGTGCGGGCGCAGCCGGCCGAGCAACCGTCGCGCCGACGGTCCGAAGTTCATCGACTTCTCGGCGGGCATTCCCGCGCTCATCCAGGGCGGGCCGCCGCCCGGTCGGCCCGCCGGCAGCCGCTTCGGCGTCTGCCCGTCGCCGCCGGGCTGCTGCGTGGCGCCGCCGCCGGGCTGCTCGGCGTCGCCGGTTGGCGTCCGCGGGTCGCCGGCCGGCTTCTGACTGGGTACGGCCGCGGCGCGCGGCTCGTTCCGCTCGCTCACGCCGCCACCTCCGCCGTCTGCTGGGAGGCCACGATCTCGGCGTACGTCGGGCAGGTCTCCAACAACTGGGCATGTCGTCCCACTCCGACGACCCCTCCGTTCTCGAGCACGATGATCTGGTCGGCGTCGACGATGGTGGACACCCGTTGGGCCACGATCACCACCGCCGACTGCGCGGTGATCGGCCGTAGCGCCGCCCGCAGCCGGGCGTCGGTGCCGAGGTCGAGCGCGGAGAACGAGTCGTCGAACAGGTAGATCTCCGGCTGCCGGACCAGTGCCCGGGCGATGGCCAGGCGTTGGCGCTGCCCGCCGGAGACGGTGCTGCCGCCCTGTGCGATCGGCGCGTCCAGCCCGCCGGGCATCTGGGCCACGAAGTCCCGGGCCTGGGCGATCTCCAACGCCGCCCACAGCTCCTCGTCGGTGGCGTCCGGGTTGCCGTAGCGCAGGTTGCTGGCGACCGTGCCGGTGAACAGGTACGGCCGCTGCGGCACCAACCCGATGCGTCGCCACAGCTCGTCGGGTTCCAACTCGCGTACGTCGACCCCGTCGACCAGCACCGCGCCGTCGGTCACGTCGACCAGGCGCGGGACGAGCGACAGCAGGGTCGTCTTGCCGGCGCCGGTGCTGCCGATGATCGCCGTCGTGGTGCCGGCGGTGGCGCGGAAGGAGATGTCCCGCAGCACCGGCTCGACCGCCCCGGGGTACTGGAACCGCACCCCGCGCAGCTCCAACTCGGCCCGGCTGGGCAGCTCGGTGACCGGGGTGGCGGCGGGGACCACCGAGGAGTCGGTGTCCAGCACTTCGACGATGCGTTCGGCACAGACGGCTGCCCGGGGCACCATCATCAGCATGAAGGTGGCCATCATGACGGCCATCAGGATCTGCATCAGGTACGCCAGGAAGGCGGTGAGCGCGCCGATCTGGATCGCGCCGGAGTCGACCCGCTGCGCGCCGAACCAGAGCACCGCCACGCTGGACACGTTGAGCACCAGCATGACCACCGGGAAGATCAACGCCAACAACCGTCCGGTACGCAGGGCGGTGGCGGTCAGGTCGGCGTTGGCGACACCGAAGCGCTCCGTCTCGTACGGCTCGCGGACGAACGCGCGGACCACCCGGATGCCGGTGATCTGCTCGCGCAGCACCCGGTTGACCGTGTCGATCCGGGTCTGCATGAGCCGGAAGCCCGGCACCATCCGGCGGATGATCGCGCTCAGCGCGACGGCCAGCACCGGCACGCTGACCAGCATCAGCCAGGACAGCCCGATGTCCTCGCGCAGCGCCATGACCACCCCACCGACGCTCATGATCGGTGCGGCGACCAGCATGGTGCAGCTCATCAGTACGAGCATCTGCACCTGTTGGACGTCGTTGGTGTTGCGGGTGATCAGCGACGGCGCCCCGAACCGGGCCACCTCGCGGGCGGAGAAGCTGTTGACGTGCGAGAACAGCCGGGCGCGGACGTCCCGGCCGAAGCCCATGGCGACCTGCGCGCCCAGGTAGACGGCCGCGATCGAGCAGACGATCTGGATCAGACTGACCAGCAGCATCCAGCCGCCGGTGTGCACGATGTAGCCGGTGTCGCCCCGGGCCACGCCCTTGTCGATGATGTCGGCGTTGAGGCTGGGCAGGTAGAGCGAGGCCATGGTGCCCACGAACTGGAGCAGCACCACCGCCACTAGCGGTCTGGAGTACGGGCGCAGTTGGCCGCGTAACAGTCGGATCAGCACGACGTTTCCTCCGCGTCGGTGGGTCGTCCGGTCATCTGCGGGTCGTGGCCGCTGCCGATGACTTCGAGTAGGAACTCCCGGATCACCTGGGCCTTCGCCGGGTCGGCGTCGACCGAGGTGAGCGGGCGTCCGGAGTGCATGAGAGCGCCGAGCGCGGCCACCCGTTCCCGGCCGGCGGGGGTGATGGCGAGTCGGATGCTGCGCCGGTCGCTGTCGTCGCGCTGGCGCTCGACCAGGCCGTCGCGTTCGAGGGTGTCGACGATGCCGGTCAGTGTTGCCGGGCGGACGAACCCCTTCTCGGCGACCTGGCGGTGGGGCAGCTCGCCGTGCCGGGCGAGCGTCATCAGGGTGATCATGCCGGCCTGGGTGAGGCCGTGTTCCTCGGCGAGGAAGCGGTTCCAGCGCTGCCCGACGAGGTGCCCGGCCACGACCAGTAGTCGTCCCAGCGGCACATCCTGGAGGGTGATGAGTTCCACGAGAGCAGATTAGCCCCCTGATAGTCAGGGGCCAAACGAAATAGCCGCGGCGGTGGCGACGAACACGAGTTGCAGGATCGCGCGCTGACCCAGTGGGGTGACCGGGCGTCCGGCGAGGGTCAGCCTCCGGCGTGCGGCCGAGGCGTTCGCCGGGAACATCGCGAGCAGGAGCAGGCCGAGCCCGGCCGCGGCGAGGCGGGCGGTCGTCGGGATCAGCAGCCCGACCGCCCCGACCAGCTCCAGTGCGCCGGTGAGGGTGACCAGCAGGTCCGGCCGGGGTAGTCGGGGCGGAACCATCGCGATCAGGTCGGCGCGGCGTCGGCCCACGAAGTGCGCAACGCCGGTCAGCACGAACATCAGGGCCAGTCCGACCCGCAGCGCGGGATGCCAGCCGTCGAGCGCGGAGACGCCGGCCAGGCCGGCCAGGCGGGCCAGTGCGCTGCCGGCGATCAGGACGATCAGGGGTGCCATCGGAGTCCTCCTCGGGGAAACTTGTCGGTGACAAGATTGCGGTGGTCGGTGGCATCTTGTCAATGGCAAGATTAGGATTCGGGCATGACCGAGACGCGTCCGTACCACCACGGCGACCTTCGCCGCGCCCTGCTCGCCGCGGCGCTGCAGGCGATCGAGGAGGTCGGACCCGCCGCGCTGAGCCTGCGCGACCTGGCTCGTCGGGCCGGTGTCTCGCACGCCGCGCCCGCGCACCACTTCGGTGACAAGGCGGGGCTACTCACCGTTCTCGCCACGGAGGGCTTCGACCGGTTGGCGCAGGCGCTGGTCGCCGCCGGCGACGACCTGCTGACGGCCGGCGTCGCGTACGTGGACTTCGCGGTGTCGCACCGCGCCTACTTCGAGGTGATGTTCCGGCCCGAGCTGCACCGGGTCGACGACCCCGAGCTGACCGCCGCCCGCGAGCGGGCCGGCGCGGCACTCCGCGCGGGGGTGGCCGCCCGTGGCGCATCCGGCGACACCGGCCTGGACTCGCTCGCCGCCTGGTCCATCGCCCATGGATTCGCCACTCTGTGGCTGGCCGGCGCACTACCGGACCGCGTAGGTGGCAGCCCCGGCAACGCAGCCCGCGAAGTCCTGGGCCGCCTAACTAGGTAGACACGCGGCAGCATCCCGCGTCGCGAAGCGGCGTGGGGTGGGTCGTGGTGTAGCGGTGGCTGACGGCGAGGTCGAGAGTGACGCGGCAGAGCCGTGTGCGGAGTTGGGGCGGGCACCGATTCGGGTAGGCCCGTTTCGTGTTGAACCTTCGTCGTGGATGCCCCGTTGGGGAGCTGGACAGCGGTCATCCACGCGAGAGGACCAGAAGCATGCCCCGACGACGCGAATCCGCCCCCGCTTATACGCCGATGGCCTACCAGCAGATCATCGACGACCCGGGCCTCGCCGATCCCAGCCTCGTGCTGGACTGGGCACACAAGTCAGGTCGACTCGCCCGCGGCTCCGATCACATCGCCAAGTTGAGCCGGGGAGTGTTGGGGGAATTTGCCCGGTCGCACGGGCTCCCCGCCGGCTACTTCACACTTGAGTCAGATGGCGCGACATATTTTCTGGGGAAGCATCCTGATCTTGCCCCCGGCGGTGCCGACCCGAGGTCCGTGGCAGCTCGGCGAATTGACCCGCCCGCCCGCTGGGGGCGAGTGTTCGTACCGGCGGCCTATCAGGCGGTTATCGACAACCCGAGCATCGCCGATCCCAGCCTCGTGCTGGACTGGGCACACAGGTTAGGTCGACTTGCGCGTAGCTCCGATCACCTCGGTCAGTTGAGCCGGGCAGTGTTGGGGGAATTTGCCCAGTCGCACGGGCTCCCCGCCGGCTACTACACACTCGAGTCAGATGGCGCGAAGTATTTCCTGGGGAAGCATCCTGATCTTGCCCCCGGCGGTGCCGACCCGAGGGCCGCGGCAGCTCAGCGAATTGACCCGCCCGCCCGCTGGACGCGAGTGTTCACCCCGGCGGCTTATCAGGCGGTCATCGACAACCCGGGCATCGCCGACGCCCGCATCGTGGTGGCCTGGACCCATGCGACAGGCCGGTTGGGGCGTACCGCCACCAGCCTCGCTGGCATGAGCCCGGGAGTGTTGGATGACTTTGCCCGGTCGCACGGGCTTCCCGCCGGCTATTACACGTCTGAGCAGCTTGGCGCGAAATATTTCCTGGCGAACCATGCTGATCTTGCCCCCGGCGGTGCCGACCCGAGGGCCGCGGCAGCTCAGCGAATCGACCCGCCCGCCGGCTGGCCCCCGCGACTGTTCGTACCGGTGGCCTACCAGGAGGTCATCGACAACCCCGCCATCGTCGATCACTCACTCATCGCGGCCTGGGCTGGCGCCACCGGCCGACTCGCCAATCCCAACGCCAGGCTTCTGAGCCTGGCGGTGGTGAACGATTTCACCGATGCCCACGGACTGCCCAGACGTTCGTTCATCCTGAACGTATACGGCAACAGCTCCGTCCTGCAGCCGAACCCCGACCGCTTGCCCGCCGTGGGCGACCCGGAGATCGCGGCACCCGGCAGGATCCCACTGCCCCAGGGATGGCGACCGAGGGTACCCGTCGAGGCGCACCAGAACGAACAGGTCATCGACCCGCCACAGCGGCTGCCCGCCCCAGGCAGCCCCGCCCGTTCCTACTCGACGCCCTCCGGGCCGTACACCCACGACGCAGCACCCCCGTACTACGCCGTCGCACCCGCACCAGGGTCAGAGCCGATGTCCCAGAACACCAACCTTTATTCGGTAGCGGCTCAATCATCATTCACACCCCAGGACCCCTACTCGTACCCCTCGCCCGAGGTCAGTCAGTACCCGGCTCAATACGACACGAGCGCGTCCTACGGCGTCAACCAGCCGACCCTTTACGCGCCCAATTACGGGTCCACCTATGCGCCCTCTTACGAGTCCGCCTACGCGCCCACCTATGCGCCCTCTTACGAGTCCAACTACACCCAATACGCCGACAGCGCAGGTCCCGCCTTCAACCCCGCCGGCCCGAGCTACGCCCCCACCGCCGCCACGCCGGCCATCCAGTACGGCAACAGCAATGTCGACCAGCGAGCCATCAGCTACACAACGGCACGGATGGACTCCATGAGCATCACCAGCGCCAGCTGGCACCCCGACGCGGCACGCATTCCCTCATCAGGAGCCCCGACGCACCGCCAGGCCGATTACAGCGTCACCGAAAGCAGATCACCAACTCCTGAACAGCGCCCCAGAAAACAGCGCAAACGCGCTTGACCGTCGAGCCCGGCCATGCCGATCTTGGGGGCAGCCCCGTTGACCCCAAGTGGCGTGTCGTGGCAATGACGTCATGAGCCGCGCGAGCGCGGACCGGTGGGTTCTTACCAGCTGGTGGGGAGGGGCATTCCTTCGGTGTAGCCGGCGGCGCTCTGGACGCCGACTATCGCTCGCTCGTGGAACTGCGTCAGGTTGCGGGCACCGGCGTAGGTGAAGGCGCTGCGTACCCCGGCGATGATCTCGTCGATCAGATCCTCGACGCCGGGGCGGTGCGGATCCAGGTACATCCGGGCCGAGGAGATGCCCTCCTCGAACACGGCCTTGCGAGCCCGGTCGTACGGGCTGTCGTCGGCCGTACGGGCGCTGACCGCCCGCGCCGAGGCCATCCCGAAGCTCTCCTTGTACCGCCGCCCGTCCGGTTCGGTGTAGAGGTCACCGGGGGACTCGTAGGTGCCAGCGAACCAGGAGCCGATCATCACGTTCGACGCGCCGGCGGCGAGCGCGAGCGCCACGTCGCGGGGGTGACGTACACCGCCGTCGGCCCAGACGTGCCGGCCCAGCTGCCGGGCGGCCGTCGAGCAGTCGAGGACGGCGGAGAACTGCGGCCGGCCCACGCCGGTCATCATCCGGGTGGTGCACATCGCGCCCGGGCCGACACCGACCTTGATGATGTCCGCGCCGGCCTCGACCAGGTCGCGTACGCCCTCGGCGGTGACCACGTTGCCGGCCGCCACCGGTACGCCCGGGTCCAGCTTGCGGACCGCCTGCAACGCCGAGATCATCCGGGCCTGGTGGCCGTGCGCGGTGTCCACGACCAGCGTGTCCACCCCGGCTTCGAGTAGCGCGGCGGCCTTGCCGGTGACGTCCCCGTTGATGCCGACCGCCGCCGCGATGCGCAGCCGACCCCGGTCGTCGACGGCCGGCGTGTAGAGGGTGGCTCGCAGTGCGCCCTGTCGGGTGAGCACCCCGACCAGCCGGCCGTGAGCGTCCACCACCGGAGCGAGCCGACGCCGGCCGGCGGAGAGCCTGTCGAAGCCGGTACGCGGGTCCGCGTCGGCCGGCACGGTGTGCAGCTCGGTCGACATGACGTGTCGCAGCTGGGCGAACCGGTCCACTCCCACGGTGTCCGCCTCGGTGACCACGCCCACCGGCCGGCCGGCGTCGTCGACCACGATCACCGCGCCGTGCGACCGCTTGGGCAGCAGGTGGATCGCGTCGCCGACGGTCTCGGTAGGGCCCAGGGTGATGGGCGTGTCGTAGACCAGGTGCCGCTGCTTGACCCAGGAGACGACGTTCGCCACGACCTCGATGGGGATGTCCTGCGGGATCACCGTGATCGCGCCCCGACGGGCCACCGTCTCGGCCATCCGCCGGCCGGCGACCGCCGTCATGTTCGACACCACCAGCGGGATGGTGGTGCCCGTGCCGTCGCCGGTGGACAGGTCCACGTCTAGGCGGGAGCCGAGGTCGGAGCGGGCCGGCGCCATGAAGACGTCGGTGTAGGTCAGGTCGTGCGCGGGGGCCGCGCCGGAAAGAAACCGCACCCGGCCATCATTCCCGCCCATGGCCGCCCGCGCCCACCTCGGTGCGGCAAACCACCCCCACCGAGCCCCGCCCGCCCGGACAAACGTAAGGAAGGGCCCCTTCTTATACACGAGGCGATAACAAGGTGCCCTTCCTTTCAGGAGATGGTGCAGATGGGCGCGCCCGCCGTGATCACGGCACCGACCTCGGCGGCGAGTCCGCTGACCGTACCCGCCTTGTGGGCGTGCAACGGCTGCTCCATTTTCATCGCCTCCAGCACCACCACCAGGTCGCCCTCGGCCACCGTGTCGCCGTCGGCGACCGCGATCTTGACGATGGTGCCCTGCATCGGGGAGGTGAGCGCGTCTCCGCCGACCGGTACGCCGGCCTTGGCGCCACCCCCGCGCCGGGTCGGCTTGCGGGAGGCGGTTGAGGCTGTGGTCGTACTCCCGCCGAAGCCGGCGGGGAGGCTGACCTCGATGCGCTTGCCGCCGACCTCGACCACGACGGTGTCGCGTTCCGCCGGCGCGTCGGCGGTGCCGGCGGCGGCGGCGAACGGCGGCACGGTGTTGTGGAACTCGGTCTCGATCCACCGGGTGTGCACGGTGAACGGCTCGGCGGTGAACGCCTCGTCCCGCACGACGAGCCGGTGGAACGGCAGCGCGGTGGCCATGCCGTCGACGACCATCTCGTCGAGGGCGCGGCGGGCGCGCTCCAGCGCCTCGGTGCGCGTCTCACCGACGATGATCACCTTGGCGAGCAGCGAGTCGAAGTTGCCGCCGATCACGTCGCCGGCCGAGATGCCGGTGTCGACCCGCACGCCCGGGCCGCTGGGCAGGCGCAGCGCCGTGACCGTGCCGGGCGCGGGGAGGAAGTTGCGGCCCGGGTCCTCGCCGTTGATCCGGAACTCGATGGCGTGCCCGCGCGGCGTCGGGTCCTCGGTGATCCGCAGCTTCTCGCCGTCGGCGATCCGGAACTGCTCGCGGACCAGGTCGATGCCGGCGGTCTCCTCGGTGACCGGGTGCTCGACCTGGAGTCGCGTGTTGACCTCCAGGAAGGAGATGGTGCCGTCCTTGCCGACCAGGTATTCCACGGTGCCGGCGCCGTGGTAGCCGGCCTCGCGGCAGATCGCCTTGGCGCTGGAGTGGATCTGGGCGCGCTGGGCGTCGGTGAGGAACGGCGCGGGAGCCTCCTCCACGAGCTTCTGGTGCCGGCGCTGCAACGAGCAGTCCCGGGTGCCCACCACGATCACGTTGCCGTGCTGGTCGGCGAGGACCTGCGCCTCGACGTGGCGGGGCTGGTCCAGGTAGCGCTCGACGAAGCACTCGCCCCGACCGAACGCCGCGACGGCCTCGCGGGTGGCCGACTCGAAGAGCTGCGGGATCTCCTCCATGGTGCGGGCGACCTTGAGGCCCCGACCGCCGCCGCCGAAGGCCGCCTTGATGGCGACCGGCAGGCCGTGGTCGACGGCGAACGCCATCACCTCGTCCGGGCTGTCCACCGGGTCCGGGGTGCCGGGGACCAACGGCGCGCCGGCGCGCTGGGCGATGTGCCGGGCGGTCACCTTGTCGCCCAGGTCGCGGATCGCCTGCGGGGTCGGACCGATCCAGGTCAGCCCGGCGTCGATGACGGCCTGGGCGAAATCGGCGTTCTCACTGAGGAAGCCGTAGCCCGGGTGCACGGCGTCGGCGTCGGCCCGGGCGGCGACCTCGAGCAGCTTGTCGATGCGCAGGTACGTGTCGGTCGCGCTGTCTCCGCCGAGCGCGTACGCCTCGTCCGCGAGCGTGGCGTGCAGGGCGTCGCGGTCGGAGTCCGCGTACACGGCGACGCTGCCCAGGCCGGCGTCACGACAGGCGCGGATGACCCGGACGGCGATCTCGCCGCGGTTGGCGATCAGTACCTTGCGCACCTTCGTGGCTCCTCCCGGCAGGTTACTGACGGGGAGTGTATCGGCCGCCCCGGGCGGCCCCTAACGATCGCTCAGTGTGGGATGGGGCACTGGTTTAGTCAAACTTGGCTATTACGCTTGTCTGGTGTCTGCGACTCGGATGATGATCCTCGGCCTGGTGCGGTGGATGCAGCCCGTGCACGGTTACGACGTGCGCCGCGAGCTGCTGAGCTGGAGCGCCGACAAGTGGGCGAACGTGCAGCCCGGCTCGATCTACCACGCGCTGCGCAAGCTCACCGAGGAGGGGCTGTTGCGGGCCGTCGCCACCGAGCAGGTCGGCGCCCGTCCGGCGCGTACGACCTACGAGGTCACCCCGAAGGGGGACGACGAGTTCGAGACCCTGTTGCGCAACTTCTGGTGGAACTTCACCGAACCCGTCGACCCCTTCACCGCGGCCTTCTCGTTCCTGCCCGCGATGCCCCGGTCCGAGGCGGCGGCGGCGCTGCGCAACCGGGCCAACCTGCTGCGGGCCGGCATGGAGTCGATGCGCGCCTCGCTTCAGTCGGACTGGGTGCGTAACACCAAGCCGGTGCACGTCAGTTGGATGTTCGAGCTGTGGTCGGCGCGGGCGGAGGCGGAGCTCAGCTGGTGTGAGCGCATCGCGGAGCGGATCGAGTCTGGTGTGTCGTACCTGCCTGCTGAACTGGCGGACGCCGAGGGTTGGTCGGGCCCACGGGAGGGCGAGGAGCGGTTCAATCGCAACGCGAAATAATCAACGTTGACTACAAGCGCTATATCGCGTTAGCCTGCTGTCGGCACAGCGGGGGAGTGCGCCGTCCGGCGTCGTCCCACTCGACGGCCGGCCCACCGGTCCGACCGACACATGACGGCCGGCGCGGCCGGCCCGACCGACCAGGAGCAGAAATGATCGAGACCAGGGGGCTGCGGAAGTCGTTCCGCTCCCGCGCGGGTCGAGAGACGAAGACGGTGGACGCCGTGCGCGGCGTCAACCTCGAGGTCGCCGAGGGCGAGATCTTCGGCTTCCTCGGCCCGAACGGCGCCGGCAAGACCACCACGCTGCGGATGCTCGCCACGCTGATCGAGCCCGACGGCGGCGAGGCCACCATCGCCGGGGCGGACCTCCGCAAGGACCCGGCGGAGGTCCGCCGCCGGATCGGGTACGTGCCGCAGGGCGGCAGCACCTGGGACGAGTCGACCGCCCGCGAGGAGCTGGTCCTGCACGCCCGGATGTACGGCATCGGCAAGGCCGACGCGCAGCAGCGCGCCGTCCGCGCCCTGGAGGCTTTCCAGCTCACCGAGTACGCCGACCGCAAGTGCAAGACCTACTCCGGTGGCCAGCGTCGACGGGTCGAGATCGCGCTCGGCATCATCCACGAGCCGAAGATCGTCTTCCTGGACGAGCCGACCACCGGCCTCGACCCGCAGAGCCGCGCCCACATGTGGGACGAGATCCGGCGACTGCGCAGCGACGGGATGACCGTCTTTATCACCACGCACTACCTGGACGAGGCCGACGCACTCTGCGACCGCATCGCGATCATGGACAACGGCGAGGTCGTCGCCGAGGGCACACCGGCCGAACTCAAGCGGGAGATCTCCGGCGACGTGGTGCTCGTCGGCCTCGACGTGGCCGCCACCCCGCAGGCGGCGAAGGCGCTGGACGGCGAGCCGTACGTCAACAAGCTGGAGACCGTCGACGAGGGTGGCCTGCGCCTCTACGTCGACGAGGGCGCCACCGCCATTCCCCAGGTGCTACGCCGTCTCGACCAGGCCGGGCTCGAGCTGCGCTCGATCGAGCTGCACCGGCCCAGCCTGGACGACGTCTTCCTGACCAAGACCGGCCGCTCGCTGCGCGAGTCCTGACCCCCGGAGAGACGACTCATGAAATTCGCCCGCGACACGTGGCTGATCTTCCAGCGGCAGATCCAGCTCCTGCTGCGCAACCCGGTCTGGGTCTTCGTCGGCGTGTTCCAGCCGGTGATGTACCTGCTGCTCTTCGCCCCCCTGCTCAAGCCGGCCCTGAACGCGCCCACCCAGGCCGCCGCCTACAAGATCTTCGTACCCGGCCTGCTGGTGCTGCTGGCCATCTTCGGCGGCCTGTTCCAGGGCTTCGGCCTGATCGCCGAACTGCGCGCCGGCGTCATCGAACGCTCCCGGGTCACCCCGATCAGCCGCCTGGCACTGCTGCTCGGGCGCTCGCTGCGCGACGTGGTCTCACTCGTCGTGCAGGCCGTCATCATCACCCTGCTGGCGCTCCTGTTCGACCTGCGGGTCTTCATCGGTGACCTCCTGCTGGCGTACCTGATGCTCGCCCTCATCGCGCTCATGACCTCGGCCGTCTCCTACGGCGTCGCGCTCAAGGTCAAGAGCGAGGACGCGCTGGCCCCGCTGATGAACACCGTGGCGCAGCCGGTGCTGCTGCTCTCCGGCATCCTGCTGCCGCTGACCTTCGCTCCCGGCTGGTTGCAGGGCATCGCCGACTGGAACCCGTTCTCCTGGGCGGTCGACGGCACCCGGGCGCTGTTCGCCGGCGACCTGGGCAGCGACAAGGTCTGGCAGGGCCTGACCATCACCGCGGTCCTCGCCGCGCTGGGCGTCTTCTGGGCCGCCCGCCAGTTCGCCCGCAGCGTCCGCTGACGCTCGCCCCGGGGCCGGCCTGGCCCCGGGGCGAGCCCGGCTTGATCGACTCGGGTTCCTGGAAGTTGGGGTGTCTTACCGCCGGGGATGCCGCGATTTCCAGGAACCCGAGTGGTTCAGAGCGCCGCTCAGCGCACCCGGGCGAGGGTGAGGCCGTCGGCGATGGGCAGCATCACCGGGTCGACCCGTACGTCGGCCAGCACCTCGTCGTTGAACGCCGCGATCGCCCGGTCGTTGACATCCTGCGGCGCGATCACCCGCCCGCCGCGCAGCACGTTGTCGACGGCGATCACCCCGCCCGGCCGCATTCGCGGCACCAGCTCGGCCCAGTAGACCGGATACCCGGTCTTGTCGGCGTCGATGAACGCGAAGTCCAGGTGGCGCTCCTGCGGCAGCTCCCGCAGCGTGTCGCCGGCCGGGCCGATCCGCAGGTCGATGCGGTCCTGCACCCCGGCGCGGGACCAGTAACGCCGGGCGATCCCGGTGTACTCCTCGGAGATGTCGAAGCAGGTCAGCCGCCCTCCCTCGGGCAACCCCCGGGCGATGGCCAGCGCCGACAGGCCGGTGAACGTGCCGACCTCGACGGCCTGCCGTACGTCGAGCAGCCGGGTCAGGAACGTCAGGAACGCGGCCTGCTCCGGTGCCACCTGCATGCTGGCGTGCTCCGGCAGCAGCGAGCGGGTCTCCTCGGCCAGATCTCGAATGATCTCGTCCGGCGGTGCGCCGTGCGCAACCAGGTAGGCGTGCAACTCGTCGGTGAGCGGGATCGACTTCATGGTCATGAATGGACGTTACCGAGCGGCTCGACCGTTTGGCCGCCCGGCGCGACCTTTGTCCACAGGTCCGTGATCTCCAGACCCAGTTCCGCCAGTAGCCGACGCAGCAACGGCATCGACAACCCGACGACGGTCCCCGGGTCACCCTCGATCCGCTCCACGAACGGCCCACCCAACCCGTCGATCGTGAACGCGCCCGCCACCGCCAACGGCTCGCCCGTGGCGACGTACGCGGCGATCTCGTCGTCACTGATGTCGGCAAAGTGGACGACCGTCGAGGCGACCGCCTCCGCCCGCCGCCCGGCGACACTGTCGATCAGGCAGTGTCCGCTGTGCAGGACCCCACTGAGCCCCCGCATCCGCAACCAACGACGGGTCGCGTCCGCCGCGTCGGCCGGCTTGCCCAGAATCTCCCCGTCGAACTCGAGCACCGAGTCACACCCGATGACCAGGGTGCGCTCACGGGCTGTGTCCGTGCTGGTGCTGTTGGCGGCGTCCGTGCTGGCGCTGGTGCTGTTGGTGGTGTCTTTGGCGTTGGTGGTTGAGCTGTTCGCCGTGGCGGTCGGATTCAGCCGGGCGAGCACCGCCTCGGCCTTGAGTCGGGCCAACTCGAGGCAGAGATCCTCAGCGCGATCGGTCACCACCAGGGATTCGTCCACCCCACTGACCAGCACGTCCGGGTCGATGCCGGCGGCCCGAAGCGACTTTCGGCGAGCAGGACTGGCAGAGGCCAGCACGAGGCGGAGCGGCAGAGTGTCAGACACCGGCCCGACGTTACCGGCCCGCCACGCCCGACACCCGTTCCCGGCCCTCAGCGCCGCGCCGCGTCCTTGATCGACTCCCGATCGCCGATATCGCGCCATCAAGGACGCCCGCCGCCGTGATCCACTCGGCTTCCAGCAAACCGCGGCATCCCAAGCCACCAGACACCCCAACCTCAAGGAACCCGAGTCGATCGAGGCGCCGGGCACGCCTAGCGGCTGATTCTGGGCGGCGGATCATCACCGCGCCGCCGACGCCGTGCCACGACGGCCCACCCAACCCCAACGGCGACGATCACGCCAAGGGTGGCAAGGCCCCGAACCGCCGAGCCGTCATCCTCGTCCGGCCGAGCATCGGCCGCCGTGGTCGGGCCACCGCCGGCGGGCGCGCTCACCGATTCAAAACCTAACGGGGGTACGTCTGCCGTTAGCGCCGCGACAAGATCGATAACGCCGTACCCGTACTCGTCGTCCCGGCCAGGCGGGCCTTTGTCGATGGCCGTTGCCGTAAGCCGGTGGGCCACTTCCTGCGCCGGCAGATAGGGATACTTCGACCTGATCAACGCCGCCGCCCCGGCCACAATCGCCGTTGCACTCGACGTTCCCGTGCCCTTCGAGTACTTCCCGCCATAACTAGTGCTGTAGATATCGACCGCAGGTGCTACTACATCGATTTCCGGTCCAGTAACCGAAACGGCGGCATGCTGTCCAGCGCGGTCTACGCCGCCAACAGCAATCACTCCTTCCTCAGTCGCTGGGTATCCAATACTTTGAACCTGCGGCAGATTGCCGACACCTGCGACGACGATGATATTCCTGCCAACAGCGCTGCGCACCGCTTCGCGTAGCCTCGAACTGCTCGCGCCGACAGAAGAGATGCTAATTATATCTACATCACTTTCTATCGCAAATTCAATCGCCTGGGCAAGGGTATCTGGTTGCCCTTCGCCAGAGGGCGGGGAATCGTATATCGGTAATATCTTCGCAGCCGGAGCGACGCCAAGCGCGCCACGCTTGCCATCCTGGCCATGTGCAGCGATCAGGCCGGCCATCGAGGTTCCATGGCTGTCCCTGTCTTGCCGGCCGTCGCCGTTACCTCCTGCGATAATGTCCTTACCTGGAAGGAGGTTGTTGCGAAGGTCGGGGTGTGGATCCACCCCAGTATCCGGCACCGCAATTACAACTCCATCGCCACGGCTCAGAAGTTGAGCCTTCGTTGCTCCTAGATAATTCAAATGCCATTGCTCATCCCGAATGCGGAAGGATGGATCAGGTGGCGGTGAAGACAGGATGAGCGGCGCGGATAAGAAGTTCAGTGTCAAGAGGGATGCTGCTAGTTTGGGGCTAGTAGTCACCGATTAAAACCAATTGCCGGGCCGGGGTCGATCGGGCCTTGTTCTTCTGTGGAGCGGACGACAGGTTCCACCCCTTGCTCCGTCGCCCACGGATTGTCGGGATCCCATCGACGTGTCTTGTCGCCTTCTTCGTGAAGATTGCCTTGGCGCCTTGAGTTTGGGCCTATGCCTGTGTTATGGCTCAGAGGTGGGGCGCCACCGAATGGGCCTGGATTCCCTTGCGCACTGCTGAAAGTGCGTCCGCTGCCCGGACGAGATCCCGCGCCTCCGGTTGGGCCAGTGCCAGCGCCGCCCCCGCCGATGACTCCTCCGACCGGATTCACCCTGCGAGGCTGTGCCGGACCAGTACCCGGCGTGACGAGATTCGGGCTAGTGGGCCCGCCAATCACTCCCCCTGGTGGCATGGGGCGTGGGGGTGGTGTTGAAGACGGCAAGTTCTGTCGTCCATCCAGGGTGCCGAGTGGGCGGTTTGACCGGATCGGTGCGCCGGATGAGATGGGGCTGCTCGGCGCTGGCACCTGTCCCTGGGATATTTGGGTTGCTGTCGGCAGGGACGGAATGGCCGGGCTAGGCGTTTGAGGGTTGTTCGCTGCTAGTCCGGTTTCTGCACCGCCTAAAACTGGACCAACGCCATGTAGGCCGGCTATTGGCGCGGTGGTCTTCGCGGGCCGTGTTGTTGTGATTTTGACCGGCGGTTGCATGGGTACGGGGACGATCGGCGGAATGACAGGCGTGGCGGAGGCTGCGCCTAACGCGTCGGGGTCGCCAGACTGGATCGGTGCGCGTGTTGGTGGGGGTTTTTGGAGGGTGGCTTGGGCTTGTTGTAGTTCGCCACTGAGGTTGAACATCATTGCCCGCGCCTGCACGTTCAGCCGTTCCAGGTCGCTATCTGTCACGGGCGCGTCCACGACCCGATTGCCCATGACCGCCTTGGGGTCGGCGGCGGTGGCCTCGTACGCCCGCTTCTGTTGGAGCTTTGTCGCGTACTCCTCGTGGAGCTTGCGCAGCTCGGCGCGGGTGGTGCCGATGGCCTGGGTGGCGGCGGACAGCGCGGTGTAGTTGGCGGCGGCGGCGTCGTGGGTGTGTCGCACCTTGGCGATCAGGTCGTCGAGTTGGGTGAGGTACGTGCCGGAGGCGGCGCTGGTTTCGGGGGGCCATGCTTCGGCGAGGCCCCGCCGGTACTCCTGAAGTCGGCCGAGGTGGATCTGGGCGAGGTCGCAGACCTTGCGCCAGCCGGCGACCTGTTTCCAGTGGTTGGTGGTGTCGTGGTCCTGGAGGCACGCCCACATGCTGTTGAGGTCCATCAAGTGCCAGTCGGTCTGGCTTGAGGTGCGGCCGCCACCACGCTCGATCACGGGAGGACCACCGGCCTTTCGCTGTCGGGGCCGGTGGGGTCGCTCAGCGTCGGCGTCCGGCTGCCGGGCAGGACGGTTCCCGGGTCGGCGAGGGCGTGTTGGACGTCCACGGCGCGGGCGGCGGAGAAGGCGTCGCTGTCGGCGTACTGGGTGGCGACGCGGTCGGCGACGGCGGCAAGGTGGCCGGTGGCGCCGCGGACGGCGTACACCATGTCGGTCGTGGCCTGCTGCGTCTCGTGGTGGGCGTGCAGGAAGGTGACCAGTTCGACGAACGCGTCGCAGGGGTTGGGCACCTTCGCGGACATGTCTTCGGCGATGTACGGCAGGTGGGGCGCGTAGTTGCTCTCGACCTCGGCGGCGAGCCGGTCGGCGAACTCGCGGAGTTGACGGATGTCGGCCTCGATGCCGCCGTAGCCGTGCAGCCAGGGCGCCGGTTGGTCCTCTTCGGGGATCATCGACCCTCCCTGTCCGTCACCGCACCGTTTCCCTCAGTGAGGTTAACGGCTACGCGCCATCCTGGCAGCCCCCGGAATGGGAACCGGGGTCAGCGAGGCAGACCGGAGGCCCGCCAGGTGTCGGGGCGGGCGGGCCGGCCGCTGCGCGCCCAGGCGGACGTGGCCGTCGGCGCGGGTGCGGTAGCCGGTCGGGACCGCACGATGATCGCCCCGACCAGGGCGGCCAATTCCTCGGCGGTGGGCACGCCGCGGACGACCCGGAACAGCGGCTCTTCGGCAGGCATGCCGCCAGGGTACGCGGCCCGAAGTCACGTCACACGCACAGTGGCGTGCCGGCGGTGTGACCGTCGGCGGGTCCGGGTACCGTCTCAGCGATGTCGAACGCGCTTCCCCAACTCGTCGCTGACCGATACCGGCTTCTGTCGCCGCTCGGCCAGGGTGGCATGGGTCGGGTGTGGAAGGCGCGCGACGAGGTGTTGCACCGGGACGTCGCCATCAAGGAGTTGGTGCCGCCGCCCGGCCTCACCGACGAGGAACGCCGCGAGATGCGGGAGCGGTCGCTGCGCGAGGCGCGGGCCATCGCCCGGCTCAACCACGTCAACGTGGTACGCATCTTCGACGTTTTGCGGACCGACGGCGACCCGTGGATCGTCATGGAGTACGTGGCGTCGAGGTCGTTGCAGGACACCCTCGCCGAGGACGGGCCGGTGTCGGTGGCCCGCACGATCGAGATCGGCCTGGGCGTGCTGGGCGCGCTGAACGCGGCGCACAAGGCGGGCGTCATGCACCGCGACGTCAAGCCGGGCAACGTGCTGCTGGGCGAGGACGGCCGGGTGGTGTTGACCGATTTCGGCCTCGCCACGATCCCCGGTGACCCGAACGTCACCCGTACCGGCATGGTGCTCGGTTCGCCCGCGTACATCTCGCCGGAGCGGGCCCGGGAGGGCACCGCCGGCCCAGAGGCCGACTTGTGGTCGCTGGGCGCGACGCTCTACGCGGCGGTGGAGGGCAAGTCGCCGTACGCGCGGCCGTCCGCGATCGCCACGCTCGCCGCGCTGGCCACCGAGCCGATGCCGCCGCCGAAGAACGCCGGCCCGCTCAAGGCGGTGCTCACCGGGCTGCTCCAGAAGGACCCGAACGAGCGGATCACCGCGGAGGTGGCCGAGCGGCTGCTGCGCCGCGCCGGGGGCAAGCGGGCGCGCGGGATCTCACTGCTCGATGGCGTACGACGGCCGGGGCCGAACGGTCCACGGGAGCCGCGCCCGCCGCTCGTACCGGCACCACGGCCGGCCGAGGAGGTCGCCGATCGTTCGGTGTCGCCACCGGCTCCGCGTACCCCGCCGCCGGTAGCCGCCGCCGCGGCCGGGCCGGCGGTGGCCGACGCGACGCCGACGGAGGTCGTGCCGGCCGGCGCGGACGCCGAGCCGACGGCAACGGTGCCGGCCGAACCGACGGCGAAGATCGACCGCCCGTCCGAGGCTGAGCCGACCGCGACGGTGCCGGCCGCCGACGACAAACCCGATGACGGTACGACGGCAGGCGACGACGAGCCGACGGCCGTCGACGGTCCGCCGGTGGCGCCGGAGCAGCGCAAGCCCTCGACGCCCACGTCGGTGATGCCGCCGGTGGGTCCGGCCGGGCGCGCGGCGGTGCCGGTGTTCGACGGTACGAAGTCGAACAACACGCGCCGGAACGTGCTGATCGGTGCGCTGGTGGCCCTGCTGCTGGTCGGCCTCGTGGTGATCGTGCCCATGCTGACCAACGGCGACGACACCGAGAGCCCGCAGGCCGGCCCGACGACCGGGGCGGCCGTGACGTCGGCGCCAGCGCAGTCCTCCGCTCCGGCGGCGCCTCCGCCCACCACGGGCGCACCGAGTGCGACGCCCTCGGCCACGCCGTCGGCCGACCCGAACGTGCTGCCGGCCGGCTGGAAGCTGTACGAGGGGCCGACCTTCTCCATCCCGCTCCCACCCGGCTGGAGCGGCGGTCAGACCGGCTCGGACACGGCCATCTTCAACCAGTCCGGCGGGCCCGGCAAGATGCTGGTCCAGTGGACTCCCACCCCGCTGAAGGACGCGGTCGCCGACTGGAAGGAAAAGGAACCGTACCGCCGGAATCTGGTCACCAACTACCAGTTGGTGGGCAGCATCAAGGCCTGCGACTGGTACCGGACCTGCGCCGACTGGGAGTGGCTGGAGACCCGGAACAACACCCGCGTCCACGTGCGCAACCGGGGCTTCGTAACCGCCAGCAACCGGGGTTACGCCATCCGGTGGGAGATCGCGGAGAAGGACTGGCAGGCCAACCTCGCCAACTTCGACCAGATCGTCAAGGGCTTCAAGCCCGACCGGGTCAACTGACCGGCGTTCCGCACCTGCACGAACCTCTCTCGCATGTTCTTGCGTCGTTCGGGGTATCTGATCTCCAACGACGGAGGGAGGTGCGACATGGGTTACCGATACAGGAACGCCCGGCCCCGGCTGGCACTGTGGATGCTCGTCGCACTCGGGGATGTGGCACTGCTGCTGATCAGCGTTGGGCTTCCGGTACTCGTCGCGCTGTTCGGCGTCGTCGCCATCGCCGTTGGTGCGGTGGGCGTCCGGCGGCTCAGCCGGCGGGATGCGGTCGTCCGCGAGGACGCTCCGGTGATGGTGCCGGCGATGAGCCGACGGCGGGCCTGACCCGTACGCGGTGGCGTGGCGGCAGCCGGACCGATTGTCGACCGTGAGGTGACCGTCGATCCCGCTGCCGCCAACCGCCCGATCAGGTGTTGTTGGCCAGCGCGATCAGTCGGCTCCGGTCACCGTTCCAGTAGTTGCGGTCCACGTTGCCGCTGATCCCGGAGACGGCGCCGCTGCTGGTGTACTGCCAGAAGCTCCACACCGGCGCACCGGCCGGCAGGGCGCCCGGGGTGCTCGACCAGCGGGCGAGCCAGAGCGGGTGGTTGGCCCACGGGCCGGTCCAGCTGCCGGTGCACTGGTTCCACCAGCTCGTGGTGGTGTAGATGACCGCGTACCGGCCGGTGCGCGAGCGGTAGGTGTTCAGGAAGTCCTGCACCCAGTTGCGCATCCCGGTGGTGCTGAGCCCGTAGCAGTAGCCGCCGCTGTACGGGTTCGCCTCGATGTCCAGCGCGGCCGGCAGGGTGCGGCTGTCCGCCGACCACGCGCCACCGTTGGAGGCCAGGTAGTTGGCCTGGGTCGAGCCGGCGGAGATGTTGGGCCGGGCGAAGTGGTACGCCCCGCGGATCACCCCGGCGTTGTAGGCGTTGACGTAGTTCGCGTTGAAGGCGGAGTCCTTGACGCTGGTGCCCTCGGTCGCCTTGATGAAGGCGAACTCGATGCCCGCGTTCCGGACGCTGGTCCAGTTGATGCTGCCCTGGTAGTGGGACACGTCGACGCCGGCGGTGGTGGCCGCCGCCGCTGGGCCGGCGGTCGCGACCAGGGTCGCCGCCGCGGTGGCGAGGACGGTGAGGCCGGCGGCGAGCGCGCGGCGCAGCGATGATCGGGTACGGGCCATGAGTGCCTCCAGGGACGCCGGTCTATTGACGCCCATCTTTGGAGTTAAGTGCCCTTGATCGCAATAGCTGTAGAGAAAACTTTCATCGATGGGCTGCGATCGTCCGGTGGCGGGAGTCGAACGGATCAGCGCAGCGTGGCCGGGTCGAGCTGCCAGCGGAACGGCTTCGCGATGCTCAACGTCTCGCCGGCCTTGGCGACCTGATCCTCGACGTAGTGCTCGCCGTCGAGCCGGTACAGACGCAGCGAATGACCGTCACCGTCCTGCTCGACCAGCAGGTACCAGGGGATTCGCGCGATCGCGTAGAGCTGCATCTTGACCAGGCGGTCAGCGGCAGCGTTGCCCGGCGAGACGATCTCGCCGACGAGGGTCACCCGCTCGGCGTCCAGAAAGTCGCCATCGTCGTCGATGTCGGTCACGACGAGATCCGGAATGACGACCCGGTCGACGTCGAGCCGGACGTTGATCGCCTCATAGACCAACAGACCGCCAGGATCAGCCCGACGTGGTGTCCCAGGGGTTCCGCGCTCATCAGCCCTCACCTCCCGCTTCACTCGCCACCCGATCAGTCTCACAGGATACGAGCCGGTGCCTCGGCAGCGACCCGGAACGCCGCCGGTAGGCTCGCGCCCCATGATGTCGATCGACGGACTGGGCGAGATGTGGGACACGCTGTTCGGCGCGCAGCCGGACCCGCCCCCGTTGCTGGTGTTGATCACCGCGGCCGTCGCGCTGGTGGTGGTGTCCACCCGGCTGCCCTGGCGGATCGCTCGCAACGCCATCACCATCGCCCACGAGGGCGGGCACGCGCTCGTCGCTCTGCTCACCGGTCGCAAGCTGCGTGGCATCCGGCTGCACTCGGACACGTCCGGGCTGACGCTCTCCGCCGGTCGGCCCACCGGACCGGGCATGATCCTGACACTGCTCGCCGGGTACGTCGCCCCGCCGCTGATCGGGTTGGCCGGCGCGTGGCTGCTCGGCGGTAACCGGATCACCCTCCTGCTCTGGGTCGCGGTGGTGCTGCTGCTCGCCATGCTGGTCATGATCCGAAACGCGTTCGGTGTGGTGTCGCTGCTGGTCACCGGGGCGCTGGTGTTCGCCGTCTCCTGGTACGCGACGCCGCAGGTGCAGGCCGCGTTCGCATACACCGGGGTGTGGTTCCTGCTGCTCGGCGGGGTGCGGCCGGTGGTGGAGCTGCAACGCCTGCGTGCGCGTGGCCGGATGCCCGCCTCCGACGCCGACCAACTCGCCGGGCTGACCCCGTTCCCGGCATTCTTCTGGGTCACGTTCTTCGCCCTGGTCAACCTGGTCGCCCTAATAGCCGGCGCCCTGCTGCTAGCTGGCCCCATCCTCACCGACGCCGGCCTAACCCTCTGACACCGGCCCCGTCCCCGGCCCCCTCCCCGTCGATCATGGAGTTGTGGTGGGCCACCAAAGCCGCAATCCTTATGCATTCGGGCACCATGACTCCATGATCGACGGGGTGCCGCGGGGCGGCGGGCAGAATGGGCCCATGCGATACGTGATCATCGGGGCGGGCGCGGTTGGCGGAACCATCGGCGTACGGCTGGCGCAGGCCGACCGGGACGTGACCCTGGTGGCCCGCGGCGCGCACCTGGACGCGATCCGGGAGCGCGGCCTGACGCTGCGGCAGCCCGACGGCGACGTGACCGCCCGGCTCGCCGCCGTCGACGGCCCGGACGACCGGCCGCTGCCCGCCGACACGGTGCTGGTGCTGACCGTCAAGTCGCAGGACACCGAGGCGGCGCTGGCGACGTGGGTGGACGCTCCCGTCGCCGGCGGCGGGACGGCCGGTGAGCGACTGCCGCTGGTCACCGCGCAGAACGGGGTGGCGAACGAGCGGGCCGCCCTGCGGCTCTTCGCCGACGTGCATCCGGTCTGCGTCTGGCTGCCGGCCACCCACCTGGATCCGGGCGTGGTGGTGGCGAACGGACATCCGCACCCCGGGATGCTCCACATCGGCCGCTATCCGCGCGGCGCCGACGACACCGACCGGGCGATCGCCGCCGACCTGACCGCCGCCGGTTTCGTCGCGCCGGTCCGCGAGGACGTACTGAGCTGGAAGTACGGCAAGCTGCTCAGCAACCTCGGCAACGGCCTTCAGGCGCTGCTCGGGGAGGACATCCCGGACGCCCTCGTCGAACGGGTACGCGCCGAGGGCGTCGCCGCGCTCGCCGCCGCCCGCATCCCGCACACCTCCCCGGCCCAGGAGCGGGCCGAGCGCGGCGACCTGGTCCAGCAGCGCCCGGTCGGGGGCGCCGACCGGTCCGGCGGCTCCACCTGGCAGAGCCTCGCCCGGGGCACCGGCTCGACCGAGGTCGACCACCTCAACGGGGAGATCGCGCTACTCGGCCGGCTGCACGGCGTACCGACGCCAGCGAACGTGGCTGTGCAGCGGGCGGTACGACTGGCCAGCCGGGAGAAGATCGCGGCCGGCGCGTTCCCGCTCGCCGAGCTGGAGAAGATGATCGCCTGAACCGGGCAACCGGAGGCCCCGCACGGCGCGTGTTCCCTGCGACCGACACGGGGAGGTAACGGGTGCCGGACGTCGACGGGTTCGACGAGTTCTACCGGGGGAGCCGACAGCGGCTGCTCGGTTTCGTCTACGCCCTCACCGGCGACCGGGTCGAGGCCCAGGACGCGGTGCAGGAGGCGTACATCCGGGCCTGGCAGCGGTGGTCGACGATCAGCGGGTACGACGACCCGGAGGCGTGGGTACGGGTGGTGGCCAGCCGGATCGCCGTCAGCCGGTGGCGCAGCCTGCGTAGTCGCGCCCGCGCGTACCTGCGGCACGGGGCGACCGAGACCGTCCCCGGGCCGGGCACCGACACCGTCGAGGTGGTCGCCGCCCTGCGCCGGCTGCCCGAGGAGCAGCGCGTCGCCATCGCCCTGTACTACCTGGTCGGCATGCCGGTCGCCGAGGTGGCGCGGGAGACCGCTGCCCCGGTCGGCACCGTCAAGGCCCGTCTCTCCCGGGGGCGTACCGCGCTCGCCGGCCTGCTCGCCGTCTCTGACCTGGAGGAGGCCACCGATGCGTGACGACCCGACGTTCGTCGAACAGATCCAGCGGGAGCTGCGGGACGTGCGCTGGCCTGCCCCGGAGGAGATCCGCGGCAGAGCCCGTCGCCGCAGCCAGCGCAGGATCGTGGTGGCCGGCGTCGTACTGGCTCTCGCCGGGGTCTCTGCCGTGGCGGTCGCCGCCCCGAGGACGTCTCCGCCGCCGTCCCCGCCGGCCGCCGCCCCCTCCGCCTCGCCGACCCGGCACGAGATCACTACCGACGCCCTGCTGCAGCCGGCCGACCTGTCCCAGCAGGTCGAGGTGCAGCTCAGCCAATCGGGGCTGGGCGAGCCGGTCCTGCTGGATCCCATCCTCGGCGCCTGCCGGACGAGCCAGGGGCGCTCCGATGGCTGGGAGTTTTCCATCGTGTCCCGCTCACAGACATTGGTGCCCAGACGCGCCGCGCCGATCCTCACCCAATCGGATGGCCTGATCACGCAGGATCTGTTCCGGCTGACCCCGGACGCGGCCATCCAGCTTCTCGCCACGCTGGACGACGTGGTCGCCCCGTGCGCCGAGTGGACCAGCGTTGGCGAGTACAAGGTGGGTGGCGCAACGGGCAGCGGGACGGCGACGCACCGTTGGGCGGTGGTCCAGCGGGGTTTCGCCGGCGACGGGGCCGCGCTGCTGCGGCACACCGGTACGCAGCCCGTCGACCAGAAGACGGGCGAGCCGATCGGTTCGGCGCCCCGCCCGGACACCACCGCCGTGGTTCGGGTCGGTGACCTGATCACCGTGCTCAGACTGGGGCAGGCCGGCACCGAGCTGGATCTGCGCCGCCTGGCGGAGGTCGCCGCTCGCCGGATGTGCGCCGCCGCCAACCCGGCCTGCTGACTGCCGGCCGCGCGGCGAAGATCCGCACAACGTCGGCGATGTTGCTGCCTCCCGCCGCCGGGAAGCAGCAGTTTCCCCGAAGTTGCGCGGATCAAGCGCGACCACGCCGGAGCACGCCGGAGCGCGACGACGCCAGAGCGCGACCGGGCGCCAGGGTCAGAGCGGGATGTTGCCGTGCTTCTTCGGGGGCAGGGTTTCCCGCTTCGTGCGCAGGACGCGCAGCGCCCGGACGATCTGCGTACGCGTCTCGTGCGGCGCGATCACCGAGTCGACGTACCCGCGCTCGGCCGCCACGTACGGGTTGGCCAGGGTGTCCTCGTACTCGGCGATCTTCTGGGCCCGGACCGCCGCCGGGTCCTCGGCGCCGGCCAGCTCGGAGCGGTAGAGGATGTTCACCGCTCCCTGCGCGCCCATCACGGCGATCTGCGCGGTCGGCCACGCGAAGTTCAGGTCCGCGCCGAGGTGCTTCGAGCCCATCACGTCGTACGCCCCGCCGTAGGCCTTGCGGGTGATCACGGTGACCTTGGGGACGGTCGCCTCGGCGTACGCGTAGATGAGCTTGGCGCCCCGGCGGATGATGCCGTCCCACTCCTGGCCGGTCCCGGGCAGGAACCCGGGCACGTCGACGAAGGTCAGCACCGGGATGTTGAACGCGTCGCAGGTGCGCACGAACCGGGCTGCCTTCTCGGAGGCGGCGATGTCCAGGGTGCCGGCGAAGTGCATCGGCTGGTTGGCGACCACGCCGACCGGGCGGCCCTCCACCCGGCCGTAGCCGATGACGATGTTCTGCGCGTAGAGCGGCTGGACCTCGAGGAACTCCCCGTCGTCCAGGACGTGCTCGATGACGGTGTGGATGTCGTACGGCTGGTTGGCCGAGTCCGGGATGAGCGTGTCCAGCTCACGGTCCTCGTCGGTGACGTCGAGATCCGCGTCAACGGAGAAGACGACCGGCTCGTCGAGGTTGTTCGACGGCAGGTACGACAGCAGCGCCTTGACGTAGTCGACCGCGTCGTCCTCGTCGTTGGCGAGGTAGTGCGCGTTGCCGCTGCGGGTGTTGTGCGTACGGGCCCCGCCCAGCTCCTCCATCCCGACGTCCTCGCCGGTGACCGTCTTGATCACGTCGGGGCCGGTGATGAACATGTGGGAGGTCTGGTCGACCATGACGGTGAAGTCGGTGACCGCCGGGGAGTAGACCGCGCCGCCGGCGCAGGGCCCCATCACCAGCGAGATCTGCGGGATGACGCCGGACGCCCGCACGTTCCGGAAGAAGATCTCCCCGTACCGGCCGAGCGACACCACGCCCTCCTGGATGCGGGCGCCGCCGGAGTCGTTGATGCCGATCACCGGGCAACCGATCTTCATGGCGAGGTCCATCACCTTGACGATCTTCTCGCCGAAGACCTCGCCGAGCGAGCCGCCGAAGACGGTGAAGTCCTGGGCGAAGACGCACACCTGCCGGCCGTCGACCGTGCCGTAGCCGGTCACCACGCCGTCGCCGTACGGGCGGTTGCGCTCCAGCCCGAAGGCCGTGGACCGGTGCCGGGCCAGCCCGTCCAGCTCAACGAAGGAACCCTCGTCGAGCAGCATGTCGATCCGCTCGCGGGCGGTCTTCTTGCCCCGGGCGTGCTGCTTCTCGACCGCGCGCGCCGACCCGGCGTGCACCGCCTCGTCGACCCGGCGCTCCAGGTCCGCCAGCTTGCCGGCAGTGCTGTGGATGTTGGTCCCGGTCTCGGTAGTCACCCAGGGAATATAACGATGGTTCAGGTGGGAGCGTCTGTGCAGTACGCCTCAACGCCGGCACCGCTCGCCGCCGTAGGCTGACGGGATGCCGGGCTCCCCGTACACCGATCTGGACCGACCGCCGCTGTCGGCGGCCCGGCTGCGGCGCGCGCTGGTCGCGCCGAACGGACCGTGGGCCCGCCTGGAGCTGCACGCGGAGACCGGCTCCACGAACGCGGACGTGTCCGAGGCCGCCGCCACGGGCGAGCCGGAGGGGCTGGTCGTGGTCGCGGAGCGGCAGACCGCCGGGCGAGGTCGGCGCGGCCGGGTCTGGCAGTCGCCGCCGCGCGCGGGCATCGCCACCAGCGTCCTGCTGCGGCCCGGCGAGGCCGTGCCGGACCGCGACTGGGCGGCGGTTCCACCCACGGGGTACGGCTGGCTGCCGCTTCTCGCGGGCGTCGCGCTGGTCGAGGCGGTGGCCCGGCTGGCCGAGCTGGACGCCGCTCTGAAGTGGCCCAACGATCTGCTGATCGGCGACGCGAAGTGTGCCGGTGTGCTGGCCGAGGCGGTGCCGGGGCGCTCGCCGGCCCAACCGCCCGCCATCGTCCTCGGCATCGGCCTCAACGTGACCCTGCGGGCCGACGAACTGCCGGTGAACCCGACCGGGTTGCCGGCCACCTCGCTGCAACTGGCCGGCGCGGCGGCCACCGACCGGGATCCGCTGCTCCGGGCGCTGCTGCGCTCGGTGGCGGACTGGTACGACCGCTGGCGCACCGCCGGCGGGGACGCCGAGGCGAGCGGCCTGCGCGACGCCTACCTGGCGTCCTGCGCGACGATCGGTCGCGAGGTACGGGTCCTGCTGCCCAACGGCGAGACCCAAACCGGCACCGCAACCGGCATCGACGCTGACGGCCAACTCCAACTAACCACCCCCACCGGAACCCGATCCATCGCCGCCGGAGACGTCCTCCACCTGCGCTAGCCCTCCCTGCGCGGCGATCTTGCACTTTCTGTCGTGGCGTATCGGGCTCAAGGCCGCGTAACGGCGACCGAAAGTGCAAGATCGCGGAAGCTCGGGTGGGGCCGCGTGGCGGATGTCGCCGAGTGGCCTTCGGGGATTACGGTCGGCGCGTCAAAGAAAAGGCGTTGGAGGTTGTCGTGGCGTTCCCCGAAGACGTGCTCACGAAGGACGAGCACGTCGTGCTGCACCTACACCCGCACTGGAAGGCTCTGGTCCGGCCGATCCTGGTGCTGGTCCTCGCCATCGCCGCCGTGGTGGTCGGCGTGCTCCTGCTGCCCGAGAGTTCCGGCGGTTCGATCGCGTTGGCCGTGATCGGCGCGATCGGCCTGGTCGCGGTCCTCTGGCTCGGTCTGTGGCCGTTCCTGGTCTGGCGTACCACCCATTACCTGTTCACCAACGAGCGCGTGCTGTTGCAGCAGGGTGTGTTCTCCCGGGACCGGCGGGACCTCCCGCTCACCCGGATCAACGACCACTCGATGAACCAGCACTTCTTCGAGCGGATGCTCGGCTGCGGCACCCTCACCATCGAGTCCGCCGGCGAACGCGGCCAGTCGGTGCTCAAGGACGTACCGGGGGTCGGCCGGGTGCAGACCACCCTCTACGAGCTGGTCGAGGCGCAGCACGACAAGCACTCGCTGGGCGACGGGGAGATGCGCGACATCCTCGCCGACATGCGCGAGGGCAAGCCGTTGCGCGACACCACGAGCTGAGCCGATCGGCGCTGACCACTCCGGCCCGAGGACGGGTCGGAGTGGTCAGGTGTGCTGACCGGCCCCGGCCGCCGCCGGGCCCGCCGCAGCCTGTTCCGCCGCAGCCGGCTCTACTCCAGCCGGCTCTGCCCCAGCCTGTTCTGGCGGAGCCGGAGCCGGATCGGTCGAGGACGGCCCGGCCTCGGGGTCTGTCTCGACCGGCCGTAGCGCGAACCAGCCACGGAAGCGGGTCCGCAGCACCTCCTGCTCGGGCTGGTTGTCCGGGCCGAGGCGGAGCATGGTGCCGGTGAGGATGACGGTGCCGAGCCCCGCGCGAGCGTCCGAGGGGCGTGCGCCCATCACGTCGACCCGGACGGCGAGACGGTCACCGGCCCGGACCGGGGCGAGCCACCGCAACTCCTCCAGGCCGGGGGAGGCGTCCGCCGCCGCGCGGGACAGCAGGTGATCGACGTACGCCCGCATGAACAGGCTGACCGTGTAGAAGCCGCTGGCGATCACCCCGCCGTACCGACTGGCCTCGGCCAGCTCCTGGTCGACGTGGTACCACTGCGGGTCGAAGCGTCGGGCGAAGGCCCGCATCTCGTCGCCGTCCACGGTCACCGTCCCGAGGTCGACGGTGAGCCCCGGAACGAGGTCCTCGAAGAACAGCTCGGCGGCCGCTCCGGTGCCGGAGCGGGGGGCGGGAGCCGTCACCGGCGGGGTGCGCGACGCGTGCCGGCGTGCAGCTCCGCGGCGAGTTCCGCGTCCAGGTCGGCGGTCATCGGCCGCCCCTGCACGGGAGCGGCGCCGGTCGGGCCGGGTGTCGGGCCGGGCCGGTCGGCGGACTGCGCCTCTTCCAGCTCGGAGACCGATTCGGCCAGCTCGGCGACCGGGTCCATCTCGGCCATGGTGTCCCACTCGTCACGCGGGATGTCGTGCCAGGTGGGCTCGGTCTTCGTGGCGTCCGCGGCCGGTGCGACGGGCTGGAAGACGAAGGTGCGGTACGACCAGAACCGGAACAGGGTGCCCAGCAGGACACCGGCGGTCTTCGCCACGTTCAGCGCCAGCAGGCCGTGTACGCCGAGGCCGTACTTGGCTGCGGCCACCGCGCCCAGTTCGATGAGCAGGCCGGCACCGTTGAACAGGAAGAACAGGACGTACTCCCGGCGAAGCGCCGATTTCGGGCGATCCCGGTACGTCCAGTGACGATTCATCAGGTACGACGTGATCGTCGCGACGAGGGTCGCGATCACGTTCGCCTTCAACTGACCGTTGACGAAAACGGTAAGTGCAAGGACATTGAACACGGCGTAATTGATGACGGTGTTCACACCGCCGACGATGCCGAATTTGAGCGCCTCGTGGATGAACTTCTGCCAGCGCTCAGGCAGCAGACGGACAAGACGCATGCGAAACACCTTAGGGCAGTCGGTGAAGCCGGCGATCACCGGCCGGACGAGGTGGGCGGCAGGTCACGCCCCGTGATCCCGGTCGTGTTCCACCTGCGGAACGACCGGTGTTCCCGCTTCGACGAAGACGAACCGCCGGTAGGACCAGAATCGGAACAGCGTCCCGAGGCCGGTGCCCACGACGAAGCTGGCGATGTTGTCGGCGAGCTGCGTCTGGAACACCGCCGGCCAGATGCTGCCGAGCCCGTACCGGCTGATCGCGAGGCAGCCCACCGCGATCCCCAGGCCGACAGCGTTGAAGAAGAAGAACAGCGCGTACTCCCGCGCCGGGTTGCTGCGTTGGCGGTGCCGCCAGGTCCAGAAGCGGTTGCCCAGGAAGGCGAAGGTCGCGGCGATCACGGTCGAGATCGTCTTCGCCGTCACCTGCTCCATGCCGCGCGCGGTCGTCAGGTAGTTGAAGAGCGCGAAGTCGACGAGGAAGGCAATCCCGCCCACCGTGGCGAACTTGCTCAACTCGCGCACGAGGTGACCGAAACGGTCGAGCAGTGCGCGGACCAGACCCGGTCGGGTCTGCCGGGGGCCCGGTTGCTCCCCGGTCATCGTGGCGGCCACGGGGCGAGCCTACCGGCTGTGGACGTGTCGGCGGGGGAGCAACGGCGAGGGGGACATCGTCGCCTATGGCGGCCCTGTCAGTCGGTGTGCCGCCGTTGAACGCAGCGTAACCAGAAGGGAGGACTGACGCGGCTCGGAACGGGAATCCGCGAACCGGTCGGCAGGGTGGGTTGACGGCCCGACCGCAACACGCGTCGACCGGGGGTGCACAACAAGATTTGCGTGAAACTGCGCAGGAAAGCGGGTATCAGATCGTGATGCCGCAGCGTGGCCGTACCTTGTGCAGTTCTTCACAACCAGTCCCACTGACTCGGAAGGCTGACCGGTTTACGCTGAGCCCAATCCCAGGTTTCCACGAAGGCGGCGCTTCGCGTCGCTGAGACTCGTGCATCCCATAGATCGGTCAGCGTCGACCACAAGGAGATGTGTCATGGTTGCTCCGGCTGTAGTGCGGGGTATCGATCAGGCCCCGACGTCCCATCCGAAACTGCTTGCCTGGGTCCGTGAGGTCGCGGAACTGACCACCCCCGACCGGGTCGTGTGGGTGGACGGGTCCGACGAGGAGTGGCGCCGCCTCACCGATGAGCTGGTCGAGGCCGGCACCCTCATCCGGTTGAACCCGGAGAAGAAGCCGAACTCGTTCTACGCGCGCACCGACCCGTCCGACGTCGCGCGGGTCGAGGAGCGCACCTACATCTGCTCTGTCGACGAGGCGGACGCCGGCCCCACCAACAACTGGATGGCGCCGGCCGAGATGAAGCGGACGATGACCGAGCTGTACCGCGGCTCGATGCGCGGTCGCACCATGTACGTCATCCCGTTCGTGATGGGCCCGGTCGAGGCCGAGAGCCCGATGTTCGGTGTCGAGATCACCGACAGCCCGTACGTGGTGGCGTCGATGCGCATCATGACCCGGATGGGCGCGGCGATCCTCGAGGCGATGGGCGACGACGCGGACTTCGTGCACGCGCTGCACTCGATCGGCGCCCCGCTCGCTCCGGGCCAGCAGGACGTGCCGTGGCCCTGCAACGAGACCAAGTACATCTCGCACTTCCCGGAGACCCGCGAGATCTGGTCGTACGGCTCCGGGTACGGCGGCAACTCGCTGCTCGGCAAGAAGTGCTACTCGCTGCGTATCGCCAGCGTGATGGGCCGGGACGAGGGCTGGCTCGCCGAGCACATGCTCATCCTCAAGATCACCTCGCCGGAGGGCAAGGTCCACCACATCGCCGGGGCCTTCCCGTCCGCCTGCGGCAAGACCAACCTGGCTATGGTGGAGCCGACCATCCCGGGCTGGAAGGTCGAGACCATCGGCGACGACATCGCCTGGATGCGGTTCGGCCCGGACGGCCGGCTCTACGCGGTGAACCCGGAGTACGGCCTCTTCGGCGTCGCGCCCGGCACCGACTGGAAGACCAACGCCAACGCCATGCGCACGCTGGACCGCGGCAACTCGGTCTTCACCAACGTGGGCCTCACCGACGACGGGGACGTCTGGTGGGAGGGCATGGGGGAGCCCCCGGCGCACCTGATCGACTGGAAGGGCAACGACTGGACGCCGGAGAGCGACAGCCTCTCCTCGCACGCGAACAGCCGGTTCTGCACCCCGATCACGCAGTGCCCCATCCTCGCCGACGAGTACTTCGACCCGAACGGCGTACCGATCGACGCGATCCTCTTCGGTGGCCGCCGCAAGGACACCATTCCGCTGGTGACCGAGGCTCGCGACTGGGTGCACGGCGTCTACATGGGCGCGACGCTCTCGTCCGAGACGACGGCCGCCGCGTCCGGCGCGGTGGGTGTGGTCCGCCGCGACCCGATGGCCATGCTGCCCTTCATCGGCTACCACGCGGGCGACTACTTCCGGCACTGGATCGAGATGGGCAAGGGCGCCGACGGCGACGAGGCCAAGCTGCCGAAGATCTACTACGTCAACTGGTTCCGCAAGGATCCGGACGGCTCGTTCCTGTGGCCGGGCTTCGGCGAGAACTCCCGGGTGCTCAAGTGGATCGTCGAGCGGATCGAGGGCACGGCCGACGCGGTCGAGACCCCGGTGGGCATGGTCCCGGCGCAGGACGCGCTCGACGTCGAGGGACTGGACATGACCCCGGAGGACGTCCGGATCGCGCTGAAGGTCGACCCGGACGAGTGGCGCAACGAGCTGCCGATGATCACCGAGTGGTTCGAGAAGTTCGGTGACAAGCTGCCCGGCGTGCTGTGGGCCGAATTGGACGCGCTGCGCGCCCGACTGGACGCGGTACAGCCCCAGCGCCAGGTGTGAACATCGCCCGCCGCGGGCAACAACGGATCCCATGAGGACGGCCGCCGAGACCGAGGTCCGGCGGCCGTCCGCCGTCCGCGCGCTCACCCTCCTGCTCGCGACGACAGCGGCGGCCACCGTCGTGGTCGAGCTGCTCAACTGGTGGTACGCCCCGGAGCAGGGCTTCGGTCTGGCCGTACGCACCGGCTGGGCCATGCTGCGCTCGTTCGGCTTTCTGCTGCTGATCGGGCACGTGCGCAGGGGCCGGACGGTGGCCCGCCCGTTCGGGTTGATCCTCGCGGTCACCACGATCTTCGCCGTTGGCCGGCTGATCGTGCCCCGGCAGGGAGTGCCGCCGCTGCCGGGACTGCTCGGCTTCGCCGCGCTCAGCGCGCTGTGTGTGGCGGTGGTCTGGCTGCTCTACCGCTCGTCGGCGCTCGCCGGGCACCTGGTTCGGCACCGGCCCCGACTGGTCATCGACAAGACCGGCATCTCGTGGCGGGAGACGCCGCCGCGTCGGCCGCAGGCGAGCGCGTGGTTGTTGACCAGCCGCGTGGCGGCGTTCACCTACAGCCCGCTGATGCTGGTGCCGGCGCTGGTGGCCGGGGGTGCCATCCTGGACAATCGCCTCTCCGCCGTGCCGGCCGTGCTGTTCTGGTTCGGCGCCGGCATCGCGGCCAGCTACGCCGTGCTGTTCTGCACCGCGTTCCTGATGCGCGGCAAGGACTGGGCGCGGGGCCTGCTGATCGTCGTCACGCTGGGCGTACTCGCGGTGGACCTGCCGCTGTGCTGGTGGCTGCTGGGCCTGGACGGCCTGATCCGCGACGGCGCCCCGCTGGTGGCCGCCGCGGCCCTGGCCCTCTACGGCCTACGCCGGGCGGCGCGGGCATCCGACGCGGCCATCCCCGCCTGAGAGCCTGCGCGCGTGCCGGCGAAGCGGTCGGTGGGGCTGGCCGGTCGGTGGGGCTGGCCGGTCGGGCTGGCGGGGTTGGTGCGAGCCCTGTCGAGTTGCCCCAAATATGGGCCGCCGGCGGCGCTCGCTTAGCCCTGGCGGCAGCGCGCCGTCGAGCCATCGGAGGCGCGGGGCTGGCGGGGTTGGTGTGAGCCCTGTCGAGTTGCCCCGGATATGGGTCGCCGGCGGTGCGGCTTAGCCTCGGCGGCAGCGCGCCGTCGAGCCATCGGAGCCCCTGCCCCATCTATGGGGCAGCTCGACAGGCAGCGCAGTAGACGGCACGGGTGCCGGAGCCGATCCGCCGGTCCACGCGTCGGCGGGCAGGCGGCAGAGCGGCAGCCGCGTGGGCGGGCGGCAGCGGTGTGTGGCGGGCGGCAGCCGTGTGGGCGGGCGGCAGCAGTGTGGGCGGGCGGCGGCCGTCTGGGTGGCAGCGGGCGGCAGCGGTGCAGCAGAGCGGCAGCCGTGTGGGCGGGCGCCAGAGCGGCAGCCGTGTGGGCGGGCGCCAGAGCGGCAGCCGTGTGGGCGGGCGGCAGAGCGGCAGCCGTGTGGGCGGGCGGTCAGGGGGCAGGATGACGGGTGACGTCGGTCACCGTGGCCGGTGTCGACGGCCCAGGTGATCGCCGGGCGGGACGGGTACGAGCCGTGCCGCCCCGGTCGGAGGGAGGCGCGCGGTGAGCGACGAGTTCGACGTGGTGGTGGTCGGTGCCGGGCCGGCCGGGGCGGCCGCCGCCCTGACGGCCCGCCGGGCGGGTGCCAGCGTGTTGCTGCTGGACCGTGCCGATTTTCCCCGGGACAAGGCGTGTGGCGACGGGATCGCTGCGCACTCGGTGGACGTCCTCAACGAGTTGGGCGTGACCGAGGCGGTGGCCGGGTACGCCCCGCTGCCCGCGCTGCGGATGGTCGCGCCGGGCGGCCAGGCGGTGGCTCGGGCGCTGCCCCGGCCGGCGTACACCGTGCCCCGGGAGGTCTTCGACGCGCGGCTGGTGGCCGCGGCGGTGGCCGCCGGCGCGCAGTTGCGTCGGCACAGCGTCCGCCGGGTCCAGCCGCGTGGCGACCGGGTGGTGCTCGACGGAGAGCTGTCCGGCCGGGTGGTGGTGGGCGCGGACGGCGCCGGGTCGGTGGTGCGCCGGGCCCTCGGCCACCCCGTCAACCCCGACCGGCACCTCGCGCTGGCCATCCGTGGGTACGCGCCCGCGCTGCCCGGCCCACCCGAGCAGCTCATCGTGACCTCCAAGGCGCGCTGGCCGGCGTACGCCTGGTCGTTTCCGATCGGCGACGGGCGGGCGAACGTCGGGTACGGGGAGGTGCTGCGCGGCGAGCCGCTGAGCCGCGCCTACCTGCTGGATCGACTGGCCGCGCTGCTGCCCGGCACCGACCTGTCGACGGTGACCGCGTTGCGCGCCCACCACCTGCCGCTGTCCACGCACCGGCCGGCGCCGGGTCGGGACCGCACCCTGCTGGCCGGCGACGCCCTGTCGCTGATCAATCCGTTCACCGGGGAGGGCATCTTCTACGCGCTGCTCTCCGGAGCGTTGGCCGGGGCCGCTGCGGCTCGGGAACCGGAGGCGGCGGCCCGCCGCTACGCTGCGGGTCTGCGTCGCCGCCTCGGCACACACCTGCGCCACAGCTCGGTGGCCGCCTGGTTGGCGCGGCGGCGACGAGTGGTCGACGCCGCGGTCCGGGCGGCCCGTCGGGACGACCGGGTGTTCGACGACGTGGTCGAGTTGGGGCTTGGCGACGGGCGGCTCACCGCCCGTACGCTGGGCATGATCGGCATCGAACTGTCCGGCGGGGATCGCCCTCCGAAGGGGTGATCCGGCGGGCGGGTCGCTACGCTGCTAGGTGATGACGCTGCGGAACCTTATCTACTCCGTGTACGAGCGCCGGCTCACCGCGAAGCTCGCGGGCAAGCCGGTGCCCCGGCACGTCGGGGTGATGTGCGACGGCAACCGCCGGTGGGCCCGCGAGATGGGCTACGTCGACCCGAACGACGGGCACCGGGTCGGCGCGGCGAAGATCAAGCATGTCCTCGGGTGGTGTGACCAGGCCGGTATCGGCCACGTCACGCTCTACCTGCTCGCCACCGACAACCTGCGCCGCCCGGCCAGCGAACTGGACCCGCTGCTGCAGATCATCGAGGACCTGGTGGTGGAGCTGGCGGAGGAGGGCAACCCCTGGCGGCTGCGCATCGTCGGCGCGCTCGACCTGCTGCCCGCCCAGACCGCCGCGGCGCTCAAGGGCGCCGAGGAGCGTACCCGGGACCGCAGCGGCGGCGCGGAGGTCAACATCGCGGTCGGCTACGGCGGCCGGCGGGAGATCACCGATGCCGTCCGCTCGCTGCTGCTGGAGCACGCCGCATCCGGCGGCACCCTCGAGGAGTTGGCTGAGGTGCTGGACGTCGAGCACATCGCCGAACACCTCTACACCCGTGGCCAGCCCGACCCCGACCTGGTCATCCGTACGAGTGGGGAGCAGCGACTGTCCGGGTTCATGCTGTGGCAGTCCGCGCACTCGGAGTTCTACTTCTGCGAGCTGAACTGGCCGGATTTCCGGCACATCGACTTCCTGCGGGCGCTGCGCTCGTACGCCACCCGCCAGCGCCGCTACGGCGCCTGACGGCCTCAGGGCAGCTGGTCCAGGGCCCGGGTCAGGAAGTCACCCAGCGCGGCCGGTGACTCGATGGTGAGGTCGGCCGCGTCGGCCACCTCCTGGCCGGTCTCCGGGTTGGCCACGGCCACACAGACACCGAAGAAGTCCGGGTCGCCCTCGGCGCGGGCGCGTAGCGCCGCGAACGCCTTGATGTCGGAGACGTCGTCGCCGAAGTACCAGGCGCCGCTGGCGCTCTGGACCACCTCGCCGATCACCATCCCCTTGTCCCGGTCGACCGGTGGCTTGAGCTCCAGCACCATCCGACCGGCCTGCACCCGCAGCCCCAGGCGGTCGGCCTGCGCCTGACCCCACTGCTGCACCGTCGCACCGAGCTGCGGGGCCGTACGCCAGTGCAGCGCGACGGAGAGCCGCTTGAACTCGACGAGGGCGCCGGGTGGCAGCTCCTCGCGCGCCAGGTCGGCCAACTCGGCCATGGTGGGCACCCAGGGCAGGGCGGTGGGCTCGGTGACGGTCTCACCACCGGAGTGGCTGTGCTCCAGGCCGTAGAGGCCGTACAGGTCCACGCCGCTCAGCTCACCGAGGCGGTCGCGGAGGAACTCGACGGGCCGCGCGGAGACGATCGCGATCCGCCGCACCACCGGGGCCAGCGCCTCGATCGCGGCGAGCGCGTTCGGCGCGGGACGGACCGCCGTCGGATCGTCGTCGACGGGCGCGAGGGTGCCGTCGAAGTCGAAGAAGAGCACGGTCCCACCGGCCCGGCCGGCGGTTATCTGCCAAGCCTGGTCGGCGTTCAACGGGGTCCTCGGCTGGTGGTTGCCCAGATTCAACGGCGGCACGCGCGTCAGCGTACCCCGGCGTTGGAGGCTCATTCCTGGCCGAGCGGACCCACCCGGCGGCGCTCGGTCAGCGTTCGGCGGCTCCTCGTCCACGGCGTCCGAACGGCACCACCGCCGCCTCCTGTCCGTGGCTGAGCAGGTAGCCCTCCACGAACCCGGTGTTTCGATCCCCGGTGTGGGTCTCGATTTCGTTGAGGCGTGCCACCAGGAACTCGGTGAGCGCGCTGAGCCGGTCGTTGAGCCGCTCGTGCAGTTCCGCGACGACGGCCAGGATGACCGCCGTACCGGCGCTGGTGAGCGCGAGAAGGTTGACGAGCAGCGGCAGCTGCCCACCGTTGACCGCGAGGGTCACCACGTTGCCGGTCGCCCACAGTGTCATCGACACCGTGGCGACCACGACTCCCCACCACTTCAGGGTCATGGACAGACCCCTCCTTCTGTCCCGCAGGGCTAGGTTCGGCCTTGTCCCGTCCCCCCGCCGATGACGAGCCCAAGCAGTACGAATAGGGACGCTAGCGTGCCCGTTCCTGCCCCGGAGCGAAACGAATGAACCTGACCAGGCGTTCTTTCGCCATCTGAGGAACTACCCGGCTTGATTGCCTCTATTTCGGACATCGACCGGCAGCGTTGGGCGGTATGCGAGGTATCTAATGGTTTCGCGGATGTGGAACTTCTCCGCGTCCGACACGTTCGGGTCGACCAGGCGGCGCAGCAGGGCCTCCACGTCCGGGTCCATCGGAGGGGCCGGCTGTCCGGCGCGCGGGCCGCTGGCGGTGCGGTCCCAACCCAGCGCGGCGAAGGCGGCGGCGGGGTTCAGCCCCAGGCCCTCGCAGAAGGCGACCACCCGTTCGGCCTCGGGGTCGCTGGCCCAGTCGCCACGGACCCACCGGTTGATGGTCTGCCGGGAGACGCCGGTACGCCGGGACACCTCGGTGCCGCTCCAGGCGCGCGTGGCCCGCGCCTCGTCGAGGGCGCGCCGAACGAAGGTGGCGAAGGCGATTTTTCGCGCGTTGGCCGTCTCGGTCACCCCGTGACGGTACGACCAGCCGTCAGCGGATGTTTGCCCAGGCACGCTGCTGTCACGCGGACGTGACGGCGCTCTCGGATTCGTAACCAACGATCCAGCGCCGCTTTCGAGGGGTGTCACCCGGGCAGAATAGATGCCCGTCGTGGCGAATGTAAGGGGACGAAAAGCTGATACTGTCACGCTCATGGGACAATCTACGGTGTGTCACGTGCATGAGACGACTGGTGCTCACATGCGTCACGCCCCCGGTGCCGAGGGGGTGTGGTGACCGAGCTCGCCACCCGAGCCCAGGCCTTCGGGCTGATCGCCGAGGGAGTGGCAGCGGGGCTGAGTGCCCCGTGGCGCCTCTACCTTGCCCGAGGTTGCCGATACCTGTCGCTGAGCGTCGGCGACCGCACCGAGTGGAACGCCTGGCGTACCCACCTCGGCTGCCCCGAGTTGAGCGTCCGGGTCTACGACGCCGGCGGGGAGATCCGTCGATCCTCGGTCGCCGAGGTCGTGCTGGACGGCTGTCGGATCACCGTCGAGCTGGTCGAGGAGGTCAGCACCGACGACCTGGACCGGCTGCTGGTCGCGGACCCCACGGCCGACCCCACCACGGTCGAGCCGGAGGAGCGATGAGCCGGCGTCCGGGCCGGGCGGGGGGCGCCCGATGAGCCCGTTCCTCGTGGTCTTCCTCGTCCTGGTGCTCGGCGCCACCAGCTACGCCGCCGGTCGCCTGCACGGCCAGCTCAGCTACCGCATCGGCTATCGCTTCGGTTACCGCCAGGGTTACTTCGACGGGGACCGGGGCGCCTGGAACCGCCGCCGTCGCGACGCCCAGGCGGCGATCGCCTCCGCGTTGTCGGTCTCCTCCCCGGGGGCCGTCCGCTCCGCCGGCACGGTCGTCCGCCCCGACGCGGTGACCCGCCCCGGCACCACCTACACCGGCTCGTCGTTCACCGCGCCGGCTGCCCCGATCACCGGGCGGCACCCGACCGGCACGCTCGTTCGACGAACCGGCTGAGCCGGCTGGCGGGTCGCCTCCGAGCGTCCCGCCGACCGGCACGCGGGAACGCGGTGCGTCGTCCGCGGCGGACACGCACCGTCGGGGCCACGTCAGACCGGTGGCGGCGGCCCCGCCGGCCGGGATGCGCGCAGGGGGCATGCATCCCGGCCGGCTCGCCGCGCCCGGCCGCCACGGTGCCGGACGCCGCGCGTCGTCCCGCGCCGGCTCGTCGGTCCGGCGCTGTTCACACGGCCGTCTCCAGAGATCCACGATCGCCCCTAGCCGGGACGGTCCTGCGCCGCTAGCGTCTAGGCATGGCGCGGGGTTCTCCCGAGCCAGCCGGTCCACCCGGATCTGCGACCTCGCGCACGGGGTTCCGCATCCGACCCCTCCGGGCACCGGACGAGGCGGAAAACGGGTGGCCGGGTGCCCATCCGTCGGAGCAGGCCTGTGACGACTCGCCGTACCACCGCCGGTGCCGACCAGACCCCGGCCGCGACTGCCACGACCCGCCGCGCCGCCCGGAGCCGCCGTGCGGCGGACGCCGCGCCGGCCGAGAACAAGGAGCCCCGACCAGCGGGGCAGGCCTTCGTTCTCGACACCTCCGTGCTGCTGTCCGACCCGGCGGCGTTCCACCGCTTCGCCGAGCACGAGGTGGTGCTGCCACTGGTGGTCATCACCGAGTTGGAGGGCAAGCGGCACCATCCGGAGCTGGGCTGGTTCGCCCGGCAGTCGTTGCGGATGCTCGACGAACTGCGCATCCGGCACGGCCGCCTCGACCGACCGGTACCCGCCAACGACGCGGGCGGGACGCTGCGGGTGGAGCTGAACCACACCGACGACGGCGTACTGCCCCCCGGGTTCCGCACCGAGAGCAACGACGCCCGGATCCTGTCGGTGGCGCTCAACCTCGCCGCCGAGGGGCGGGACGTCACGCTGGTCAGCAAGGACATGCCGCTGCGGGTCAAGGCCGCCTCGGTGGGTCTGCGCGCCGACGAGTACCGCCACGGTCAGGCCAGCGACCCGACCTGGACCGGCATGTCGGAGATGGAGCTGGGCGAGGAGCAGATCGGCCAGTTGTACGCGGGCGAGACGCTCGACCTGGACGAGGCGGCCGGGCTGCCCTGCCACACCGGGCTGGTGCTGCACTCGGCGCGCGGCTCGGCGCTCGGACGGGTGCTGCCCGACAAGTCGGTCCGCCTGGTCCGGGGCGACCGTGAGGCGTTCGGGCTGCACGGCCGCTCGGCCGAGCAGCGAATCGCCCTCGACCTGCTGCTCGACGAGACGATCGGGATCGTCTCGCTGGGCGGCCGGGCTGGCACCGGCAAGTCGGCGCTGGCGCTCTGCGCCGGCCTGGAGGCCGTGATGGAGCGTCGCCGGCACAAGAAAGTGATCGTCTTCCGCCCGCTCTACGCCGTCGGTGGTCAGGAGCTGGGCTATCTGCCCGGGTCGGAGTCGGAGAAGATGTCGCCCTGGGCGCAGGCGGTCTTCGACACGCTCGGCGCGGTCGTGCACGAGAACGTGCTGGAGGAGGTCACCTCGCGGGGCATCCTCGAGGTGCTGCCGCTGACCCACATCCGGGGGCGCAGCCTGCACGACGCCTACGTGATCGTGGACGAGGCCCAGTCGTTGGAGCGCGGGGTGCTGCTCACCGTGCTGTCCCGGATCGGGCAGGGGTCCCGGGTGGTGCTCACCCACGACGTGGCCCAGCGGGACAATCTGCGGGTCGGCCGGCACGACGGTGTGACCGCGGTGATCGAGGCGTTGAAGGGCCATCCGCTCTTCGCCCACGTCACGCTCAGCCGTTCGGAGCGGTCGCCGATCGCCGCCATGGTGACCGATCTTCTCGAGGACATCCCGCAGTGATGGGGGTTTTGTAGCATTTCGTCCCTATTCTAGGTGTGGCGCAGATCACAAACGGCGCGGTCGGTTTCCCATGTGCCTCACTGTGCGCGATGGTGTCCCACGAGCGCCCACGCACCACAGGCATCGTCGGTGATCGCTTGCCCGAGGTCAGGGCGGCATCAGTGGCGATCGGTGCGTCGGCGCGACCGGCTCACCGGTCGGGGCGCTCACGGCACGGCTGAGGGCTGACGTGGCCCGGCGCCGCGCCGTGTCCTTGCCCCCGACGAAGGGACCACTTCGTGAGTCGGCTGTGGAGCCGGTTGGGTGCCCGTACGGCCGCTGTCGCGTTGCTCTCCGTGGGCGTCGCCGGTGGCTTCTACCTGGGCGAAGACCGGGAAACTCAGCAGCAGGGCCTGACCGCGCAGGTCGGCGTCGAGGTCGACCGCGTCGACTTCGCCTACCAGCGCGAGCGCCAGGCCAGCCACCAGGTCGCGTTCGCGCGGCAGCGGGCCGCCGAGTACCAGGCCAAGCTGCGGGCGGCCCAGGCGGCCAAGGAGGCCGCTGAGCGGGCCCGCAGGGCCGAGGCCGCCGCCGCGTCGCGCAAGCGCGAGCGGGAAGAGGCGGAGAAGGCCGCCAAGCCGTACGACGGGCCGATCCCGGCCTCCTGCGCCGAGTACAGCGGCAACCGCAAGATCGGTTGTGCGCTGATGCTCGAGAAGGGCTTCGGCATCGCCGAGTTCCCCTGCCTCGAGAAGCTCTGGACCAAGGAGAGCGGCTGGAACCACAAGGCCGCCAACCCCATCGGCGCGTACGGCATTCCGCAGTCACTGCCGGGCAGCAAGATGGGCACGGTCGCCGACGACTGGCGCACCAACCCGGCCACCCAGATCATCTGGGGCCTGGGCTACATCAAGGGCAAGTACAAGACGCCCTGTGGCGCCTGGACCTACTTCCAGAACAACAATCACTACTGACGACGTACGACGGCGGGGCGGGTGGGCGACCACCCGCCCCGCCGTCGCGCGTAACCCCGGTCAGGACGTGAGTGGCGGTCGGCCCCTTTTGCTGATAGCAGTTGGGGGGTGAGCCTGCATCCGCCAAGCGGCGACCCGTTCCGGTTCGGCACCGAGGCGTTCTACGCCGCCCTCGGCCGGGCCTTCGTCGCCATGTGCGCGGTGGTCCCGTTCCTCTTCCTCATCGAGGCGATCGACCAGGGGCTCGCGTTCGGCCTGGACGCGACCGCCGGCATCATCCCGCACCGCATCGACGGCCTCGACGGTGTCTTCTTCTCGCCGTTCCTGCACCACGGCTTCGACCACCTCTACAGCAACAGCATCCCGCTGATCCTGCTGGGCACCTTCGTGCTGGCCGCCGGCGCCCGGCGGTTCCTGTGGTCGACCCTGGTCATCATCCTGGTCTCCGGCCTCGGGGTCTGGTTCACCGGCTCACCCAACTCGGTGGTGGTCGGCGCGAGCGGGGTGATCTTCGGCTACCTGGGCATCCTGCTCACCCGCGGCATCGTCGAGCGCAGTTGGTGGAACTTCGCCGTCTTCCTGCTCGTCGGCCTGCTCTACGGCTGGCAGCTCGTCGGCATCCTCCCCACCGACGAGCGGATCTCCTGGCAGGGGCACCTGTTCGGGTTGCTCGGCGGCGTGGTGGCCGCGATCCTGTTCCGCCGCCGCCGACCCACGGTGGACGGTCCGGACTACTCGGGATCCACCCTCAGCCTGCCCTGACCTGCTTGTCGGCGCGCCCCTGGGACATGCTTGCCCGACCGCCGCGCCCCGCCTACCGTCGAGATCAGCACGCGTTGATCCGCGAGCGGAAAGCGACGGTACGCCATGCGCGAGGTCGATGTCGCCGTGATCGGAGCCGGTCCCGCCGGCCTCTTCGCCGCGTACTACGCCGGGTTCCGGGGCCTGTCCGTGGCGGTGATCGACGCCCTTCCGGAGCCGGGCGGCCAGGTCACCGCCATGTACCCGGAGAAGCTGATCCTCGACGTGGCCGGCTTCCCCGCCGTCAAGGGTCGTGACCTGGTCGCCAACCTGGTCGCCCAGGCGGCGCCCTTCGCTCCGCGGTACCTGCTCGGCACGAGGGCCGAGAAGCTGTCGTACACCGATGACCGGCCGGTGCTCGGCCTGGCCGGCGGTGAGCAGCTCGGCTGCGGCGCGGTCGTGGTCACCGGCGGGCTCGGCAGCTTCAGCCCACGGCCGCTGCCCTGCGCCGACGGCGCCCCCGGTGCCGGCATCGTCTACTTCGTGACCGACCCGGCCGAGCTGACCGACCGGGACGTGCTCATCGTCGGCGGCGGCGACTCGGCCTTCGACTGGGCGCTGGCCCTGCAACCGCTGGCCCGCTCGGTGACCCTCGTGCACCGTCGGAAGAAGTTCCGGGCGCACGCCTCGACGGTCGCCCGGGTGCTGTCGCTGCCGGTGCGGGTGATCGTGAACGCCGAGGTCACCCGCCTGATCGGGGACGCTGAGGTGACTGGCGCCGAGGTGACCGTGCGCGGCGGCGCGGCCGAGACCCTGCCGGTGGACACGGTTGTCGCCGCCCTCGGCTTCACCGCCGACCTTGGCCCCCTCGCCGAATGGGGGCTCCGGCTCGACCGCCGGCACATCGTGGTGGACAGCGCGATGGCGACGAACCTGCCGAGGGTCTTCGCGGCCGGCGACATCACCGAGTACCCGGGCAAGGTGCGCCTGATCGCCACCGGCTTCGGCGAGGCCGCCACGGCCGTCAACAACGCGGCGGTCGCCATCGACCCGAGCGCGCACCTGTTCCCCGGGCACTCCTCCGACGTGGGCTGACGGTCGGTATCGCACACTGACCGGTTCGTGTCCGGTTCGAGACGGGTCGAATGGACCCTGAGGGAATGACGGGGACCGGGAAGGCACGTGATGGCGCACCCACGACGCTGGCCTGGCTCTGCCACCCGACGACTCTGCTCGCGCTCGTCCTCCTGGTCCTCAACGACCGGCTGTGGAAGGCGGCGTATCCGGGCCTGGTGACGGGCAAGCTGAGCGACCTGGCGGGCCTGGTGCTCGCTCCGCCGCTGGTCGCGGTGCTGCTCACGCTGCTGGCGCCGCGGCTGCCGGCCCGCAGGGCCGCGCTGGTCGGCCTGGTCGCGGTGGGCGCCGGATTCGCGGTGGTCAAATCCAGTGGGTACGCCGCTGAGCTGGCCTCCTCGGCCTGGACCGCACTGGCGGGACCGTCACTGGTCCGGGCCGACCGGACCGACCTGTTCACGCTGCCGGCACTCGGCCTGGCGTGGTGGAGCTGGACGCGGGCGCGGAGACGACCCGTGCGGCACCGGACGGCCCGGCTGGTCCGGTTGCTGGTGGTCCTGCCACCGGCGGTGTTGGCGGTGGCCGCCACCAGTGCGGCCTGGTTTCCGTACGCGCTGGGTACGACGATGCTTGACGGCCGTCCGGCGATCTCGGTCGGCGAGGGCTCCGAAGACGCGTCGTTCTGGCCGGACGACCCGGCCGACGGCCAGTGGGCGGTCAGCAACGACGGGGCGGTGACCTGGCGAAACGCCACCGTTGACGAGACGGGACGGCTGAACAGCCAGGACTCCCCGCGTCAGCGGGCGTGTGCGCCGGAAGACCCACGGCGCTGCTACCGGGTGATACCGGGGCACCTTCGGGTGGAGCAGAGCGACGACGCCGGCGTGACCTGGCAGGTTGCCTGGGAGGTGCCGGACCCGCGGCGCGACGCGTTGGCCCAGCGCTATCCGGCCCCCGGCGACGCCCGCCGTCACTTCTCCTCCCGGGAACTGGTCGTCTATCCACACCTGGGCGGCGGCCACGAGGTGCTGGTCGCGAACGGTCGGGACGGCTTCCTGCGTCGCCTGTCGGACGGCGGGTGGCGGCGCGTCGGGTTCCTCGGTGAGCAGCCGTCCGCGACTGGTCCGCCCGAACTGCCCCCGCTGCGCGACGGCGGGCGGGTCCAACGCGGGGTCGACGTCTGGCTCGCGTTCGGGCTCGCGTTGCTGCTCGGCTGCGTGGTCACCGTATTCGCCGGTCATCTGGCGATCCGACGTGGCGGCGGCGGTCGCGGGTGGGGGATCGCCGGTGCCGTCACGATCGTGCTGGCCGGACTCGTGCTGGATGCCAGCTGGCCCCGGGTCGACGCGACGAGCGTCGTGGTCACGGTGCTGTTCCTGGTCGTGCCGTTGGGCGCGCTGGCGGCGGGCGCGCTGCTTCTCGTCGCGTGGCTCAACTTTGCTCCGGGACACTGGGTCGGGTTGGCCGTGGGTGACCTGCTGCTCACCGTGATCCTGGCCTCGCTACCGCTGGCCGGCTGGGTGAACGGCACACTCGGGCAGACCTGGGTGGCCGTCGCGCTGGCCGGGCTGGCCACCGTGCCGGGCCTGCTGCTGGCGGTCCGGCTCGCGAGGCTGGCCGACCCGGCCCGCGAGGAGAATCGGCGCGACTCGCCGCCCTACCCGCCCTACCGGGTTGCGCCTTGATCCACTCGGGTTCTTGAACATCGGGGCGTCGGAGGCGGTGGGACAGCGCGGTTTCGATGAACCAGAGTGGATCAAGCTGCCAACGGTCACGGCTGGGCGGCGGGTGGGGCCAGGGCGGTTATCAGCACGGCCACCAACGTCAGTGCGGCCCCGAGCAGGCTGTTCACGCTGGGGTGCGAGGCCGCTGTGGGCAGCACCAGATCCAGCAGTACGGCCCCCACGATCTGGCCGGCGATGGTGGCCAGGCCGAGCAGCAGCACACCTGTCGTCCGCACGATCGCGGCGGCGATCGCGATGAACACGATGCCGATCGGGCCGCCCAGGTAGAGCCACGGTTCGTTCGGCGCGTGACCGGTCGGCCAGCCGCGTACGGCGATGTCGACCGCGAACGCGACCAGCAGGGTTGCCGTGCCCACGGCGAAGTTCACCAGCGTGGCGGTCAACGCGCTGTCGGCCGCCCCCCGGACCTGCCCGTTCACCGCCTGCTGCCAGGCGATGCCCACCCCGGCCAGCAGGGGCAGCAGCGCCAGCGCCAGCCCGCCCGGATCGCCGAGCCGGTCACCGACCGCCAGGACGACCGCGAGCACCGTGAGCACCGCGCCGGCCAGGCGCTGTCGGGTGACCGGCTGCCGACCGGTCGGGCCGATGCCGGCGCGGTCGACGGCGAGGCTGCTACCGGACTGGCCGGCCACCACCGCCACGGTGAAGACCGCCACCCCCAGCGAGCCGATGGTGAGCCCCTGCGTGGCCACCAGCAACGCCCCGCACATTCCCCCGAGGCACTGCCACGGGCGCAGCGTGCCGGCCGTGAGGGCCCGCCGTACGGCGAGCAGCCCTCGCCGCCCGCCAGGGGTTGCCGGCACCAGCACCAGCAGCACCACCAGGCCCAGCCCGAAGGAGACCACCGCGGCGGCGAAACCATCGGCCAGGCGTACGCCCAGCTCGCCGTTGATCCGAGACTGCGCCGCCACCGCGACCCCGGCGACCGACGCCAGCGCGACACCGATGATCCGGCGGGTGGCTGGCAGGGTCGGCGGAGCCGCGGTGCCGGTGCCGCTCACTCCTGTTCGGCTAGCGGGCGACCGTCGAAGTCGACCGCGGAGTAGAGCGCCAGCTTCTCCAGCCGGTGGTACGAGTCGATGACCCGGATGGTGCCGCTCTTCGAGCGCATGACGATCGACTGGGTGTACGCGCCGCCGGCCCGGTACCGCACCCCGCGCAGCAGGTCACCGGAGGTGACACCGGTCGCCACGAAGAAGCAGTTGTCCCCGGTGACCAGGTCGTCGGTGCCGAGCACCCGGTCCAGGTCGTGCCCGGCGGCGAGGGCCTTCTCCCGCTCCTCGGCGTCGCGTGGCCACAGCTTGGCCTGCATGGCGCCACCCATGCACTTGAGCGCGCAGGCCGAGATGATGCCCTCCGGGGTGCCGCCGATGCCCATGAGCACGTCGACGTCCGACTCGCCGCGGGCCGCCAGGATGGAACCGGCGATGTCGCCGTCGGAGATGAACCTGATGCCCGCGCCGGTCCGGCGGATCTGGGTGACCAGGTCTTCGTGGCGGCTGCGGTCCAGCACGCAGACGGTCACCTCGGAGACGTCGGTGCCCTTGATCTTGGCGATCCGGCGCAGGTTCTCGCTGACCCCGGCGTTGATGTCGATCACGTCGACGTACGCGGGACCGACCGCGAGCTTCTCCATGTAGAAGACCGCGCTGGGGTCGAACATCGCGCCTCGCTCCGAGACGGCGAGCACCGCGAGGGCGTTCGGCATGCCCTTGCTCATCAGCGTGGTGCCGTCCACCGGGTCGACCGCGACGTCCACCTCCGGGCCGGTGCCGTCGCCGACGTGTTCGCCGTTGAAGAGCATCGGGGCGTTGTCCTTCTCGCCCTCGCCGATCACCACGACGCCGCGCATCTGGATCGAGTTGATCAGTTTGCGCATGGCGTCGACAGCGGCGCCGTCGCCGCCCTCCTTGTCACCCCGGCCGACCCAGCGGCCGGCGGCCATCGCCGCGGCCTCGGTGACCCGGACCAGGTCGAGGGCCAGGTTGCGGTCGAGATCCTGTGGGATCCGGGTCCTGGTGTTCGTCATGACGGCTGCTCCTCCTCGCGACGGTGCGGGGACGGCCGGCGGCGAAGTGGCGTCGCTGCCGGCTTTGTCGCTGATCCTCACACGATGGCCGACCGAGCGCGGGTGCGGGGCGGTGATGGGCCGGATACCGCCGGTCGGGCGGCTGCGAAGATGGCAGGGTGGAACCCGCACAGCCTGCTGACCGCGTACCCGCCGACCAGACGCCGCCCGACGGCCAGCCGCCGGCCGACCTCCCGGACGCCCCCGGCGCCGGGCCCGCCGCGACGGGCCCGGTGGATCCGACGGCACCGACCACCGGCGAGCCGGCCCTGGTCGCCGACGAGGCGACCCCCGTGGCCGAGCCGGCCCACGTCGGACCGGGGCCGGCGGCCCGGCCGTCGCCGCCCCGGGCGGCCGCGACGGCGGGCAAGTCCGAGCGGTCACCCAAGGACATGGCGATCTCGCTGCTGGTGCTGCTCGTCCCGATCGCCCTGCTGCTGGCGTTCTACCGGGGTTTCCTGGGCGGCGACGAGGCCACCACCGTCGACCCCGCCCCGGCGATCGAACAGGCGCGGTCCGCGAACGCGGTCCCGGTGAGCGAGCCGCACGGGCTCGGCTCCGGATGGCGTACGGTCAGCGCCCGCTACCAGAGCGTCGAGGGTGGCGCGACGCTGCGGATCGGCTACCTGACGCCGGAGGGCAGGGGTGTGCAGCTCGTGCAGAGCAGCGTGCCGGCCGAGCGGCTGCTGCCGGCCGAGCTGACCGACCAGGGGCAGCCACAGGGGCCGACCGAGTTGAGTGGGCGCACGTGGCAGCGGTACACGGCCCGGGGGAACCAGCAGGCGCTGGCCCTGCTGGAGCCGACCCGCACGGTGCTCGTGATCGGTGACGCGCGGGACAACGAACTGCGGGAGTTGGCCGGCGCGCTGGGCTGAGGAGTCCACAGTCGAGGAGGCGCACGCCGAGGGGGCCGGTCCGGTACGCTCCCTCGGCTCGGTCCGGCCCGCACGCGGTGGCCGGACCATGTCCCCTTTTGTGAAGTGAGAACTCAGTGAACATTCGACGGTGGAGCTTCGGCTTCCTCGCCGCCACCCTGCTCGTCCCCGGCCTGGCCGCGTGCAAGTCCGACGCTGCCGAGCCGGCCGCCGCCCCGAGCGCGTCCGCTCCGGCCGTACCGGCCGACCCGAAGGAGGCGCTGCTCGCCTCCACGAAGGAGATGGCCAAGGGCGACTTCACGTTCACCATTGCGGGCGCCGACCTGACCGGCGGTGGCCTGGTGCACAAGCCCAGCAACAGCGCGCAGTTGACCATGAAGATGGGCGACGCCTCCCAGGACGTGTCGATGGAGATGGACCTCATCTACATCGACTCGGAGAGCTGGGTGAAGATGGAGCTCGGCGGCGAAATGGCGGCCATGGTCCCCGAGCTGGCGAAGAACAAGGGCAAGTACCAGCACCTCGACAAGACCAAGGCCAAGGAGATCAAGGACTTCCAGCTCGACCCGGAGACGTTCGACCCGGTCGACAGCGAGACCCTGGTCAAGGGCGTGACCGAGGTGCAGAAGACCGGCGAGGGCAGCTACGCCGGCAAGATCGACATCAGCGCCTCCGCGGAGTCGGTCGCCCTCGACGAGGACGTGGTCAAGGCGCTCGGCGCGCAGGCCAAGTCGCTGCCGTTCACCGCCAAGCTGGACCCGCAGGGTCGCCTCACCGAGCTGGTCATCTCGGTGCCGGCCGCCGGCGAGACCGCCGCGCACGACATCAAGATCGGATACGCGGGCTACGGCGCCGGGACCGGCGCCCAGAAGCCGCCGGCGGACAAGGTGGTCGAAGCCCCGGCGGAGACGTACGAGATGTTCAAGTAAGCCGCAGGGCGGGCCGGGGCGACCAGAGGTCACCCCGGCCCGCTCTGTTCGGCACCGGTTGCCCGCAAACAACCGGACAACAAGGGTGATTGTCCGACGCGTCGACAGGGAACAAGAAGAGAGCGATCCGGGCGCGCCGCTCGGCCCGGATTGTGCGACGTGGCCGAAGGGCTGCCGCGTCGCCCGGTTTCCGGCGCCGACCAGGTAGTCGGGTGACCCCCTTGGGAGACACGTATGACTGTTCGACGACTGGGTGCCGGCCTGGTAGCCGCCGCCCTGTTCACGCCCGCCCTGGCCGCCTGCGCCGGTGGCACGACCGGCACGGCCGGGTCAACCGCGTCCCCGACGGTGAGCGCGTCCGGGGCGCCGAGCCAGTCCGGCGGTGCGCCGGTGTCCGGCGACGCCAAGCAGGCCCTGCTCGACTCCACCAAGGCGATCAGCGACGGCAACTTCCGGTTCACCCTCGCCGGCGCCGGGTCCACGGCCGAGGGGCAGGTGCACCAGCCGAGTCAGAGCGCCGCTCTGAAGTTCGCCATCGGTGGCCCCTCCTCTGACCTGGCCATGAAGCTCGACGTGATCCACGCCAAGCCGGACAGCTGGGTGAAGCTGGAACTGACCGGCCCCACCGCCGACAGCCTGCCCGCCATCAAGCAGCTCAACCTCGGTAAGTACCAGCACCTCGACCAGGCCCGCGTCAAGGGCAACAAGAACCTCGGCTTCGACTTCGACAAGGTCGACCCGGCCGGCAGCGCGGTGCTGACCCAGGGCATCACCGAGGTCCGCAGCACCGGCACCGGCACGTACGCCGGCACCATCGACGTCACCAAGGCCGCCGAGGCGGGCTCGCTGAACGCCGCCACGATCGCCGCGCTGGGCACCCAGGCGAAGACGGTCCCGTTCACCGCGAAGGTCGACCCGCAGGGCCGGCTGAGCGAGCTGGCGCTGCAACTCCCGGCCTCCGGCCAGACCACGGCCCAGGAGATCAAGATGACGTACTCCGACTACGGCTCCGCCACCCCGGCGCAGAAGCCGCCGGCGGACCAGGTCGTCGAAGCGCCCGCCGAGCTGTACAGCCTGTTCAACTGACCGTCGTACGGGTGGGGTGGCTCCGGCCATCCCACCCGACGGTCAGGCGGACGGTTCCTGACGGGCTGCGTCGATTCGCGCCCGCGCACCGTCCAGCCAGCGCTGGCAGATCACCGCCAGCGCCTCGCCGCGCTCCCACAGCGCCAGCGACTCCTCCAGGGACGTGCCGCCGGCCTCCAGCCGCTCGACCACCGAGGCCAGTTCGGCGCGGGCCTGCTCGTAGCTGAGCCGCTCGTCCGGCCCGGCCTTCGTGTCGTCAGTCATCGCGTCCATCTCAGCACACCCCGGTCGGTGTCACTTCGTCGCCACGTCCCCGCCGACCGTCGCGGCCAGCTCGCCCTCGGCGAGGCGTACCCGGAGCGGGTCGCCCTTGCCGACCTCGGCCGCCGCCCGGACGACGTGCCCGTCGGCGCGCTGCACGATCGCGTACCCCCGGTCGAGCGTCGCGGCGGGGGAGAGGGCGCGCAGTCGGGCCAGGGTGTGCCGCAGGTCGTCGTCGGCGGCCGCGACCCGGTGGTCCAGGCAGCGCCCGGCGCGTTGACGCAGTGCGGCCAGCTCGGTCGCACGGTGCTCCACCATCACCTGCGGCCGGGCCAGCACCGGCCGGGAGCGCAGGCTGTCGAGGCGGTGCGACTCCCGGTCGACCAGGTTGCGCACCGCCCGCTGGAGCCGGTGCCGGGCCTGACCGATGAGGCGTACCTCCTCGGTGAGGTCGGGGACCACCCGCTTGGCCGCGTCGGTCGGGGTGGAGGCCCGCAGGTCGGCGACGTAGTCGATCAGCGGCGTGTCCGTCTCGTGGCCGATCGCGCTGACCACCGGGGTACGACAGCCGAAGACGGCCCGGCACAGTGCCTCGTCGGAGAAGGGCAGCAGGTCCTCGATGCCGCCACCACCCCGGGCGATGATGATCACATCGATGCTCGGGTCCGCGTCCAGGACCTTGAGCGCGTCCACGATCTGCGGCACGGCGGACGGGCCCTGCACCGCCACGTTGACCGTCCGGAACTCCACGGCGGGCCAGCGCCGGCGCGCGTTGGTCAGCACGTCCCGCTCGGCGGCGGACGCCCGGCCGGTGATCAGACCGATCCGGCCGGGAAGGAACGGCAGCCGACGCTTGCGGGCCCGGTCGAACAGTCCTTCGGCGGCGAGCAGCTTCTTGAGCTTCTCCAGCCGGGCCAGCAGCTCACCGAGACCCACCTGGCGGATCTCGTCGGCCCGCAGGCTCAACGTGCCCCGGGCGGCGTAGAACTCCGGCTTGGCGTGCAGCACCACCCGGGCACCCTCGCGCAGCTCCGGCGCGCCGGCGTCGAGCACGTCACGGTTGGTGGTGACGGTCAGGCTCAGGTCGGCGGACGGGTCACGCAGGGTCAGGAAAACGGTGGTGGCCCCGGGACGGCGGCTGATCTGCGCCACCTGCCCGTCCACCCACACCCAGCCCAGCTTGGCGATCCACGCCCCGACCTTCTGCGAGACGACACGAACAGGCCAAGGCTCCTCAGCGCTGCTCCGGCCCTCACTGCCCCCACCACCCACCCCACCCACACCACTCACCCCACTCACCCCCCAACCCTACGGAGGCCCTCGGTGATCAAGAAGTTTGCGTCGGATCCGGGCGCGTTTCTGACGCGAACCTCTTGATCACCGGGATTTGGGCGCGGGTGCGGGGGGATCAGCGGCACGTACGATGGGGGGGTGACTGATCTCCGGACTGGTAAGCGCGTGCTTTTGGCCAAGCCTCGTGGCTACTGCGCGGGTGTGGACCGTGCGGTGCAGACCGTCGAGGAGGCGCTGAAGCTGTACGGCGCCCCGATCTACGTCCGCAAGCAGATCGTGCACAACAAGCACGTCGTGCAGACCCTGGAGTCCCAGGGCGCGATCTTCGTGGAGGAGAACGAGGAGGTGCCGGAGGGCTCGACCGTCATCTTCTCCGCGCACGGCGTGGCGCCCGAGGTCTACGAGCAGGCGCGGGAGCGTTCGCTGAAGGCCATCGACGCGACCTGCCCACTGGTCACCAAGGTGCACCAGGAGGCGAAGCGGTTCGCCGCCGAGGACTACGACATCCTGCTGATCGGCCACGAGGGGCACGAGGAGGTCGTCGGCACCGCCGGTGAGGCGCCCGCGCACATCCAGCTCGTGGACGGCCCGGACGGCGTCGACAAGGTCACCGTGCGGAACCCGGAGAAGGTGGTCTGGCTCTCCCAGACCACGCTCTCGGTGGACGAGACCCTGGAGACGGTCGCCCGGCTCAAGCAGCGGCTGCCACTGCTCCAGTCCCCGCCCAGCGACGACATCTGCTATGCCACCTCCAACCGGCAGCACGTGGTCAAGGAGATCGCACCGGAGTGCGACGTGGTGATCGTCGTCGGCTCGACGAACTCGTCCAACTCGGTCCGCCTGGTCGAGGTCGCCCTGGACGCCGGCGCGCGCGCCGGTCACCTCATCGACTTCGCCCACGAGATCGACGACGCCTGGCTGGCCGACGCCCGCACGGTCGGCGTGTCCTCCGGCGCGAGCGTCCCCGAGGACCTGGTCCGCGATGTGCTGGCACATCTGGCCGAGCGCGGCTTCGCCGACGTCGAAGAGATCACCACCGCCAACGAACGGCTCACCTTCTCGCTTCCGCAGGAGCTGAAGCGGGACATGAAGGCCGCCGCGGCCCGCGGCTGACACGATCCAGCGCCAGCGCGGCGGAACGCCGGGCCCGTCCCGTACGTCGAAGACGGCATGAGGACATTTCGGCTCGTCGTCCCCGCTCTGGTCGTCTGCGCGGCGCTGAGCGCCTGCGGTGAAACCGGCGGTCCCGCCACCCCCGGCGGACCGTCGGCGACGACCGGGCAGCCCGCCTCCGCGTCGCCGAGCACTCCCGCGTCGCCCAGCAGCCCCGAGTCGCCCAGCACCCCCGCCCCGCCGATCAAGTCGCCGGGCGGGCCCACCGTCCCGCCGCCGGTCGGCGCCACCGAGCTCACCGGCACGATCACCGCCGGAGTGGAGCCGAACTGCGTTCTCCTCGACGGGTACCTGCTGGTGGGCGGGCCCCGGGACGTGCTGACCGCCGGTGCCCGGGTGACCGTCACCGGCCGGGTGGAAAAGGGCACGATGACCACCTGCCAGCAGGGCATCCCGTTCGTCGTCGAGAGCGCCAACCGGCGTTAGGGAAACGGCCCCCCCGTCAGCGGTCGGCGTCGTTGAGCAGCTCCGGAGCCTGCGGCTGGCGCGGGGTCAGCTCCACCTGGGCGGGGGCCGCCAGCTCCTCGTCCGAGACGCCCAGCTCGGCGAGCTTGCGGGCGCTGACCAGCACCCGCGCCTCCAGCGAGCCGACCGCCCGGTTGTACGCGGTCACCGCGCCGGTCAGCGACGATCCGAGCTTGCCCACGTGGTCGCCGAGGGTGGCGAGCCGGCCGTACAGCTCCCGGGCGAGGGTGTGCACCGCCACCGCGTTGCGGGCCAGCGCCTCCTGCCGCCACGAGTAGGCCACCGTGCGCAGCAGCGCGACCAGGGTGGCCGGCGTGGCCAGCACGATGTTGCGGGCGAACGCGTGCTCCAGCAGCGTCGGATCGCGTTGGAGGGCGACGTCGAGGAACGGGTCGGCCGGGACGAACAGCACCACGAACTCGGGCGAGCTGTCGAACGCCGACCAGTACGACTTGGCGGCCAGGGCGTCGACGTGCCCGCGCAGGTGTCGGGCGTGCGCGTCGAGGTAGGTGTCCCGGCCGCGCTCGTCGCGGGCCTCCATGGCCGTCAGGTACGCGTCGAAGGGCGCCTTCGCGTCCACCACCACGGACCGGCCGCCGTGCAGGCGTACCACCAGATCCGGGCGGACGACCTGATCGTCGGTGGCGGCGGTCACCTGCTCGGAGAAGTCGCAGTGCTCCAGCATGCCGGCCGCCTCGACGATCCGGCGCAGTTGGTGCTCGCCCCAGCGGCCCCGCACCTGTGGCGCGCGCAGCGCGGCCACCAGTTGCTTGGTCTCGGTGCGCAGCTCACCGGAGACGACGTTCATCGAGCGGACCTGCTCGCGCAGCTCGGCGTACGCGTCGACGCGGTCGTGTTCCAGCTCGGCCACCCGCTGCTCGTAGCGGCGCAGGCTGTCGTGCAGCGGCGCCACGGCCCGGGCCACCGCCTCCTGGGACTGCGCCGTCGCCTCGTAGCTCAACGCCCGCATGGACTGCTCCAGCCGCCCCTCGCCCTCGCGGGTGGCCGTCAGGGTGGCGTCCAGCCGGGCGATGTCGGCCGCCGACCGGGACCGGGCCGCGTACCAACCCACCGCCCCGCCGGCACCGAGGCAGACGACCACCACCAGCAACGTCGAGACGTCCATCACCGGAGCTTGCCAGACGGGTGCGACGTGACACCCGGGGGTACGTTCGTTGACATGGAAGCTCTGCTGTGCCTGGTGGTCGTCGTCGCCGCCGTGGTGGGTGCCGGCCTGCTCGCCTACTCCCGGTCCAATGCTCAGCGGCGTGTCGCGCTCGGCGACGCCCGCGCCGAGGCGCAACGGTGGTACGAGCGCCTCGGCGGCCAGTTGATGACCCTGCAGGGTGAGGAGCCCGCCGTCCGGCAGGCGCTCGCCGACGCGGGGGAGCGCTACAACGCGGCCGGCTCGCAGTTGGAGCAGGCGCGGACGCCGAACCAGTTCGCGCTCGCCCGGGAGACCGCGCTGGAGGGGTTGGCGTACATCCGGGCGGCGCGGACGGCGCTGGGCATCGACCCCGGCCCCGAGGTGCCGGCGCTGGCCGCCGCGCGGGGCGTCGGGCAGCTCACCAAGGAGCGCGAGGTCGACGTGCAGGGCCAGACCTTCCGGGCGGGCCCGCAGCCCGGTCGGGACACGCCCTACTACTACCCGGGTGGGCGGTACCAGGGTCGGCCGGTGCCGGCCGGTTGGTACTCGACGCCGTGGTGGAAGACCGCGCTGGGCGCGGGCGCCGGCGTGCTCGGCGGCATGCTGATCGCCGACGCGCTGTTCTCGCCGGCCTTCGCCGATCCGGGGTACGGCTACGACCAGGGCTACCAGGAGGGCTTCGGCGACGGCGCCGACTACGCCGACGACCAGGGCGGCGACGCTGGTGACCAGGGCGGCGACTACGGCGACCAGGGCGGCGACTTCGGTGGCGGCGACCAGGCGGGTGACTTCGGCGGCGGCGACTATGCCGGTGGTGACTTCGGCGGCGGCGGTTTCGGTGGCGGCGACTTCGGTGGTGGCGGCGACTTCGGCGGTGGCGACTTCGGCGGTGGTGACTGGTGACGGGCGCGGAGCGCTGAGCGACATACGAAACGGGCCCCGGTCGACTCGACCGGGGCCCGTTGCCGTGCTGTCTGGTCAGCCGGTGTTGCGCATGCCGGCGGCGATGCCGTTCACGGTGGTGAGCAGCGCCCGTTCCAGGGCCGTGCCGTCGCTGGGAGCGCGTCGACCACCCGGTGCGGTGGCGACCGCCCGGCCCGCCGCGCCGGACTCCCGGTACTGGCGCAGCAGCGCCACCTGGAGGTGGTGCAGCGGCTCCAGGTAGGTGTCGCGCACGGCCAGGGTGCGCTGGAGCACCGGGGAGTTCTCCAGCAGGGCCGGCGAGGCGGTGACGGCCAACACCTCGCGCTTGGTCAGCTCGTACTCCTGCTCGATCTTCTCGAAGATCGGGTGCAGCTTCTTCGGCACCAGCGTCTCGACGTACCGACGGGCGATGCTCAGGTCGGTCTTGGTCAGCATCATCTCGACGTTCGACAGGAACGTGCGGAAGAAATGCCAGTTGCGGTGCATCTCGGCCAGCACGTCCGCCAACCCGGCCTCGCGGGCGGCGGCCAGGCCGGAGCCGACGCCGAACCAGCCCGGCACGATCTGTCGGGTCTGCGTCCACCCGAACACCCACGGGATGGCCCGCAGCCCGGACAGGCCGGCGCCGGTGTTGGGACGCTTCGCCGGCCGGGAGCCGATGTTCAGCGCGCCGAGCAGTTCGGTGGGGGTGGACGCCCAGAAGTACGCCGGCAGGTCCGGGTCCTCGACGAGCGACCGGTACGACCGGAAGGCCGACTCGGACACCACGTCCATCGTCGCGTCCCAGCGTTCCAGCATCTCGGCCGGCTGCCGGGGCGCGGTGTGCAGCAGCGTCGCCTGGAGCACCGCGGCGAGCGTCAGCTCCAGGTTCTCCCGGGCCAGCGACGGCAGCGTGTACTTGTCGGAGATGACCTCGCCCTGCTCGGTCACCTTGATCGCGCCGTCCAGCGTGCCGTACGGCTGGGCCAGGATCGCCTCGTGGGTGGGGCCACCGCCGCGCCCGACCGTACCGCCGCGACCGTGGAAGAGCCGCAGGTGTACGCCGTGCCGGGCGGCCACGTCACGCAGCGCCCGCTGGGCCCGGTGGATCGACCACTGGCTGGTGGTGATCCCCGCCTCCTTGTTGGAGTCGGAGTAGCCGAGCATGACCTCCTGCACGTCGCCACGGGCCGCGACCAGCGCCCGGTACGCGGGCAGTGACAGCAGCTCGTCGAGGATCTCGCCGCCGGCGTTCAGCTCGGCCGGGGTCTCCAACAGCGGCACGAAACCGATGCGGGCCCGGCCGCTGTGCACGTCGACCAGCCCGGCCTCGCGGGCGAGCACCACGGCGGCCAGCACGTCGTCGACGCCCAGGGTCATCGAGATGATGTACGACTCGATGACCTCCGCGCCGAACCGGTCCTGCGCCTCGCGGATCGTGCTGAACACGTCGAACGTCTTGCGGGCCGACTCGGTCAGCGGGGTGTCCAGGGTGGACAGCGGTCGCCGGCCGGTCAGCTCGTCGGCGAGCAGCTTGGTGCGCTCCAACCGGCTCAACGCCGGGTAGTCCGGCACCTCGCCGACCGCCTCGTAGAGCTGGGTGAGCACCTCGTGGTGCTTCTCGGCGTGCTCCCGGACGTCCATGGTCGCCAGGTGCAGGCCGAACGCGGACACCGTCCGGATGGTGGAGGCCAGCCGGCCGACGGCCGTGAGCTGCCCCGAGTTGCGGGCCAGCGACGCGCGCAGCAGGTCCAGGTCGGCGATCAGCTCGGCCGAGCCCCGGTAGTCCCGACCCGGCACGTGGGCCGTGCCCTGGCGCAGCCGCTGCCGGGTGTTGGCCAGCTTGGCCTTCACGCAGCGCGCCTTGAGCCGGTAGGGCTCCTCGGCGTTGACCCGGCGGAACCGGGCCGCCACCTCGGGTAGCGCGTCGAGGTCGGCGGCGAGGCTGGCGGAGAGGTCGAGCGACACCCCGCGCAGCCGGCGCGAGACCGAAACCTCGTTGATCAGGTGGTCCATCGCCTTCTCGGTGGCGGCGATGCCGTGCTCGTGCTGGATGGTCAGCACCTCGCGGGTGACCGCCGGGGTGACGAACGGGTTGCCGTCGCGGTCGCCGCCGATCCAGGTGCCGAAGCTCAGTGGGCGGGCCGTCGGCGACGTCTCCACGCCGAGGGTGCGCAGGGTGTCGGCCAGGTCGTCGAGCACCTGCGGCGCGGCCTCGGCGTACAGGTCCCGCAGGTAGTAGATGGCGTTGCGGGCCTCGTCGGTCGGGTCCGGCCGGTCCAGCCGCAGCTCGTCGGTCTGCCACATGAGGTCCAGCAGCTCGGCCAGCCGGCGGTTGGCCGGGCCCTCGTCGCTCGCGCCGTAGAGGATCGCGTTGGCGGTCTCGGTGTCCAACTCGTCGGCGATGGCCCGCAGCTTCGACAGGATCGAGCGGCGGGCCGCCTCGGTGGGGTGGGCGGTGAAGACCGGCCGGACCGCCAGCCGGCGGGCGACGGCGGCGATCTCCTCGGCCGGCACGCCGCGCTCGGCGATCATCTTGGCTGCCTGGTCGAGCCAGCCGCCCTGCACGGCGCGGCGGCGGCGCAGGTCCCGTGCGCGGTGCACCTGCTCGGTGATGTTGGCCAGGTGGAAGTAGGTGGAGAAGGCGCGGGCCAGCTTGGTGCCGGTGGTCACGTCGAGCCCGCCGAGCCGCTGGGCGGCGGCCGGGACGTCGGAGCGTACCTGGGCGCGGATCTCCTCGACGAGGTCGAGGAGCGGGCGGCCCTCCTGGCGGGCCAGGGTCTGGCCGAGGAGGGTGCCGAGCCGGCGGATGTCGGCGCGCAGCGCGGCGTCCGGGCCGTCGTGGTCGTGCTGGTCGGTCACGATGCGCTCCTTACGTGAGTACGAAGGACAGCGCTGTCCGACTCCCTGGATGGTATCCGCGTCTGGCCCTCCGGCAGGAGGGGCTCCGGGCGCGCCGCGTCGTGAGACGGAACACCCCGGAGATCACCTCAGGGTCTTGCGCGGGTGCCTGCCCGGCCTCCCCGCACCACGGTCGCGGCGAGCAGGGCCGCCAGGGCGACCACCGCCCACAGCGCCAGCCCGGTCAGGGGCCAGCCGATCGACCGTCGGTCGAAGTACACCGCCGACTTGACCAGGTCGGTGGCGAGTCCGGGCACGTTCCACCGGTGCATGCCGCGCAGCCAGGTGGGCAGGAACTCCGGGGCGTAGATGCCGCCGGAACCCGGATTGCCGAGCACCACCAGCAGCAGGATCACCAGTCCGGTGCCGAGCACGCCCAACCAGCCCTGCACGGCGGCGGCCACCATCGCGGCGGCGAAGGCGGCGAGCATGCCGGTGCCGGCGACGGCCGGCAGGTCGTGGTGCCAGACGTCCAGCACCGGGCCGACGATCACCGCGCCGGCGATGCCGAGCACGACGCTGTAGACGGCGAGCGCGCCGATCCGTACGCCCGCGCGGCGCAGGGTGCGCGGCGTGGTGCCGACGGAGATGCCGAGCGCGGTCGAGGCCAGGTACCCGCCGAGGACGCACCCGATCGCCAGGTAGAACGGGACCAGACCGCGCGGGTCGGTGTCGGCGACCGGCACCTCGTCGGCCACCCGCAGTGGCATCCGGGCCTGTTCGGCGGCGGCGGTGAGGACCTGCACGACGACCTCGGTGGCGGCCGGCGCGCTGGCGCTGGCGGTGGTCAGGACGAACCCGCCGTCGGGGGTGGAGCCGAGTACCCCGTACACCTCGCGGCTGGTCAGACCGTCGTCGGCGGCGCCCGGGTCGGCGTACTCGATGGCCTTGATCGTGTTGGTCCGGTCGCGAACGGCGGTCAGGACCGTTCGTGCGGCCTGGTCGCCGCTCGCCACGCCGACCGGCACGTCGCGGGGGTGGGGTTGGTGCAGGGCGCCGACGTACGCGGCGATGAACGCGACGGCCAGCGCCAGGGTGCCGAGCAGCAGTCCGGCGGTACGAGGAATCTGGTCGCGTATCCGGACCTCCGGCGACTCGTCCACCAGGCCAGCCTAGGGTGCGGTTTGTTCTGCTTGGGGCTTTTCTGCCGGTGGGCGTCCGATCCTGACCGCCATCCGGCGCAGACGAGCAATTTTCTTCAAGACCTGTTCAAGGTGGCGCGGCGACGATGGTTCTCGTCGGTCCGGAGGTCCCCCGCCCAGGGTGGCCGACCCGGAGCCCGCGGGCCTGTTCGGGGAGGCCCGAAGCCCGGTGCGGACCCGCGCCCAGGGAGGTGCCGTACGCCCCAGGTACGGCACCTCCACCGCGTCCGGTGTCAGGCGCTGACGCTCGGGTCCGACCCGGCGGGGGCGAGCAGTCGACGCAGGCGCGCGGGTGGATGCCCCACCTGCTCGCGGACCACCCGGGTCAGGTGCGCCTGGTCGGCGAAGCCGTACTCGGTGGCGAGCGCGCCCAGCGGACGGCCGTCGGGCTCGGCGAGGGTGTCCAGTACGGCGCGCACCCGAAGGCGGTTGCGGTAGGCGGTCAGGCTGCTGCCGGTCACCCGCTGGAACACCCGGCTGAGGTGGTGCGGTGAGCTGCCCACCTCCCGGGCCACCTCAGCCAGGCCGAGGGTGAAGCCGGAGTGGGCCAGCACCTCGCGCGCCCGGTCGGCGAGCCGCCGGTGCGCGGCCAGCGTCGCCGGCCGTCGGCGGACGGCCCGCTCGACCTCGGCGTCCACCTCGTCCGCGGCGAGGTCGCTGTTGTGCAGCAGGCGGGCCAGGAACCGCTGGAGCCGCTCGGCCATCTCGAACCGGTCGAGCCCGCGCCGGAACTCGGCCACCAGCAGCCGGTGCGCCAGGTCCAGCGTGGCGTCCGAGGTGCCCGCCCAGCCGCTCCGGTCCATCCAGCGCTGGGCGTCCGGCCGGTCCGCCAGCACCGACGGATCGATCTCCAGGCAGGTGTACGAGTCGCCGCAGCCGAACGGATGCGCCACGGCCATGTCGTCCCCGGGCCGGGTGAGCAGCACCGAGGTGGCGTCGGAGAGCTCGACCCGCCCGTTGAGCCGACGCCGGTACGCCCCGGACCGGCCCAGCATGATCTTGTGACGGTCCTGGGTGACGGTCTCCGTCCACCCGTGGTTCTCGACGATGCAGCGCACCTGGTAGATCAGCATCCCGTCCGGGTGCCCGAGCACCCGCCAACGGGCCGGGGTGGTGTGCCGACGCGGATCACTACCGAATCCCTCAGCGGGCACAGCATCCCCCGACTCCCGACCTGCTCGGCACCGCACGGCGTTCCGTGACCGTCACGGCCTCAGCTCTCGACCACGGCTCTCGACCTCAGCTCTCGACCACGGCGAAGGCGCGGACCGGGAAGGTGCCCATCCCGGCCACCATCGGCGGCGCCGCGGTGAACCGGAACCCGGTCGGCGGCAGCGCGCCCAGGCCGGTCAGGTGCTCCACGACCGGGATGCCGGCGGCGAGCAGGACGCTGTGCGCGGGGCGTACGCCGTTCGCCGCCGGGCTCATGTCGTCGATGTTGATCGAGTCGATGCCGACCAGGGCCGCGCCCGCGTCGGCCAGTGCCCGCGCGCCGTCCTCGCTCAGGTACGGCGCCTCCGGCGCGGCGTACCGCTCGGCGCCGAAGTGCGCGTCCCACCCGGTGTGCAGCAGCACCGCACGCCCGGCCACCTCGTACGGTGCCAGCAGCAGCCGATCCACGGCTCGGGTGTCGGCCGGTACCCGGACCACCACCCCGGGCAGGTCGGCGAGGCGGTCCAACGACACCCCGGTCAGATCCTCGCGACCGGCCCAGCGGTGGGCGGGGGTGTCCACGTACGTGCCGGTGTTGGCGATCATGTCGATCCGGGCCACGTGGAACTCGGTGCCCGGCGCGTACCGCTCCCGGGACGCCGCGTACGTCAGCCAGTCGGTGACCCGCGGACCCGGCCACCCGGGCAGGGTGGTCATCCCGTCGCTGATGACGTGGCTCAACTCCACCAGCCGGCGACCGCCGCCGGTCGGGGCGACGGCGCGGCCACCCTTGTGCGGTTCCTCGATGATCGTTTTCGCGCTGATCCGGACCTCGGCGACCATGAGCAGCCCGAGATGCCGGACGAAGAGCGCGGCCAGATCGTCATCGGTGATCTCCGGCCCAGGGATGTCCAGCCGGAACCCCTCGGTCCGCAGCCCGCCTCCGTTGGCGAAGCTGACCTCCGCGTCGAATTGCGCCCGCCACTGCTCACCCATCCCCGCACTCGACCACGGCGTCCCGCCCCGGTCAAGATCCGCGCGGACTCGCGCTGTACGCATCGGCTCGCGCTGTACGCATCGGCTCGCGCTGTAGCGCATGCGCACGCGGCAAGTCTGCGGGCGCGGGGCAAGATCGCGGGCGCCGGGCAAGATCCGCGCAACTTCCCCGTTATTGCTGTCTCCGACGCGTCTGAAGCAGCAGTATCCCCGAAGTTGTGAGGATCTTGGGCGCGGGGCGCGGGGCGCGGGGCGCGGGGCGCGGGGCGCGGGGCGCGGGGCGCGGGGCGGAGCGGGGCGCGAGGCGGAGCGGGGCGCGGGGCGGAGCGGGGCACGAGGGCACGGGGCACGAGGGCGCGAGGGCGGGCGACGCGAGGGCGTGGGACCTGGGCGGAACGGGGTGGGTGTCGGTGGACGGGGATAGGCTTGTGGGGTGCGCACCCCCCGTCCGACTGGGCGAGGGGCCCGCCGTCGTGTGCGTCGACTCCCCTGGAAGGACTCCCTTGCTCACCGGTCTGTTCTCCGCCGCCCTGGCCGACCCCGGGCTGGCCCGGGCGCGTGACCTGGCGCGCTCCGGTGCCGCCCAGGTCGATGGCCTCGACATCACCGCTCCTGCCGCGCTGCGCCCGTTCGCCGTCGCGGCCGTCGCCGCGGACACCGGCGGGGCCGGGCGACCCGTGCTGGCCGTGACCGCCACCACCCGCGAGGCCGACGACCTGGCCGCCGCGCTCGGCGGGCTGCTGCCGCCGGAGCAGGTGGTGGTCTTCCCCTCCTGGGAGACGCTGCCGCACGAACGGCTCTCCCCCCGATCGGACACGGTGGGCCGACGGCTGGCCGTGCTGCGCCGCCTCGCGCACCCCGAGTCGGCTGACGCGCACGGTCGGACCGGCCCCCTGCGGGTGGTGGTCGCCCCGGTCCGGTCGCTGCTGCAACCGCAGCTCAAGGGCCTCGGTGACCTGGAACCGGTGCAGCTCGCGGCCGGCGAGGAAGCGGACCTTGAGGTGGTCGCCCGCCGACTCACCGACATGGCGTACGCCCGGGTCGACCTGGTCACCAAGCGCGGCGAGTTCGCGGTGCGCGGCGGCATCCTGGACGTGTTCCCGCCCACCGACGAGCACCCGTCCCGGGTCGAGTTCTGGGGCGACGAGGTGGAGGAGATCCGCACCTTCGCGGTCGCCGACCAGCGCACCATCGAGCAGGTGCCGCTGCTGTGGGCGCCGCCCTGCCGGGAGCTGCTGCTGACCCCAACAGTGCGCGAGCGGGCCGCCGCGCTCGCCGAGCAGCACCCCGAGCTGGCCGAGATCCTGGACAAGCTGGCCGAGGGTATCCCGGTGGAGGGGATGGAGTCGCTGGCCCCGGTGCTGGTCGGCCCCGACTCGCTGGAGCTGCTGCTGGACGCGATGCCGGCCGGCACCCACGTCCTGCTGTGCGACCCGGAGCGCATTCGCACGAGGGCGCACGATCTGGTGCGTACCTCTGAGGAGTTTTTGCAGGCCTCCTGGGCCGCCGCCGCGGTCGGCGGCCAGGCACCGGTGGACGTCGGCGCCGCCGCCTTCCGCACCCTGGCCGAGGTACGCGCCACCGCCGGCACGCTCCGCCAGCCCTGGTGGACGCTGTCCCCGTTCGGATTGGTCGAGGCGGAGACCGCCGAGGCGCGGCAGCCCTGGGAGGACGCGCCCGAGCAGGCCAGCGTCACCCCGGACGACGCCATCGCGGTGACCCTCGCCGCCCAGCCCGCCCCGCTCTACCACGGCGAGACCGCGCGGGTCGTCGACGACCTCAAGCGCTGGGCCGGCGAGGGCTGGTCGATCGCGCTGGTCTTTGAGGGGCACGGCCCCGCCCAGCGTGCCGTGGAGGTCCTGCGCGACGCGGGCCTGGGCGCGCGGCTCACCGAGGAGGTGCCCACCGCACCCGCCCCCGGCGACCTGGTCGTCACCTGTGGCGCGCTGACCAGCGGATTCGTCGACGAGGCGTCCCGTTTCGTGCTGCTGACCGGTAACGACGTGACCGGTGGCCGGGGCACCTCGACGCGGGACATGCGCAAGATGCCGAGCCGCCGGCGCAACACGATCGACCCGCTGGAGCTCAAGGCCGGCGACTACGTGGTGCACGAGCAGCACGGCATCGGTCGGTACGTCGAGCTGGTGCAGCGCACCGTCAACGGCGCCAGCAGGGAATACCTGGTCATCGAGTACGCGGCCAGCAAGCGTGGCCAGCCCGGCGACCGGCTGTTCGTCCCCACCGACCAGCTCGACCAGCTCTCCCGTTACGTGGGCGGTGAGCAGCCGACCCTGCACAAGATGGGCGGCTCGGACTGGCAGAAGTCCAAGGCCCGTGCCCGCAAGGCGGTCCGGGAGATCGCCGCGCAGCTCATCCAGCTCTACGCCGCTCGCAAGGCGTCCAAGGGCCACTCGTTCGGCCCGGACACCCCGTGGCAGCGCGAGTTGGAGGACGCCTTCCCGTGGCAGGAGACGCCCGACCAGCTCGCCGCGATCGACGAGGTCAAGCGGGACATGGAGCAGACCGTCCCGATGGACCGGTTGATCTGTGGCGACGTCGGCTACGGCAAGACCGAGATCGCGGTGCGGGCGGCGTTCAAGGCCGTGCAGGACGGTAAGCAGGTGGCGGTGCTCGTGCCGACGACCCTGCTGGTGCAGCAGCACTACAACACGTTCGCCGAGCGGATGAGCCAGTTCCCGGTGCAGATCCGGCAGCTGTCGAGGTTCCAGACCGCCAAGGAGACCGAGCGGACGCTGGAGATGGTCGCCGACGGCACCGTCGACATCGTCATCGGCACGCACCGGCTCCTGCAGACGGCGACGCGGTTCAAGCAGCTCGGGCTGGTGATCGTCGACGAGGAGCAGCGTTTCGGTGTCGAGCACAAGGAGCACCTGAAGACGCTGCGCGCCTCGGTGGACGTGCTCAGCATGTCGGCCACCCCGATCCCGCGCACCCTGGAGATGGCGATCACCGGCATCCGGGAGATGTCCACCATCGCCACCCCGCCGGAGGAGCGGCACCCGGTGCTCACCTTCGTGGGCGCGCAGGACGACCGGCAGGTCGCCGCGTCCATCCACCGCGAGCTGCTGCGCGACGGGCAGGTCTTCTACCTGCACAACCGGGTCGAGTCGATCGACCGGGCGGCGCGGCGGCTGCGCGAGCTGGTGCCCGAGGCGCGGGTGGCCGTGGCGCACGGGCAGATGGGCGAGGAGGCCCTGGAGAAGGTCATGGTCGGCTTCTGGGAGAAGGAGTTCGACGTCCTGGTCTGCACGACCATCGTGGAGTCGGGCATCGACATCCCGAACGCCAACACCCTGATCGTCGAGCGGGCCGACCTGCTCGGGCTGGCCCAGCTGCACCAGATCCGGGGTCGGGTCGGCCGGGGCCGGGAGCGGGCGTACGCGTACTTCCTCTACCCGCCGGAGAAGCCGCTCACCGAGCACGCCCACGAGCGGCTGGCCACCATCGCGCAGCACACCGAGCTGGGCGCCGGCATGTACGTGGCCATGAAGGACCTGGAGATCCGGGGTGCCGGCAACCTGCTCGGCGGTGAGCAGTCCGGGCACATCGAGGGCGTCGGCTTCGACCTGTACGTGCGGATGGTCGGCGAGGCGGTCTCCGCGTTCAAGGGCGAGCGCCAGGAGGAGGAGACCGACGTCAAGATCGACCTGCCGGTCGACGCGCACCTGCCGCACGACTACGTGGGCGTGGAACGCCTGCGCCTGGAGATGTACCGCAAGCTCGCCGAGGCGCGCGACGAGGACCGCCTGCGCGAGGTCGTCGCCGAGATGACCGACCGGTACGGCGAGCCGCCCGCCCCCGTGCAGAACCTGGTGGCGGTGGCCCGGTTCCGCCTGCTGGCCCGCCGGTACGGCCTGTCCGACGTGACCATGCAGGGCAAGCACATCCGGTTCGGGCCGCTGCCGCTGCCGGACTCGAAGCAGATGCGGCTCAAGCGCTACCACCCGGACGCGGTCTACAAGCAGGCCACCGACCAGGTCAGCGTGCCCCGGCCGAGCACCCGTCGGATCGGTGGCGAACCGCTGCGCGACCAGGCGTTGCTCGAATGGTGTGCGCAACTGCTCGCCGACGTCCTGGGCGCCCCCGCGCCGCTCGCCGCCGCGCCCGCGTGACGGTCCCGTACGCGGGCGAGGCGCGTACGCGAGCCGGGTTGTGGCCGCGACGTCGGCGCGGTGAGGTGGGGGCCGTCACAGCGTGGGAGAGGGCATGAGAGAGTGACCGGTATGCGTGCTCGCCGTGTGATCGTCGCCGCCAGCGTCGCGGCCCTGGCTGCCCTCTCCCTCGCTGCCTGCGGCAGATCCGCGCCGAGCGTCGCCGCCTATGTCGGTGACACCACCTACTCGGTGGACCGGGTCGACACCCTCTTCGCGGAGGCGCAGGCGAAGTACGAGACGAACGCCCGAGCGGCGTTCGCGCAGCAGAACGGCCCGTCGGCAACTCCCTCGCCCGATCAGCTGCGTTTCAAGGCGACCCGGCAGGACATGCTCAACCTGCTCGTCGGCCTCGACCTCGCCAAGCGAGTGGTCGCGGAGAAGAACATCACGGTCAAGGACCAGATCAAGGCCGACGAGTTGGGTCAGAGCCTCCAGGTCCCCGGCTCCGAGTACGCGAAGCTCGCGGCCGACTGGTACAACCACTTCTCCGCCCTGCAGGCGGGTCTGCCGCCGGCCGAGCTGACCGACGACGAGCGTTCGGCAATCTACGACGCTCTGGTGAAGAGCGGGGTCGCTTCCGCCGGTTGGTCCGTCGAGGAGCAGCGCGAGCGGTTCGGGGCACCGGAGATCGCTCCGCAGGTGAACGCGGTGGTGGCGCTCAGCACGGCCTTCAAGGAAGAGGTCAAGCGGGAGGACGTCACCGTCAATCCGCGCTACTCGTCGTTGGAGATTCCGGCCCTGTTCCAGGTGCCGAACCAGGGCACTGCTCTGTACGACCTGCCCTACCTGGACCGGGCCAGCAGCACGGTCACCGACGTCTCCACCCCGGACGTGTCGCCGTCGCCGTCGAGCCCCAACCCGGACGCCGAGGGTACGGCCAGCTGAGCATGACGGCACGGATCGTCCTGCTGGTCACCTCGCCCCGGCTGCCGGCCGGCCTGCTGACCTCGGCCGCCTGGGACGTCGTACGCCAGCATCCGGTGCTGACCGGCGCGGAGAGCGAGTTGACCACGGCCGTGCGGCAGGCGGGCGCCGAGGTGACCGTCGTGGCCGGCCCGGCCACGCAGGCGTTGCTGGACATGGTCGCGGCGCACGGTACGGCGGTCTGGCTGGCCGGACCGGCCGGGGACGAGTCGCTGGCCCGGGAGTTGGGTCTGCGGCTGGCCCGGGAGCCGGGGCTCGCCGAGATGGAGCTGATGTACGGCTCGTGGGATCCGCCGGGGGCACGGCTGCTCGACGCGGTGGCCGTGCTGGACCGGCTGGCCTCGCCGGGCGGTGACCCGTGGAAGCGGGCGCAGACGCACCGTAGCCTCGCGGGTTACCTGCTGGAGGAGAGCTACGAGGCGTACGACGCGATCAGCGCCGACGACACCGACGCGCTCCGCGAGGAGTTGGGCGACGTGCTGCTCCAGGTGGTGCTGCACGCGCGGCTCGCCGAGGAGCTGCCCGAGGGTGAGCGGTGGAACATCGACGACGTGGCCGGTGGCCTGGTCGACAAGATGATCCGGCGCAATCCGCACGTCTTCGCCGGTGCGGAGGCGGGCACGCTGGAGGAGATCACCGCCAACTGGGAGCGGATCAAGCGGGTCGAGAAGGCGCGCGACTCGGTGTTGGACGGCGTGGCGCTCAGCCAACCTGCCCTGTCCCTGGCCGCGCAGATCCTCGCCCGCGCCGCCCGCGCCAACCTGACCGTCGAAACCCCGTCCCCCGACACGGGGCTGGACGAGGAGGAGCGCCTAGGCGCCACCCTCCTGACCCTGGTCTCAGAAGCCCGCAGGGCCAACCTCGACCCCGAGGCAGCCCTGCGCCGCGCGACCCTGACCCACGCCGAATCCATCCGCGCCGCCGAACGAGGTTGATCAAGAGGTTCGCGTCAGGATCCGGCTCGTATCTGACGCGAACCTCTTGATCAACACGGCTGGGTGCGGGGTGGTCGGTAGGGTTGTCCGGTGGAAGCGTTTGGGGTACTGGCTGAGCGGGTTGTCGAGGCACTGCTGGAGGCGCGGCCGGGGGTTGCCACCTCGGCTGGCGATCATCGGTTCGACGATCGGCTTCCTGACCTGTCCGCCGACGCGTTGGCCGCCGACCGGGTGATGCTCACCGACGCGGCGAACGCACTCTCCGAACTGGACCCGGACGCGCTCGACGTCGACGAACAGGTCGACCACGCGCTGCTCACCTCCTTCGTCGACCGGGAGCTGTTCGAGCTCACCGAGATCCGGTCGCACGAGTGGGACCCCCTGTTCCACAACCCCGGCCCGCTGCTGCACCCCCTGCTGGCCCGCCCGTACGCCCCGGCCGAGGTGCGCCTGACCCAGCTCGTCGGTCGGCTCGCCGCCGTACCGGATGCCCTCGCCACCGCACGCGCGACGCTGCGGGACATGCCGCGGATCCACGCGGAGACGGCGGTCGGGCAGTTCACCGGCACGGCCGTGCTCATCCGTGACGAGCTACCGGGCCTGATCGCGCAGGCGCCGGGCGGCTTCGAGCGGGTCGAGCCGGCGGCGACCGCCGCGATCGCCGCGCTGGACGAGTTCGTCGCCTGGCTGCGGGTCCGGTTGGCCGCCGACGCCGGGCCCGGCCGCGACCCGCGCCTGGGCCGCCGACGCTGGGAGGCGCGGCTCTGGCACACCCTCGACACCGAGCTGGGGGCCGCCGAGATCCAGCGCCGGGCCTGGGCCAACCTGGACCGGGTCACCGAGGAGATCCGCGCGGCGGCCGTCGAGCTGGTCGGTGGTCCGGCCGACGACGAGACGGTACGCCGGGCGCTGGACCTGTTGGCCGCCGAGCACCCGGACGACTCGACGATCGTCGAGCTGGCCGGTGTGACCCTGGACGAGGCGACCGATTTCGTCCGGCTGCACGACCTGGTCACCCTGGTCGACGACCGGTGCGTGATCCAGGAGATGCCGGAGTTCGCGCGGGGCGTCGCGGTGGCGTACTGCGACTCGCCCGGCCCGTTGGAGACCGCGGCGGTGCCGACGTTCTACTGCATCGCGCCCACCCCGGCGGACTGGTCGGCGCAGCGTGTCGACTCCTTCTACCGCGAGTACAACGATCACATGGTTCGTAACCTGACCGTGCACGAGGCGATGCCCGGCCACTTCCTCCAGCTCGCCCACGCCCGGCGGCACGTCGGCGGCACGCGGGTGCGGGCGTTGGCCCGCTCCGGCCCGTTCGTCGAAGGCTGGGCCGTGTACGCCGAGGAGCTGATGGCCGGTCTCGGCTTCGGCGGTCTGCCGGTGCGGATGCAGCAGCTCAAGATGCAGCTCCGCATGACCATCAACGCGCTGCTCGACCAGTTGGTGCACGCCGAGGAGCTGCCCGAGGCCGAGGCCATGGCGTTGATGACCGGTCGTGGCTTCCAGGAGGAGGGGGAGGCCGCCGGCAAGTGGCGCCGGTCCCTGCTCACCTCGACGCAGCTCTCCACGTACTTCGTCGGGTACAGCGAGGTGGCCGAGATCGCCGCCGCCCGCCCGGAGGGGGTGTCGGCGCGCGACTGGCACGACGCGATGCTCGCCCACGACTGCCCGCCGCCGCGCCACCTGCGCGCCCTGCTCGGCGTCTGACGCCCGCCGGGCCGTCGGACGGTCACCCGTCGCGCCGGCACAGCCAGCAGGAGCCGGGGGTACGACGTCAGGAGCCGCCGGGGCGGTTGTCGACGACGCCTGCTCCGGCGGGCGGGTCGAACGCGTCCTTCTCGACCGACTCGGAGTAGTCGCTCAACGCCAGCTCCATTGGTTTGCCGTCGACCGAGCCGAGGAAGCTGCCGAGCACACCCTCGGTGGTCACGCAGGCGCTGAAGTCGCCGTCCGAGCGCTGTACCTCGACGCAGGCGGCGTGGTGCCCGGCGACGGTGGTGTCGCTCTGCTTGATCACTGCCTGCGGGTCGAGGGCGGCGGCGGTCAGCAGGCCGACCACCACGGGCGGGGTGACGAGACCCTGCTGGTTCGCCTCGTCGAACAGCGCCACCGTGGGCTTGCTGCCGGGGGTGGGTGGCGCGACGAGTGTGCACGCCATCCGACCGCCGGTCGCTGTGCAGCGGGTGACGGCGTCGGGGGTGACGGTGAGCCGCCCACCCGGGTAGGTGTAGGCGGAGCGGGCCGGGTCCTGCGCCTGGACGATCGCGGCGGTCTGGCCGCCGGGCAGTTGGTAGTCGGCCGTGTAGGTCAACTCCAGTGCCCGGTCGAGGCGGGCGGCGAGGTCGTTGACGAGATCCGAGCGACCCATGGCGCTGCCGGCGTCCTCGAATGTCTGACAGCCGGTGACCGTGAGCGACGCGATGACCGACACGGCGAGCATGCGGAGGGTGGTCGTGGCGGCGGGCATGGCGACCAGCCTGGTGGATCTAGTCCGCGCAGCGCAAACCCGTTGCCGGTTGACGCCCGGAAATACGGGAATGTCCGTCACCGCGGGGCGACTCGGGTGCGCGGGCGACGCCGTGCCCGATCTCGTCGCCCGATACGCTGCGTTCAACACCTGCCTCAGCCGCACCGTCGCGGCCCACCCACGGACCGGATCACAACAACGAGGAGCGACTCAGTGGCAACCATCGAGGGAATCGTCGCGCGGGAGATTCTCGACTCGCGGGGCAACCCGACGGTCGAGGTCGAGATCGGCCTGGACGACGGCACGGTGGCCCGCGCCGCGGTGCCCTCCGGCGCCTCCACCGGCGCGTTCGAGGCGATCGAGCTGCGCGACGGTGACGCCGACCGTTACCAGGGCAAGGGCGTGGAGAAGGCGGTCTCCAACGTCGAAGACAAGATCGTCGACCAGCTCATCGGCTACGAGGCCAGCGAGCAGCGGCTCATCGACCAGAAGATGCTCGACATCGACGGCACCGACAGCAAGTCGGAGCTGGGCGCGAACGCCATCCTCGGGGTCTCCCTCGCGGTGGCGAAGGCCGCCGCCAGCAGCGCCGAGCTGAGCCTCTTCCGCTACCTGGGCGGCCCGAACGCGCACCTGCTGCCGGTGCCGATGATGAACATCCTCAACGGTGGCGCGCACGCCGACTCCAACGTCGACGTCCAGGAGTTCATGATCGCGCCGATCGGCGCGCCCACCTTCCGCGAGGCGCTGCGCTCCGGCGCGGAGGTCTACCACGCGCTGAAGTCGGTGCTCAAGAAGAAGGGCCTGTCGACCGGGCTCGGTGACGAGGGTGGCTTCGCGCCGAACCTGCCCACCAACGCGGCTGCCCTGGACCTGATCGCCGAGGCGGTCGAGAAGGCCGGCTACCGGCTCGGCACCGACATCGTGTTCGCGCTCGACGTGGCGGCCACCGAGTTCTTCGAGAACGGCACCTACACCTTCGAGGGCGCCGCGAAGTCCGCCGAGGACATGAGCACCTACTACACCAAGCTCGCCGACGAGTACCCGATCGTGTCGATCGAGGACCCGCTGGCCGAGGACGACTGGTCCGGCTGGCAGACGCTGACCGCGTCGATCGGCGACCGGGTGCAGATCGTCGGTGACGACCTGTTCGTGACCAACCCGCAGCGCATCGCCCGTGGCATCGCGGAGAAGGCCGCCAACGCCGTCCTCGTGAAGGTCAACCAGATCGGTTCGCTGACCGAGACCCTGGACGCGGTGGACCTGGCCCACCGGGCCGGCTTCAAGTGCATGATGAGCCACCGCTCCGGCGAGACCGAGGACACCACCATCGCCGACCTGGCGGTCGCCACCGGCTGTGGTCAGATCAAGACCGGCGCTCCGGCCCGCTCGGACCGGGTCGCCAAGTACAACCAGCTGCTCCGGATCGAGGAGGAGCTGGCCGACGCGGCGCGCTACGCGGGCGCGGGTGCTTTCCCGCGTTACCGTTCGGCCTGAGTGGGGTTGCCGGGAGGCCCCAGGTGGGGCCTCCCGGCGCACGTACGCGACAGACGTAGCCTCGGGGGAGGGGTGTGACGATGCAGCGCCGCACACCGGGTGGTCAACGGCCCGCCCGCCGACCGGGTCAGGCTGGCCGGCCGGGTGCCGGGCGGGCCGCCCGCGGGTCGCTCCGGGACGCCGGCGTACGCGCCGAAACACGCGGCGCCGCCGGTCGCGCCCCGGGCACGGTCCGGGGCGCCGAGGGCGGACGCTCCGCGAGTCGTCCGGCCGCCGCCCGGCGTACCGCCGCCGGTGGCGGTGCCGTCAAGCGGCTCGCCGCACCCCATCCCCGTCGCTTCACCGGGCGGGCCACCGTCCTGTTCGCGGTGCTGATCGCGCTCGCCCTGGCGTACACCTACCCGGTGCGGGTCTACCTCGACCAGCAGGCCGACATCGAACGGATGGAGGCCGCGCAGACGGCGCAGGAGAAGGAGATCGCCCGACTCGCCGCCGAGGCCGCCAAGTGGCAGGACGACGAGTTCATCGAGACCAAGGCCCGGGAGCGGTTCTTCATGGGCCGGCCGGGCGAGAAGATGATGGTGGTCATGAACGACGCCGAGGGCGCGGCCCGCGACGCCGGCAAGCCGGCCGGTTCGGGTGCCCCGGCCGGGCCTTCGACCTGGTACGACACCCTCTGGTCGAGCGTACGCGCGGCGGACAGCCAGCAGCCGGGCAAGTGATCCACCGACCAGCACACCAGGAGAGACGAGCACCGTGACTGTCGTACCCCCGTCGGAGTCGGCGGCGGATTCCGTACCCCTGCCGCAGCGGGAACCGGCGACCGAGGCCGACCTGGCCGCGGTGGCCGCGCAGCTCGGCCGCCCGCCCCGGGGCACCCGGGCGGTGGCCCACCGCTGCCCGTGCGGCCTGCCCGACGTGGTGGAGACGACGCCCCGCCTCGCCGACGGCACCCCGTTCCCGACGTTGTTCTACCTGACCTGCCCCCGGGCCACCGCGGCGTGCAGCCGGCTGGAGTCGGCGGGGCTGATGCGGGAGATGGCCGACCGGTTGGCGACCGATCCGGAGCTGGCCGCCCACTACCGGGCGGCGCACGAGGACTACCTCGCCCGCCGGGACGCGATCGGTGAGGTGCCGGAGATCGCCGGCATCTCGGCCGGTGGGATGCCGGGCCGGGTGAAGTGCCTGCACGTGCACCTCGGCCACGCCCTGGGCGCCGGCCCCGGCGTGAACCCGTTCGGCGACGAGACGTTGGCGCTGGTCGAGCCCTGGTGGACGGCGGGGCCGTGCGTGGACGTGCCCGACAGCGAATGACCACCCAGGCCGAGGGGCAGATCCTGCTGCGGCGTGCCCGCACCGGGGACGTGCGGGGCATCCGTCGACTGGTCGACACGTACACCAACGACCGGCGGCTGCTGAGCAAGGCCACCGTGACCCTGTACGAGCACGTGCAGGAGTTCCGGGTCGCGGTCCGGGCCGACGACGGCGTCGTGGTGGGCTGCGGGGCGCTGCACGTGATGTGGGAGGACCTGGCCGAGATCCGTACGGTGGCCGTGGATCCGTCCTGTCGAGGTCAGCACATCGGGCACCGGCTGGTCGGCGAGCTGATCGCCGCGGCCCGGGAGCTGGGTGTGGCACGGATCTTCGTGCTGACCTTCGAGACCCAGTTCTTCGGCTCGTTCGGTTTCCGCGAGATCGACGGCGCGCCGGTGCCGCAGCCGGTCTACGAGCAGCTGCTGCGCTCGTACGACGAGGGTGTCGCGGAATTCCTGGACCTGGAGCGGGTCAAGCCCAACACGTTGGGCAACACCCGGATGCTGCTGCGGTTGTAGTCACCGTTCGACGTCGAGCTGTCGGGCGCCGACCGCTCGGTTGAGCGTGATGCCGGTGCGTCATCAAGATGACCCAGAGGCATCACGCTCATCGGAGACTGGCCTCCCGGCGTCGGTGGCGGGCTGTCGTAGGGTTGCCGGGTGACGACGCGTGTGGCGGCCATCGACTGCGGGACCAACTCGATCCGACTGCTGGTCGCCGACCTGCCGGAGGAGTCGGCCGGGCCGCAGGCCCCGCTGACCGACGTGACCCGGCGGATGGAGATCGTCCGGCTGGGTCAGGGGGTGGACCGGACCGGCCGGCTCGCCCCGGAGGCGATCGAGCGGACCCGGGTGGCGCTCGCGTCGTACGCCGCCGACATCGAGAAGTTGGGCGCCCAGCGGGTGCGCATGTGCGCGACCTCCGCCTCGCGGGACGCTGCCAACGCCGCCGACTTCACCGAGATGGTGCGGCAGACCCTCGGCGTCGCGCCCGAGGTGGTGAGCGGCGACGAGGAGGCCCGGCTGTCGTTCACGGGGGCGGTGCGCGGGCTGCCGGCCGACGCCGAGGAGCCGTTCCTCGTCGTCGACATCGGCGGCGGCTCGACCGAGTTCGTGGTCGGTGACCGGGCCGGTGTGCGGTCGGCGATCTCGGTGGACATCGGCTGCGTCCGGATGACCGAACGGCACCTGGCGGGTGACCCGCCGACGCCGGAGCAGGTCGCGGCGGCGGAGGCCGACGTCGCCGCCGTCGTGGACCGGGCGCTCGCGGCGGTGCCCGGCCGCGAGGCGGCCACCCTCATCGGCCTCGCCGGTTCGGTCACCACCGTGGTCGCCATCGCTCAGAACCTTCAGGAGTACGACCCGGAGCGCATCCACCACGCCCGGGTGTCGTACGAGGCGGTGGCGCGGGTGACTGCGGACCTGCTGGAGCGGACCAGCGCGCAGCGGCTGGAGATCCCGGTGATGCATCCGGGACGGGCCGACGTGATCGGTGCGGGGGCGCTGGTGCTGCGCGTGATCATGGAGCGGGCCGGCATGCCCTCGGTGGTGGCGTCCGAGCACGACATCCTCGACGGCATCGCCTGGAGCCTCCAACCCGTCTGATGCTGATCGACACCCACACATCGGCGAGTCGTTGACGCTACTTCGCATTGCACACTAGTGTGCAATGCGTGGACACCACACAATTGTTGAAGGGCGTGCTCGATCTGGCCGTCCTGGCCGTCCTGCGCGAAGAGGACGGTTACGGCTACGACATCCTGCGCCGGCTCCGCGAGGCCGGCCTGGAGGAGATCGGCGACGCCTCGGTCTACGGCACCCTGCGCCGTCTCTTCGCCGCCGGTCTGCTCACCACCTACGTCGTGCCGAGCGAGACCGGGCCGCACCGCAAGTACTACTCGCTCAACGCCGCCGGGCGTGACCAGTTGACCCGCTCCGGCAAGCTCTGGCGCTCGTTCGCCACCACCATGGACACGCTGCTCGACGATCGGGGGCTGGCGGCATGACCGTCATGGAGCAGGAGATCACCGACTACGTGGCGCGGGTCCGGGCCGCACTGGCCGACCTGCCGCCGGATCGCCGCACCGAGCTGACCGAGGACCTCGCCGACCACCTCACGGAGGTCGCCGCCGAGGCCGAGGGCACCCTCGTCGAGCGGCTGGGCGAGCCGGAGGCGTACGCCGCCGAGCTGCGCGCCGCTGCCGGCGTCGGTGTCGGCGGCGGTCGCAACCTGGACCACCGGGTCGCCGCCGCCGTGGTCCGGGTCCGCAGCCGCCTGCGCGCGCTCGACTCCCGGCTCGGCCCACCCCTGGGGTACGCGACGGCGAGCGAATTCCTCCGTCTGCTGCGCCCCGCCTGGTGGGTGCTGCGCGGCTACCTGGCGGCCATGCTGCTCACCGTGATCAGCACCGGCGGCAGCTTCGGGGTGCTGCCCCGCTTCGGTGGGGAGTTGCTCGCCGGTCTGATCATGCTGGTGGGCTTCGTGCTCGCCTCGATCTGGCTCGGCCGCCGTTCGGCCCAGCTCACCCGCTGGCCGCGCTCGGCGGTGCAGGTCGGCAGCGCGGTGCTCGTCGTCTTCGCGCTCTCCGCTCTCATGCAGGCCGAGGACCGGATGCGGTACGGCGACTACGGCATCGATCCGACGTCGATCAACGACCCGTACAGCCAGGTGCGGGACGTCTTCGTCTACGACAGCGAGGGTCGGCTGGTGGAGAACGCCCGGCTCTTCGACCAGAACGGCAATCCGATCCGGCTGGGCTACCCGGACTGTGAAGGCCGCGTCGACGAGTACGGCAACCCGCTGCTGCGGCCGTACCCGTACTGCCCGGACCGGCCGCCGTTCGGGCCCCGGGGTCCGCGACTGCCCGAGGCGTCGACCAGCACGCCGTCGGCCAGCGAGTCACCCACCGGCACGCCGACCCCGACCGTGACGCCGGCAAGCCCGAGCGCAGCGCCGGCAAGCCCGAGCGCGACGCCGAGTGACGAGCCGACCCCGACCCCGACGAGCTGAGGGGCGATGTGAACCAGATCATGCACGCGATGCTGGGAAATAGCTGAACGGACGAGGCGAGCGGGACGGCACCGGAAATCAATGATCGTTACGGTGTCGTCTGCTCATTCATCCCTCGGAAGGAACCCCCGTGTCAGAGCAGGTCGCACCGCCCCCCGCGTCCGACGCAGCGCCGGCCCAGCCGGCCGCCGAGACGCCGGCCCAGCCGGCCGTCGGCACGCCGGCCCAGCCGGCCGTCGAGACGCCGCCGCCGGCCGAGCCGGAGGGTAAGTCCGGCGGTAAGAAGGCGCTCGGCATCATCGGCGCGATCGTCATCTTCCTCGTCATCGCCGGCCTGAAGTTCGGCCTCGGCACGGCCATCGGCAACTTCGTGAACAAGGACGAGACCGCTGACGCGAAGGCCGGCGACTGCATCGCCGAGCTGCCCGAGATCAAGGGGGACAAGGAGGAGAAGGTCGACGGCGCCAAGGTCGTCGAGTGCACCTCCACCGACGCCGCATACAACGTGGTCGGTCGGCTCGACGGGCAGACCGAGACCCAGGCCAAGTCCGAGACCACCTGCAACGAGTTCTTCAAGGAAGGCCAGGAGGGGTACGTCTTCTACAGCATCGAGTCGGGCAAGAAGGGCTACGTGCTCTGCCTGACCAAGAAGGCCTGATAACACGCCTGAAGCACCGATGACGGCGGCGGGGAACATTCCCCGCCGCCGTCGGCGTACCCGCAGTCAACGCCCGGCGAACGGGAGGTAAATGCCACTGTTCCGACGTCTTCCCGGCCGGGGTCACGGCGTGGCAGGCTACCGGCACGTAGGACCACTGGGCGACCAGCCAACGATGACTGACCGCTAGGAGGACGGCCGATGGGCGACATGGTGAGCTACCGCAGCAACGGGGGCACGAGCGAGGGGTATCTCGCGATACCCGCGAGCGGCACGGCCAGCCCGGCCGTCATCGTCCTGCAGGAGTCGTGGGGCCTGGTCCCGCACATCCGGTCGGTCGCGGACCGGTTCGCCGAGGCCGGCTTCGTCGCCCTCGTCCCGAACTTCCGGCACGACACGGAGACCAACCAGGCGGCCGAGGCGCAGCACGAGTTGGCGACGCGAGTGGCCGAGGCGGCGAAGGACGTCGCGGACGCCGCCGACTACCTCGCCGGGCGTCCCGAGGTCACCGGCAAGGTCGGCGCGGTCGGGTTCGGCGCCGGTGGCAGCCTGGCTCTCAAGTCGGCGACCCGCTCCGAGCGGATCGTGGCCACCGCGGGCTTCTATCCCGCCCTGTCGGGGGAGTCGATGCGTTCCGACTGGGTCGACTACGCCGGCAAGGCGGCCATCGTCCACTGCTCCGATCAGGACGGCACCTCCACCGACGAGGGTGTGCAGGCCGTACGTCGCGCCGTCGAAGAGGCCGGCGGCACCTGCCAGCTCTACGACTACCCGGGCACCTCGCACGGGTTCTTCGACGACGACCGGCCGGAGGCGTTCGACCAGCGCGCCGCCTCCAGCGCGTGGGCGCGCACCCTCGAACTCTTCCGGGCCAAGCTTGGCTGAGTCCCGTACCCCCGATCAGGTCGTCGCCCGTGCCGCGCGGGCGGCGGACCTGGCCGATCTCGACGCCGCGGTCAGCGACTGTTTCGCCTGCCCCCGGCTGGTCGGGTGGCGGGAGGAGGTGGCCCGCACCCGGCGGGCGGCCTTCCGCGACCAGGAGTACTGGGGTCGGCCGGTGCCCGGATTCGGGCCCGGCGACGCGCGCATCGCCATCCTGGGCCTCGCGCCCGCCGCGCACGGCGGCAACCGCACGGGCCGGATCTTCACCGGCGACCGCTCGGGCGACGTGCTCTTCGCGGCCCTGCACCGGGCCGGCCTGGCCAACCAGCCGACCAGCGTCGCCGCCGACGACGGGCTCACCCTGCGGGACACCCGGATCTTCTCGGCCGTCCGCTGCGCGCCGCCGGACAACAAGCCCACCCCGGACGAACGGGACACCTGCGCGCCCTGGCTGCACCGTGAGGTCACGCTGATCCGACCCACCCTGCGCGTCGTGGTCGCGCTGGGCGCGTTCGCCTGGGCCGCGTGGTGGCCGGTGCTCCGCCACGTGTACGGGCAGCGCCCGCCCAGCCCGCGACCGGCGTTCGGCCATGGGGCACACTGGTCCGGCGCGGCCGTGCCGGAGTTGCTCGGTTGCTACCACGTCAGCCAGCAGAACACCTTCACCGGGCGGCTGACACCGGGGATGTTGGACGACGTCTTCGGCCGGGCCAAGCAGCTGGCCGAAGTGGACTGAGGACGCGTGGGGTGGTGGCGATGACGACCGGAACACGCCCGCCCGCGCCGTCGCCGCCCGCCGGATCGGGTGTGGTCCGCCCGGTGCTCGGCCTGCTGCGCCGTTGGTGGCCGGTGGGTGTGGTGGCGGCCCTGCTCGCGGCGGCCGCGCTCGCGTCCGCCCACTCGTCGATCGGCGCGAGCCGGATCCCGCCGGCCGCCTCGAACGTGCCGTGGGTACCGGAATACCCGACGGACGTGCCGTCGCCGTCGATCCCCGTCGAACCGAGGGACGCCGGCGAGGCCACCCAGGCGCACATCCCGCAGTGGATCGCGACTGTGGCGATGGCCCTGCTCGGGCTGGCGATCCTCGCGGTGCTCGGCTACCTGACCTGGATCCTGCTGCGTGGCGCGCTGCGTCGTACCTCGCGGGTCCTACCGGCGCAGCGGGCCCGGCGTACGGCCGAGGGCACGGCCCGCGAGGTGGTCGCCGCCCTGGACGCCGGCCTGGTGGAGCTGGACGACCAGTCCACCGATCCGCGGGTCGCGGTCATCGCCTGCTGGGTACGTCTGGAGGAGGCCGCCTCCGCCGCCGGTGTGCCCCGGCATCTCGGCGACACACCGACCGACCTGGTCACCCGGTTGCTGCGGGGCGACGAGTCGACAGGTGTCCCGGCGATCGTCAGCGCCGACGTGCTGGCCGAGTTCGCGCACGTCTACCGCGAGGCCCGGTACGCCACGCGTGAGGTCGGCGCGGGCACCCGCGACCAGGCCCGTGCCGCGCTGCGGCGGTTGCGTGGCGAACTCACCATCGTGACGACTGGCCCGCCCGAGGTGCCGGCATGAGTGGCAGCGCCAGCATCGACGACCTGCTCACCTTCGAGGAGGAGCGGCCGAGGCACGACGACGGGCGGTCCGGTGGCCGGGCCGGGCGGGTGTTCCGGGCCCTTCTCGGCAACGCGGCCCTGGTCGCCGTCCTCGTCGTCGGTCTGCGGGCGGTCGGCCTGCAGATCTCCCTGGCGATCCTGATCGCCGGGGTGTTCGCCGTGTCCGCGGTACGCCGGGTCGCCGCCGCGCTCGCACCGCCACCCGCGGCGAGGTCCCGCACCCGGCTCGCCCAGGACGACGACGGCACCTGGAACTGGGGTGCCCGGGACGCGCTGCGCGCCGCGATCAACGGCTGGGAACTGCCGCTGGACTGGTCCACCACGCGACCCGAACGCTTCACCGGGGTGATCCTGCCCCGGCTCGCGGAACTGGCCGACGAGCGGCTTCGCCTGAAGCACTCCGTGACCCGTGAGTCGGATCCGGTCCGCGCCCGCGCCCTGCTGGGCGACCGGCTGTGGACGTTCCTGGAAACCCCGCCCCGACGCCCCCCGTCGCCGCGCGATCTCGCGGTGATCGTCGCCGAACTGGAGAAGATCTGATGAACGACGTGGACCGGAGCATGCCCGCCACCGAGGTCGGTCGCCTGGCGCGGGCCGTCCTGGACGCGGTCGGCACCGTCGTGGTCGGCAAGCGCGACGCGTTGGAACTGGTCCTCGCCGGCATCCTGGCGGGTGGGCACGTGCTCCTGGAGGATCTGCCCGGCCTCGGCAAGACGCTGACCGCGCGCTCCTTCGCGCAGGCGCTCGGGCTGGACTTCCGCCGCCTCCAGTTCACCCCCGACCTGCTCCCCGCCGACGTCACCGGCTCCTTCCTCTACGACCAGCGCAACGGCGACTTCACCTTCCGGGCCGGGCCGGTCTTCACCAACCTGCTCCTCGCCGACGAGATCAACCGGACGCCGCCGAAGACCCAGTCCGCGCTGCTCGAGGCCATGCAGGAGAAGCAGGTCTCGGTCGAGGGCGTCACGTACAAACTGGACGAGCCGTTCCACGTGCTGGCGACCGCCAACCCCATCGAGTACGAGGGCACGTACCCGCTGCCCGAGGCGCAGCTCGACCGGTTCCTGCTCCGGGTCTCCTTCGGCTACCCCCACCAGGAGGAGGAGTGGGAGGTGCTGCGCCGCCGGATGGGCCGCCGCCGCGAGGAGGCGGACATCAAACCGGTGGTGGACGCCGCCACCCTGCGGGCCATGCAGGCCGCCCTGGAGGACGTGGTGGTGGAGGACTCGATCGGCCGGTACATCGTGGCGCTCACGGCGGCCACCCGGGAACACCCGTCGGTGCTGGTCGGCGCCTCGCCGCGTGGCTCGTTGGCGTTGCTGCTGCTGTCCCGGGTACGCGCGGTGTTCGACGGCCGGGACTACGTGGTGCCGGAGGACGTCAAGGCGGTCGCCGCCCCCGCGCTCGCCCACCGGATCACCCTGCGCCCCGAGATGTGGCTGCGCCGCGTCGACCCGGCGTTCGTGGTCGGAGAGGTGTTGGAGGGGACGCCGGCTCCGGCCAGCGGCGCCCTGCCCAGCTACGCCGCCGGCGGGCCCCGGCACTGATGACCGGTCCGACCGCGTCCGCGCCGCGATCCACCGAGCCGGAATCGAGCGCCGGCTGGGCGCCCACCCCCGCGCTCGGCCGCGCCGTGCTGCTCGCCGGCCTGTTGCTGGTGGCGGGGGTGCTGCTGGGACGGGTCGACCTCGTCGTGCTGGCGGCGCCGCTCGCGCTGGGTACCGCGTACGCGCTGCGTCGCCGGCCCACCGCGCTGCCGCAGGTCTGGATCACCAGTGCCGAGGACGGACCGCTGGTCGAGGGCGGTGAGGTGGCGGCGGCGGTGAGTGTCGGCAACCCGGACACGGTCGACTACGACCTTGTGGTGGTTCGGTCGCGGGTCTCGCCGTGGCTGCGGATCGCCCGTGCCGGTTTCGCCGGTGTCGAACCCGTCGCCGCGCCGCCAGCCACCGCCACCTCGCCCGCCCCCGGCCGGGGACGCTCGGCCGCCGACCGGCCGTTCGTGACCTCGGTGCCCAGCGGCGCGGCGGTGGACCTGGAACTGGCCGGGCGGGCTCTGCGGTGGGGTCGGCACCCCGTCGGCCCGGCCGGGGCGCGGGTCGCCGCGGCGGGCGGCCTGCTGGTGTCCCGGGCGGTGATCACCGAACCGGTCGGGGTACGGGTCTACCCGCGTACCGAGCCGTTCGAGGCGGTGGAGGCGATGCCCCGCGCCGCCGGTCTGGTGGGCGCGCACCACTCCCGCCGTCCCGGAGAGGGCGGTGAGCTGGCCGGAGTGCGGGTCTTCGCCCCGGGCGACCGACTCCGCCGCGTCGACTGGCGGGTGTCGCTGCGCGCCCGGCAGTTGCACGTCGCGGCGACGCTGTCCGACCGCGACGCCGAGGTGGTGGTACTGCTCGACCTGCTCGCCGAGGCGGGCCGTTCCGGCGGTGTGGACGGCGCCGCGTCCGTACTGGACACCACCGTGCGGGCCACCGCCGCGATCGCCGAGCACTACCTGCACCGGGGCGACCGGGTGTCGCTGCTCGAGTACGGGCCGGGCGCCCGCCGACTGCGCCCCGGCGCCGGCCGCCGGCAGTACCTGACGGTGCTGGAATGGCTGCTCGACGTACGCGCCGAGGCGGCTCAGCACGAGCCATACGACCAGGTCTTCGGTCCGCAGTTGCTCTCCTCGGACGCGCTGGTGGTGGTCCTCACCCCGCTGCTGGACGAGCGGTCGGCGCAGATGCTGGCACGGCTGGCGCGCGCCGGCCGCTTCGTGGTGGCGGTCGACACGTTGCCGGCCGACCTGACTCCGCCGAAGGACCGGGGGTGGGCCGAGGTGGCGTACCGCCTGTGGCGACTGGACCGGGAGACGATGATCGGGCAACTCCGGGAGCACGGTGTGCCCGTGGTGCGCTGGGCCGGCGCGGGCAGCCTGGACCAGGTGTTGCGGGACGTGGCCCGGCTGGCGACGGCCCCAAGGGTGGGTGCCCGGTGAGCGCGAGGAGTGAGCCGGGTTTGCGAGCCCCGCAGTCGCGAACGACAGGAGCACGGTGAGCGCGAGGAGTGAGCCGGGTTTGCGAGCCCCGCAGTCGCGAACGACAGGAGCATGGTGAACGCGATCGGGGAGCGGGTTCGGGCCGCTCAGGACGCCGTGACCCGGATCAGCGCCATACCGCTGCTGGTACGGGTCGCCATCTTCGTCACGACGCTGGCCGGTTTCGCGGTGGCGTTTCCCGGCGAGGTGTTGACCGGTCGGCCGCTGCTGTTCCTGGCGGTCGCCGCGCTACTGCCGGCCGTGGGTCCGCGCCGGTTGTGGCCGACGTTCGCGGCGCTGGTGATGGCGGGTGGCTGGCTGCTCGCGACCGACGGGTACGGCCGGCCGGTGGCGTTGTGGCGGTTGCTCGCCGTCGCCGCGCTGCTGTACCTGGGGCACTCCCTGTGCGCGCTGGCGGCACTGCTGCCGTACGACGGGGTGGTGGACTCCGGACTGATCAGCCGGTGGTTGTCGCGGGTGGCCGCGGTGCTCCTGGGTACGGCCGTGCTGGGGGTGCTGCTGTTGCGGGTGGCGGGTCTTGGTGGCGAGACCGGTCACCAGTGGGTCACCGTGCTCGGGCTGCTGGTGGCGGTGGGTGTCGCCGCGTTGCTGGGTTGGCTGCTGCGGCGTAGGTGAACCGGTGTTGCAACAGGGTTACGCAGGTCACAGGGGTTGTGTTCCGTCACAGATGGGGGGCGCGAGCGGGATTACCTGAGCAGGGCGGGGAAAGATAGATGACGTGAATCCGAAGCGGATCCTTGTGGTGGGTGCCGGGCACGTCGGTCTCTACGCCGCCCTGCGCCTGTCGAAGAAGCTCAGCTCCCGTGAGGCTGAGGTCATCGTCGTGGACCCCCAGCCCCACATGACCTATCAGCCGTTCCTCCCCGAGGCCGCGGCGGGGAACATCTCCCCCCGGCACGCCGTGGTGCCGCTGCGCCGCGAGCTGCGCCGGTGCACGGTGGTGGCGGGGACCGTGACGCGTGTCGAGCACGACCGCAAGGTGGCGACCGTGCAGCCGATCGCCGGCCCGGCCCGGGAGATCGCGTACGACCACGTGATCGTGGCCCCGGGGTCGGTGTCCCGGACGCTGCCGATTCCGGGCCTGCACGAGCAGGGCATCGGGTTCAAGACCATCGGCGAGGCGATCTACCTCCGCAACCACGTGCTGGACCGGCTGGACATCGCGGCCGCGACCCCGGACGCGGAGGTCCGCCGTTCGGCGTTGACCTTCACGTTCGTCGGCGGTGGGTACGCCGGCATCGAGGCGCTCGCCGAGATGGAGGACATGGCCCGGGACGCCCTGCGCTACTACCCGGAGCTGAAGCCGGAGGACATGCGCTGGGTGCTCGTCGAGGCGACCCAGCGGGTGCTCCCCGAGGTCGACCGGGACATGGGCGCCTACACGGTGCAGCAGCTCACGAAGCGCAACATGGACATCCGGCTGGACACCCGCCTGGAGTCCTGTGTCGACGGGGTGGTGAAGCTCTCCGACGGGGACAGCTTCCGGTCCGACACGATCGTGTGGACGGCGGGCGTGAAGCCGTCGCCGATGCTGGACGCGACGGACTTCCCGCGCGACGATCGTCGGCGGGTCACCTGCATCCCGACCCTGCAGGTGGTCGACGGTGACCGGGTGATCGAGGGCGCGTGGAGCGCGGGTGACTGCGCCGCCGTGCCGGACCTGACCAAGGAGCCGGGCAACTTCTGCTCGCCGAGCGCGCAGCACGCGGTGCGTCAGGCGGCGCGGATGGCCGACAACATCGTCGCGGTGATCCGGGGTCGCGAGCCGGTCGACTACAAGCACAAGCACGCCGGCAGCGTGGCCAGCCTCGGCCTGCACAAGGGCGTCGCCCAGGTGTACGGCATCAAGATGACGGGTTGGCCGGCCTGGTTCATGCACCGGACGTACCACATGAGCCGGATCCCCTCGTTCAACCGTAAGGTCCGGGTCGTGGTGGACTGGTCGCTGGCGTTCTTCCTCAAGCGTGAGGTGGTCGCGCTGGGCCAGTTGCACGACCCGCGCGAGGAGTTCGTCGAGGCGTCCCAGCCGGTCGGCGCTCCGCGCGTCTGACTTAGCTGTAAGGAAGGGCACCTTCTTATCGTTTCCGGTATAGAAGGGGGCCCTTCCTTTCACCCGGCCGGCATCGGCTCACCTCGGCGGCGTCGGCGCACTGCGGTGGCGTCAGACTCGCCAGATCCAGGCGTCGGCGATGCGGGTGGCGGGGCCGTACAACTGTTCCAGGGTTGCCCGCAGGCTGTCGGCGTGCGGGGCGTCATCGGTCAGTGCCACGCAGGACGCGCCCCAGAAGTCCGCGTCCTTCGCGGCCTGCCGGCGCTGCTCGTCACCGATGGCCGGTTGGTCGCCGCGGCGGGCGACGTCGGCCAGCAGGGCCGAGGTGGGCTGCTTGAAGGTGCCCATGGCGGCGGTGCCACCGCGCCCGTAGGGGCCGATGAAGAACCCCTCGGGCAGGCCGAAGCCGGCGTTGGCGGCGGCCGCCCAGCGCATCGGCCACGGCTCCTTGGGGGTGGGCAGCGGCACCGGGACCAGCACACCACCGGGCTCGACGCACTGCCGCCAGTGTCCGCCGGTGACGAACTCCGGCAGGGCGGGCCGCCCGGCGGTCGGCAGCGGGGTCGGGAAGATCGGCAGGAGAGCCGCGACGACGGCGAGCGGCACCAGCCGACGCGCCCGCCCGGTGCTGGCCAGTGCCCGGTCGACGGCGAGAGCCAGCACCGTCGCCACGATCGGCAGCAGTGCCAGCCCGAACCGCATCGGCAACGCGCCGTCCACCACCGGCAGGCCGGAAAGCAGGGCGTACGGGCCGGGCAGCGCGGTGCGGGTGCCGCCGAGCACCACCTCCGGGCCGAGCGAGAGGGCGCCCATCACGAGGGCCGCCGCCACACACGCCAGGACCAGCCGGCGTCGCCCGGCCCAGATCGCGCAGACGGCGGTGACGAGCAGCAGCGGCCAGCCGAGGAAGGTGTTGTACTCGGCCGGCCCGGTGGTGAGGCGCGACGCCTCGTCGCTGCCGGCCACCGACAGCGGTGAGACCGCCCACCAGCTGCTCAGGTCGGCCGAGAAGTAGGCCGGGCTGAACATCCCGTCGGCGACACCCTGCGGCCCGGCGAACTGGAACCACAGCGGGTAGCCGAGCACCAGCATCGCCAGACCGGCGGCGATCGCCAGTCCGCCAGCGAACCCGGGCAGCGCTCTCCGGGCGAGGTTCCGGTCCGCGAGGGCGTAGGCGATCGCCATCACCAGCAGCGTGACGGCGCTGAGGAAGAGCACCTCCTCGCCGATGAAGACCTGTGCGGTCACGGCGACCGCCAGCCCGGCTGCCGAGCTGATCATCTGCCGTCGGTCCGGGCCGGTGGGCCGACCACGACCCTCGCCGGGGTCGGACGCCCGCAGCAGCCGTACCACCAGCCAGACGATCACCGGCACCAGCCACTGCGCCGTCATGTGCAGGTGGCTGTTGGTCTGCGAGACCATGCCGGGGCCGAAGCCGCACAGACCGCCGCCGAGCGCGGCGGCGAGCCGGCGGACGCGCATCGTCCGGTGGAACAGCAGGTACCAGGCGAGGGCGGTGCCGGCCAGGTTGGCGGCGGCGAGCAGCGCGAAGGAGGTGGGCGCACCGAACAGCAGGGTGACCGGGGCGCAGAGCACACCGAGCGCGATGATCGTGGTGTTGGCCATCAGGTTGACGCCGTCCGGGGCGTTGAGCCGGTCGGTGAGCAGGTGGAAGTCACCGAGCAGCGCTCGTGCGTCGACGGCCAGGAACCATTCGTAGAGCGTCTGGTCCTCGGGGTTGAGCGCCAACGTGCGCCCGCCCGGGTCGGGCCACAGCCCGTGGGTCAGCCAGCCGGCCAGCGCCACCCACACGAGGGCGACCAGTAGATCCGTCCGGTGGCGGCGGGCGGCCGTGCGCAGCCGTCCGGCCCGGCTCGCGCGCTCTGCCGGATCGGCGAGGCGGACCGCCTGGTCAGGGGCGGCGTCGGGGGCCGTGGGGGCTGCGCTGCTCACGGCATCGACCCTAATGTGGCCAAGCCGGCGGGGTACGCCGGGTCGCCGCCGACCGGCTACGGTGACACTGCACCGTGCGTGTCGACGCGCGGGTGCCACCCGCCCGGGTGGTGGAACGGCAGACACGGCCGCCTTAAAAGCGGCTGCCGAAAGGCGTGCGGGTTCGACCCCCGCCCCGGGCACCATCCGGCACGGCCTCGCGTTCCCATTCGTGATCACCAGGAGTGGGTCGGGCAGTTTACTCTTGGTGGGCACGTTCACGTGCAAACGACCCCCTGAGGGAGGCCAGACAGTGAAGACCTCGAACCCGGTGCTCGCCCGGCTCGGCCAGGCGGCCGAGCGGGAGCGCTCCGCCGGGTACGCACCGACCGGGCCGTACGGACAGCCCGGCATTCCGCAGCAGTACCCGTCCCAGACCGGCTACCCGGCCGCACCGCCCACCGTGGCGCCCATGACCGTCGACGACGTGGTCGTCAAGACGGTCGCCCTGCTCGGCATCCTCGGCGTCACCGCTGCGGCCGCCTGGGTGCTCGTGCCCGACTCGCTCCTCGGCGCCGCCTGGATCGGCGCGGCGGTGGTCGGCCTGGTGCTGGGCTTGATCATCTCGTTCTCCCGGATGGCCAACCCGGCGCTGGTCATCGCGTACGCGGTGGTCGAGGGCGTCTTCGTCGGCATGGTCAGCAAGGCGTTCGAGACCTTCTACGACGGCATCGTGCTTCAGGCCGCCGTGGCGAGCTTCGGCATCTTCTTCGTGATGACGATGGTCTACAAGGCGAAGATCATCCGGGCCACCCCGATGTTCGTGAAGATCGTGTCGACGGCCATCATCGGCCTCGCCGCGGTGATGCTGATCAACCTGGTGCTGGCGCTGTTCGGCGTCAACACCGGGCTGCGGGACGGCAGCCCGCTCGCGATCGGCTTCAGCCTCGTCTGCATCGTGGTCGCGTCGCTGAGCTTCGTGCTCAGCTTCAAGGAGATCGAGGACGGCGTCCGGATGGGCCTGCCCCAGCGCTACTCCTGGGTGGCCGCGTTCGGCATCCTGGTCAGCCTGGTCTGGCTCTACATCGAGATCCTGCGCCTGCTGAGCTACTTCCAGGGCGACGACTGACCTCGTCCGCACCGCTGACCGGCGCCCGCTCCCGCTTCCCGTGGGGGCGGGCGCCGTCGTCCGCGCCGTTTCGCCGCCACCGCCGGGCCGTCCGGGGGAGAGTGAATCTCCTGGGGGTACGGGCGAAGGAGGCGACGGTGCGCAGCGACAACCCGGTGCTCAACCGGCTGGACGAGACCGGCCGGTTGGAGTCCCGGGTGGTCAGCTCCCGCGACGTCGAGCCGATGACGGTCGACGACGTCGTGGTGCGTACCGTCGGATTGCTCCTGCTCACCGGCGCGACCGCCGCGGTGTCCTGGGCGGTGGTGCCCGACGCGGTGTGGTTGGGCGCGGCCCTGGCCGGCACCGCTCTGGCCTCGATAGTGCTGGTCCTGGTCATCTCGCTGCGGGGGATCACCAATCCGGTGCCGATCATCGGCTACGCGCTGCTCCAGGGGCTGCTGCTCGGGGTGGCCAGCCGGGCCTTCGAACAGGTCTACCCGGGGATCGTCGTGCAGGCGGTGGCCGGCACCTTCGGTGTGTTCCTCGGCATGGCCGCGCTGTACCGGGCCCGGGTGATCCGCGCGACCCCCCGACTGGCCCGGCTGGTGATCGGCACGCTGCTCGGCATCGCCGTGCTGAGCGTGGTCAACCTCGTGTCGTACCTGATCTCCGGGCGGCCAGGGCTGGCGGTCTACAGCGTCAGCGGGGAGGTCGGCTGGCTGCCGTACGCCTTCTCGGTGGTGGCGATCATCGCGGGCGCGTTCAGCTTCATCCTCGACTTTGACCTGGTCGAGCGTTCGGTGCGCGACGGCCGACCGCGCCGGTACGCGTGGCTGAGCGCGTTCGGTCTGCTGACCGGCCTGGTGTTCCTCTACTGGCAGTTGCTGCGGTTGCTCAGCTACCTGCGCCGCTGATCGACTCGCTTTACCGAATGTCGGGGTGTCCGGGGCGCGGGGATGCCCAGGTTTCCAGAAAGTCGAGTTGATCTCGGCTGCTCCGGCCGGTTGTGCGGCGTGGGTCGACCGTAGACTCGGCGCGGTGAGCGTAGCGGAGTTGGAGCAGGCCGTGCGGTTGCTGGTCGGCCAGGTCGGGCACTGGGAACAGCCGCGCTGGGCCGCGACCGCGACCACCGGCAACGTGCCCCGCGCCGACCTGGTGCACCGTCTGGTGCAGGAGGTCGCCAACCTCGCGGCCGACGCCGAGGGGCAACCACGGCGAACCGTGCCCCGGCTCGACAACGACCTGGCCCTGCCCGACCAACTGCGGGTGGTGACGGCCGACCTGCTCGCCGCCGGGGCCGACGCCGAGGTGCTGACGCGGGCCGCCGCCGAGGTGACGGCGACCCGCAACGCGCTCTGAGTAGCCGGGCGCGCCCGGTGCCGCGCGCCCGGCTACTCAGAGCGGCTCGCCGGCTGCCCCCGGGCAGCCCGCAGCCGCGCGCCCGGCGCGCTCAATCCGTCAGCTGAGCCGTTCGAGCACCATGGCCATGCCCTGGCCGCCACCGACGCACATGGTCTCCAGACCGATCGTCTTGTCGTGCCACTCGAGGGCGTTGAGCAGGGTGCCGGTGATTCGGGCGCCGGTCATGCCGAACGGGTGCCCGACGGCGATCGCGCCGCCCATCACGTTCAGCTTCTCCTCCGGGATGCCCAACTGGCGGTAGGAGGGGATGACCTGGGCGGCGAACGCCTCGTTGATCTCGACCAGGTCGACGTCGTCGATGGTCATGCCCGCCCGGCGCAGCGCCTGCCGGGACGCCTCAACCGGCCCGAGGCCCATGATCTCCGGCGACAGCGCGGTGACGCCGGTGGAGACGATCCGGGCCAGCGGGGTCACGCCCAGCTCCTCGGCCCGCTGGGCGCTCATCACCACGACGGCGGCGGCCCCGTCGTTGAGGGGACAGCAGTTGCCCGCGGTGATCCGGCCGTCGGGGCGGAACACCGGCTTCAGCCCGGCGACCGCGTCGAGGGTGACGCCGGGTCGGGGACCGTCGTCGGTGCTCACCACAGTGCCGTCCGGCGTGGTGACCGGGGTGATCTCCCGGGCCCAGAAGCCGTCCGCGATGGCCTTCTCGGCGAGGTTCTGGCTGCGTACCCCGAACTCGTCCATGTCGGCGCGGGTCACGTCGTACACCTGGGCCAGGTTCTCCGCGGTCTGCCCCATGGTCAGGTAGATGTCCGGCAGGTCGCCGCTGTCGCGCGGGTCGGTCCACACCTCGGCGCCGCCCTGGGCGCGGCGCTTCGAGCGCTCGGCCGCGGACGCGAAGCGCGGGTTCTCCCAGCCGCCGCCGACCAGCGCCTGCGCCTCCGGCGGCAGACCGTCGGAGCTGCCGCGCGCGTACCGGGAGACCATCTCGACCCCGGCGGAGACGAACACGTCGCCCTCGCCGGCGCGGATCGCGTGCAGGGCCATCCGGGTGGTCTGCAACGACGAGGCGCAGTAGCGGGTCAGCGTCGCGCCGGGCACGGTGTCCAGGCCGAGCAGGGTGGCCACCACCCGGGCCATGTTGAAGCCCTGTTCACCGCCGGGCAGGCCGCACCCGAGGTAGATGTCGTCGATGGTGCTCGCGTCGAGCTGGGGGATCTTGTCCAGGGCGGCCTGGACGATGGTCGCGGCGAGGTCGTCGGAGCGGACATCGCGCAGGGACCCCTTGTGGGCCCGGCCGATGGGGGAGCGGGCGGTAGCGACGATGACGGCATCGCGGGGCGACTCAATCGGCATGGGCCAACGTTAACCCGCCGGTAACATGGCGCGGAAGAAGCGGGGGCGGCGGGAAATGTCACCCTCGCCGGGCGTGCGTCACCGCCGGGAGGCGACCGCCGCGGCGGCCACGATGGCCGGTAGCAGGGCGTGCGCCCACACCCGGTAGCCGTCGGCCGACGGGTGGAAACCGTCGTGGCACAGCGTGCCCGCGTCGGCTCGGAACACCGGACCGGTCTCGGTGGCCAGGTCGACCACCGTCCCGCCCGCCTCCAGTACCGCCGTGGTCTGCGCGCGGGCCATCCGCCGACCGGACCAGCCCACGAGCTGCCGTAGCGGCGGCGCGATGGCGCGTACGGCCCCGAGGTCGGGGCAGGTGCCCACCACCACCTCGACGCGCGCCTCCCGCAGCCGGTGCACCGCCGCCCCCAGGTACGCGGACGCGTCGCCGGGCCGGCGCAGCCCGGTGGCGTCGTTCGCGCCGATCAGGATCAGCGCCACGTCGGGTCGCTCGCCGAGCAGGGCCCGGGCGACCTGGGTGGCCAGGTCGGTGGAGCGGGACCCCGAGACGCCGACGCTGGACAGGTGCACCCGACGGCCGGACGGCCCCTCGGCGAGGAGGTTGGCCAACTGCCCGCCGATGGTGTCCTCGAGGCGGTCGACGCCGACACCCAGTGCCGACGAGTCACCGAGCAGCACCAGGCGCAGCGGTGCGGCTTCGGCCCGGCCGATCGTGGCGCGCAGCGCCAGCCCCAGCTCCGGCTGGGCGTAGCGCCGGTGGCGCGCGACGAACGCTTCGCCGGCCAGGACGGCGGCGCCGCCCACCGTGCCGGCCAGCAGCGAGAGCGCCGCCGCCCGACCCAGCCGGCCGGGGAAGCCGGCGGTCACGTCCCGCTCGCTGCGCTCGTTCATGCCAGTCCCTCCACTGTCGAGGTGTCCGCGGAGCCTGCCTGCGGCACCGCGTGCACACCGAAGAACGCCCGGCGACGCAGCTGCGCCCACCGGCCGGCCGGCCCTCGGTCGCGGCCCCGGACCTGGGCGCCGCTGACCTCGGTGCCGGCGTGCCGGGCCGCCTCCTGCGCGGCCTCTGGCAGCGACCGTACGCCCTCGCCCCGCGCCGGTGTAACCCGTCGTTCGTGCCCCGCACCGAGCGCGGACAACATCGTCGGCAGCAGGGCGGCGGCGGCCATGGCGTACCCCTCGGCGGAGGGGTGGAACCGGTCCCAGGCGAACATCCGCAGCGGCTCGGCCGCGAACCGCGGGCCGAGCAGGTCGCCCAGGGACACCGTCCAACCGCCCGCCTCGACCACGGCCACCGTCTGCGCAGCGGCGAGCTGGCGACTCCACCGGTGCGCCAGCCAGCGCAGCGGTGGCTGGATCGGCCGGATCGCGCCGAGGTCGGGGCAGGTGCCGACGACCACCTCGCAGCCGGCGGCGCGCAGCGAGCGGACCGCCTCGACCAGGTAACGCACGGCCAGGCCGCGCGGGGTGCGGTTGGTGATGTCATTGCCGCCGATGAGGATCACCGCGATGTCCGGGGAGCAGTCGAGCGCCGCCTCCACCTGGTGACGTAGGGCCGCGGAGATGGCCCCGACCACCGCGAACCGGCGCAGCAGCACCGGCCGGTGCAGCCGCCGGGAGAGGCCGGTGGCGAGCAGCGCTCCGGGTGTCTCCCGGCGGCGGTGGACCCCGTAGCCGGCCGCCGACGAGTCACCGAGCACGACCATGGTGAGCGCGGGGCCGGGGAACTTCGCGCCGTACATCCCGTCGCAGCGCGGCGGGGGCGCCTCGGCCATCGGAATGGTGCGCCGGGCCTGGCGGGCCTGGCCGAGCAGCACGCCGCCGGTCGCCATCGCGGCCGCCGCGGTGGCGCCCGTGCCGATCGCCGCCAGTCGGGCGATCCGCCAGGCCTGCCGCCGGCGCGGACCAACGGGTACGACAGAACCAGCCACCCCCATATGGCGACATTATCGCGCCGGCCCGACACACCGCTGTCGTCGTCACGGCTCGCGGATGCCTGGAAACCGACGCGACGGGGTACCTGTCCGGTGGAGGCCGGCCGACTTGCGCCGACCCGCCACGCTGATCCGGCGGAGAGGAGCGCGACGATGGGGAAGACACTGAAGCGCAGCGCGGCGTTCGCGGCCCTGGCGCGGGCACTGATGGCGGGGGCGCGGGGCGGACCGTCGCTGGGCGCCCGGCTGGCGGCGCTGCCCCGGATGATCCGGGCCACCACCAGGGGCGAGTACGACGGTGGCCTCCGGCTGGCCCTCATGACGGCGGCCACGGCGTACATCGTCTCGCCCATCGACTTCCTGCCCGAGATCCCGCTGGCGATCTTCGGGCTGGCCGACGACGCCGTCATGGTCACCTGGCTGGCGGGCAGCGTGCTCTCCGAGACCGACCGCTTCCTGGAGTGGGAGGCCCGGCGCAGCTCGGTCATCCCCGGGGGTCTGGTGCACTGACGGCACGTACGCTGGGCGGCGAGGATACGTCTGCCCGGCCGCCGTCGCCGGCGCCGCAACGAAGGGCACACCGTGCAGTACTACGACAACGTCGTCGACATGATCGGCAACACTCCGCTGGTCCGCCTGCGGAGCGTCACCGAGGGCATCCAGGCCACCGTGCTCGCCAAGGTGGAGTACGTCAACCCGGGCGGCTCGGTGAAGGACCGCATCGCGCTGCGCATGGTCGAGGACGCCGAGGCGGCCGGTCTGCTCAAGCCCGGCGGCACCATCGTCGAGCCGACCAGCGGCAACACCGGCGTCGGGTTGGCCCTGGTGGCGCAGCTCAAGGGCTACCGGTGCGTCTTCGTCTGCCCCGACAAGGTCAGCCAGGACAAGCAGGACGTGCTGCGGGCGTACGGCGCCGAGGTGGTGGTCTGCCCGACGGCGGTCGCCCCGGAGGACCCGCGCTCGTACTACAACGTCTCGGACCGACTGACCCGCGAGATTCCCGGCGCGTGGAAGCCCGACCAGTACAGCAACCCGGCGAACCCGCGCTCGCACTACGAGACCACCGGCCCGGAGCTGTGGAAGCAGACCGAGGGCGGGCTCACCCACTTCGTGGCGGGCGTCGGCACCGGCGGCACGATCTCCGGCATCGGCCGGTACCTCAAGGAGGCCTCCGACGGCCGGGTGAAGATCGTGGGCGCCGACCCGGAGGGTTCGGTCTACTCCGGCGGCACCGGCCGGCCGTACCTGGTGGAGGGCGTCGGCGAGGACTTCTGGCCCGAGACGTACGACCGGGGCGTCGCCGATGAGATCATCGAGGTGTCCGACAAGGCGTCGTTCGAGATGACCCGGCGGCTGGCCCGCGAGGAGGGGCTGCTGGTCGGCGGCTCCTGCGGGATGGCAGTGGTGGCCGCGCTGGAGGTGGCGCGCAGGGCTGCCCCGGACGACGTCGTGGTGGTGCTGCTGCCCGATGGTGGCCGGGGCTACCTCTCGAAGATCTTCAACGACTCGTGGATGGCCCGGTACGGCTTCCTCGACAACTCCGGCGCCGAGCCCACTGTGGCCGACGCGCTGGCCAGCAAGCCGGGCGGGCTGCCCGAGCTGGTGCACGTGCACCCGACCGAGACGGTCCGCGACGCGATCGACTACATGCGTGAGTACGGTGTCTCGCAGTTGCCGGTGCTCAAGGCCGAGCCGCCCGTCGTGACCGGCGAGGTCGCCGGCTCGATCGCCGAGCGGGACCTGCTCGACGCGCTGTTCACCGGCCAGGCTCACCTGCACGACACCATCGAGCGGCACATGGGTGACCCGCTGCCGATGATCGGTGGCGGCCAGCCGGTCAGCGAGGCCGTGGGCCTGCTGGAGAAGTCCGACGCCGCTCTGGTCCTGGTCGACGGCAAGCCCAAGGGCGTCCTGACCCGCCAGGACCTCCTGTCCCACCTGGGCGCCCACTAACCGCCCACCCCACCCACCCACCCACCGCACCCACCCCACCGCGTCGATCATGGACTTGTGGTGGTGAGCAAAGGGGGCATCAATGCCTAAATTGCCCACCACAAGTCCATGATCGACGGGGGAGGTGGGGGCCGGGGGAGGCGGGGGCCGGGGGAGGCGGGGGCCGGGGGAGGTGGGGCCGGGGAGGGGAGGGGGAGGGGTTAGATGTGCTGTCCAGGGAGGTTGGTCAACCTGGTGATGGGTGGTAGGCCGCCGGTGGCGGTGTGGGGTCGGTGGTGATTGTAGTGATGCAGGAAGGCC